>SYAC01000053.1 GCA_005787685.1 Planctomycetia bacterium
CAATGGCGACGGCCACCTGGGTGGCGACGACTTTGATCAACGCTTGATCGATTTCATCGCCGAAGAATTCCGCAAGAAGGAAGGCATTGATGTGCGCAAGGACGCCATGGCCTTGCAACGCCTGAAGGAAGCCGCTGAAAAGGCCAAGATTGAGTTGTCCAATCAACTGGAAACCGTTGTGAATTTGCCATTTATCACCGCGGATCAAAGTGGCCCGCGCCATTTGCAAGTGACCGTGACGCGCTCACGCTTTGAGGACATGTGCAAGGATTTGTTCGACCGCTTGCGTGGTCCATGCGAGCAAGCGTTGCGCGACGCCAAGTTGACCGCCAAGGACATTCAAGAAGTGGTCATGGTGGGTGGATCCATTCGCATTCCGAAGGTGCAGGACATTGCCAAGGATATTTTCCAAACGCAAGAACTTGATCGCAGCATCAATCCCGACGAGGTGGTTGCCATTGGCGCAGCCATTCAAGGCGCGGTGTTGCAAGGTGATGTGAAGGATGTTCTTCTGCTTGATGTCACCCCACTTTCACTGGGCGTGGAAACGCTGGGTGGAGTCATGACCAAGTTGATCCAAAGCAACACCACCATTCCGACCAGCAAAAAGGAAACCTTCTCAACGGCCGCGGACAATCAAACCAGCGTCACTATTCATGTGATGCAGGGAGAGCGCGAGTTCGCCGCGGATAACCGCAGCCTGGGTCGATTTGATTTGACGGGAATTGGTTCGGCGCCGCGTGGATTGCCACAGATTGAGGTTGAGTTTGCCATTGACGCCAACGGAATCTTGAATGTTTCCGCCACCGACAAGGCCACCAGCACCAAGAAGGAAATCCGCATCACTGGCTCAAGTGGTTTGAGCAAGGAAGAAGTGGCGCGCATGCGTCAAGAGGCGGAGCAAAATGCGGCTGCCGACAAGACCCGCCGCGAGTTGATCGACCTGCGCAATCAGGGCGAGGCGTTGGCGTACTCCACCAAGAAAAGTTTGGAGGAGCACGGCGGCAAGATTTCACAGGAAAGCCGTGGCAAGGTGGAGAGCGCGTTGTCGAACCTTGAGGACAAACTCAAGGGCGAGGACAAGGCATCCATTCAAGCGGCCATGAAGAATTTGAACGACGCCTCCATGGAACTTGGTAAAGCCGTGTACGAAGCCACTTCGGCTAGTCAAAAACCAGGCGAAGGAGCGGATGGCTCCAAACCAGCCGGTGACAAGGGTGATGTGATTGACGCCGAGTTTGAAGTGAAGGATCAGAAGTAATTCACTGCTGGCATGAACCAAAACCTTGAAGCCGCGGAGATTTCCATCCGCGGCTTTTTCTTTTGTATGTCAATACACCCGACTTGTCTTGCGCGCATGATGGATAAAAAATACCCGCACGCCACAAGCAACCTATGCTGCGTTTATGAACCTGAACTCACTTGTATTGCTTGCCTTGTGCGCCTTTCACCTGGCTCTTGCGCCAGCACAGCACGCGCGCACTTCCTCCGACATGGTTGGATGCGCGTGGACTCTCTCCACCTGTCCAGTGTGCCTCAAACCGCTGGGCGCGACTCCAGTGATCCAAAGAATCAATGACGCAAAAGACCTCGCAGTGAATGGGCGCGAGATTCGATTTGAAAGCGCACAATGCGCCGCCACCTTTGAAACCGATCGCTCCAAATATCTCAAGGCCGCCAACGAGCAAATGGTGAAAGAGCAATTGCCGCTGTATCCAGCGATCACTTGCGTAGTGATGCCCGACGAGTCACTGAGCAATCCCACGAGCTCCACCGCGGGCACGGATGAAAATATGATTGTTGGAAATAGGTTGGTACGTCTTTGCTGCGGCCAATGCGCGCGCCGAGTGCGACGCGATCCAGCCAAGTGGTTGGCTCAAGTAGACAAGGCAATCGTGGCCGATCAAGGTCCAAAGTATCCGCTGAAAGTGTGCGTCATCAGTGGCGCGATATTGCCCGCCGAACCAGTGCGTGTTTTTATTGGAAGCCGATTGGTGCAAGTGGCAACGCCCGCGGAGGCGCTGAAGGCTCAGCAAAATCCCATTGAAACGCTGGCCAAACTTGACAGCGCTATTGCCGCCCTGAAACCAAGCGCCGACAAAAAATCGACGCCAGACTCTGCGCCAATCACCAAGCCTGATTCAAAGTGATGCGTCCTGGCGAACACCGCCAATAGGGCGCGTATATGTTTGAATGTTGATTGATTTGACACAAACGGCCATGCCGCGAGCGCAAACGCTGCGATGCAACGTTTTCAATTTTACCCAATGTATTGTGCGTGAATATCAATGAGATCTGCGGCCAAGCAGCGCGGTAAACAAGCCCGGACCCGTGGCAACGGGATCGCTGGCAAGCAATCTGTAGCGCAGTAATTCAAAGCCCGCCGCTTTCGCCGCGCGCCGAATGGTGTCGGCGGAAAAACCCAAATGCACATGACCCATGCTTGCGGCGTACGCGCGCCGATCATGCGCCACCATGTCAACAATGAACATGCGCCCGTTGGCTTTCAGCACACGCGCCACCTCACGCAGCACCGAATGAATATCTTGAACATGGTGCAACACAAGCATGACGACCGCCAAATGTACTTCGCGATTTTTAAGCGGCAAAGCCTCCATGGTTCCGCGGCGAAACTCCACATGCTTGACACGCGCAAGACGCTTTTGTGCGGCGTCCAACATGGATTTTTCCCGGTCCACCGCGATGACTTTGCGCACCAAACCCGAAAGCGCCTCGCTGGCCTCGCCGGTTCCGCAACCCAAATCCGCCACCACAATGTGTGGATCCAACAGATCAAGCAGCGCAGCATTGGTGACATGCGTTCCAAAAAGTTTTTGACGAACATCGCTCCACTCACCACCCACGCGGCCAAAAAACCCCTCGCTATCCTCGCGGCGCGAGGCAATCACGCTGGCCATTCGTTGGCGATCCTGCGCCACCTCTGGATGCGTTTGAATACTTTGGCGCGCCACTTCCCACAACGCCTTGGAATCCGGCGCCAGAGTGGCGCTAGCCATGCGATACAAACCCGCGGTACCGTCACTGCGGCGGGCGATCCAACCACCATCAAGCAAGGGTTTTAAATGGCGACTGGCGGTGCTTTGCGGGACTTGCACAATGCGCGCCAATTCACCAACGCTGAATTCCTCATCGGCAAGAAGTTGCAACATGCGCAAGCGAACCACATCACCAAGCGCAGTAAATTGGCTTAATAAACGATCCGCGTCACCCGCGTTGCGTGTGTTGCGGCGGCTCATGGCGGACGAAATTAAATTCCACCAGGCAGAGCCAGCGTTGGCCCAAGAACTTGACCGCGAGATTCAAGCTCGGCTTGAACGCGCGGATCATTTGGGTTCACGCCATAGGCTTGGCGCAATCTACGCAACGCATCGGCTTGATCGCCAAGTTTGTTCTGTAACGCGGCCATTTGAAGATATGGACTGATAATGCGCTTCATGCCGTAGCCCTCGTCCATTTCAATGGCGGCCAAGAGGGCGGTCTTCTGAGAATCCATGTCACCAACGCTCTCGGCAATTTCCGCCAGTTTCACATAAGCCTCGGCGCTGCGAAATTCGGCGCCTGCGTTGCGAAGCAGCAAATACAACTCTGGAATATCCTTTTGTTTCTGCATGCAATCGGCCAACGCAAAGACTACTTCCATGTTGCTGGGATTGCGCGCGTTGGCGGCTTCAAGCGCGTGGCGCGCCTCGGACAAATTGTTCAGGCACAACTCCGCCTTGCCCAAAATAAATTGCGCCTTCCATTCACCAGGCCACTTTTGAACCACTGGACGAATCAAATCGGCGGCTTGTTGACACTGATCAAAATCAATGAAGTGCTGCGCCTCGTTGGTTGTGCTTTCAATGGGCGGGGTTGCGCTGCAACCGACCAAGCAGGTTGTGGCAAGCAGCGACGCGACGATAATTTTGGTGAAGTAAGTCATGGCTTAGAGATGATAATGTCTTCTCTGCGAAAGCGTTTCAATCAATGAGCCCCCTGCAAACCGCCATTCTTCGACACACAACCACCGATGGACGCCATCATTTTGACTGGCTTTTGGCCAACTGCGCGGTTGTGAAACCTGATGAACGCAATACATTGTGTTGGCGCTGTCCGCGGTTGCTCACCACGATGGCCGTCCATGACCACATGGTGGTCGAGGCACTGTCCAAACATCGCGGCTTGTACTTGAGGCTGAATAGCCCACGCGAATTGGATGGAAACCGTGGAATGGTGGAGCCCATTGCGCAGGGTTGGGCACACGAGTTGCCAGTGCAAGAGCAAGAGCGCGTACCCGTGCATATGCAAGAGCATGCGCAAGACTTCACAGCCGCGGCACGCTTGCCCGAGAAGCACGCGCCATGGACCAAACCACATGTGGCGCTTGGTTGGCGAAAATTTATTTTACGCTTTCAAGACACCCCGACACTGTGCGTGATCTTGCAAGGTGATCAGCTGACGCGCGTTGATGATTGCGCATTGATTAAGTGAACGCGTCCAAGGTCAACACGCACCAGGCAATCAAAGCGAAGGGCGCTTTGGAAAGCGCTCCAAGAATTCTTCCAATGGCCGCACCCGCGGCCGGCTTGATTGAATCGCTTATTTCGCGCCCATGTATTTGCTCGCCAATAATGGCGCCACCCACCGCGCCCGCGACGGCGCCAATGGCGGAGCCCGCCAGTGGAATTGGAATAAAAATTGTTCCCGCCACAAGGCCAATGATGCTTCCAATCATGCTGCCCACCGCACCTTTGCGCGATGCGCCACCCGCCTTTGCACCCAACGCGCCCGCCACAAATTCCAGGGCTTCGCCCGCAGTTCCCGCAAGAACCGCTATGACCAAGGCCAAAGCTCCAAAGGGCACAGGCTGCGTGGGCCATATCCACATCACCAGCGCGTCAACAGCCCCCGCCATTGCAATCATGAACCATGTTCCAGGCAAACCCAATGGCGTAATCACAACGCACAGCAAGCCAAACAAGGCGAAACAACTGGCGCCCATGAAGTGCGCCCACATCATTGGGTTGGCCCCATCTGTCGCAACTCATCGCGAAGAATGGCCGCCAATTCAAAATTCTCCGCGCCAATGGCGACCAACATTCGCTGCTCAAGTTCAAGGCGTTGGCTTGCTGGCAATTTCAGCGTGAGTGACTCGCGCAAGCCGCGCAAGGACTGCGCTTCAATAGAGCGTTCAAATTGTTCTTGCAATCCTGCGCGCCCAAAAGATTTTTTTAGCGCATCCAAGCCTCGGTCAATGACAATTCCCGCCTCCGATTTCCTCCCCGCCACGATGGCCATGGCCACCTCGGCGCGCGTTTGCATTTGAATTTCGTTGGCGCGCAACAATTCGTGGCGCGCGCGCTCTGCGTTGTCGACGCCGCGAGTCCACAACACATCTAGAATTTCAATATTGTGCAGCGCGTCGCGGCGAACTCTTGACCACAATTCCAACACCGCGCAGGCCATGGAGCGCTGTCGAAAAAGTAAAAGTTCGCCGCATAAATCCGACGCGTCATCCGCACCAAGGCGCGCACCGTCACCGGCGTCCCCTGGCATGGCCAGGTTCGATCGAACTCGGTCAAGCACCGTGGCAAATCCATCGGAAACGATGCCATCGGGCCTGCCATCGGCCTCCATTTGAATAATTCCAAGCTCCAACCTCACCTGTATTAATAGTCTTCCGTCATGGCCAGATAGCGTTCTAGCCCCAAAGACCCCCAATTGCCATCGCCAATTCTTTAAAAAAGGGGTTAGATCATTTGAACTGGACACATCACGCATGATAACTCACACAATATTTAAATTTGCGGAGGCATTCGTCTGATCAAACAACTTTTGAAATTTCTTTAAATTGGGTAATGTTTTTAGAGGTGGGGTAACTATGATGTTCATCTTGGTTGGTTGGGAGTCCCTGTCGAAACGAAGGTATGGCGAAAGTCTTTGCAACATCTGATTTACAGACGTACATGCGTCAAATTAGCGCAACACCGCTATTAACTCCCGAATCTGAAAAGATTCTGGGTTGGAAAATTGTCAACAATTGCGATGAATGCGATCCGCAACAAAGCAAAGCCAGAAGCGATGCGATTGAGTTGATCATTAAGTCCAATCTGAGATTAGTCATTGCCATTTCAAAACATTATGCGCACCGCGGGCTTGCGCTTGCCGATTTGGTGGAGGAAGGCAATATGGGTTTAATCCGCGCCGCCCAGGGATTTGATCCCGCGCAAGGCGCGCGCTTTAGCACCTACGCTAGTTGGTGGATCAAGCAAGCCATTAAGCGAACGCTGATCAACTCACAACAAGCCATTCACATTCCCGCCTATATGGTGGAATTGATCGCTCGCTGGAAAGTTGAAACTCGCAAGTTCGAGGCTGCCAACTTGCGCCCCCCAACTATTTTAGAACTGTCCAAAGTCATGGGCATTACAGTGCGCAAACTCCAGATTGTTAAAAAGGCGATCACCGCCCACAACTCACCCAATCAATCGCCACCAGCCACGAATGGTGATGAACTGAATTTCAGCGACCTTTTCACCGACACGCGCAATTCCGGCCCCGAGGAAAAAATTAGTTCGCGCGAGGATTTCTCGGTGATTGTGAAACTGCTTGACTCGATTGACCACCGCGACGCGCATGTGCTGCGCCTGCGATTTGGTCTGGAGGGTCAAGAACCACTGACATTGAAACAAGTTGGCGACCAAGTGGGATTGACCCGCGAGCGCGTGCGTCAAATCGAGGTTGATGCTCTAAAAAAACTGTACACGCGCATGATGGACGACAAGCCGCTGCGTTTTTTCGCTGACGAATTAATTGGGCCCAACGCGACCCAAGCCGGTAAATCTTCTAAAGTGACAAGTTCACATCAGCGTACCAACAAAGATTCGAATGTCAAAGATCGCAAGACTGGCCGCTGAATGCTCCGTGGTGCCACATGGCACTCAACCCATTGTCACAATTCCACGGTGAACTAGCCCCACTTCAACATAGTGCGCCGCCACGCTTGCGCGCTCCACACAACAATGATCATGTCGCTGATTTGCCCGGCTTCGTCGGGTTGTAAAATGGTAATTGATACACGGCTGCCTCGGCGCGCTCGCGCCCAAGATCCACCATCAACGCGGGCATGGTCTGGGCAATATCCATATCCACAATGGCCATGGCAATGGGCATATCAAGCGTTGGACTGAGGCACCCGCTGGTGACGCGTCCAACAACTTTGTCGCCGCCCGCGGTGCTGGCAATCACGGGCATTCCTTGACGCGCGCTGCGGCGACCCTGCAACTTCAATCCAACCAACTTTTGCTTCAAGCCCGCTTTGGCGATCTTCTCCAACGCGTCTTGTCCAATAAAGCGCCCCTCGCGCTCATCGCCAGCGCCCTTGTCCATCTTCACCGCAAAATCAAGTCCCGCCGTCAAGGGATCAACTTTCTCGTCAATCTCATGTCCATACAGTGGCATGCCAGCCTCCATGCGCAATGTGTCGCGCGCGCCCAAACCGCATGGCTTGATCACGCTTGTCGCGGCGCCCATGTCCTTGAGCAACATGCTTAACGCCAACTTGGCCATGCCCGCACCCAAAATAATTTCCACGCCATCCTCACCGGTATAGCCGGTGCGGCTGACGAGCAACTTGACCACCATTAAACTTTTTTCTACAAAGCGGTAGCGCTTCAGCGTCGGAATTTCGCGGCTCATGGTGCTGACTAAGTCCATGACCTTGGGTCCTTGCAGCGCAACCATGGCGGTGGACGCGGTTTGATCATCCATTTTAAATACCATATCGCCTTTGTTGTCCGCGAAATGCTGCAACAATTTCAGGCGGTTGGACGCGTTGCACACCATGAGATATTCGTCCTCATCCAAGCAATACACCAGGATGTCGTCGCGGCAACCACCCTGCTGATTCAACACCAAGCCGTAGCGCACCGAGCCTTTGGTCATGCCAAGAATTCCGCGCGTGCAAATGTGATCCAGAAATCGTCTGGCATGTCGACCAGTGAATTTAATCCGACCCATGTGGCTGACATCGAAGAAGCCGGCGGAAGTGCGTGTCCAACGATGCTCATCCAAAATGGATCCAAAGTGCAGCGGCATGTCCCAACCGGCGAAGTCCGTCATTTTGGCGTGGTGCTGCAAGTGCATGGCGTGGAACGGGGTTTCCAAAAGTGTGGCTGTTGTCATGTTGTTTCCTAGGTTGAATGTGCAAATAAATTATGTGTTCATGAGTGAATTGACCACATGGGATTAACTCGAGGTGTCCGTACCACCTTGGGCGGCTTGCAGTTTGGCGACCTCGCGTTCCAGCGATTTTAATTTGCGCGACATGCCGTACAAGTCGCGAAAGACCAGATGATTTCGCAGCGCCGCCTCGCTTTCAATGGCGGGCACGCCAGCCACGCGCATACCCTCGGGAATATCGCTCACAACGGCGGCCTTGCCCGCCACCTGAACGCCATCGCCAATGGAAAGATGTCCGGTGACTCCAGCTTGCCCGCCCAGCACGACATAATTTCCCATGTTCACGCTGCCGCTAATACCAACCAGACTCACCAGCAAACAATGCTTGCCAATGCGCGTTCCATGGCCAATGGAAATTAAATCCGCGAACTTGGTTCCCGCTCCAATGCGCGTCTCCTGCATCGCGGCGCGCTCGATCACACAGCATGATCCAATTTCAACATCGTCCTCAATGACCACAATGCCGGACTGCGGAATTTTTTCATGGCGACCCTGGTGGGTGGCGTAGCCAAATCCGTCGCTGCCAATTACGGCGTTGGCGTGCAAGTGAACGCGGTTGCCAATCACGCATCCGTCATAAATACACGCGCCAGGGTAGACAACACAATCATCACCCATGCGCACGCCTTGGCCAACATAGGCGTTGGGATAAATCACGCAGCGCGCGCCCAGTGTCGCGCCGTCCTCAATGACCGCTCCAGCATGCACCGCACAATCTTCACCCATACGCGCTGTGACATGAATAACGGCGCGTTCTGAAATGGAATTCTTTTTTGGCGACGCAAGCATGGGCGCCGGATGTTTTCGAAATCCATGAAGCACGACCATGGCTTGACGAAACGCGAAGTATGGATCGACCGCTTCTAATGCAGCCACCCCCGTCTTGACGGTTGTGCCACTGGCAACGATAACGGCGGAGGCGTTGGTGGTGGTCAAATGGGCGGTGTATTTTTTGTTCGCCAAAAAACTAACTTCACCCGCCTGGGCGCGGTCGATCGGGGCGCATGAATGCACCTCTATTGCCCCGTCTCCGTGCAGGGTGGCGCCAATCTTTTGAGCCAATTCTTCAAGTCGGATAGCCATGACAACTTCAAGCCTAGCAACCTACTTTGATGGCGTGAAGGCGATGGTTCTAGGATATTTTCTGGGCGCTCAACTTTGTTTCGGTGAATGCGCCTCTTCTTGAGCATGGTTATCCTGCCAAGCAGAAATGCAAAGGCCCGTCCGCCAACGCTGTTGCTCGGGTTGTCGCCCGAAAACATGGCGATTCAATTTTATTGTGCCCATGATGTTCATCATGATCGCATTGACCGCGCCGACGACGCGCGCGGGCGATATTGAGGACCAAACTTTCGCCGATCGACCCATCTCGTTGGTGACCATTAAGGGCCTGGGGCGAATCAGCGAGCAAGAAGTGAAAAATAATCTACGCATTGGCGCGGGCGAGCCCTATGAATCGCTGGCGGTTCGCGCCGATGTGGCAAGCCTGTACCGCCTGGGACACTTTGAAACGGTCACGGCGGAAGCTTCGCTGCTACCCGACGGCACGGTGGAGGTCATTTACACATTAATCGAACAAAGTTTGGTGCTTGATATTCAAACCTTGGGCAACAAGGCCGTGAGCGATCAGGAATTACGCGCGGTAATTCCGCTGTATCCAGGCGGTCCGCGCGACGACTTTTTGCTGGAGCAAAGTATTCTGAAAATGAAGGATTTGTACCGCAACAAGGGGCATTACTTGGTGGAGATCACGGTGGATGAGTCGCGGCTGAAAGAATCCGGAATTTTAATCTTTCGCATTGTGGAAGGCCCGCGCGTGCGCATTCAAGAGGTGGAATTTGTGGGCAACCGCGCGTTTCCTGCCAAGCAACTTTCCGCTGAAATCAAGACCAAGCCTTGGATATTTATTTTTCGCAAAGGCAACTTGGATGAGGAAGCATTGGTGGACGATGTGGCCACGCTGGATAAATTTTACAAGGATCATGGTTTTGTCGACGTGCGCGTAGACAGGCGCGTTGAGTTGAGCTCGGATCAAAAAGAGGCAAAGGTTGTGTTTGTGATTGACGAGGGCCGCGAATATCGCCTGCGCTCGGTGCGTGTCGAGGGCGCCGGCTCTGATGGGCAACTCAAAATATTTTCATCTGAACAATTACGCTCACTGATGATCATTCGTCCTGGCGACGCCTTTCAAAAGAAAGGCATAGACGCAAGCATAAAGAGCATTCAGACTTCTTATTTTGTCATGGGCTATATCGACGCCAAGGTGACATCCACCTATGTTCGCTCTGGTGAGGAGGCCGAAGTGGACATGTTGGTCAATGTCACCGAAGGCGAGCGCTTTGAAACTGGATTAGTTCAAATTCAAGGCAATTTCATAACGCGCGATAAAATTATTCGCCGCATGGTTCGCTTTCAACCTGGTCGTCCCATGGACGGCCGCGAAATTGAGCTCACGCAAATCCGCTTGAAGTCCACCAACTTGTTCAACGACATTCGCGTCACTCCACAAGCGGAAGATCCGGACAACCCTGGAACGCGCGATGTGCTAGTGGAAATCAAGGAGAAGAACACGGGCAGCGTGAACTTTGGTTTGGCCATCGGCACTGATCAAGGATTTGGTGGTGAAATATCCTTGAGTCAATACAACTTTGATATCGCCGATGTGCCGACATCCTTCAGTGAATTCACGGCCGGCCGCGCCTTCCGCGGCGCTGGTCAATCATTCACTATTGCCATTCAACCTGGTATTGATGTGAGCACCTATTCCATTTCGCTTGGTGAACCACATCTTTTCGAAACTGATTGGTCGGGCAGCACAAGCTTGTCCTATCGCAATCGCGTATATCCCCAATGGACGGAGGAACGAACAACCTTGTCCTTTGGAACTGGTCGGCGCCTTGGGGACTTCTGGACCTTTGGAACCAACGTGCGTTTAGAAAATGTAACGCTGACGCAATTTCAAACTGGAACTCCATTGGTGGTTGTGAATGACCAGGCAGGACCAAGTCAATTTGGCGTGCTTTCCACTTCCATTTCACGCAACACCATTGACAGTAAATCGCGTCCGGGCTCTGGTTCGCTTGCGGAAGTCACCGCCAGCATGTATGCGGGCGCCTACAGCTTTCCAATGTTGCGCGGCAGTTACACCACCTTTCTCACGCTGGACGAGGACTTTCTGGGCCGCAAGACCACGCTGCGTTTGAATTCCCAAGTGGGCTACATCAGCAGCGATAATGCCCCCGTGTTTGAGCGCTTCTACTTAGGCGGCCGCTCCATGCGTGGCTTCGCGTTCCGCACCATCAGTCCCGTGACCTATCAGCTGGAGGGATATCCCAACTCCTATCCGCCAACACCTCAAGGTCCAAGCAATGGCGCGCCTGCGACAAATATCGGTGGTCAGTTCATGTTCTTCGCTGGCGCGCAATATGAAACGCCCATCTTTCAAGATGTCATTACCGGCGTTGCCTTCCTAGATTCTGGAACCGTCACCGGCAATAGCTACGAGGGAGATATTCCAAATCCAATTGGGTTTGAACAATATCGTGTCAGCGTGGGAGTGGGATTGCGTTTGTACATTGGAGCACTTGGCCCCGCTCCCATCGCCCTGGATTTTGCGATTCCCATAATGAAACAAGACACGGACGAAACCCAAGTTTTCTCGTTTAACGCCGAATTACCCTTTTAATGTGCGCCGCCCAGCATTGGGCAAACTTTCAGCGTGGCTCTTACACTATTGTTCTATCTGAAAAGGATTCCTATGAATAAAATACACATACAAACCCTTGTTATCGCTTCGCTTGTCGCCTTTGGCTTGGGCTCATTCGCCTGGGGCGTAAGCCGTCCAGTTGCGCCCGCTCAAGCCAGTCGTATTGGCAGTATTAACTTGGCCAAAGTGCTGGACAAACTTCAGGAAAAGGCAGATTGGGAAGTGCAACTCACCGCGCTGCAAAATCAAATGCGCGATGAGGCCGACAGCCGCAAGAAAAAACTGGAAGCCGAGATTAAGCAAGCATCGAGCGCTACAGACGCCGCGGAACAACAACGAATTACCGAGCAAATTGTGCTTGAACAACTGACGCTTGAACAATGGGCCGGGCTCAAGGGCAGCGAACTTGATTTGGAAAATAGTTTGATGTGGCAAAGTATTTATCGCAATTTGCGGGAAGAAGGCGCCAAGCTGGCCGAAAGCGAGGGTTTGGATTACATCATTGTGAATGACGGAACAAACGATATTGTCACTAGCCGCGAAATAAAGGTGCCGCTTGCGCAGCAAGTCCTGGAGCAAATCGGGCGGCGTCACATTATTTTTGCCAGCCCCTCCACCGATGTCAGTGACAAGTTAATTGTGCGCATGAACAACGCCCACGCCGCCGCACCAGCCTCTGTTGGTCCGGCGAAAAAATAATCTTGGATTTGTATTTCATGTCTTGATTGGCTGATTCATACTTCACACTTTATCTTGATTCACGTTCACTCGAATCACAACCCCATATTTGGAGAATTCATATGCGTCGCTTCTCTACCCTACCCATCATATTGTTCATAGCACTGGCCTCCATTTCTTTATGGGCTTTCAACTCGTTTGAAAAGCCCACCACCATTGCCACCCTGGATCTTGAGCGCCTGTACAGCGGACTTGACGAGCACAAAGCGGGCGAAAAGCGATTGGAGGAAACCGCCAAGGAATTGAACGCCAAGAATGAAAAACTGGGACAAATTGCCCAGTCGCTGCAAGCCGAATTGGAGAATTTCAAGGCGGATTCCCCCGGCTTTTTTGAAACCACCAAAAAAATTCAAGAGGCCGTTGGGAACATGAAGGCATTTGACGAATTCTCGCGGCGCAAGTTCGAGATGGAAAAAAACCTCCTTCTCAAAAACACCTATCAAGCCATCAAGTCCTCGCTGGGCGACATTTGTAAGGCGCAACAAATTGACGCGATCTTTCTTGACGATGCCACGCCACCATTCGATCCCAAGGACACGCGCCCAGTCATGACTCAAATTTCTGGCCGGCGCATGTTGTGGATCAATCCCGCTATTGACATCAGCGATGTTGTGATAAAGCAAATGAACGAGAATTTTTCCAAGAGACAAGGTAAGTGACTCAGCCATACCCCTCTCAACGCCACCGGAGTGTTCATTAGGAATTCACTTTGAAACCCAACACAAGTTCACAACTTTCAGCGTTGCTTGGCGGCGCCCTTGAGGGTCCTAGCGACATTGCATTCACGGGCTTGAATTCGCTGACGGACGCCACCGAACATGAAGCCACCTTTATCAACAGCGACGCGCACGCAAAATTGTGGGCCAACAGCCGCGCGCGTATTGCCATTGTGGCAAGCAATGTGAAGGCGCAACTTTCAATTCAGCCAACACATTCCAGTCACAGCCCCACCTCCGCGCACAATGTCCATACGCAAGCGCGCGCTTTGATTCGCGTTGACAACGCCGATCTTGCGGTGGCCAAGGTGCTTGAAGCCTTCGCCCCGCCGACCACGCTTGTGGCTTTGGGTGCCCACGCATCGGCGGTGATTGACCCCAGCGCAATCATTGGCAAAGACGCGCGCGTTGGTCCGTTGGTGAGCGTGGGCGCGGGTTCACGCATTGGAAATGGTTGCGTGCTGCATGCTGGCGCTCGCATTGCGGCCAACGTGACTTTGGGCGAGCACTGTGTAATTCACAGTAACGCTTTTATTGATGAGCGCTGCGTGCTTGGCGCGCGCGTGATCATTCACGCCTCGGCTGTAATTGGCGGCGACGGATTTGGATATCGCCCCGCTGCGGATGGAAAAAGTTTGACGCGCATCACGCACACTGGCAATGTGGTGTTAGATGACGATGTTGAAATTGGCGCAAACACCTGCGTGGACCGCGCCAAGTTTGGCAGCACGCGCATCGGAGCGGGAACCAAGATCGATAATTTGTGCCAAATCGCGCACGGTTGCCGCATTGGCCGAATGACAGTCATCGCCGGCATGAGCGGTTTAGCCGGCAGCGTCACCGTGGGCAATGGCGTTCAAATTGGCGGCTATTGCGGCATTGGCGACCACAAAACCATTGGCGATGGCGCTCGTTTGGCGGCCAAAAGCGCCGTCATGAATGACATTCCCGCGGGCGCGACATGGGGCGGAATGCCGGCCCAAGACATCCGCGAGGAATTGCGTGTGATCG
Source organism: Planctomycetia bacterium (assembly GCA_005787685.1). Classification (GTDB taxonomy): domain Bacteria; phylum Planctomycetota; class Phycisphaerae; order Phycisphaerales; family SM1A02; genus SYAC01. Next base: position 14,413 of record SYAC01000053.1, read on the forward strand.
CCGCAATCCGTAAATTGCCTCTATGGTCACGCAAGTTACGAACACTCTTGGAGGAACAACCAAAGGACCCCGCGACGGACCCGCTGAAAGGTCCATCCAAGGTTCAATGAAACCTGTCCCCACCAAAGTTCTTCCCACGGGGCAACTGCGCGGAACCACCGTTGATCCGCAGCGCACGCTTGCGCGCGTGGCCACCGTACGCGGCAAGGGATTAATGCTTGGCGAAGAGGCGGTGCTGGAAATCACGCCCGCGCCGCCTGGAACCGGAATTATTTTTGAGCGCGTTGACTTAAACCCACCCGTGACCATTCCCGCGCTGGTGACGCATGTGTTGCCCAAGCCGCGGCGAACAACATTGCGCGGCGGTGACGCCACGATCGACACCATTGAACATTGCATGAGCGCGCTGGCGGGTCTGCGCGTGGACAACGCCATCTTGCGCTTGCATGGACCGGAGCTGCCTTGCGGTGATGGCAGCGCCATGCCATTTGTGCAACCCATTTGCGAGGCGGGCTTGGTTGAGCAAGACGCTCCGCGGCGTGTGTTTCGTTTGCGCGAGCCCATTGTTGTGGAGGACGACGACTCCATGATCGCCGCCCTGCCGCGCGACGGCGAGGGCATGGAAATTTCCTACGACTTGGACTATGGCGCAAAAGAGCTGCGAATACCGCGTCAAAACATGGTTTTTGATCCAACGCGCGGCGACTATTCCTCTGATATCGCACCGGCTCGCACCTTTAGTCTGCAGGAGGAGGCCGAGGCTATTTGGGCCGCGGGATTGTGCCGCCATCTCACGGTGCGCGACGCGTTGGTCATTGGCGACAACGGTCCAATTGAAAATACATTCCGCTTTACCAATGAGCCAGTGCGCCACAAATTGCTGGATGTGCTTGGTGATTTATATTTGGCGGGACGACCCGTGCAGTGTCGCATTGTTGCGCACCGCAGCGGCCACGGACTGAATCGGCAAATGTGTCAGCGACTTCTGCGCGCCATGAAGGCTGCGGACTTGGCCGAAAGTTTGGTGGCGGGTCAAGCCATGGACGCGCGCGCTATTGCGAAGGTGTTACCCCACCGCTATCCAATGTTGTTGGTAGACCGCGTTGTTGAAATGGACGCCAATCGCCACGCTATTGGCGTGAAAAATGTAACCATGAACGAACCGTTTTTTCAAGGCCACTACCCTGGCACGCCCATCATGCCTGGCGTGTTAATTGTGGAGGCCATGGCACAATTGGGCGGACTCATGCTCAGCCAAACGCTGGAACATTCCGGGCGCGTGGCCATGCTGCTGAGTTTGGACCGAGTCAAATTGCGTAAACCCGTGGTGCCTGGCGACCAATTGGTTCTAGAGGTTGAAACGGTGCGCGCCAACGCCCGCACCGCCTCGGTGAAATGCCGCGCCACGGTGGGTGGAAAATCTGCTGCCGAGGCTGAAATTCGCTTTATGATGGTGGATTCCACCGAAGCCTGATTTTTTTATTCGCGATATTTTTTATGACCAAAATTCATCCCACCGCCATCATCGATCCATCCGTCAAACTTGCCGCCGGCGTGAGCATTGGTCCTTGGTGTGTGATTGGTCCAGAATGTGAAATTGGTGAGGGCAGCGAATTGGTGAGCCATGTGCACATGGATCGATACACAAGGATTGGCCGCGAGAATGTATTGCACCCGTTCACCATTGTGGGCGGCCCACCGCAGGATAAAAAATTCGCCGGCGAGCGCACCACGCTTGAGATGGGCGACCGCAATCAAATTCGTGAGTTCGCATCCATTCACCGCGGCACTGGTAATGGAAGCGGCGTCACCAAGATAGGCAGCGACAATTTGGTCATGGGTTGCGTGCACATTGCGCACGATTGCCAGATTGGTTCGAATGTCATTCTTGCCAACAATGCAATGTTGGCGGGACATGTCACCGTGTGCGACCATGTCAATGTCGGTGGCGGTTGCGGATTGCATCACTTTGTGCGACTCAGCACCTGCTCATTTCTTGGAGCTATGGCACGAGTCAGCAAAGATGTTCCACCCTACATGATCGCCGAGGGCAACCCCGCCGAAGTGCGTGGTCACAATGCCATTGCCATGAAGCGCCGCGGCTTTTCCGACGCCGAAGTGGACGCCATGAAAGAAGCCTACAAGCGTCTTTTCCGCGAGCGCGGCGGAAGCATTATGGAAAAGGTGGCTAAATTGCGGGCTCAATACCCCACTTTCACAAGTATCGCGCAAGTGTGCAACGCCGTGCTTGAGGCGGGCGATGGCACGCATGGCCGCTCGCAAGAGGCCTTGCGTCCAGACGACAAGCGAAGCCATCCATCCATCGCCGCGGCGGCCTCAACGGCGCATAAAAAATAATTAACCCGAGAACACACCATGAGTTCATCAAAAAAGGACGAGCGACTACAAGAGCTAATGGAAAAAGCTGAAGCCGCGCTTCGCCGTGGCCAGTGGTTTGAGACCGAGCGACTTGCGCAACGCGGCATGGAAATGGCCCGCCGCAGCGAGGACTTTGGAGCCATGGCACGCATTTGTCTACCGCTGCAGGAGGCTCGCCGACAACGCGTTCAAGCCGCGCTTGATCTGAAAAAAATCCGCGTCCTGTATGAAGGCAACATGGAGGAGATCAAAGTTGAGCCAGGTTGCTATGTGATCATGCCCATGCAACTTGTGGGCGCTGATGCGCGACGACTTCGCTTGGCCACTCTCCGCGACGAAAAACCCGCCACTGTGATTTGCTGCGAGCCCCCAAATTTGCGCGGACTTTGGCCCATTGTTGCTATTGGTGTTGTCACCGTTCGTGCCTATGTTGCCCCGCCAGAAAATGAGAAGAAGCCCTCCATGAAGTGGTATGTCAACGCCATGGAGGCGTTGGGCGACGCTGGCTTAACGGGCTCGCATGTTGATTCCGGCATGGACTTGGACAGGCAAATTGATGCGGTTTTAGGTCTTTTAGACTCCGTTCCAGATCACGAAGGCTTGCATCAAGTGCTGGCTGAAATGTGCCGCGAGGCAGAAAAAGGATTTGAGCGTACAGAACCAACTGTCATTTCGGAGTTGGACGCCGAACTTGCCTTGGAAGACGAAACGCAAAACGACGATCAAAGCGAATAATTTTTAGCGCCAATCTAGTCCCTCTGGCAACCCGCGACCAAGCCGGCGAGCGCCCGTCCCTTCTATGACATACGCATCCTCAACGCGCACTCCGCCCACGGCTTTGCAATACAAGCCTGGCTCAATGGTGATCACATCGCCCGCCACCAATGACAACCCACCACGATCCACCAACGGCGGCTCATGCACATCAAGGCCAAGTCCATGTCCGGTTCCATGCACCATGCCACACCAAGATTGTGGTGCGTCAGCTGGTGGCGTACCGCTGCTAAATCCGTGCTCATGAATCACGCGCAACGTTTCACCATGCACATCGCCTGCGCTTGCGCCAACTTTGGCAGCGCGCATAGCCGCGGCTTTGGCTTGCACAACAGCCTCATGCATGCAAGCGGCTTGCGGCGCAACCTTGCCATGGACTACGGTTCGGGTGCAATCGCCCCAATATCCGCTGCTTTTTGATCTTGGAAAAATATCCACCATGATCAATTCACCCGTGCGCAACACGCCTTCGCCACAATGATGGCAATCCGCGCCCTGCGGCCCTCCCGCCACAATCGAGCGCGGATTTTCAAATCCCCGACCCGCAAAAAAAATGTCAATATCCGCGCGCACTCGCTCGCTGCTCAACGGAGCGCCTTCATGCAGCAATTCACCGTGGGTGTTCACGCTGGCGCGTGCAATCAAGCCACACGCCAACTCAATGGCGTCCTCGGTGGCGCATTGTGATTCGTGCATGGCTTGCAGTTCCGCTGCGCTCTTGGCTCTGCGCGACGATTGAAACAATTCCAAATCGCAGCGCACAGAAATACCCGCGCCTACCAACACATGCATGAATACTCCAGGAAATGTGCGGTCACATACGGCGCGCTTCACTCCAGCGCGGCGCAAACATTCTGCAAGCGCCTGCGCGGTTGCAACATCGCGCTCACCGGATAAGCCCGTATCAGGCGCAAAGTTGCTTGGAACAGCAAACACCTCTGCGCAAGCGTCTTGCTTGGCGCGATCCAGTTCTATGTCGCGCACAATCAATGTTCGCATGCGAGTTCCATTTGAACCGCTGAGATCGGCAAATGCCATCGGATCACCCACGCGAAAGCGTGTTTGGTGATACAGCGTCATGTTGGTGGCGGAAATGCCGCCCATCACAATGGCTTCGTCGTTGGAAATCATGCGCACATCGTAAACACAAATCAACCGCGCGAAATTCGCCGATGTTTAAATTTGGTCGGAACACTGTCTGGCCCCGCTCCCGTGCGTTTGCGGTGATCGGCCTCGTACTCGCTCCAGCCACCGTGATAAAAGAACAATTTGCCGTCGCCTTCAAAGGCAAGAATGTGTGTGGCCACGCGGTCTAGGAACCAGCGATCATGGCTAATGCATAACACCGTGCCCGCGAAGTTCTGTACCGCCTCTTCCAACGCGCGCATGGTGTTCACATCAATGTCGTTGGTTGGCTCGTCCAGCAAAATCACATTGGCGCCACTGGTGAGCATGCGCGCCAAGTGCACGCGGTTTCGCTCGCCACCGGATAAAACGCCAACCAACTTCTGCTGCTCGGTGCCGCCAAAGCCGTAGCGGCTGACATACGCGCGGCTGTTCACCGTTGCGCTACCCAACTTGATTTCCTCAATACCCCCTGAAATTGCCTGCCAAACGCTGTCTTTATCGCTGAGCGTGTCGCGCGTTTGCTCCAAATACGCAAGCTTCACGGTCTCGCCAATCTTCAATGCGCCGCCGTCGGGCTTCTCTTGCCCGGTAATCATGCGAAACAGCGTGGTCTTACCTGCGCCATTTGGCCCCACAATTCCCACCACCGCGCCTGGCGGAATCAAAAAATTCACGTCATCAAGAAGCGCGTTATCTCCAAAGTTTTTGCTCACTGCAATGGCCTCAACGACAACCGTTCCAAGACGCGGCCCAGGTGGAATATAAATTTCAATCTCCTTGATCTTTGTCTTGGAGTCTTCATTGAGCATCTGCTCATAACTGGCCACGCGCGCCTTGCTTTTAGTCATGCGCCCTTTGGGGTTCTTGCGAATCCAATCTAACTCGCGCGCCAACGCCCGTTGCCGCTGACCCTCTTGCTTGGTCTCTAGCGCCAGGCGCTTTTCCTTCTGCTCCAGCCTGCCGGTGTAGTTGCCTTTATAAGGAATGCCCTCACCACGATCCAATTCCAAAATCCAAGTTGCCACGTTGTCCAAGAAATAACGATCATGCGTAACCGCAATCACAGTGCCTTTGTATTGCTGCAAATGATGCTCCAACCAATCCACGCTTTCGGCGTCCAAGTGGTTGGTGGGCTCGTCTAATAGCAAAATATCAGGCTTTTTTAGCAACAAACGACACAACGCCACGCGCCGCTTCTCACCACCTGAGCATGTGTTTAACGGCTGACCCGCCGGAGGACACCGAAGCGCATCCATTGCCATTTCCAATTGATGATCAATAGTCCAAGCGTCAAACTTATCCAGTTGCTCCTGCACTACGGCCAGGCGATCCAATGTCTTCTGCATAACCGCGTCGTCCAAGGGCTGCGCCAACTTCTCATTGAGGCGATCAAACTCGGCCAGCAAATCAAATGTTCCTTGCGCGCCTTCACGAACCAGCTCCAGCGCTGTGCGCGTTTCGCCTAGCAAAGGTTCTTGCTCTAAATAGCCCACTTCGTAGCCATTTGCCGACCAAATTTTACCGTCATACACCTTATCCACTCCAGCCATTAGTTTTAACAGCGTACTTTTGCCAGAGCCGTTCAACCCGAGCACGCCAATTTTTGCGCCGTAATAGTAAGACAGTGACACATTTTTTAAAATCACGCGCTTGTCAATTTCCTTGGTCACCCCTGTCATGGAAAAGATAATTTGAGTAGTTTCGTTGCCTGTTGTTGAAGCACCCATGAAGGGCTAATCCTAACGATTTACAAGGCTGTGTTACGCGACATGAAAATTCTTGCCCCCTGAAATCAACAAAAGACCAATAACTTCAATGATAATAATCTAAAATCGGCATTTAACCTCCACCGCCGACCTAGCCAGGAAATTAGTTGCATTTAAATTGAAAAAGAATCAAAAATTATTTGCATCGTATTAATAAGCGTGTAGGTTTATTTTAACTCGGGATAAAGGGCTGACTTGCGCAAGCAATTCAGGTTTTTCCAAGAAGTTCTGAAAACCTTCCCTTACTCATTCAGAAATTCAATAATTTCCCTTACTCGCATTTCTAAATCATGTTCCCTTTTTCTAGCTGATGTTTCAGTTAGAAGTGTTCTGAGTTCCCCCTTTTCGGAGTTAGTTCCCATGAAGATTTCCCTCTCACTCATTTCCATCGGTATGATTGCAGGAGCAGCAAGCGCTGGCCGTGTTGATCATGAAATTGTCGGCACAATGCAAGCACAACGAGACGTTACAGGCTCAATGAGCCGTTACGCACAAATGCAACAAAATCGTGCAGAAAGTACGGACACATTGTTCGCGACCGATTTCGATAGCTATACCATTGGCGCAGTATGCACAGACTTGTCTGGCAGCACTCCTGGTCAAGGTGGTTGGTATCAGTTTAATGCAACTGCAACTGCGACCAACAATGCGTTTGCAATCCAAGCTGGTACAGGCACCAATTCAGCCAACAAGAATTTGAAGGCGACTTGGGGTTCTAGTGCTGCTACTGGTGGAACCAACTTCCTCTGGCAGGACAATGGTGGCGCCGGCTACACAGGTTTCACATCTGGTCGTACTACAGAAACTAATTTTAGTGCTCTTCGATTTAGCAACACTGTTACAACCAACAAGGGTTTTATGACGCAATATGCATACACCACAAGTGCAACTGCTGGCGTTGCTATTGGTTTGAGACTTGCTGCTGGTATGGCAACTACAAGCACAGCTGCTTCGATCACAGGCTTGGCTTACCTGAATGTTGGTGGAACGGTTGGTTTCTATGGCTTTACTTTGGCAAGTGGTTCCGCAACAACCAGCTATGGTGTATCTCATAACTACTACTCTGCTTATGATGCCGTATCTGGTGCATTGTATTGGGGATGGGACCTTGGACAGTCCACCGAAACGAATTACTACTTTAATTCTACCGATGTAGCGACTGGTGCGGTCATTGCTAATCTTGATGTTTTAGAAATTGACTTCGTTGCTAGTCGCAATTCATCCACAACTAGTGGCAATATGCAATTAGATAACATTGGAATCTATGCATTCGATATTCCTGCGCCAGGCGCAGTTGCGTTGCTCGGTTTGGCTGGCATTGTTGCCCGTCGCCGTCGCGCCTAAATGCGTAGCGACAGTTAGGATACTAGTGAACTCAGTTACTTCTTTGTCACCTCAGAGAGCCCTCCGATTCGTCGGGGGGCTCTCTTCTTTTTTTCTGAATAAATTAGAAGTCGCCAGCGGCGAAAGAAATAACAAGCCACAGCATCATTGACGCAAATGAATGGATGAACTACTCTTAAATACCCAAGACTGCGG
>SYAC01000054.1 GCA_005787685.1 Planctomycetia bacterium
CCCACTGCGGCTTTAAGTTGTCCCAGTCCAGCGTTTCTTTGGCATGCCGCGGCGGCGTGGCGGTTTTCAATCGGCCAAGTTCAAAGCCCATGGATGTGAGCGCGGCGGAAATTCCAACCGCGCTGCCTTCGCCAACGCGCCCACCGGCAGTCTTGGTCTCGCCGGTGTGCATCAGCGCGCGCATGAATGTGCCGGTGGTCAACACCACGCTCTTGGCGGAAATATCTGTGGCGCCATGCGATGCGGAAGAATGTTCATCCGCCACAAAAATAGGCCGCGCTTGTTGCGCGTGTGTTTGATTGGTGGCAAGCAATCCCTGATCCACACTGTATTTTCGCGCGCCAGCCGCTAGCGTTACGCCAACGCATACTCCACCGTGGGTTTGAATTTTATCCACGGTGCCCGCCCACACATGCACGCCCGCGCTTGCCACTATGCGCTGCACTTCGGCGGGATAGGCGTGCTTGTCACACTGGGCGCGCGGTCCCCACACCGCCGGACCCTTGGATGCGTTGAGCACGCGAAATTGAATACCCGCCTGATCCGTCGCCTGCGCCATGACTCCGCCAAGCGCGTCAATTTCCCGCACCATTTGACCCTTGGCAAGACCGCCAATGGCTGGGTTGCAACTCATGGCGCCAATGCGGGTTGGATCCATGGTGATCAAGAGCACGCGCGGATGTTGTTGATTGGAATGTGGATTATTCGCGCCCAACACGCGTGCGGCGGCGCACGCGGCTTCAACGCCAGCGTGTCCACCACCAATCACAATCACATCGAACGATTCCATTGCATAAGCCTAGCGAACATTCGCGCGCGCAAGAAATGGCGCCAAGGGATTGGGTTGATAGGCGCTTGCGTGTCAACACGGCCGCATATCTAGCCCATATTTCGCCGCACACGATGGCTCCGCCCACTGCTTACACTTGCGCGCATGTATCAACAAATTCAAGTTCGTCGTTCCACAAAACTCGTCACCGTGCTCTGCGTCTTCGCCGGCGAAAAAGTTGCGCGCGGCTCCAAGCGCGCTGGCGCCTTGGAGATTGCCTTGGCGCACCCCGGCTTCCATGGCGACAACGGGGAGGTAGTTACGGCCGGAAAAAATATATTAGCGCTTGGTTTGGGCGAAAAGAAAATTTTCTCGTTGAACAGCATGCGCGTGGCCGGCGCGCGCTTGGTGAAAGTATTGGCGCGCATGAAAGTGAGCGCGATTGATGTTGAACTTTGCGCGCAGGTTGACAAACGCGCCACCCCGCTTGACGCGCTGGGTCAAAGCTTGGCCGAGGGAATGGCGCTTGCCGCGTGGCGCTTTGACAACTTTGACGGCAAGGCCAGCAAGAAGTCCGCCAAACTTTCGCAACTGAATGCGCACAGCGCTGACAAGACATTTTTGGCGGGCTTGACCCGCGGCGTCACGATTGCAGCCAGCGTGAATCAAGCGCGAGCCATGGCGGCCACTCCACCCAATGTTTGCAATCCGGATTGGGTGGCGCAACAGGCCAAAAAACTTGGACGCGCCAGCGGATTGCGCACGCGCGTAATTGCTTTTAAAGAGGCGCAAAAACTTGGCATGGGCGGCATTGTGAATGTGGGCAAGGCCAGCGCCTCCAAGCCATGCATGATTGTGCTGGAGCACAAACCGCGTGTAATTGCAGCGCGCGTGAAGACCCAGCACATTGTGTTGATTGGAAAAACAATCACCTACGACACGGGCGGCTATTCACTGAAGGTGAACAACGGCATGAAAGGCATGAAGTACGACAAGTGCGGCGGCATGGCGGTGATTGGCGCCATGCAAGCCATTGCGGCACTCAAGTTGCCCATTCATGTGACAGGCATTTTGCCCACGGCGGAAAATATGGTTGGCGGCGACAGCTATAGACCCGACGACATTATCACCATGCACAACGGAGTCACGGTTGAGGTGACCAACACCGACGCCGAAGGTCGCTTGGTGCAGGCCGACGCGCTCAGCTTTGCCTGCCGCGATCTGAAACCCACCGCCATTATTGATCTGGCCACGCTCACTGGCGGCGTGGTGGTGGCACTGGGACATTTTTGCGCCGGATTATTTTGCGAGAACGATGCGCTGCGCCGCCGCGTGAAAGACGCCGCCGCCGCTACTGGGGAATCCGTTTGGCGCTTGCCCCTGTGGACGGAGCACCGCGATTTCATGCGGGGACAACACGCCGATTTAATCAACAGCAATCCGCAACGCTCGGCACACCCCATTCAGGGCGCGGCGTTCTTAAGCTATTTTGTAGATGAATCCGTGCCATGGTGCCACTTGGATATCGCGGGCGTGGCCAACACCGAAAGCAATCAAGATGTGTGCGCGGCGGGTCCAACGGGTTGGGGTGTGCGCACATTGGTGGAATTACTGACGCGCTGGTCTAGCGCAAAGTAAGTGGTGCGCTCAAATTCAATTTGACATGTACCCCGTTGTGTTCTTGGCATGAGGATCAATTTTTCATTGGCTGCCCACCTGTCGCAGGCGCATCACCATGCCTACTTTGGAGCGGACGGATCGAGCCCATTTTCAATCATGGAAATCTTGGCCAAGCGCCGCTCGTGGCGGCCGCCATCAAACGCGGTGCGAAACCAAATATCCACAATTCGCTTCATAAGCGTCTGCCCCAACAGATCCGCGCTGAGGCACAGCACATTGGCGTCGTTGTGGGTGCGGCTCAACTGCGCGCTCAGCTCATCCTGAGCCAAAGCGGCTCGAATTCCCTTTATTTTATTGGCGGCAATGCACATGCCTATGCCGGTTCCGCAAATTAAAATTCCGCGATCGGCGCTGCCCTTGGCCACGGCGCTGGCCACATGCCATGCGGCGTCGGGATAGTCGCACATTTGCGCGCCGCAATCACCCAGCACATTCACCTCGTGACCATCGCTCCGAAGCTGCGTGAGTAAAGCCTGCGCCACTTGATTGCCGCGGTGATCCGAACCCAAAACAACTTTCATTGCGACACCTTGGCCGCACAGGCTGGACAGGTTCGGAACATGAAATACACATTCAATTTCATTGACGCACCATCATGTTAGATATTCCATCAGTTGCTTTGGAATCACTTTCATAAATCGCCCGGAAAGAGAATCATAAGCGGATTGACCTTTGCCAATCGGGTCCTCAATGTCGCCCTTGGGATCAAGCAGCACAATGCGATTCTGGCTTTCGTCGTGATCCACCAAACGCTGCGCCGCAAGCAAGTGGCTTTCGGTCATGACAAAAACCACATCGGCTTTACGAATCATGGTGGCCGTGACCCGCTTGCTGTGGCCTTCATGCTTGAGGGAAAGCTTGTCAAGCGACAGCCTGGTTTCTCGGCTGATGGGCAAGCCATCGCCTGCGGACAAACCCGCGCTGGCTACAAAAATGTCCTTGGACAACCCGGCCATGGATCCTTGCTCGATCACATGTCGAGCAATGGACTCCGCCATTGGGGAACGGCATGTGTTTCCTGTGCAAAGAAAGAGCACCGTTTTCATAGGAAACGAATGGTACAGCAAGATGGCTTGCACTTATGTTGCCAAAGTGTTATAGAATTATTGTGCGCCCTCGTAGGGCATTCAATCGAGACCCAAAGTGGAATTCGTAACATTTGAAGAAGCGTGGAGCCTGCTGCGGCGCCTTGGCGTGACCAAGGTCACGGACGCTCCCAAAGAAATGCGATTTGAATTAGCTGACTCGCCCACTGTGGTGGTGCTTGATGTTGCCGCCAACGATCACGCCGAGATTCAAACACTCCCCAAGGAAATGCGCCGCGTTGAGCGCAACGCCATCGCCAACTTTGTGGAGGCATTAGTGCACAAGATGCACTTGCAACGAACATTTGTAATTCCAGTTGGCAAGTGGCGCCAAATTTTTGAAGCTGTCAGCCACGGCATGGTCGCCAACGCCGCGTGGCGTGGCGTGGATACCTCGGCCAGCGTGGAGTTGAACACGCGCGATCCGTTGCAATTTTATTTAGCCGACACGCACACCTTGCGCGACCTGATCAAAGTGATTTTGCGCGATGGCCGCGGAATTGAGCATGGAATCACCATCTGTTGTGATGGCGCGCCAATTGTGATTGAGGTCATGCCCGCCGGCGAAATGATTATCTTTACGGGTCGCGCGGACTTGGCCAAGCAATGCGATGAATTGTTGGCCCAGGCCAAAGCCGATTGACGCGCGG
>SYAC01000055.1 GCA_005787685.1 Planctomycetia bacterium
ACGCTGAACATTCACGGCGCCAATGGCTACACGCTCAAAGCGTCGCAACCCGTGACGCTTGTCAATGGCGCTGGAACCATCACGCTCACCGATCTCGCGGTCGATATCTACGACTGCGTTGCCATTGAAGAGAAAGCTCGTTCACTTCGACGCGTTGCCACCGTGATTGACGGTGGCTTGGTCTGGAGTTCAACGGCCACACTGGTCGCTGGTGATTTGATCAATGACGAAGTTGTCGATGTTCTCGACTGGGGTGCCTACATCGTGGGCAATCCAAACGCGGACTTGGACGGCAACAGCATGATCAATGTGAATGATGGCAACATCATCATTGGCAACTTTGGACAGCGGGGCGATACCGGTTGCGGTACTTCGTTCATGAGTCCGCCAGAGCCGCTCAGCGGCATCTCTGTTGCTGAACTTGTTGATCGCGGTCTGAATGATTTAGTCAGCGCCGACTTGAACAACGACGGCTGGCTTGATATGGAAGATGTTCACATGAGTACCCACGGTGCTCGTTTGAACAGAGATGGTTGGGTTGATGTTGAGGTAAGCCGTAGCGCCAACTAACAAAGTAAGTTGTTTTGATTGAAACGAAGGCGGTCCCCAATTCATTTTGGTGACCGCCTTCTTTCTTTTCAAGCACGCTCTAGTCGCACGCTAGTTCAATGCATCGACTGCCCGTTGGCCCTACAAATCACTTGCAAACGCGATATTTTATGCATACACGCGCAAAGCTTTGATCCATTTGTGTAAGCACGCGCGACGCTCATCCAGATCAGTTGGCAGCGCAAGCGGCCTTCCACGCGCGTCAAAGATTACGCCAAGCGGACCGCCGCGAACTGTGCGCGTGACAGGCTTACCTGGACCCGCTCCAAAGTCAAATCCGCGTTCGGGGCGCACTTCTATCTGCGCCTGAGCGCCTGGCGAAAGCGCGACTTGCGCAATGTCGCCGAACAGAAGCGCTCCGCTGGCGTCGGCGTCTTGTGTTTGAGTGCCCGCGGAATTGTCGAGCGTGTCTGTTCCAGTATGCGCGCTGGCGGAGTTGTGCGCGGCATTGGGGGCGACTGTCCCCTGCTGCGCATCGCCAGCTTTGGTGATCTTCATGGACCAGGTAAAGCACGGTTTAGAAACTTTGCCTTGACCCTTGGCGCTGACCGCGCTGCCTAGCACGATCAAACAATCTTTCTCCACAACTTCAAGCGCGGCCTGCGCATGAACGCTGGCAAACACGCCCAAGTGCGGCATCATAAAGATGCTGTCCTTGGCCAACTCGGTAAAGCCTTCGGGCTCGAAACTGTCCAGCAACATCATTGCGGTTTGCTCTAAACGCGGAGCGTGACTGAGCACGCCGCCAGAAGCCACAAGTAAATCCATGCGCATGCGGTCAACCAAGCTGGCGCCCGCGTCTTGCTGAGAAAAGACATCGCCTACGGTGCGCTGCTGTTGCACGCCTTTGAGATTTGTGGCAAACGAGCGATGCTGCATAAATGCAAGTCGCAGGGCCTCGCGCGCCACGGCTTGCTCAAAGATGAGCGCCTCCAGTGTTTGCGGAATGGTGGTTGGCCGCACCATTTTATTTTTCACACGATTGCGAAGCTCGCGCTCGTCCATGTCCACATGCACCCAGCGCAGAACATTTTTCATGCCGGCCTCCGCGCATACATTTGAAATGGAATAGCTCATTCCTAAATTGGCGCTGACCGTGCGATTGAACACGCCGTCGTACACGCTGAACACATCCGTGGTTGCGCCACCAATATCCACACACACCGCGTTCATGCCGCGGCGCTTGGCAATGTCCTGCAAAATATCGCCCACCGCGCCAGGCGTTGGCATGATGGGCGCGTCAGACCATGTGATCAGTCGGTCGTAGCCGGGCGCGTGCGCCATGACATGCTCCAAAAATACATCGTGAATTTTCTCGCGCGCGGGACCAAGATTTTCGCGCTCCAATGTTGGGCGCAAATTCTCCACCACGGACAAGTCAAAACCCGGAGAGCCAAATACTTTGCGAATGGCGGCCACGGCTTCGCGATTTCCAGCATAAATCAGCGGCAATTTATACTCGCCGCCAAAACGCGGACGCGGCTTGGCGGGCGCGATCAGTTCCGCAATTTCAACAACTTTGCGCTGGTCGCCGCCGTCGGTACCGCCAGAAATCAACACCATGTCGGGGCGCAGTTCGCGAATGCGCTGAATTTGCTCGTGCGGCTTACGCCGATCATTGCCAGCGATGGTGTCCATGACAATCGCGCCCGCGCCCAACGCCGCGCGCTTGGCGCTTTCGGCGGTCATTTCCTTGACCACGCCTGCCACCATCATTTGCAAGCCGCCGCCCGCGCTGGATGTGCTGACATACGCGTCGCAACCCACTGCATCAGCACGCGAAGTGCGTCGAATTATATTTCCATTGTCGTCAATGAGGCGGCGGCCAGAAAGTTCCTGCAATTCCATCACGGCGTTAGTCACGCCCATGGTCACATCAGCCAGTGGTTCTTCCACGGTGGTGGGCGCCTCGCCACGAAAAGTTTGGCGCCAGTGACCGTCTTTTTTCTCCAACATAATGGCTTTGGTAGTAGTGCTGCCGCAATCGGTGGCGACAACGATTTCAAGCGTGTCTTTATTCGAACTACCATTACTTTTGGGGGCGTCACTCATGTTGAAGGACCAACTCTACACGCGGCGCGAGGAAATTTGCGGTCCACGCTTCCATGGCTTGGGTTGGCTTGGGCGGGTTGGGTTGGCTTGGGTTGCAAGCCCAAGTACAAATATAAATCGTTCACGCCGAGGCATGCGGCGATGGCGGGTTGGTATTTTTAGCGGCGCGAAACTTTTCTTCACGCTGCGTTTCCAATTCATCCATGCGCTGCAACATCCACACAATTGCGCCGCGTTTATCCAAATAATCTGCCACTTCTTTCCACGCATTTTGGTCAAGAACAATGCCCGCGAATGGGGTGAGCGCTTGCATGCCTTGACCAGTCAGCACGCCAAGAGGTCGCCAACTTTCTAGAAAGAGTGCAGCCGGCTGAGCCATGCCACGCTCCACAACCTTGCACAACAACTTTTCTACCACCACGCGCTGCGTGTCGGTTGGTTCAGCGGGTCCAGGCGCATCCACGGCAAATGCGTGGCGAATTTTTTCACGCCAAGAATGCGCTGCCTTGTTGCTGGACTGGTCGCTCATCATCAAACTGTATCCGCCCAGGCTATCTCGAGCGAACTTGTGCGAATTATTACGATGTTTGGCATACCTGTCGTCACTGGGCAGGATTCGAATTGATAGGAACAGCCTTGCAGAGCCGCAATGCTTCCTTTATGCATCGCTTGCGATACGAAACACTTGTGCCACAACCAAGTGGAACTTGCATGCGCCCCAGCCCCCACCCCAGCCCCCACCTTCGGCGGGCGCCGCCTTGAATGAGCAACAACGCGTCTTCTCCATCCTTGCAAATGTGGATTGAATTCCATGGCATGACGCGCACGCGCAGTGGTTCTCGCAGAATAATTTGGCCAACTTCTAGAACAACATCCGTAGGCAAAAAGAAGCGAATTAAAGCCAAAAAAAGACCAATTATGCATAGCGCGCCCCACATCCAATCGTCCGTGGCAAGCAATACGGACCAAGCCAAAAGCAGTACGAATGCGCACGCCAACAATCCCGCCATGGGCCGATCAAGCGCGGGCCAACAGCGCCACTGTTGCGGAATAATTTCTTGTAATGACTCAGTCATTTGTATGGTTTCGCCCAACAATTTGCTGGAACACCGAATGCCATCTGTCTTTTGGGCGCCGTAGATGCATGCCTAATTAAGAATGGTATGTCGGAAATTATTAATTTTAGAAATTCATCGCAAATAAATTATAAAAGTTGGGATATTGTGAGATAAAAATAAAAAATAAAAATAAATTGTAAAAAATCCAACATTTCCCGCAGAAATTGCTTTCATTCAACGGCTACCTGTATTTACGATGGCTTCATGCATAAGCGATTCCAACAGACATTGAAACTCTGTGTTATTGCGACGCTTGCTGGTTGCCAAAGCGCGTGGAAGACCACCTTGCTCATGCCACCGCCACCGGACGCCATCGCTGTAAGCAATGACCGAATTCAAACCGCGCTTATGAAATCAGGAAACAATGCATGGCAAATTGAGCGTTTTTTAAACGAGGCGGCGGACAGCAGCGATGATGAGAAATTGGCGGCCGCACGCTGGCTTGTGGCCAACATGCCAGGTCAAGGATTCGCGCGCTACGAACTTGTGACCAAGGACAAGAAGGCAATTCCATTTGATGCGATCGCATGCGGAACATTGGCGCAAGCGCAGGCCGTGCTTGAAACGCTTGAAAAGGAACACGGCGAACTTGATTTCAAAGTGACGCAATTCATCGATGATCTCAGCGTGGCTCAAGCGGAATTTTTGACCGCCAATCTTGATCAAAGTATAAAAGCGTGGCGCACAAATCCTTGGTGTAAAGACATGTCGTTCCAAACGTATTGCGAGCGCGTACTTCCATATCGCGCCACCAATGAACCGCTTTCCGTCTGGCGTCAGGATGTACTGCTACGCCTGGCTCCTCTGCGTGAACATTGGATAAGCGAAAATTTGCCCGCACAAACAGTTGGACAAAGTGCCATGGCGGCCGCGACGGCATGGGTTGCGTTTAAAGATATTTATTACATGCACCCTCAGGATCAAAGTTGGGATGAACTATGTATAAGCAAGGCTGGTCGTTGCGAGGACATCAGCAATGTCACCACATACGCGCTACATGCGGCGGGCGTTGCGGCGGCAAGCGATTATGTTCCTGCCTGGGCTGATCGCGACAACAATCACACATGGGATGTGCTGCTTGATGGCAATGGAAGAGGTTCGGCTGGACTTTTCAATCGCACGCTCAAGGTCTATCGCAAGAATTTTTCGCCGCAACTTGACTCGCTTGGAAGCGCGCGCGCCATGAGCGAACCAGCTGCGCCAGGCTGGCTTCGTGGCGACACCTATTCGGATGTGACGGACCAATATGGCGACACGGTTGAACTTGACCGCACGCTTGAAGCCGCGCCCACAGGCCATCGCTTTGCATATTTGTGCGTGTTCAATGGTGGTGATTGGACGCCGCTTGCGTGGAGCCTAGTGGATGTGCAAGGCAACGCGCACTTCGCCAAATTGCGCTCCAATGTGTTGGCATTGCCGGCATATTTTGTGGATGGCAAAGTGAAGCCTGCTGGCCCGCCTGTTCTCGTGCGCGAGAATAGGGCACATTCTTGGCTAGATGGAACGGCCACGATCGAGCCTGTCGAAAAAAATGAAATTGAAATTGAAATTGCCGCTGTGCGGCCTGACACCCCAGATCATGACACCCTGATCATGCGACCACGGTTGGCAGTGCAGGCGGGCGCGCAATACACGCTGCATTCTTGGACCAATGGGGCGTGGAAAGAAGTTGGCAAAGCCGCCGCACCAGAAGATGGCAGCGCAGTTGCGTTTGCGCATGTTCCGGCAAATCATTTACTGTGGCTGACCACGCCCGAAGGCAAAAAACTTGAGCGTCCGTTCACAATAGAAAATGGCAAGCAAGTCTTTTGGTAACGCATCATTGTCACAGCATGCACTGGTGCGGGTAAGAATATGAAGGTAAATTTTTCAGCATGTGTGTGCTCACATATGCGCCCAAACTAATCACTGCACTTTCAGTTTGCCATTCATCATGCGCCAATGACCCGGATACGTGCATATCAACGGATACGTTCCAGTTTTGGTGGGCGCAATAAACCACAACACTCCAGTGGTATTTGGCGCTGTCAAACCCATGATTTCAAGCACTTTTGACGAGTCGGGCACATAGTCGCGCTGCTTGCCAATCACGCCCTCGCTCATTCTGTCGGCGGCCACACCCATTTCACTCAGTGAGCCAGGACTGCACAGCAACATGTTGTGCAGCATGGAATCCGGATTGATCATTTCAATGGCAACAATGGCGCCGGGCGCCACCGTAAATTCCTTTGGGTCCCAGGCCATTTTACCTGGCACGGTTGTGGTCTTCAACATGATGGGTTTCCACGCGGCGGCGGCGGCTGGCCGCTCACTTTCTGAAAGCGAAAAAATGGCGCGAATGCAAGCGGCTTTCACAAAGCGATTGGGTGATTGACTTGGCGCGTCTTTGCCCGCATCGGGCGTGGAATCACTTGCCTTACTTACAAGTGTTGGCGCAAGCGCCTTCAGATCTGCGGCGGGTTGCGCCGCAAGAATGGTGGCAAGATCGTTACGCGCCAGACACGCATCACATGCTTCAATTTCCGCCAGTGTTGCCGCTGCAACAGTCGTAGAGGCGCTCTTGGCGATTGCAGTCAGCGCCGCCGTGCGAATATTTTGCGCAACGCCAGCGTCACGCAGCGAATTGATGGCGGGCGCGTCGGGCGCGGTGACGGCGGTTGGAGGAGTTTGCGAATGGTGCGCGGCATGAGAAGCGTTTTGCGCGCTGACATGTTGCGGCACGCCTAAAAGCGCACAGACACTCCATGTACGGTAGATCAATTTCAT
Organism: Planctomycetia bacterium; assembly: GCA_005787685.1. Lineage (GTDB taxonomy): Bacteria > Planctomycetota > Phycisphaerae > Phycisphaerales > SM1A02 > SYAC01. The sequence goes on from SYAC01000055.1 coordinate 6,546, forward strand.
GCTTCCACAATAGCGCAGGCAGCGCTTCTGTGTGACATCTGCAAGTTGTGAACTGCAACCCATGTTCCGATCGCATTGAAAAATGCGGAGCTTGAAATACGCCAAGAGTCGTAGGAAATTCCCAAACAATTACGGCGCGCGCGTGACTTCTATTTCATAGATTGTCACATTGCCGCTGACTTCGTTGCACACCACAAGAAGTGGCCTGCCATTTGGACTTTGCTCTGGCGCAATAAACAAAATACCCTCGGGAGCAATGTCGCCAGCCAGGTGTGCATGATCGGGCTTGCGGTCCTTGTTCAAGTCAATGTCCAAGTCCACCGTTGGATCACGCGGATTGTCATAGCTCAGAAACTTTGGATGCGAGGGATCTGAAATATTCCACGACATGATTCCACCAGCGCGCTCGAGCAGGCAAAACAAAATAGAAACACCGTTGAGCGAGGCCACTAAAACTGCCTCAGGCTCAGGACCTTTGGCACAACTACGCACATCGCGGCTAGGACTAATTGAACTGTCCATATTGAAAGCTTTGGGCATGCTCTGATCAATCATGCGCTCAATTTCGGAGCCGCTGTCCCATGTTTGCGCAATCGAGCCATCCGCCGCAACTTTCCAAATACTGACTGAGCGCCCGCCAAAACAAAATACGCGGTCAAAGTCTCCGTCACCGTCATCGTCACCACGCAACGTGCTTACTTTCAAGCGTCCCATGTTTCCTGGCTTGGCTAGGTCAGGCACACGCATTGTGTTGTCCGCGCCCAATTGCTTGGCGAAAGATTGCTCATCAATGGCGGGCGCTTTACCCTGCGCGTTCTTCAGCTTTTCATAGCGCTCTGCCTCAGTAAAGTCGTCGCGCTTGCGGTCCTCGCCTTCATTGGCAGTGACCAAGTAACGCGCGCCATTGACTTCAAAACAAGCCACACCATCTGGTTGATACAAACCAAACACCGGCAGATTGTGAATGCGATTCGCGCCATCTTTATCGCTCGCGTCAAGTCCAAAACCAGACTTCATAAAGTCTTTGAAGCCCAGCGGCTCAATACGCTCCACGCGCTCTTGCCCCGGTGAAAGATCGATCACAGCGATGGCGTTATTTTCTTGCAGAGAGATATAGGCCTTGGTGTCGTCGCTTGAAATGGCTATGTATTCAGGCTCAATTTCGTTTTCAAAGCCCGCATGTGGCGTGACCATGTGCATTCCACGCAGCATCAAATCCGCCTTCTGATTTTCAAACGAATCAAAGCCGCACTGACGCACAACTGGTTTGTCGGCGCCGCCAGAAATATCTACAACACTGATCGAACCCGGCGGGTCCGAGCGCCCATCCATGGGTGCCTCGCCTTCATTGGCGACAAGTAGGCGCTTGCCATCGAGCGTAAATTTGACCATATCGGGATGAAAACCAACCTGCACCTTGGAAATTTGATTGCCTTCAAGATCAAAGAAGCCCACGCTGCCACGCATATCTTCGCTCATGGGCTGGCTGGCTATCGCAATCACATTGCCGCTGATCGCCACGCTGTTCACACCGTACTGCCGAATAATTTTAAATTGCACGGGCTTGGTTAGATCGGCGATGCTGACGCCTTCAAGACCCTCGGCGTTGTTGGTGAACCACAATCTTTTATTCAATGGGTCGTAGGCTGAAATCTCCGCGCCTGACATGTCCCACCAGGCCGTTTGATAACGGCTGATCACCTGCAACTTCAGCGAACAGTCCGGCGTAGCGAACACGGAAACATTGGTTGATCGCGGGGCTGGCACAATCTGGGTCGCCACTGTTTGTGCCGCCAACTGAGTGACGCAAAGCAATACAAGAATGGCGTAGATCATGCGCCTATTGTGAGCAATTTTTAGCACTCTGTTTGCCGCGCGCGGCTCCTTTATAAAATCTTTATAAATCTTCGTTTGTAGGCAATTCCAAGCCAATTTTAGACCTACTCTTGATTACCATGTCCGCAAGCACGCCCGCACATTCCGCAGAAAGAAAACAGAATTTCAATCCAGATTTGAATCGCGATGTGAATGCGGAATTAAATTCAACATGGTCCACGCATAGTGCTGCCACCTTTGCGCACCGCGTGTGGTGGAGCAACGATGTGCTTGCGCCTGGCAACGCGGCGTTTACCGCCGCGCTTGAACAAGTGCATGGAAATTGCGTGGCTTTTGTTGATTCTGGCGTTGCCCAAAGTTGGCCACATCTTTCGCAAAAAATAGCGGGCGCATTTGCTGCGTTGCAACCTGCTGCCACATCAAGCGCCTCACAACACTCGTCCGCTAAAGTTCAAAGGAACTCGCAACCTGTCGCGGGCGCGTCACCTGTTGCGACTGTTGCTCCATGCTTGGCGCATGTGGAAATAATTCCAGGTGGCGAAAAATGCAAAGACGGCCTGGAATGGGTGGGGCGCGTGGCTAAACTATGTTTTGATCACGGCGTGAATCGCCATGGCGCGGTCATTGCCATTGGCGGCGGCGCCGTGCTTGACGCGGTTGGATTCGGCGCGGCTATTGCGCACCGCGGTGTGCGTTTGATTCGCGTTCCAACCACCACGCTTGCGCAAGATGACTCCGCAATGGGCGTGAAGTGCGGCGTGAATATGTACAACCAGAAAAACGCATTGGGCTGCTTCGCCGTACCCTGGGCAATTCTGTGCGACGAACAATTTCTGACCACGCTTTCCATTGAACATTGGCTGGGCGGCTTCAGCGAAGTGGTGAAGATTGCTCTGCTCAAAGACGGGCTGCTGTTTGAGCAAATTGAATCAAACGCCAAAAGCATCACTGCGCGTGACATGAAGGTTGCCGCGCCAATTCTACGCCGCAGTGCGTGGCTTCACCGCGAACACATTTTAAACGGCGGCGATCCATTTGAGGTGGGCACCGCGCGCCCGCTTGACCACGGACATTGGAGTGCGCATCGCTTGGAAGTGCTCAGTAATTTCACGGTGGCGCACGGGCACGCTGTCAGTATTGGTATTGCCCTTGACGCGTGCTTGGCGGTTGAAATGCGCTTGCTTGAAGCCAAAGTGGCCGCGCGAATTATTCGGCTTCTGCGTTCGCTTGAACTTCCAGCATGGCATCCAATGCTGCAATCCCGGCAAGAAATTGTTGCGGGCTTAGAGCAATTTCGCCAGCATTTAGGCGGAAATTTCGCTATTCCCCTACTCAGTGCAATCGGCAAATCCCATGATGTCACGCACATCAGTCACGAAGATTTTGAGAAAGCCACCACCACTCTTCGTACACTTGGGTCATGACCACGCCCGCAGACAAGCCGCCGCTTGATCGCAAAATGTTGATCGATCTTGGATTCATCGATGCGCGGGCCAAGGTTCTTGACATTGCCGCATTTCTGGATCGACTTGATCGCGCCGCGTCAGTCAATACCTCCACGGATTTTCGCATAGATGCAATCCGCGCCGCGCTGGCAATCGCACTAGAGAACTCCCCCGCTCGGGCAGAGCGCATTCTGCAATTATGGAGCGATCCAACCACCGAGCCCGTGGAGCGCTCGGACGGTAAAGCCGCGCGCGGAGCGCACCCAACACGCACAACTTAAGCAGTTCAACCCCACATCAATCAACTTTCATGCAGCGCACGCATCAACTCAGCCAAGCCACTTCTTTCATGACCATTCATTCTTTATGTATATAGACCCGCACATACACATGGTCAGCCGAACCACGGATGACTACGCGCGCATGGCCGCGGCGGGTTGTGTGGCCGTGACCGAGCCTGCTTTTTGGGCCGGCTTTGATCGCAGCAGCGCCGCTGGCTTTCATGATTATTTTCGCCAGCTCACCGAGAGCGAACCGCGCCGAGCGGCGGCATACGGTATTGCGCACCATGCGTGGATTTGCATAAATCCCAAAGAGGCGCAGGATCATGGCTTTGCGCGCGAAGTGATGAGCATGATTCCAGATTTTCTGTCCCGCCCAAATGTGCTTGGTGTTGGCGAAATTGGTTTGAATCGCAACTGCAAAACGGAGCTAGCGGTCTTTGAGGAGCATTTGGAAATTGCCGCGCAACACAATTCGCTTGTGCTGATTCACACGCCGCACCTAGAGGACAAACTCAAAGGCACGCGCCTGATTTTGGATGCGATCACCGCGCACGGAAAAATAAATCCCCAGCGCATTTTGGTGGACCATGTTGAAGAACACACTGTGCGAATGGTGCTTGAGCGTGGATTGTGGGCGGGCATGACGCTGTATCCCGACACCAAGTGCACCGCAGCGCGCGCGGTGGACATTATGGAAATGCATGGAACCGAGCGTATTTGGATAAATTCTGCGGGCGATTGGGGGCACAGCGATCCGCTTGCGGTTCCCAAGGCCGTGGTCTCTATGCGCGCCCGCGGCCACACCGCCGCCGATATTCACAAGATCAGTTTTGAAAATCCGCGCGCGTTCCTTTCTCAAAGCGGGAACTTCAGCGTGGTGGCACCACGACCAACTATTTCATGAACACACACGTCAACACCTATCCAGTCAACCCGCGCAAATGGCTCACGCTGTTCGCCATGACTGGAAGTTTGTGCATGATTCTTCTAGACACCACGGTGGTTGGCGTGGCGCTGCCCGCCATCCAAAGTGACTTGGCGATCACGCCTTTGCAATTGCAGTGGGTCATCAACGCCTATGTGCTTGTGCTTGCAAGTTGTATTGCCGTGGGTGGCCGCGCCGCCGACGCATTTGGACGCGTGCCAACTTTTATTGTGGGCGTAACCTTATTCGCGCTTGCAAGTGTGTGGTGTGGATTTGCCAGCAGTGGTACCCACCTCATCGTGGCGCGCGTTTTGCAAGGACTTGGGGCTGCCATTATGCAGCCCGCCAGCGCCAGCCTGGTTGTGAATAGTTTTGCGCCAGGCGAGCGCGGCAAAGCAATGGCTGTTTACGCTGGCATTCCATTGCTTTTTCTAGCTGCCGGCCCGGTGATTGGCGGCGCAATCACGCAGTACGCCAACTGGCGCTGGAACTTCTGGCTCAATATTCCCATCGCCCTTGTGGCTATTGCGCTTACTTGTATCGCGCGGCCAATTGATGTGCGCATGCCCAAACAGGGAAATGATTTTATTGGAGCTCTGCTCCTGCTCACGAGCCTGCCACTGTTTGTATGGGGACTTATGCAGGGCAGCGAGTTTGGTTGGACTCACCCTCAAATCATTGGCGCTATTTTGATGGGCGTTATTTTTCTGCCAATATTCGTGTGGTGGGAGAGCAGGCATCCATCGCCATTGTTGGCGGTGAACTTGTTCGCCGACCGCGCCATTGCTATGGACGCCACCATTTTATTCGCCACTCAATTCACCTTAACGGGGTTGGTGATTTACGGAAGCATTTATGCCCAAAGTGTTTTACTTTTTGATCCAATGACGGCGGGCGCAAGTTTGCTACCCATGCTCGCGCCCATAATTGTTGTGATTCACTTTGCGGGCCGCTTGTACGACCGCGTGGGTGTTCGTACACCAGCCATGATTGGCACATCTTTGTGCGTGATTGGCATGGGAATCCAAGCCATCGCCGCGTCACTTGCAAATTATCCATTGCTGGCCACGGGAATGCTGATTCTTGGCACTGGAATTGGTTTTGTCATGAGCCCTGTGAACACGGATTCCATGAGCCGCGTGCCGCCAGGAAAGCGTGGACAAGTGAGCGGTCTTGTTCAAACACTACGCCAAATTGGTGGATCTCTTGGCGTTGCCATTGTCGGCTCGGCCATTCTGCTATCCCATGATTCATCAATTGAACAGCGTTTGGAGCAGGCATTGCCTCAAGAGCAACGCGCGTCTGCGCGCGAACTTTTACAGCAGGCCTCCAAAGGCAATAGCGCCGCCATTGCCAAACTTGCTGCCAACACGCAACTCCAAACGATTGAACGCGAAGTTCTTGCCAGTAGCGTTGCCACGGGTTGGTGGATTTGCACCGCCACATTGGTGGGCGCGTTCATTGCAGCAACCCGCTTGCGCTCCATGGCAAATCCAATCTCTGCGCGCAAGCCAAGTGCGTAGGCGCTCAACACAAGCGCGACACCATTTCACCGACACGCCAACGATCGACTGCGTAAACTGCGTTCATGGCGCGGCCAATCATTGGAATTTCCTGCAATGTGAAAGAAGAAAATGCCAAGACTTTTTTCATGCTGCACAGCGCCTATGTCAATAGCGTGAATGAGGCGGGCGGCGTTGCATTTTTAATTCCGCATCAAGCCAACTTGTCCGCGGAAACACTGGACGCGCTGGATGGCGTGTTACTCACTGGCGGCGACGACATTGATATGCGCGAATTTGGTCAAGCGCTGCACGCCAAAGCGGACCTGATGTCCCCACTTCGCCAGCGCGGCGATTTTGCGCTCCTACGCGCGCTTGATGAGCGCCCACACATTCCAGTGCTTGGTATTTGTCTAGGTATGCAACTCATGGGTGTTCACAAGGGGTGCGCGCTCATTCAACATTTGCACGATGTCATTCCCAACGGCGATCGCCATGTGGGAAATAAAATTCATCCCATCAGTGGCGCCATAGGATCGGGTCCTGTGACAAGCAGTCATCATCAAGCGCTCAGCGGCGCAGGACCATTTGAAACACTCGCACTGAGCGACGACGGTGTACTGGAGGCTATTCGTCTTGCAAATCGTGACTTTTATGTGGGCGTGCAATGGCATCCAGAGCGCACGCTCGACGCGGCCCTAGGTCTTGGCATACTTCAAAACCTAGTCAAAGCTGCTGCAAAATAGACATTTCTACAGTACGCGCTTCTCTTTTATCAAAGTCGAACCACTGCTACGATTTCAACATAGGAGACCACCATGTCCATCGCCAATTTTGTTTCAGTCCTGATTTCTTTCAATATGTTTGCTTCGGATAATGTTTCCCAAGCCCCTGTAACCAAGCCACCCCTTCTCATTGTCACCGCTGACGCGCCTGCGCTCACCCTAGACACATGGGTGAAAGGTGATGCGATTCAAGCCTTCGATCCAGAAAAAGTATATGTGGTCGAGTTTTGGGCGACATGGTGTGCTCCTTGCCTGAAGACCATTCCCCATCTCACAAAGTTGCAAAAGGAAAATCCAAAAGACTTGGTTGTGATTGGAGTTGCCGCTTCCGAAAAGCCGCAGAAGAAAAAAGATTCGTCCACCCCCAAAGATACGCCCGCTGATGAAGCAACCGCTGCCACGGATGCAAAAGCCCAAGCGGAACAAATGCTTGCCGCAATCAAAACATTTGTGACCCAGCAAGGCGACAAAATGGAGTATCTCGTAGCCTTTGATGCCGACGGTTCCATGAGCCGCGATTGGATGATGGCGGCCAAGCAAAGAACCATTCCAACCGCCTTCATCATTGCAAAGGGCGGCAAAATTGCGTGGATTGGACCCGCCAACCAAGTGGAAAAGCCGCTGGCAATTGCCCTGGGAATTCAAGCCCCCGTGGTCGAAAAGAAAAAAACTGGAAAATCTCCTGGCGGCGCCAAGGACGGAACCGGGACTGGCGAAGCGACGCCACCACCCAAAAAGGCCGTGGAATAAATCCACAATTCTGCGTAGTACTGGCGCGAAATTTATGAAACCAATCGGCTACTGCGCCAACGTGCATCCAGGTCGCAACCTTGCTCAACTGCGTGAATCACTCGCGGGACCAATGACGCGCATCGCCCAGGACCTTGCGCTTGATTCGCTTCCGGTTTCACTTTGGCTTTCTGCGGAAACGATTCGCGAACTTTCTCAAGACACCAAACTAGCAATCAGCCTGCGTGATCAAGCCATCGACTGCGGTATTTCATTTGTGGCGATCAACGCGTTTCCCTACGGCAACTTTCATGCGCAGCGCGTGAAACACGCGGTCTATGAACCCAACTGGACTGATGGTCGCCGCACCCACTACACATTGGCGGTGGCGGAACTATTGCCGCTGCTGGTTGCGCCCGGCACTGAACACATCAGTATCAGCACGTTGCCGCTTGGCTGGCGCGCAAATTTTTCCTCTAGCGCAAGCGGCGCGTCCGTTGGCATTGCCTCAACCGCGCTCGAACAAATCGCCTCGCGCCTGCATGAAATTGAGCAAAAAACAGGCTTGCGCATCACGCTGGACATTGAACCAGAGCCAGGTTGCGCTATTGAAACCAGCGAGGAACTTGTTGGATTTTTCACGCACTGCCTTCCAGTCACAACGCGCATGTCGGTCAATGTGCGTCGCTACATTGGCGCCTGTGTTGATGTTTGCCATGGCGCGGTCATGGGCGAATCTCCGCAGGATTTTTTCCAGCACTGCGCGCAAGTCGGCGTCACGATCAACCGTATTCAACTTTCAAGCGCCATCAAAGGCGCGAACTCAGAGCATGATCTTGCGGCCTTGGCGCAATTCAACGAGCCGCGATATTTACATCAAGTGGTGAGCGGTTTCGGCGCGTCGCGGCGCATGTGGGACGACATTCCAGATTTTTTAGCCGATACCAATATTGAGCCACCCACCACGGACTCGAAAGCGCTTGCACATGAAATTTCCACAACCACATTGACGCCAACGCTGGCGAATGCCACGGTGCATCATTTCACCAATGCGCGAACGCAAGAGTGGCGTTGCCACTGGCATGTTCCCATTCACCACGCCATGATAAATGGACTAGAAACAACTTCAAACGCAATCACCGCCACGCTTGATGCCGCATTGCGCCTGCCCAATGCTCCGTTGATCGAGGTTGAAACCTACGCCTGGACGCAACTTCCGCACCGAGAGCATATTTCTACCGCGCATGAAGTTGAGCAAGGAACTGTTCAGGAAATCCGCTACGCTCGAAGTTGCGCAGCCGCCGCGCAAGCCGCATTAGATATCGCATGAGCAACCAATCAACCTCATCTCTTGCCGCCCCAGTTCAAGGCCGCAATAGTTTTGGAGCGTTCATGAAACTCTTTCGAGTTTCAAATTCGCCAACCGTAGTCACCAACGCGCTTGTTGGCTCGGCGGTGGTAACGGCGTTTGCGCCCAATTCATTTATAAACACAACGCATGTCGCGATCATCACCGCCGGCATTGTCATGATCTACAGCGCTGGTATGGCTATCAATGATTATTTCGATCAAGTGGTCGATGGCCACGAGCGCCCAACACGACCAATCCCCGCGGGGCAAATTTCACCTTTCGTCGCGCTGCTATGCGGCGGAGTGTTGCTATTTCTTGGGATTGCCGCATGCGCGTCGGTTTCACTTGATGTGCTGCCTTGGGTCATGTTGCTCGCAAGCGCGGTGCTTGCCTACAACATGTTGCACCTTGCAAAATTTGTTGGGCCCCTGCTCATGGGCGTGTGCCGTGGGCTTGTACCCGTGATTGCGGCCTTTGCGTTGTCGCCTATTCAAACTCCGGCATGGAATATTTTGGTGTTCTTTGCAGTGCCGCTTGGAATTGCGGGCGCAAGTATTTCCATACTGGCACGCAATGAATTTTCGGTCAGCCAGAAATCATCTCTCACTCAATCCACGCGAATTATGATTTCAACCGCGCTCATGGGAATTGCCGCGCTTGCTCCGCTTGGCGCCATTGCCACGCGCACGCTGAATCCCATGTCTAATTTCATGATTCTCACCTATGTGATTTGCATGACCTTGGCGGGCATTTCTATTTTCCACGGACTGCTTCTCATCGCTCATCCATACGCGGCGGCGAAGGGTGTCATGCGATGGATTTGTGCGCTTGCGCTTATGGATGCCGCAAATCTTTGCATTTTAAACCAGCCCGTTCTGGCGTATTCGGCTATTGCCTGCTTCATGGTTGCCACACTCTTACAGCGGCGCATCGCTGGCAGTTAATTCTTAAACCACCGACCTTCTTCCATGGCGGTTTCCATACTCTTGCACACATGACTTGCGCCACCACCAATGATCACGCCTCTGGATGCGCTCGCGTCGTGGTGATCAATGTGGTTGGACTTTCCGCGCGCCATATTGGCGTGAATACGCCGTGCTTGCGTGAACTTGCGCGCTCGCTTGGCGGAGCGCGTCCACTGCGGCCGGATTTTCCCGCCGTCACTTGCACTTCGCAATCCAGCATGCTCACTGGCCTTTCCCCGCGTGAACACGGCGTGATCGCCAACGGTTGGTTTGACCGTGAACAAGGCGAGGCGCGTTTATGGCGTCAATCAAACGCTCTGGTTCATGGTGACAAGGTGTGGGACAAGGCCAAGGCGCGCAACGACAAATGCACCACGGCGAATTTATTTTGGTGGTTCAACATGAATTCCACCTGCGATTTCACAGTCACGCCGCGCCCCATCTACACACACAATGGACGTAAAATTCCAGATGTTTCCGCGCAGCCCGCCGCGCTCCGCGACACGCTGCAAAGCAATCTTGGCGCGTTTCCACTGTTTGATTTCTGGGGTCCACGCGCCGGCATCCGCAGCAGCGATTGGATCGCCCGTGCCGCAATGCATGTGATGCGCGAACACGATCCCGCACTCACGCTTATTTATATTCCGCATCTTGACTATGTATTGCAGCGCGAAGGCCCCAACTCGCCCAACTTGCCGGCGCAACTGCGCGAAGTGGATCGCATTGTTGGCGGTCTGCTCAACGCCTGCGCCGCCCGCAACGCGCGTCCCATTGTGCTCAGTGAGTACGGTATTGAAGCCGCGACACGGCCGGTATATCTCAATCGCGCCTTGCGCGAAGCCGGCCTGTTAACGGTGCGCGACGAACTTGGCCGCGACGTGCTTGAGCCCATGACTTCGCCAGCGTTCGCCATGTGCGACCATCAGATTGCCCATGTGTATGTGCGTGATACCTCAAGTTCGACAACAGGCGCTCCCAACAATCTTGAAATAGTTTCTGAAACTCATGCGTCGCATATTCGGCGCGTTGCCCAAGTGCTTGCGGCGTTGCCCGGTGTGGAAAGCGTGCTTGATCGCACTGCGCAAGCCGCGCTTCACATAGACCATGCGCGCTCGGGTGATTTGGTTGTCACGGCCAAGCCAGGCGCATGGTTCGCCTATCCATGGTGGCTTGATGACACGCGCGCGCCCGACTTTGCCCGTTGCGTGGACATTCACAAGAAGCCCGGCTACGACCCATGTGAATTGCTCATTGACCCAGCCATTCCCCTACCCGCACTGCGAGTTGTCAAATTTAAAATTGCGCGCGCTCTGGGATTTCGCGCCACGCTGCAACTCACGCCACTGGATGCTTCACTTGTGAAAGGCACGCACGGACGCACGCAACTCGCACCAGGCTTTGAGCCCGTCCTTCTTGCGGAAAATGCCCTGCTGCCTGAAAAAGATTTCATCGCCTGCCAAGATATTTCCGACATCATCCTGCGGCATCTGTTTGGGGATAATTTCTAGAATACGCTTTCATTTGCAAACCAATAGGAACCGCCGCGCCTCGATCACACTTGCGCAAGCGACAACCGCCATGGACCACTTTGATGCAATATAAATTCTCCAAACAAGATTGCCCGCAAAAACCCGCGTGAAGATAGTCATTTCCATTCTTACGATTGCTGTTCTTGCGGGCGCCGCCGCGCTGCTGTGGCCGCAAGACAAAAAAAATATTGCCGTTGATATTTCAATCAACGACAACACTGGAACAACAATCAAACCCACCAATCTGGGTGCACCAATCGCCATACCCGCGCTTCCAAAAACTGCAGCTCAAACCGCCACCAATACTTCCGCGCCCGCAACCTCAATTATCAAGCGCGACAGCAACAATCAAATTGAAGTTGACGGCCGCTACACCATTCTTGGCTCTGGCACCGAACTTGATCCATATCGCATCACATGGGAACTACTCAAAAGTGCCTACGAAACCATGGATCTCAACGGCCCGCGCGTCACGCCGCCCAAGCGTCTGGAAATGCTCAACGGTACCTATGTGCAAATCAGTGGCTATTTGGCACCGCCTTTGTGGGGTCAGGAAACCAAGGAGTTGCTTGTTCTGTTCAATCGCTGGGACGGCTGTTGCATTGGCTTGCCGCCCACGCCATTTGATTGCATCGAGGCGCAACTTTCCGCGCCCATGAAACTTGGCGCGGCGCACACCATTAGTTTCGGCACCATCCGCGGAAAATTTATTGTTGAGCCATTCAAGGCCGGCACATTTCTCATTGGCCTGTACCGTTTGGAGGAAGCGCAAACTGACGAAACCAAATCGCGCTAACACATGACCACCACCAACCCAAATCATCAGACTTACAACGGCATTCAAGCGCTGCGATTTGTGACCGCCATGCTGGTTGTGATGGCGCGCTCGCCTTGGTGATTTGTTTCACATTTATATTCAATTGTGCCGAGCAACCCATGTGGTGGCGCTGGGCCTATTGGGGACTTCCATCCATGTTCAGTGTCACGGTGGTCGCGCTGGGCGAACCTGCGCTACGCAAAGTCATGCCCAAAATTCTCGCCACGCTAGGCGACTCCTCATACTCGCTGTATGTATTTCACACATTCACTGTTCCGCTACTTGGCACGCTGATGATTGAACTCAAAATCATCCAACCCACGGTTACGCTTGCCGTATGCATTGTGATTTCCCCGCTGGTGTGCCTGGCTCTTTACGAATGGTTTGAATTGCCCATGACAATGCGGCTGAAACGGTTGGCGCAATTTACAAAGTGAACGCATGCAAGCCCCACGAATTCCCGTTCCCGCGTGGGTGCGTTGTCTAAACGCCAATGCCTGAACGCATAGTTCAACCTTTTTGCACAGCGTTTCTCTGAAAGCGCTCTACGCAATAGACTCACCACATGCTTCGAATTGGCGCGCTCACACTTCAAACCCCCATGTTGCTTGCGCCCATGGCCGGCCACTGCGATCTTGCGTTTCGCATTCTTTGCCGCGAGCAAGGCGGCGTTGGGCTGGCAAGCACCGATCTATTAAATAGTCACGCGTTGTTGCGCGGCGCGCGCCGCTCGCTTGAACTTGCGCAAACCAATGAGTTTGATCAACCCTGCGGAATGCAGTTGTATGGCAATTGGACCGATCCACTTCCTGAGGCCGCCATCTGGGCGGTTGACCACGGCGCCAAACTGATCGACATAAATATGGGTTGCCCAGTTGACAAAGTGGCCAAAAAACATGGAGGGTCGCTGCTGTTGTGCCATGTCTGCGACACGGTGCAATTAGCCAAGCGCATTGTTGACGCTGTGGCCAAACATACCAACGGACTCGTGCCAGTCACCGCGAAAGTCCGTCTGGGTTGGGACCCTGATCGCTTTGTCGCGCCCGAACTTGCGCGCCAACTTGAGGATGTCGGCATTGCCGCCGTCACCGTTCATGGCCGCTATACCTGTCAAATGTTTAGCGGTCACGCCGATTGGAATCGCATTGGCGAAGTTGTAGCCGCCGTGAAAAATATACCAATTATAGGCAATGGAGATGTGACCGAGCCACATCACGCGGTACAAATCATGCGACAGACTGGTTGCAGGGGCGTCATGGTTGGCCGCGGCTCGCTGCGCACACCGTGGCTATTTCATCGTGCCAGTCATTTAATTGCCACAGGCGAATTGCTGCCCGAACCAACGCCAGATCAAAAGTGCCAAGTGATTGATCGCCACATTGAACTATTAGAAAAGTACAGCCCTGGCTCCAGCGCCGTGGAGTGCATGCGTAAACGCATTAGTTGGTATGGCAAAAACATGGGCCATGTCAAGCCACTCAAAGAAGGCATACGCACCGCAACTACCACCGCGCAAATGCGCCGAGTGATTGCACAATGGCGCGTCCGCGTTTTGGAAACAACTTTCAATACCACACAGCAGCCGCAGTAAAACGAAATATATTTTCTTGTTTGGTGGCCGAACTCTCGAAAGAATCCAAAGCCGAAGCTTTACACCATTCAACTAGGATTATTTCTTTCATTCAATTGTCTACCTACATAGGACATGTACGCATTCCAAATCTTGGCGTGATAGAGACGCTTTGAAGGTCAAGAATGTGCTTGCATGTGTTCGCAATTAATGCGGCCGCATGCGGTTACAAGCGTTTCCCTACGCCCTCTCGAACGCGCCCCCGCAATGAAATAGCACATAAACTATAGTCCTATAACCACATTTTGGGGGTAAATATGGGTATTTCAACTTGTCGATTGGCAATTTCAATTTGAGGATGTGTCTGACACGGCAATTGCCAAGGGCGTTTGTGGGGCAATAGTTCATCTAGTCAGTAGCAAGGGACAAAACTTTGTTTGAAATTATTTATGTCGGCAACACATGGTTGCCTTAGTGCGTATGAAATCTTGAAGAGATATGGGATTTGCGACGGAGTGGGGTTGAGGGAATTTCATCGTTAGTTGTTCACGGTGATAGGGATTGAAATTTATATCGGTAGAAAGGGAAAGCTATGTATGTACCAAAGGGATTAGGAAAAGGATTTGCTGTGCCATTGTTAGGCACAGTCATGATCGTGTCTGGGGCCAATGCAGCATTAGTTTCTTTTTCCAAAGTGATCACAAACAACACTTTGACCGAACAAGTTTTTGAACTAAGTAAAGAATGGACACTGACAGACTCCTTGGGGAATACCGGTGGATCAGGCTCGCTTGCAATTGTTCTTACGGATATACGTGGTGGTGGCGCTTACTTGAAAGCGGCGGGAACAAGTCCTATTTACACCAGTTTTATCAATGGCACACAAGTATCCTTGTTGAATTCAGGATTACTAAATGTAGCTCCATACGGACAGACATCGCTTTCTAAGTCTTACAATTTTACAAATTACAACGTTTCTGGAAATATAAACCAGATCATCCATACGCAATTAAAATTCATTCTTTCCGCAGGAGATCAAGCAGTTATTTCGAGCACGTTTGAAGTGGTTTCGTTTGTTCCCACTCCAGGCGCGCTTGCTTTTATTGGCATTGCTTGCGGGGTTGGTCTGCGCGGAAGACGCAGAAATTAAAGTGTAATTTCTTAAAAAAATGCAATTCTTACTTTGACAATAAGTTTTTTGAAATAGATGTTTAGATGAGTGATCGAAACAGTTTGAATCATAATTCTCAATTAGTTTTGAGAGTAAAAAATCTTGTTGAGGGAAAAAAAATGTCCAAGTTTATAATTACTTTCGTAGCGTCTGCCGCATTTTCTGGGTCGGCTGTGGCAGGTTCAACCATGAATTTGACTGTCAATGTTGATGGGAACCAGACAACAACCCAGCAAATGGGTCAACTCACCGCCTTTGGTGATTACAGTTATACGGGCGCGGTAACGGATGCGTATCCAGTCACTGCTTGGGCAGTTGGTTGGAATCTTGTATCTGATTCCAATGCAAATTCATTCGTGACCAATGGTTTCACGATCGCAAATTTGAGTTCCATGACTAAACGTTTCAATATCACATTGGAAATTGCGGGCATGATTCCAACAGCTGGCGCGCGGGTATTTACAGGAAGTCTGGGCGGAACTTTGACAAGTTCCTCCAGCGCGAGTTCCAACATTGCATCTGTTGGATCACTTCCACTGTGGAAAGGCTTGCTGAACGGATCTTCGCCGGGCACCAATTCTGAATTATTGAGTTCATACGCCTTAACAGTTCCAGGCTCCACGACCGGCGTGCTCCCATCGACCATAATCACGCCATATTCCGCACCCGCTAGTGCGAACTCAAGTCTTGGCTATCAATTTGAATTCGATCTTTCCTCAAATGCAATGGTTTCGTTCTCTGGAGTTTGGAGTGCAGTTCCATCACCAAGCGCATTGACTCTGATTGGCTGTGCTGGGGTAACTATTTCACGTCGCCGACGATCCAATTAAGTCATCACGAAAAATTGCGGGCGCGTCGTGAGATATTTCCGACAACCCCGCTCAGGTCACTCCCCCGTTTGCGTTACGAGTCCTTTCAAATAGGACTCGTTTCGTTTTTACAGCGCGTTCATAAACTTGGAATGGTTGTGCCACAATGACAATTCAAAGCTTCTACAAAGGAGCACTTCAAGACCTTCTCTAGGCGCAAGTAATTCACTTGACCCGCTTCAAAGAAAGCAATCAACCTGCAGGGTTGCGTAGTTCGCGCGCTTGCGGCAAATCTTCAATGCGCGCAATGCCAAAGACACGCAGAAATTCGCTGGTGGTTCCGTACAACATGGGGCGACCCAATTCCTCAGCTCGACCAGTGATGCGCACCAAGCGCCGTTCCATTAACCCACGCAAAATATCGCCACAAGCAACCCCACGCACCGCTTCGAGTTCGGAGCGCAAAGTGGGTTGTCGATAGGCAATAATGGCCAATGTGTCTAGGGCCGCCGGTGTCAGACGGCCTTGTAATTTGGCGCCATGCACGCGCGTCATGAGCGGACCAAACTTGCTGAGCGTGAGCAGTTGCCAACCGCCAGCCAAGCGCTCTATGCGAAAGCTCCGGTTGGACTGCTCATACTCGTTATTCAAGTGGTCAATGGCCTGCTTGACCATGGTCACTGGCATTGTATCTTTTGCGCTGACCGAACCCAAACCAAGCGTGTCCACCAACTTGGACTCACTCAATGGGCGGCTCATGGAAAGTAAGACGGCTTCCACGCGCGACTCAATGGATTGATCGGCGCAAGGTGTTTCATCCGGCGCTTGCATAAACACCGGGGCTTCTGCGAAGGCTTCTGTTTGTTCTGTTACTTCTTGAGGTTCCATGCGTACCTTTTATGCCGCGAATTTCATTGTCCATGCGGCGGCTGAGTTGTTCTCACACGCGACATCAAGCGCGCTGACCAGGGCGCGAATTGGCGCGTTGACTGGCAGCATTGACTGTGGCTTGAGACACGCGTTGAGCGCGCTCAACAGATTTTCGTTGAGCCGCCGAAGTTGTCCCAGACGCTATTGCCTTTTGATTTGCATCGGCAAGCATGGCCGCGGCTTGCTTCACATCAATGGTTGAAATATCCACAGTGCTGTCGGCCAGCAGCGTTAAACTGTCGCCTTGCATTTGGGCAAAGCCCCCATCGGTCAACATTTGCTGAGTGGTTCCCGTGGCGCTGGTCACTGTCAACATGCCGGTTCCTAGCCGCGTAAGAAACGGACTGGTCCCAGGCATCACGCCAACTTGACCATCCCAGGCTTCAAATGAAACATAGGTTGCCTTTTCTTCAAGGGCGATTGCGTTTGGCGTGACAACGGTGCATTGGATTGGTGTGGGCATTTTTAGAAACTCTTAGAGGTGATGGTAGCAAGGATTCTAGCGAATATTTGCTTTGTTTAATTGATTATTTCGGTAAGCCATGCACCGCCAAGGAGTGGTTGCGATAGCGTGGGTCGTTGGAAACTTCACGCACAATGCCCGCGCAAAGCCACTTGGGAAAGTCGCACGGCGTGTGTTCGCTTGGAAGTTCAACCTCCACCATGACCAGTGGAAGATCAAGAAACTGATCCACTTCCCATGTCAGTCCTGCTTCACAAATACGGTGTCGCGCTTTACGAATGCGTTTACCCAAAGTCTGCGGCCAAAGTTTTTCAAATATTGCGCGATCAAGCGCGTGCTCGGTTTCTTGTCGCACCACGCCTTGCCCTTGCTTGATGGTGTGAAAATATTCCGTAGTGCCATCAGCCAGAGTAACTGAGCGAATACGCCCTTCGCGAAATGATTGATCATGCACGGAATGCTCTGGCAAATAGCCCTGCTGAATGTTCCACACCACGGCGCCCGCGGGCAGCGTAGGCATGGCGCGCATAATCCAAACTCGCTCTATTTCTTGGGTGGAGTTCATGGCGGGAATTCGTGCATTTGATTTCTTGAAGTTGTCAAGGAATTTGAAATCATGTCATCGCGTCGCCACGGGTGCGCATGCTTGGCTCCAAGCCGCAACCAAGGACGACATGACTAATTTTAAATTCACGTTGGCGCGAACCGCCTCCTCAAAAGTTTCTAGGGTGCGCATGGCGCGTTGAGTGGCATCAAGCGCCTCGCGATCATTGGCGGACGCGGCCTTCAGAAGTCGCTGGCGTAAATGCAAACCAGCCAGGCGAACCAACATGGCAACGCCTTGACGATTCGCCGCGTCCTTGCTGGCGCCTTCGTTGTTCTTGATTAATTTCTCCGCGTATTCCTCGGCATATTTACTCATTTCTTCGGCAAGCGACGACGGAAAATTACCTTGATCAAGTTGCTTGAATTGCGGATGCAACACTTGCCACCACTGGTACAAACCAAATTCAGCTCCTAGCAATGCCAGGCCTGGACTGCCTTCGGCAAATTGCTGCAACCACGCGCCTTGCGCGCCGTCAATGTCCCATTGCTGTTGATCAAACCACTGCTGCATGGCCTGCGGCGCAAGCGGGCCAAACGCCACTCTATGACAACGGCTGCGAATGGTTGGAAGTAATCGATCCTCGCGCGAAGTCACCAAAAAGAGATAGGTGCCAAGCGGTGGCTCCTCGAGAGTTTTCAGCAGCACATTTTGCGCCTCACTTTCAAGCAATTCGGCCTCGTCAATCACAAACACTTTGGCTCGGCCGCGCGCGGGCGTGCGCTGCACGGCGGAATCCAACATGCGTCCTTCGCCATCCACACCGCCAATCAAAGTCTCGCGCAACAGGTCCACTGGAATATTGATTTGCTTCTTGTCGCGCAGTTCACGGCTTTGACTTACCGCCGCTAACTCCTTGCGAATAACAATAAAGTCTGGATGCGAACCGGCGTGAAGAAGTGCGGCATCTTCGGTTTGGGTGGGCGGCACCAACGCGGCCATATTGGCGGGCGTGGTCGCGGGATCAAGAACCAACCCCGCGAACAATCTTGCCGCCAACGATTTACCAACGCCCATGGGTCCATGCAAAATCCACGCATGGTGCACCCGTTCCGTGGCGAAAGCACGCGTGAGTGCTGCGATGGCCTTGGGTTGGCCAAGCAGCGGACTTGTGGGCGCGCCACTCAACGTGGAACCTCTATTAATGTGCAGGGTTTTGCGCTTGGTTTTGCATTTGGCAGGCCGCGGGGTGGCGGCATAAACAGGGGCTCGCCGTTGACCAAAAGAACGGGAAATTTCTTCATGATTTTTTCCACATCGGGGTGAAACAATGTGCTGCGCGCGTCATACGCCGACGAATCAAAGACACCAATCGTAACGGTGCTTGATCGATCATCAGCGTCATTTTTTACATAGGCCTCAAATCCTTGCAGACGAAGTTCGGCGCAATACGCGTCTGCTTTTCTTTGCAAGTCGGCCAGCGGAATCTCACCGCTTTTAAAATCACTCCAGGTGGCCACCTTGACCGTGAACAATGGAACCACATTTGGAAATCGCGCGCGCACCTTGGACAAATCGTATGGCCCCTGCTTCGCCTGAGTGGCCGTTGTTTGCAGACGCACTAAATACGCGCGCGCAAATGGTCGAACGCCATTCTCCTCTATGGCTTTCACCATTGTGATTGTGGGCTTTGCCTTCGCGTCGTCAAGACCTAAAAAATGTCCGTACACAATTGCGCTGCCACTCTCCAACGAGCACACTCGCGCCTCGGCAAGATTTGGATAACGCGTAATCATGGCTTCGCGCGTGGCGGTGGCGGCAGCCGCGTGGCCTTGATCGGTGAATGTCATTAATAACACGGACCATTCTGGTTTTTGCTCGGTCGTTACCGAGTTCGGATTGTTTGTTGGCGTAATACTTTTTCCAGCGGCCGCGCCCGCCTTGGGATTTTTATTGTTTGTCCCGCTTTTGCCTGAGCCTGTGGCGTTTCCATCCACCTCATCGCCCTCGTTCATGAGTTCGTTGTTGGGGTCCGGCTTGGCACCAGCGCCTTTGGGTGCGCCGGAATTGTCCCCAGACTGACCTCCAGTTGCGGGGCTCGACTGGATGAAATCCACTTCATGGGCCAAGGCCGCCGCGCTGAAACACAAGGCCGGCAAAACGCTTTGGCAGACCACCAATTTGTCAGCGCAAATGGCTTGAAAAACGCTATTCAAGACCAGTATTTGCGGGAAGTTAAAGATTTTATTTTGCATGAAAATTTGCTCAAGGTTGGAGGCTCAAGTGGTCGATTCTATACTCACGGAAGCGGATTGCCGCGACCCATTCAAGACGCAGGAAGCGTTTGTTACACCTGTTTGAATCGACCCAAAGGATTGAGTCGAAGATAACAAGGAGTTATTTATGCCTGATATTTCGCCCATCAACAATCTTCCAAGCAGTTCCCTGCCCGCTTCAATTCAGCGGACGCAGGTTGACGCACCAGCCACCACGGCCGGAGCGCCCAAGCACACTGAAATTCAGGACCGCGTGGAAATTTCCGATCATGCACGCCACCTTGAAAAGCTTCGCCAAGCGCCAGATATTCGCCAGTCAAAAATAGATGCGGCTCGCAGCGAAATTGCCCAAGGAACCTACGAAACGCCTGATCGACTGCGCGCGGCCTTGCTGCGATTGCTCAATGATATTGAACCAAACTGACCAGCTTTGCACCAACACAACGCCACTTGAAAGGCCATTTCCATGGCCTTTTTGTCGCATGAAAGACAATGTGTGCGGCGATTGAAGCGGTCACATATGAGTGAGGGTCTTGTTATCGCTGCATGCATTGCGCGCCCGCCTTGCTGCTTGGCTTTCAAGCGTGCCACTCGCATCAATATTCAATTATTTTATAAGTAATTTCAATTAGATATTGGGCTATCTCCTCTACCATGACAAACCCAGAAGGAGTCTTTATGAATCGACTTTTGATTGTGTGTGGACTTTTGCCGCTCACGTATGTTGCAACAATCTTGGCGCAGAACCCCCCGCCAGTGGCCATGCGCCCCGCACAAGTGCGCCGCGACATCATTGAACACGCCACCGTGGTGGTGAAGCCTGGCGAGCGCATTGAAGATGGCGCCGTACTTGTGGAAGATGGCTGGATTACCGCGGTTGGAAAGAGTGGCGCGGTGATTGCGCCTGTTGGAACCAATGTGATTGATGCCAAAGGCTTGACGCTGTATCCCGGATTGATCGACGCGGCGCTAATGATTGACAGCGCCGCCATAGCGCGCGCCGCCGCCGATGATGCCACGCACTATTGGAATGACAAAGTCACTCCCCAAGTGCGCGTTGCAAATATGGCGACGCTGGCGAGCGGCATACGAAAAGAAATGCGTGACATGGGCTTCACGGTCGCGGCGGTGCACCCCAACGCTGGAATTTTTCGCGGTGAAAGCGCGGTGGTGTTGCTAGCCAGCGATGACAATAAAGCGGAGCAACTGGTCGCCAACGCGGGACAAAATATTTCTTTTGCCCATGAAGGCGATGAAGGTCCCGACAACAGCCGCTACCCAACCGCGCTCATGGGAACAATGGCGGTCATTCGCCAAGGCTTGCTTGACGCGCGGTGGCTTTGGCAATCCAACGCCGTATGGAAAGCGCACCCGCAAGGCAATGATCTTCCCAAAGCTGCCGCGTCGTTGGCCGCGTTAGAGCCGGCTATTCAGGGAAAATCAGTGGTGATTTTTGATTGCAACAACGAGCAAGATGTTTTGCGCGCTGCTGGTTTGGCAAAGGAGTTTGGCTTAAAAGCACGGATCATTGGTTCGGGCAATGAGTTCCGCCGATTAAACGAGGTGGTGGCCACGCGCTTGCCAATTGTGGCCACCTTTGAATTTCCAAAGACGCCCGATGTCAGTGATCCGCGCAAAGATGAATCGGTTTCGCTGCGCGATCTGCAAACATGGGCGTTGGCCCCGCGCAACTTGAAGCAGTTGCTTGACGCGGGCGTGGATGTGAGCGTGGGCACCGCCAAGCTGAAAAGTCGCGGCGACTTTCCAGCGCGTGCGCGCCGCGCTATGCAGAATGGCTTGTCTGAGGATGAATTACTTTCATGTTTGACCACGCGGCCAGCCAAGCAACTTGGCCTTAGCGGCGTCGTCGGAACAATTGAGGTTGGTCGCATGGCCAACATGGTGTTGCTGGATGGACCACTGTTTGCAGAGAAGACGCATGTCATGGCCACCATGATTGCGGGGGATAAGGTGAATGTGTACGAGCCGGTGACTTTTGGTTTCAAGGGTCCCTGCACATTTACAAGCGGCACGATTGAATTGTCTGGAACATTTGATCCAGAGACCAAGGCGATTCGCTTTGAAACATTGCCACCAGTTGCGGATGCCAAGGCCGCAGACGCCAAACCGGCCGCAACCGTGGCGGGCGCTGCGAATGATCCGACGCCAGTTGCGGATGCGTCCACGACCAAACCATTTGAACCCAAGAAATATGCGGCCGAACATGTGGATTTTGATCTGGATCGTGTGGGCTTCACCCTGCCTGGTGAAACGCTTGCCAGCGAAGGCGTGTTGCGTTGCACGGCAATTCGCATTGGTGATCGCGTGGATGGTGTGGCGCAAACACGCGACGGAAAATCCATTGCGTTTACCTTGACAAAGCGCGAAGTTTCCACAGTTGCGGACGCCAAAGCCGCCGAATCAAAGGTCGCCGACGCCAAGGTTGCCGATTCAAAAGTAGCTGATGCCAAATCTGTCGATCCAAAAGTAGCCGATGCCAAACCATCCACTGACGCGGTAGCGGCAACGACCGAAAGGAAATCCGAGGATCCATTGGCGTTCATTCCAGCGGTCTTACCACTGGGCGAGTATGGGTTTGAAAAAACTCCCGTATCCCAAACTGTGTTGGTGAAAAACGCAACCATTTGGACCAGCGGTCCAGAGGGCACGCTGAACAACGCCGACCTGCTTGTGGTGAATGGCAAAGTGAAAGCCGTCGGAGTAAAGCTTTCAAATATTCCCGCCGACGCCCTCGTGATTGACGCCACCAACAAACATGTCACACCCGGCCTTATCGATTGCCACAGTCATACTGGAATTGAAGGCGGCGTGAATGAAGGAACCAACAATGACACGGCCGAGTGCCGCATTGGTGACTGCATTGATCCCGACGCGGTGGGTTGGTACCGCGAACTCGCCGGCGGCTTGACCGTGGCAAATCAATTGCATGGCAGCGCCAATCCAATTGGTGGGCAGAACAGCGTTGTGAAATTAAAGTGGAGCGGCGGGGCCAATGATTTCCGCATCAACGACGCAATTCCTGGCATTAAATTTGCGCTTGGTGAAAATGTCACACGGCCGCGCGGGCGCTACCCAAATACCCGCATGGGCGTTGAGGCGTTGCTTCGCGACAGTTTCCGCGCGGCCCGCGAGTACTCCACCAAGCACGATGCGTACGCCGCGCTGACGGATGAACAACGCGCCATCATCATGGCGCCTAGACGCGACCTGCAACTAGAAACACTGGCAGAAATTCTGGCGGGCACGCGCTTGATCCATTGCCACAGCTACCGTCAAGACGAAATTCTGATGCTGTTACGGCTTGCGGAGGAATTTCAATTTCGCATAGGAACATTTCAACATGTGCTTGAGGGCTATAAAGTTGCCGACTTGATCGCTAAGCATGGCGCGGGTGCAAGCACCTTTAGTGATTGGTGGGCCTACAAAATGGAGGTCATGGACGCGGTGCCATTCAACGGCACCATGATGCACGATGTTGGAGTTGTGGTGAGCTTTAATTCAGATAGCGATGAAATGGCGCGGCGCATGAACATGGAGGCGGCAAAAGCCATCAAGTACGGCGATTGCACTCCAGTGGAAGCGCTGAAATTTGTAACGCTGAATCCCGCCAAACAATTACGCATTGACCACCGCGTGGGCAGCCTTGAAGTTGGCAAGGACGGAGACTTTGTGATTTGGTCGGGCGACCCACTGAGTAGTTTTTCATTGGCCGACAGCACTTGGATTGAAGGCGCCTGCTATTTCGACCGCTTGAATGAACGCGTGTTACGCGATCGCGACAATAAATTGCGAGCGCGGCTGCTGGAACTTGCGGTTGCGGAAGGTGAAAAGGGTGGCAATTTAAAAGCCACCGAGCCCGCCAAGGTGGACCCCGCCAACACCGCCAAGCCGGCCGCCGCTCCAACCACATTGATGGCGCGCATGCTCGATAATCGCCGCGAGGCGTTGGTTGATCAAGTCCGCCGTGGCCGCGATCCTGAAAGCATGGGTCCTGGCGATTGCGGTTGCGGCGGTTCAATGGAGGGATGGAAAATTCTTTTAGAGGAGGTCGGCCAATGATCAATGCGGAAAAAATAATTCTTGGACTCGTTGGCTTATTGGGAATGTCCGCGATCACGGCCGCGCAAAGCGATCAGATCCCCGCTCGTCCGCAGCAGAATCCTGTGGCCTTGGTGAACGCCCGCATTTACACGGCGGTGCCTGGTCAAGCCACCATTGATCGCGGCTATGTGATTTTTGACAAGGGCATCATCACCGCGGTCGGTGCCGGCGACGCGCCAACGCTTGCCCAGAATTGCGAAAAGTTGGATTGCGCTGGCTTCACTGTGCTCCCGGGATTTTTTCATGTGGGAAGCCAGCTGGGACTTGTCGAAGTGCAGCAAGTATCCGCCACCGACGATCGCAATGAATTTGGCTCGTTTCACCCTGAAATTCGCGCATGTGTTGCGGTGAACCCGGACAGCGATTTGATTCCCGTGGCGCGTTCAGGTGGCGTGTTGAACACGGTTGTTTTTCCGCAACGCGGCGTGGTGGCTGGACATGCCAGCATTATGAATGTTGATGGCTGGACCAGCGAGGACCAAACATTGGTGGAGCGCGCCGGCCTGGTTGTGAATTGGCCAATGACGGAGCCCATTGTTGCGCCTTGGATGGATAAAAGCGTTGAGGACCAGAAGAAAGACGCCTCAAAGAATCTAAAAGATATTGATACCTTTTTTGAGCGCGCCAAGACTTGGATGTTGGCGCGCGAGAAAAATCCCAAGACCGAAGGTGATTTGCAATTTGAAAATATGATCGGCGCGCTCAAGGGCGAAGAGCCTATTTATTTTGTGGCCAATTCGCCTGGACAAATTGAAAGCGCGTTGCTGTGGGCAAAAAGCAAAAACCTGAAACCAATTATTTGGGGTGGTGCTGGCGCAGCGGCTTGTATTGCGTTGCTGAAAGAAATGAAATGCCCGGTTGTCATCGCGGGCACGCATCGATTGCCGGGTCGGCGCGCCGATGCGCTCGACAGCATTTACACATTGGCAAAAACATTGGCGGACGCGGGCGTGCCGTTTTGCATCGCAACTGGAAACGATCCCAGCAATGAACGCCATTTACCTGATCATGCGGCCACCACCGTGGCGTACGGGTTACCGCGCGACATGGCTCTGCAAAGCGTGACCAGTGGCGCGGCGAATATTGCTGGAGTTGGCGAGCGCCTTGGTTCTATTGCGCCTGGCAAGTTGGCCACGCTGCAAATTGCTTCTGGTGAGCCGCTTGAAATGACAACCGAACCTGTTGTTCTTTTCTCGCAAGGCCGTCGCCTTGATTTTGGTGATCGACAAAAACGCCTGGATGTGAAGTACCACGAGAAATATCAACGCATGGGCTTGTTGCCGGCGGTGACGCCAACCCCCGCTCCCATACGAAAACCTGTGTGAGCTCTGCATGTCCACAGTCGCTAGCCTGTGATCGTGCAAGACTTCAAGATCCTCGGCGTTGATCCGCTGCTCATTCCATATTTAACCCGCGGCAATATCACCCAACCAACCGATGTGCAGGCGGGAACCTTGGCCGCGGCAATGACTGGCCGCGACATTGTGGCCGTGGCTCCCACTGGCACCGGAAAAACGCTGGCATACTTACTGCCCATTGCCACGCGTTTGCGCGCCGACAGGCCCGACAACCACGGCAAACGCTTCGCTGATTCGCGCGCGCGATTGCGCGCGCTTGTGTTGGCGCCCACGCGTGAACTGGCGCAGCAAATTGGCAAAGAGACCGAGCAACTTTTAGGGGCAACCGTGTTGCGCGTGGCTGTGGTGTGGGGCAAAAGCGCAATTTCTACCCAGGTTGCCGCGCTACGCGGCGGCGTGGATGTGTTGGTTGGAACTCCAGGTCGCATTCGTGAACTTTTGGAATTGGACGCGTGTTCGCTGGCGTGGGTGCAAATGGTGGTGATTGATGAGGCCGACCGCATGCTTGATATGGGTTTCGCGCCACAAGTGCGCTCATTGATTGAGCGCATGCCCGCTGAGCGTCAAACTCTTTTGTATACGGCAACATTACGCCGCGCTGTTGAAGACCTGGCTGATGAAGTTGTGCGCGAACCCTTTCGTTACGGTGGCAGCTCCACCGCGGCGCGCACCATCCCAACCGCATATGACTGCCGCGAAGCCGGCAAGACGCCGCTGCTGTTGCATTTGTTGAAGGAGCCCACGCGCAAGGGCGTATTGGTGTTTGCGCGCACGCGCCGCCGCGCGGGCTGGGTGGCCACGGCACTCAATCGAAATAATATTCCAACCGGCTTGCTGCATGGTGATCGCTCGCAAAAGCAGCGCGAAGCGGCACTGGATGGCTTGCGCATCGGCCAGAACCGCGTGTTGGTTGCAACCGATGTCGCGGCGCGCGGGTTGCATGTGCCGGCGATTCGTTGCGTTGTGAATTATGATTTGCCACCTATGGATGACGATGTGATTCATCGTATTGGTCGAGCGGGACACGCCAGTGAATTTGCCGAGTCATTTGTCTTTATTGAAGCGCGCGATCGAGCGCGCTGGGAGCGTGTGGCGCAAGCCCTGGATATTTCACCCAATTTAACGCCCGATCCAGAGGCCGCGCGCTTGGCTCCCAGGAAACGCGCCATGGCACCCAAGCACAAGCCCCAGGCGACAGGCGTGAATCGCCCGCTTCGACGCAGCACAAAAGTGATCATGGCGTTGGGAGGCCGATTGAAAGTTGCCAAGACCACGCGTGAAAATGCGGCGGCGAAAAAAGGTCGTTTGCGTGGCAAACAATCCAACAAACCCATTGGCGCGAAAGTGAGTGTGGGAAAAGGAATCAAGTTCAAGCAGGGACCAAGCTAATGCGTGGCGTGATCGCTGATACCGTGCTGGCTTGTATCAGCGCGATCATTATTTCTTTGTGCTTCGCCGCTTGGTGCGTTTACATGACATTTGGCTCGCACCTTATTGACATCGATACCTGGATCGTCAATGGCCGCGAACCGTGGATGGTTTCTCAACACGAAGCGTTTGGCGTTGGTTGGGCCAACGCAACCAAGGTGTATGCCCCGCTTCTTACATCAGTTGATGAGGCTGGGTCGCCTGCGTCCTGGGCCGTGAACGCCATGGCGCCTATGGATCAATATCAACCGAACTCGCGCGTAGCGGCTTTGGGCGCTGGTTGGCCCATGGTTCAAGTTGTTCGCGTGTGGGTGACCACCCGTAACGATGAACTGTTTCCTCCAAGTTCTGAATTTGACCTGAGCGGATCATGCCTTCAAATGGGTAAAGATCGCCTGTGGGAGGAACCACTTCAATTTGTATTCGTGCCTATTGCTGTGGTGATTGATGCATGTGTATGGTTCGTGCCTTTGTTTGCCATGCTGCGTCTATATCGAAATCATGGCAATCGCAAGGCCGCCATCAAGACCGCGCTTACGGCATCGGCAAAATAGGAATAATCACCCGCAACAACACTATGAACCCAGCGGCCAATGCCGCCATGGCCAAAACCGAATGCACGGTCATGGTGATTGCCTCGCGCCAAAAGTGTTCAAGTGTTTCTAAACGAACGGCTTTCCATATCACGCTAATCGCGGCGCATGCCGGCAAAAGCAAGAGCCACCACCAATGCGCCACGGTTGGAAGCGGTTGTAAAAACGGAATGTAGCTGGCAAGAAATATCATTCCATGGCGCCTTTCTTTGCGGATCGTTCATGCCGATACGACACATCAAGCACCGCGACCACATTCATCATGCCCGCTAGGCCGCACAGCAGCGTGCCTATTTCATTGGCTGGCCCCACGCTTTTAAAGCTGCTCACCATGATGGTCCCGTTTTGAACAATCAATGGCAGCAATTCCCCAAACCGTCCACTCTTGAGCAGGCTGGTATTTAGCCAATCGGTGGAAAACGCCAAACCGCCGGCGCCCGCTTGGGCAATAAACCACATTCCATCCTCGCCGCCCGAGCGGCGATCTACGCAATCCAAGCCCCCCACAAGTAAGCCCAGCAGGAATAGCCCCAAAACACCCATACAAACAAGGCTTCCGCGAGTCGTTTCACCCAATTTCCAGTGCCCAGCGCCTGGAAACACCCACGCAAGAATGCCCGCGGTGATGTTGATCGTTGATTCTTCAAAGTCATCGGCCATGTGTGAAAATCCTAAAGCACTTCTGTCATACAGGGGGGGGATCGCATTGAGTGCTACATTATAACTATTAAAAGCATGTATGAATTCGGAAACCACCCTCAAACAGAACAACAATTTCCATGAAACAACCTCCATCATCATCCGATCCCGACAAGAAGATCAATCCCGCCGATGTCACCGACCGTCGTATTGGTCTTGACCGCCGCGACGTTGAGATTGCCAAAGCCTCTAACTTGGAACGACGCCGGGGTCCCGGTCGGCGTCTTACCGATTTTGTGAAGACCGCGGAAGAAGGCGAAATGAACAAGGAGCAATTTTTGTTCCTGCTGGCTATTGACACATTTAAGCGCGTCAATCACAAATCATTTCCAACTTGGACCGATGTCCTAGAAATTATTCGCAAGCTGGGATACCGCAAGACGCTTCAAAGCAAGATTGATCTTGGCTCACGCGCGGTGGATTGGACGGAGCACGCCGATGCGCCAATGGGTGTGGACAAGTTGTCCCACGAACGAAATGACTAAAAACCAAGCGCGGTCAGTTCAAGATTTTTTCTTCTTGAACCAATCGGCGTTAATTTGAATATATTTTTGCCACTCCGCGGGCAAATCTTCGCTTGGAAAAATAGCGCGCACAGGGCACTCATCCACGCAAAGACCGCAATCTATGCAGGTTTCTGGGTCAATGTATAGCTGCGTCGCGTCGGTAAATGTGCCCGCGCCTTTGACAGGATGAATGCAATCCACGGGACACACTTCAACGCAAGAAGCGTCTTTGGTTGCGATACAAGGTTCAGCGATCACATGAGCCATAATTTTTCCTTAGACATTTTAGGCGTTCGATGCGGAATGATAGCTCAAAACTGAATTTCCATGGCAATTCTTTTAAGCATAATCGTAAATTCATCTAGTCAGTCTGCAGTTCTTGCCAGTAAAAACCAAAAGAGCCGACTTGAAGTCGACTCTTTCGGAACTGTTCAGTAAGGTTCTAGTAAGACCTAAAAGCTATTAGCGCTTCTTTTTTGAGGTCTTCTTAGCAGCCTTCTTCTTAGCAGCCTTCTTCTTCTTAGCCATTGTGTGGCTCCCATGCGTTACGCTAGGTTGTCGGAGTGAGGAGGCGCTGCGTAACAGTAGCGCTTCCACACATACTTGTACCTTTATCGACAGGACTTGTGAAGTACCTTTACACAACTTTTTGAAACTTTTTTAAATTGGGAGCACTTTGACACCATTTCAACCTTCCAAACCTATGCAAGTTGTGCTTGTCGGCGCCAATGGAAGAATGGGTCAAGCCATCCAACATGCGGCAGCGAATATCGCATTCATATCCATTGAACATGTCATACACCATGTTGCAGAATCAGTAATAAATGCCCATGTTGTGATGGATTTCTCATCCGACCATGGCGCCCTACGCGCATTGGAGATTGCCACAAAATTTAACGCCTCCTTGCTGGTTGGAACGACTGGTTTGAGTCAAAAGACTGTTTCATCCATTGAAAATGCGTCCCAAAAGATTTCTATAATAAAAATTTCAAATTCTTCGCTCGGAATCGCAATTTTGACCCGTTTGACCTCCATTGCCTCCACTATTTTAGGTTCTCAGGCTTCTGTAACAATTCACGAAACGCATCACGCGCATAAAAAAGATTCACCATCTGGCACCGCGCTTGCTTTGGCGGATACCTTGCGCAAGTCTGGTGGAGCCATTTCCAACAACGCTATTCACAGTGTTCGCCAAGGCGAGGTGATTGGCAATCATCGCGTGACATTTGAAATGGCCAATGAAACACTGTCATTGGAACACCGCGCGCTTGACCGCGAACTCTTTGCCGTGGGCGCGCTTCGAATTGCGGATTGGCTGCGCGATCAACCAGCTGGTATGCACACCGTCGATGAATGGCTTTCTGACTTACTCTTGCGAGCCAATACACCATGAGCATTCTTATTGAAAAGTTAAGTAACGGACTCACGATTGCCCTTGAACCAATTTCTGCAATGGCAACCACATCTTTGTCATTCGCCATTCCAGCAGGCACCGCTGGCGACCCTGAAGATGCCGCCGGAGAGGGCGAAAGTACGCTGCTTTCCGAGCTTATCGTGCGCGGTTCTGGCACACGCGATAGCCGCGCGTTCAGCGAAGCGCTTGACACATTAGGTTGCGATCGCAGCACCACGGTCAACGCCAATCATGTTTTAGTTTCCGCCACCATGTTGGCGTCGCGCTTAAACGCGTCTCTGGAACTCATCGCCGACATGGTGCTGCGTCCACAAATTGACGAGCAACATTTGGAGCCTGTTCGCCAACTTTCACTGCAGGCGCTGCACGCCTTGCCAGATGATCCGCAGCACTTGGTCATGCTGCGGCTTGCCAAGTTGCATTTTCCATCGCCATTCAATCGAACTGGATATGGCAGCGAAGCTGGTTTGCAATCGTTGACAACGGAACAATTACGAGCCGCGTGGAAACGCCGCGCGGTTGCGCAAGGATCCATTCTTTCCATCGCGGGCGCGGTTTCACCAGAAATGACATTTCCCAAGTTGAAAGAACTTTTCGGGTCTTGGAGCGGCACCAATGAGCAGGCCAAACTGTTCGGGCCTCGTATCGGCGGTTCAGATCATTACACATTGGCAAGTTCACAAACCCATATGGCATTTGCCTTTGACGCGCCCGTTGAAAGCGATCCAGATGCATTTGGATTCCGCATTGCCGCAATGATTTTGGGCGGCGAAGCCAGCAGCCGTTTATTCACGGAAGTTCGTGAAAAACGCGGTCTTTGCTATAGCGTTGGCGCCAGTGCTTCCACGGGCCGCGACCGCGGGGTGCTGCAAATTTACGCCGGTAGCACGCCGCAGCGCGCGGCCACCACCAGCAAATGCATTATGGACGAACTGGTCCGCTTTGAATCTGGTGTCAATCAATTGGAATTTAACCGCGCTAAAATTGGATTTAAAAGCCGCATGGTTATGCAAGGCGAAAGCGCTATGGCGCGCGCCAGCTCCATAACCAGCGACCTGTATCGAATTGACAATGCGCGAACCTTGGCGCAACTCACGGCCACGCTTGAAGGCTGGACTCTTGAACGCGTGAATGATGTCATTCAGCGAAGAATGTCCGCGACTTGGCGCGCCACCATGAGCCAAGCCACTGTTGGCCCAGACCCCATCGCCCCAGCAATGTGAGTTCGCTACAATTGCATTCCCATGTCGCTTGAAGCACCACCCATGTCCGCCGGAAGCCGCGTTCGCGTGACGCAGCAATACGCGCAGACGCATGATGTCTGGACCACCACCGTGGAGGGTGTGGTTGTGCGCTATCAACAATCCAAGACTGGCTCTTGGTTTGTGCATGGTCGTGATGACAAAGTGTGGCTTGATCGACTTGAAATTCGGCTAGATGATGGTGAATTGGTCACGCTGAATCTTGATCAGTACAGCGTGATTGAACTTGTCACCAAATAATCTCAGCCGCGCCTGATGACCGTGGTTGCGCAGTCCATCATTCAAGGTATGAGGATCAACGCGATTTTGCTGGCGTGGATTTTTTCAATTCCTCTTGAATTTCGCTTAATTGTTGCTCAATGCGGTTCAAGCGATCAATCACAGGCATAAGTTCGCGTGGAACTTCATCGCGTTCCGCGTCGCTTGAGAGTCCAGGCGGCGTGAACGAAGCCGCGTGCGCTGGGCGCACCATGTGTTCGGCAATCCAAGCAACCGTGGTCAGCGTGACCGTCTTCTTTTCAGTGTCCCTCATGATCGTGAAGGTCAACTTGTCACCTGGTTTCATCTTCTTCAACTTATTACGAATATCATTGGCGCTGGCGTTTGGCGAACCATCAACATCAATCACAATATCGTGATCCACCAAACCCGCCTGTTCGCCAGGCAATCCAGGAATAATGTCAACTAGAAGCGTGGTGCGCGCCGGATTAATTTTTAAGTGCTTGCATAGAGCGGGTCCTGGTTGCTCCATGGTTAAACCCAGCATCACTGAAGGCGGCATCAACACATTGCCTTTGATATCAACATAGGTTCCGTCGGAACGCGGAGTTAAAAATGCCGGTCGAGATCCCTCGGTGGACTGCGCATTGTTGGGAGCATCGTTGGGCGCATCCGTGGGCTCCGCCCCCTGATTTGCGGTGGCTGGGGCGGGCGTGCTAGGCGCGGAATTTGAGGTGGTGGTCGTGTTGCATCCCATTATGAATGCGGGAAGAAGCACACCACTGACGCAAAGCAACTGTGAGATCTTCATGTTCGTAAGTGTATCGTTCTCACGTTATCTCATTGAGCGTTATCCTAAATACATGCACATGATGCCAGTGATTGCTCCCTTGATTTGCTGCATGGCCGTGGCGTGTCAGTCCACACAAACAGCGTCAAGCAAGCCCACTAGTACGCAGTTGGCCGCGATGCCTGCGAGTGATTGCTGGCCATTTCGACCAAATAAAATAATCGTGCATCCATTAAGTTACTTCCCGGGAATCTTCACAAACGCAGAGTCCAAAAACGTTGATATTTATATTGAATGTCTTGACAAAGATGGACAATCAACACGGTCAATTGGGTATCTGAGTTTGAATGTTCAAGACCCAAAATCCACATCGTCCTCTTCCTTTGAATGCAATTTGAGCGACTTGGTTCAGAATAAAAAATATTGGGACTCTGTCAGCCGCTGCTACCGCATTGTATTGGCGCTCCCGAAAGGGTTTGAATGCCAAACCGATGCGCTGTTAATGGTGAGCGCAACGCTGAATGTGGACTCGGACGATGTACTTGCCACCCAAAATAATGTGCCCTGCCCTATAATCAAAACTCGTGACATTACGCCGTGAAATAATTCGTGCGGATATGTTGCTGCTGTTGGCTTCGTTGATTTGGGGCGTGGCATTTGTGGCGCAAAAAAACGCGGCAAATAGCTTGAACGCCTTGTCCATCATGGCCATACGATTTTTAATGGGCGCGGCGGTATTGGTCCCATTGATCTGGTTTCGACGCAAGCGTGGCCTGCATGTGCGCGCTTCGGGCGCACTTCTTTGCAGAGGCGCGCTCTTTGCGGGGCTAGCCATGCTGATGGCAGCGTATTTGCAGCAAATTGGAATTGAAAGCACAACCGCTAGCAGCGCGGGCTTTATCACTGGCTTGTATGTGCTATTTGTTCCGTTGATTGGCGTGTTCTTGGGTCAACGCGTTGGTTGGCCCGCGTGGCTTGGCGTCACTCTAGCCACGATGGGGTTATATTTTATCAGTATCACCGCGGAGTTACACATGAGCCGCGGCGACTTGTTTGTGTTTGGTTGCGCGGTCGTCTATGCATTTCATGTGTTAATCATTGGGAAGTACGCGCCGCGCTGCGACCCAATTGAGTTTGCCGCCTTACAATTTTTAGTCGCGGGCGCCGTGGCTGCTCTGTGTATGTCGCGCAGCGGAATACCCGATTGGTCGAATATTTCAAGCGTGTGGATGTCGATGGTGTATCTGGGCGCGGTGGCGGTTGGAGTAGCGTTCACCCTGCAAGTTGTTGGTCAACGCACAGCGCCACCAACGCACGCGGCTATTTTGTTGAGCATGGAAAGTCCATTCGCTGCTATAGCGGGCGCGCTTCTGATTACGGAGCGTCTGAGTGTGCGCGAATATATGGGGTGCGCGCTCATACTTGCAGGTATTTTGGCGTCGCAACTTTTGGGACGAAACAACACGAAACCCGCCAACGAAACCCAAGCGCTATCAAGCGATTGAAACCCTACATACCACTCCAAAACACCCTGAATGTCCTGCTAGACTATTGGTTCACTTCAAATCATTGTTTGGGGATTGGTGTAACGGTAGCACGACTGACTCTGACTCAGTTAGTCCTAGTTCGAATCTAGGATTCCCAATTTCAGCCCATTTCCTAGCATTCACTCATGCGCATTGTCAGCCTTCTTCCCTCTGCCACTGAACTTCTGTGCCGCATTGGCGGCGCTCAATTTTTGGTGGGTCGAAGCCACGAGTGCGACTATCCGCCAGAGATTCAAGACCGCCCCGTGCTGACCAAACAAATTACGCATGCCGCAAGCAGCGCGGACATTGACGCACAAGTTCGCGCGGCATTGGCCAATGGCGGCGGCGGCGCGAGTTTGTATGAACTAAATGAGGAGCTGCTGCGCTCACTGAAACCAGATTTAATTTTGACGCAAGATTTGTGTGATGTGTGCTCCATTGATCTGCGCACTGTGGAGCGGATTGCGAATGACATGTCGCCAAGGCCGCGAGTGGTGAGCTTGAATCCCGAGAGTATTTGGCAAGTGTTTGACGACGCGCTTGTGATTGGCGAAGCGGCAAACTTGCAGCCGCAGGCCGAACGCGCCATGGTGGAATTGCGCGGCGCCTATTGGAGCGCGGTCGATTATGTAAATCCCTACATTCCAGGGCCAGAAGTCCTATTTTTGGAGTGGTGCGACCCTCCATTTTGTGGCGGACATTGGACGCCTGAACTTATTCAGGCCGCTGGCGGGCAACACTCGCTGCAAACTGCCCACGCCAAAAGCCGCGCGCTGAAGCCCGAAGAAATCATCGCCGCCGCGCCGCAGCGCATTGTGATTTGTCCCTGCGGATTTTCGCTTGATCGCGCGTGGAAAGAACTTGAAGTGCTACGCGCCACAAAGTGGTGGCCACTCATTCCCGCCGTGATGGACAACAAACCAAATGCAATCGCGGTGGTGGATGGAAATCAAATGTTCAACAGACCTGGTCCGCGCTTGGTTGATGCGTTTGCTTGGCTTGTAAGTTGGCTCAATGATCGCCCAGAGGTATTTCCAACAAACTTTCCGGTCCGCATGGTGAACCGTGGCACGCAGATTGCTAGTCATATCTAACTGCACTCATCATGCGTCCTTGAAGGCGCCCCCAAAGTGCAATTGAAAGGTCCTTACACAATGCGAACTGACAAATTGACAACCTTGGCCCAAGAGGCCATTCAAAATGCTCAAAGCCAAGCCAATTTGGCGGGTCACGGCGAGCTCACTCCCCTGCACTTATTGCTTGCTGTGGTTGAAGAGAAAAACGGAATCGCCAGCAGCATTTTGCAGCGCGCTGGGGTTGATGCCAACCGCGTGCGCGATGTTGCCGAGGCCGAAATGCGCCGCATGCCCAAGGTCCACGGTGCCAATGCCGCTCCCGGAACGGCGTTTGTGCAAATTCTGACTGACGCCGAGCGCGAGGCACAACGCATGAAGGACGCCTATGTCAGCACTGAGCATTTGTTGTTGGCCCTGGCGGAAACGAAAACGCAGGCCAAGGAAGTGCTGAGCACATTGGGGGTCACGCACGCGCGCGTGTTGCAATCCATCGAGGCCATTCGCAAGGCAAGCGGTTCAACCGGTGCCAATGATCCCAATGCCGAAAGCGGCATGGAGTCGCTCAAGAAATACGCCATTGATCTGACCGAGCGCGCGCAATCTGGAAAGATTGATCCTGTCATTGGACGCGACGAGGAAATTCGCCGCTGCATGCAAGTGCTCAGTCGTCGATCAAAAAATAATCCCGTGCTCATTGGCGAGCCTGGCGTTGGCAAGACCGCCATTGCGGAAGGTTTGGCCCTGCGCATTATCAATGGCGATTGCCCAGAGAGCATGAAGAACGCGCGCATTCTTTCGCTTGATGTTGGCGCACTGCTTGCGGGCGCAAAGTTTCGCGGCGAGTTTGAAGAGCGGCTGAAGGCCGTACTGCGCGAGGTTTCCGCGGCTGAAGGCTCGATTATTTTATTCATGGATGAGTTACACACCATTGTTGGAGCGGGCCAAACCGAAGGCTCGCCCAGCGCTGGCAACTTGCTGAAACCCGCGCTTTCCCGCGGCGAATTGCGCTGTATTGGCGCCACCACATTGGCGGAATATCGTAAGCACATAGAGAAGGACGCCGCCTTCGCGCGCCGCTTTCAGCCGGTCTTTGTTGGTGAGCCAAGCGTGGAGGACACCATTGCAATCCTGCGCGGACTGAAGGATCGCTACGAGGCGCATCACGGCGTGCGCATACAGGACGGCGCACTTGTATCTGCGGCCACCCTCAGCCATCGCTATATCGCGGATCGATTTCTTCCCGACAAAGCCATTGACTTGATCGACGAAGCCGCTAGCCGCTTGCGTATTGAAAATGATTCCATGCCCGCGGTGCTGGATGTGATTCGTCGCGACATTATGCGTCTGGAAATTGAGCGCGAGGCTTTGAAATTGGAAAAAGATTCCGCCAGCCGCAAGCGTCTTGACGCTATTGAGTTGGAGTTGGCGGGCTTGCAAGATCAAAATCGCAAACTGACTGCGCAGTGGGAATTAGAGAAAAAAGATTTGGACACCATTAAAGCGTGCAAGTTGGAGATGGATCGCAAGCACACGGAGCTTGAGCAAGCCCAGCGCGCCGGCCAACTTGAAAAGGCCGCTCGTATTCAATACGGCGAAATGCGCGACCTAGAAGCACGGCTTAAAAAAGCCTCCGAAGTGCTGCAAGCGCGCATTGCCACTGGCGCAGCGCTGGTACACGAGGAGGTTGACTCCGAGCAAATCGCGCATGTTGTGGCCAAATGGACGGGCATTCCCGTGAACCGCTTAATAGAAAGCGAGCGCGAAAAATTGCTGCGCATGGAGGATCAACTTCAGTTGCGCGTGGTGGGCCAGGCCGAAGCCGTCAAAAGTATCGCCGACGCTGTTCGTCGTAGCCGCGCCGGCCTTGGCGAATCACATAGGCCCATTGGCAGCTTTCTATTCCTTGGTCCAACTGGGGTTGGCAAAACCGAGTTATGCAAAGCGCTGGCGGAATTTTTGTTTGACACCCAAGACGCCATGGTTCGCATTGACATGAGTGAGTTCATGGAGCAGCACTCCGTAGCGCGGCTTATTGGCGCGCCTCCGGGATATGTGGGCTATGAGGAAGGCGGCCGCCTTACAGAAGCTGTTCGCCGCCGTCCATACGCGGTCATTCTGTTTGATGAAATGGAGAAGGCTCACCCCGATGTCAGCAATGTGCTTCTACAAGTACTTGATGATGGCCGCCTGACCGATGGCCAGGGCCGCACGGTCGACTTCACGAACACGATCATCGTCATGACGAGCAACATCGGCTCGCAGGCGATCCTCGAGATGACCGAGAAGGGCGAGCGCCACGAGGTCATCGAGGCGCACGTGCGCACGATCCTGAAGAAGCACCTGCGACCTGAGCTCATCAACCGCATCGACGAGACAGTGATTTTCGAGCAGCTCAAGCGCACCGATATCGCACGCATCGTCGATATCCAGGTCGCCAACCTGGCCAAGCGGCTGGAGTCACGGCGCATGGGCCTCGCGCTCACGCCCCAGGCGAAGGCCGCGCTGGCGAACGAGGGCTACGACCCGCAGTTCGGCGCGCGTCCGCTCAAGCGCGTGATCCAGCAGCGGATCGAGAACCCGCTCGCCGGCAAGCTCCTCGAGGGTGCGTTCGACGAAGGCGACACGATCGTGGTCGACCATGTCGGCAAGTCGTTCACCTTCTCGAAGGCAGCCGTCCCGACAGGTACCTCGTTGACCTGACCCCAATCGGGGCACAGGAGGGGTTACGAGAACTCCTGAAATCGGGCGAACCTCTCCGTGCGCCGCTTGTGGCGCGCACGTTCACGGCTATCTTTGCCGCATGTCCCGAATCGCTCTCGCCCTGGCTGCAAGTGGTGCGCTGGCCCTCTCGTCCGCACTGCTCATGCCGGCTCCAGCCCAGGCCAAGGCCCGGCTCGCCCACGAACTCCCTCGCGAGGAAGTCCTGGCGCTC
>SYAC01000056.1 GCA_005787685.1 Planctomycetia bacterium
CTACCAGTGGATCAGATGGCGAACAATAAAAACATGGCGCCGGCCTTCGCGCAACTTGTGAAAGTTCGCAAGACGCTCGAGAAGCGCTTCGGCGATGTGCAGGATTTTGAGTTCACCATTGAACGCAAAAAATTATGGATGCTGCAAACGCGCCGCGGCAAGCGCACGGCCTTGGCCTATGTGCGCATTGTGCATGACATGGTGCGCGAAGGTTTGATGAGCCCCGAGGACGCCATCGCATCCAGCGATCCAGAGGCCATGAATCAATTGTTGCAGCCTATTTTTGACCGCCACGCCTATGAGGCCGCGCGCGCGCAGGGGCGATTCTTGTGCAAGGGTTTGCCGGCAGGTCCAGGCGCGGCAAGCGGTGAAATTGTTTTAACCGCCGGCAAGGCCGAGGAAATGGTCAAGCAAGGCAAGCGCGTTGTTTTGGTGCGCGTTGAAACAAGTCCCGAGGATTTGCGCGGCATGATCGCGGCCGATGGAATTCTCACCGCGCGTGGTGGCGTGAGCAGTCACGCCGCGCTTGTGGCGCGTCAAATGGGCAAGGTGTGCGTGGTGGGCGCAGGCGCGCTTGAAGTGGATTATCACAAGGGCACCGTTTCGTGCGCCGGAAAAGTATTGCGCGAAGGCGATTCACTTTCCATCGACGGCACCACGGGAGAAGTCTTCACTGGTTCCATTGACACCGCCGACAGCGAGTTGAAGCAAGTCTTGATCGCCAAGACCATGAAGCCCGCCGACAGCGATATTTTCCGCTACTACTCCTTCGTGATGAAGTTGGCGGACAAGTATCGACGACTTGGAATTCGCACCAACGCCGACACGCCGGAGCAAACGCACAACGCGCTGGCCTTTGGCGCCGAGGGCATTGGTCTGTGCCGCACCGAGCACATGTTCTTTGAGGGGCATCGCATTGACGTGATGCGCGAAATGATTTTGGCGCGCACGGAAGTGGCGCGTCGCGCGGCCCTGGCCAAGTTGCTGCCGTTTCAGCGCGGCGACTTTGAGGGAATCTTCCGTGCGCTTGATGGCGCGCCCGCGTGCATTCGCTTGCTCGATCCGCCGCTGCATGAATTCTTGCCCAATGATTCCGCAACGCAGCAAGCGCTGGCGGCCAAACTTGGCGTGACCGCGGAGCAGGTGGCGGCGCGCGTGCATGAATTGCATGAGTTCAATCCCATGCTTGGTTTCCGCGGTTGCCGCCTTGGCACCGTGTATCCCGAGATCAGCGAAATGCAAGTGCGCTCCATCTTTGAGGCCGCGGCGCAAGTGCAATCCGAAGGCGTCAAGGTTCGACCCGAGATCATGATTCCGCTAGTTGGTTTCGCCAAGGAGCTTGACATTCAAGTGGAGCTCACGCACCGCGTGGCCAAGGAAGTCATGGCTGCCACGAAGCAGAAGTTGCAATACATGGTTGGAACCATGATTGAAATTCCGCGTGGCGCGCTCACGGCCAACACGATCGCGCAAACCGCGGAGTTCTTTTCATTCGGCACCAACGATCTCACGCAAACATGCCTAGGCATGAGCCGCGATGATTCAGGAAGTTTCCTCCCCAAATATGCCGATTTGGAAATCATCGCCGACAATCCGTTCGCATCCATAGATGTCGCCGGCGTGGGCCAACTCGTTCGCACAGCGGTGCAACTTGGCCAGCAAACGCGTCCCGACATCAAGTTGGGAATTTGCGGCGAGCATGGTGGTGATCCAGCCAGCATTACATTCTTTCATAATGTGGGTTTGGCGTATGTCAGTTGCTCGCCGTTTCGTGTTCCAGTTGCACGGCTTGCCGCCGCGCGCGCCGCGATCCTGGATCCCAAGCGCGCCAAGTCCGCAAAGGTCAAACGCAAGTGAGATTTTCTGCAGCCGGTTTACTCGCCGCATTGTGCGCCTTGATCTCGTGTCAACACAGCGCCTATGCGCCGTGGCCTAGGGAATTGGCTCCCGGCACGGTGCGCCATTATTCATGCCGCAAAATATCCGACAGCACGCAACAGTTGTTGGCAAATGATATTTCCAAATTAAAGAAAGAGTTGGCCGCACTGCCCAAGACCGACGCGGGCAAGGTCCAAGGCGAAGACATTCAAAAAAAAATCTCCTCGCTCGAGTTTGAGCAGAGCCAGCGAGAGGGCATTCTGTTGGACGGAATATTGGATGAGGAGGAGTGGGACATCGCGCCTTGGAGCGAACACTTTGTGGATATTGAGGGCACTCACATCACAAATCCCCGCTTTGGGACATGGATGAAGATGCTGTGGGACAACGACTATTTGTATGTCGCAGCCTTTTTAGAAGAACCCCATGTGTGGGGCACTTATAACAAGCGCGACATGGTTGTCTTTCACGAAAATGATTTTGAAATTTTCATTGATCCTCAATATGAAATATTCACTGGTCATGAGGCAAATCACCAGTCCTATTATGAAATTGAATTTAATGTGATTGGGACAGTGTTCGATCTCTATTTGACCAAGGAATATCGTAAAGGTGGTATCGCGCATCACGAATGGAATTGCGAAGGTCTTGTTGGGGTGCTCAACAGTGTGGGTACTCAAAATAATCACAAGGATGAGGACACAGGCTGGTATGTGGAAATTGCAATTCCATTCAAGTGCTTGCGGCCTCCAAGCACAGTCCAAAATGATGTCACTGAAAATATCCGGGATGGGTTATCACCTCTTGAAGGCGACCGATGGCGCATCAATTTCTCACGTGTGGAATGGGAACTTGAAAAAGTTGGCACGGGCTATGTCAAGAAGCCAGGCACCAAAGAGGACAACTGGGTGTGGTCTCCTCAATGGGCCATCGACATGCATCGTTTGGAGCACTGGGGTATCCTTACCTTTATTGATTGAAAAAGCGCAACCTCTTTTCGAGCGATTTGCTCCACTTTTTCGAATATGGACACAAACTTGCAGCCCAAATGGCGGTTCTTGCGAATACATCACTTCGTAAAGGAATGGTATGGCGCAACAAAAAATAAACACCGAATCGGACTCATTTTCACTTGGGCACCCGCCACAAGATCAGCGTGTGTTGCTTGAGCACTTGGAAATCATTCCAGATTCGAAAAATTTATTTCACCAAGTGTTGCAGCAAGCTTTAACCGCCGCTCAACTCGCGGGCATGCGTCGTTCCCATCAACTCATGTTGGCGCAACCGAAGAACGAAATTGTGGTGCACTTTCCAGTGCTCATGGATGACGGGCAACATCGTCTGTTTACGGGCTACCGAATTCAACATAACAACGCGCTTGGTCCATACAAGGGTGGTTTACGATTTCATCCACACATCACGTTGGATCAAATGAAGGGGTTGGCCATGGTCATGACCCTGAAATGCAGCCTTATGCGTCTTCCATTTGGCGGCGCTAAAGGGGGCGTGCGTTGTAATCCGCGCGAACTTAGTCGGGACGAACTCATGCGCGTCACGCGACGATACTGCTCCGCCATCAGCAATCAAATTGGTCCCGACTACGACATTCCAGGCCCAGGCGTTGGAACGGACTCGCAAGTGATGGCGTGGTTCGCCGACACATGCGCGCAGACCCATCCCGAATATGGTCGGCTAGATGTCACGCGCTCCGTCACTGGCAAACCCATTGAACTTGGCGGTTGTCCTGGACGCGATCGCGCAAGCGCCATGGGCATGGTCACGGTGCTTGAGGAATTGCTTCCCGATTTTGATTTGTCACTTGAGGGTTTGCGTTTCAGCGTGCTTGGATTTGGCAAGGTTGGAAGCTGGACCGCGCGCATTTTGCAGGAGCGCGGTGCTTTAATGGTCGCGGTCTTAGACGACACCGGCGCGGTACGCAATGACCGCGGTATTGACGCGCAAGAGTTGGCGCGCTACACGCAAACGCATGGTGGCGTGATTGGATTCACGCAGGCACAAGTTGTTGGTAAAAATGATTTTTATAGCGCACCTGTAGATCTGTTTATTCCCGCAGCCTTGGAGGGCATGCTGGACGCACAGGCGGCTTCGTTGATCACGGCGCGCGTTGTCGCGGAAGCGGCCAGTTTGCCAACGACCGCCGAGGGCGATGAAGTTTTTCTGCAGCGCGGCATTGAGGTGTTGCCAAGTATTTTGTGCAACGCTGGCGGTTTAGTGGCAAGTTATTTTGAATGGGTCATGAACAAAGGTTCCGAAATTTGGACCGCGACCGAGGTAGAGGAGCACTTGAGCCAGCAAATGATTTTGGCCGCGCGCCGAACGCGTTTGGCTCGGCATCGCTTTGAATGCGATTTACGCACGGCGGCTCTGTGCGCGGCGGTAGAGCAGATTGGCCGCGTGCATGAACTGCGTGGTGTGTTTCCGTAATCACATCGCAACCGCATTCGGACTTCTCGTATGCGTGCATGTCGATAAGGGTGTCACGCATTGCCGCGACGAAACCCATTTCACTGGCGCTGGAGTTCAGGCGCGCAGATCTTGTTTCACGCGCGTAGACAACTCAGCGGCGCTTGCATGATCAATGGGGCAAGGTTTCCAGGTGATTCCCAAGCCGCGGCCATCGGCATACTTTGGAATAATGTGAAAGTGCACATGCATTACTTCTTGGTGAGCTAAGGCGCCATTATTTTGCAAAATGTTGTAGGCCGTGGCGCCCGTGGCATTTAAAATTGCCCTGGCGACCAAGGGCAAGGCCGCCCCCAACGC
This sequence comes from Planctomycetia bacterium, assembly GCA_005787685.1. Lineage (GTDB taxonomy): Bacteria > Planctomycetota > Phycisphaerae > Phycisphaerales > SM1A02 > SYAC01. The sequence goes on from SYAC01000056.1 coordinate 4,663, forward strand.
CGCCGCGCTTGCGGGTGAAAGCATGTGTAATTCAGGCATTTCTTGCTTGGGAACCACAAGCGCGTGGCCAGGTGAAAGTGGGTTTACATCCAAAAATGAAATCACCAAGTCGTTTTCATAGAGAGTGTGGCAGGGAATTTCGCCGCGAATGATGCGGGTAAATATGCTGGCCATGCGCGCAAGCGTACCATCGGATACATGGCTCATACCCGCATGAAAAAAATCGCCAACCCAGCTGGTTCGAAGGTCGCCACTGGCGCGTCGTTGCCGCGGGACACCGCGCTTCAAAAAATGCTGGCCCAATTTCTGCATGAAGATCTTGGTGCCGCGGGCGATGTGACCAGCAACGCCATGATCGGCGCACGGCGCAAGGCAACCGCTGTGATTGTGGCGCGTACAGCTGGCGTGCTTGCGGGCGGGCGCCTGGTGCGGTTAATGGCAAACAGGGTCAAGCCCGCACTGACAGTCCGCGTCTTGGTGAGCGACGGAGAACACTTTCGTCAAGGTCAAAGCATCTTTCGTCTGTCGGGTTCGCTGCGCTCCATTCTTCGTTTGGAACGCACCATGTTGAATCTTGTTGGCAGATTGAGTGGCGTTGCCACATTCACCGACGCCTTCGCGCGGCAAGTGGCGCACACGAAGGCGCGCATTCGTGACACACGCAAGACCACACCAGGTTTGCGCGCGTTGGAAAAATATGCGGTGGTATGCGGTGGGGGCGTTTCACATCGCGCCGGATTGTTTGACGCGTTTCTGGCCAAGGACAATCATGTCGCAGGACTCAATCCGCGCGCTATGGCGCGTCAAATTCATGCAGGTATTGCGGCGGCGCGAAGAAAAAACAAATTGAAATTCGCAATGGTCGAGGTCGACAACCTGCGGCAACTTCAGGAATTGCTGCGCTTGCCAAAGGGGGTCATTGACGCCATTTTGCTGGACAATATGAATGTTTCAACATTACGAAAGGCGGTCCAACTGCGCCATCAATTGGCTGCGCATATTCAACTTGAAGCCAGTGGAGGCGTGACCTTGGACACCGTGTTCGCCATTGCGAAAAGTGGCGTTGATTTTATAAGCGTGGGCGCCATCACCCATTCCGCAACGCAAATTGATTTTGCAATGGACATGCAATCCGCGCCGCAAAAGCGGGTGCGTCCGTGAACGCCAATCACAATGACGCTGCCACGGGCGATGCGCGCCATGCCGCGGCCAGTCGTGATACAGCGCTCGAGCAGTGGAGCGATGCGATTGAACAAGCGTTGGCGGGACTGACGCACTTTCAATCCACCAAAGTATTGCGTGAAACGGATAGCACGCAAGATGTGGCCGCACACAGCGCGCTTGGTTGCGTGGTGGTCGCGAGCCGACAACGCGCCGGGCGCGGTCGTCTTGGAAATCTGTGGGCCGATACGGGTGAGCAAGGACTTGCGGTGACCTTTGTCGTGCGAACACAATCGCCCGATCGATTGGCCATGGCCGCCGCCGTTGCCACCGCCACAACACTTCGCACCCTAGTGCAGCACAATGTCGCCGCGCGCATTGGAGTGAAATGGCCCAATGACATTGTGGTCGCGAATGCACAGGGCCACCCCCAAAAAATCGCGGGCATTTTAATCGAAGGCAATGACACCCGCGCGCTGATCGGTATTGGAATGAATGTTGCTCAATCCACATTTGAAAATGAAATCGCTCAGCGCGCCATCAGTTTGTTGCAATTGGGCCAACCATGCGACCGCCTCGCCGTGCTTCTTGAACTGACTCGCCAGTTGGATCACTTTCTTTCGGCAAGCAACCGCGTGATTGAGGAAACCTACGCAACGCTGGATCGAACCGCAGGCTTGCGCATGCGATTTCTCACGCCTCAAGGGGTTGTGGAGGGCGTTGTTCTGCGCTGCGACCCCGCGATTGGATTGCTGGTGCAAACCGCCACGGGAGTCACAAATTTACCCGCTGCAACGACTCGCGTTCAACTTTAGATGGCATTGAGTCGATACTCATTTCAATCTACACTTGGCATTTCATGTTCACGACCTTCACCATTTTTGTTCTTGCGTTCGCTGCTCAGGACAATAGTCCAGGAACCTTGGTGCCTATTGAACAAGGAATGGTTGACCGATCCGCGAGCGCGACCACGCTTCGGGTGCAGCCAGTTGAATTATCTGAAACAACAAACTTTCAAAAGTTGTTCGGAGTGGCGGGGCGGCCTGATCTGTTTGTGCGTTCGCAAGGTGGTCTGTATGCCGTGTTTGATCAAGGCTCATATAAAACCGTCCAAGGTAGAACGATGGTCTTGTGGCCCGCCGGAACAATTTATTACATCGGTCAGCCCAATTTCAGTGTGTTGAAAAGTAGCGGCGTGCGCATGAATCAAAGTGTCGTGAATCTCCCGCCTGGAATTGAGCCCCAAAAAACTTACAATAGTGGTGTCGACAAGCGAATCGGAGCCACGCCCGAAAATAATTTGATCTCGGCTACGCCCATTGGTGAGCGCGCGGCGAATGAGCCCATCAATCATAAAACCAAGGCTCGTGTGCCCGCCAAGGACGCGGGGTATGGTCTTTCCAGCGCCGTCGCCGGCACATCCCAATCCACGCAATCCCAAGCGTCCGACACCACGGTGAAGCCTGCGCCAGCCAAAAAATCGGACACGGTTGATTCCGCAACGCCCGCATCCAGCGCGGGTGCGCCACCGCAAAACCAATCGGCTCCAAAAGCCGCGCCACCCTCGCCTGTCAAACCATGATTCGACAGCGAATTGTTGGCTCCATTTTTGCAGCCCTTGTGTGTGCCGCCCATGCATCGAGCGCATTGGCGCAAATTTCTGCCGCGCTAGTCAACCCCGCCGCGGCGCGCGCCGGCGTAATAGCTATTCCTCTTGTGCAACAAAATCCATTGGACAAGTGGCCATCGCATTGCGAACTAAAACCAACAAATGGAGCTCCACCATTTGATGGCGTGATCGCTTGGATTGGCGTCAAGCCAATTCAGATAGAGCGTGCGTGGACGCAATCACAGGAGCAACTTGACATTCGACCCATTGCCATGGCACCCGTCAATCAAGCGCCGCAAGAATCTGGGTCCGTTGTATTGCTTGCAAAAACTCCCAGTGATATTCAAGGTGCGCTGAAGGTTGGAACATCCACGGTCGAGCCCGCGTGGTTTGAATTGTCGGAGGTGGAACCTGACTCCGCAAAATTATCGCTGCCGCTAGACCACGCTTACGCCTTGCCAGACCCCACGGCTCCCGCGGAGTGGTTTCGTTGGTGGCTACTTGCAGATCAAGCCGATCGAAAGCCGCCGCAACCCATGGGGGACCAAATACAGCAATTGTTCGCCTTGTACCGCGCGCAATTATGGCAAGCGGGCATTGAGCGAATTGAACGGCAAAGCCCTGGCGTGGCCGCGGAAATTCGCGAGCGGCTCACCTCCATATCCGTTGAATCCGACGCCGCAAGACCGGCGTCCCGCAAAGCCAGCTGGATTGCTGACGCCGATTCGTTGGCGCAAATTTTATCCATTTTAATTTCAAAAGATCGAAGCGATGAGACATGCATGCAATCCGCCCTGAGTTTGATTCGATCCATATCCACGGTCACCATTTGGCCTGAGTCCGATGATGGAAGGGCGCTGCATTTTACGGCTTGCAACGCGGCTCCCGAGGAAATTGTCCTTCAATTTTCATGGGTCGAGTCTCCAAACTGGCCATCGTTGGCCATGCGATTGCCGCCGCACGGCATTGCGCGCATCACCATTGATCGCCCCGCAGAATTAATGCCTGATCCACTGAGCGGTGAGGCAAGTCCAATTATGGGCACGCTGCTCATGACTTGGCCAGAGCATTCAAAACGCTTGCAAGTGGCGCCGGCGCGCTCCATTATTCGTCCACCGGGATATTCGCTGGGTTTGTTTCTTCCCGCGCTTTCACTTGCCGATGCGCAGGTTGGAAAAATTCAACCTGTGCCGTCTTCATGGAGCACGATTGCAAGCGTGCGACGCAAGTTTGGACACTGGGAAATTTTCGCGGAATGTCTGCGCCCGGAAGTCCGTATTGAAGACGAACTCGAAGTCACACTTGGTGACAGCGCGCGAGCAATGGCGCGCATCCAAATTGGCGAGGCCGGAGTGCGCAAGGTGCATTCATCAACTGGTTTAGGTCAGCCACAAGTTCGAACGGATTCTTTTTCCGACCGTTGGCGCTGCGTGATTGAAATTCCAGAGGAGTGGTTGCCCATGGAGGGCAACGGGCGGCCATTGGTGATCGGCGTTTCCAGGTTCATCAATGGTTCGGTCACGCGCCAAACCGCCATCGCTGCGGCGCCACCGTGGCAAGTGGGGCCTCCACTTGTTCAGTTAGAAGCCTCGAAATGGATCGATCCACCGATTCAACGCGTGAATGCGTCACCATGATTCTCTATACTGACGAGTGATGAACGGCGAGACAAAAATGCGCGTGGTCGCATTGCTCAATCAAAAAGGCGGCGTGGGTAAAACCACCACCACCGTGAATCTTGGCGCGGCCTTTGCCGCCAGCGGTTTGCGAACATTGTTGATTGATCTTGATCCGCAATCCAACCTGAGTTTGCACTTTGGCGTGGAGGCATCCGGCGAAGATGCACGGCCAAGCACTACCAGTTTGTTCACCGATGCGCCGTTGTCCATTCAGCAATGTGTGACGCAAGCAAGCGACAAGCTTTGGTTTATTCCCGCCGATCAACAACTTGCGCTTGCCGAAGGACAACAGGACGCGCAGCATATTTTGGCCAACGCATTGCAGGCCGTGCGCGAACACTACGATGTTGTCTTGTTGGATTGTCCACCAGGACTTGGCGTGCTCAGCGTGAACGCGCTGACCGCCGCCGACGAGGTGATTGTTCCAATGCAGGCGCAATATTTGGCGCTGCGTGGCCTTGAAAAGCTATTGCAGACCGTGTCCGACATCACCGCGGGATTGAATCCCAAGTTGCGATGCACTGGCGTGGTGTTGTGCATGCATGAAAGCCAATCAAGCCATGGGCGCGCTGTGGTGGAGGAAATTCGCCAGCACTTTGAAAATGCCCGCGGCAGCGATGTGCCATGGAATAGCTGCCGTGTCTTGCAACCACCAATTCGTCGCAATATTAAATTGGCCGAGGCGCCATCATTTGGCCAAACTATTTTTGACTATGACTCCAAGTGCGCCGGCGCCGATGACTACCGAGGTGTGGCCAACAGTTTATTGTCCATGTGGAATGAGCGCGCGGCCCAGGCGCAACAGTCGTCGGTTTCAACCACATGAAGATCGCCATTCTTGGAGCGGGACTTGCAGGCTTAACGGCGGCGCGCGTCTTGCAGCAGGCTGGGCAACAGTTCACCCTGTTTGAAAGTTCCGACCGCGTGGGTGGCCGTGTGGCCACAGATCGAGTGGATGGATATCAAATTGACCGAGGATTCCAGGTGTATTTGCCCGCCTATCCAGAGGCGGGGGCATGGCTTGATCCGAAGGCGTTGCGCTTACAACCACTCGCCTCGCAAGCGCGATTGTTCACTGGGAAAAAATGGATTGGCATGGGGCATCCGCTGCATTGTCCAAGCGCGGCGCTGTCGGGTTTGTTTCACGGACTCATCACGCCATCCACTGCGGCGGGGTTATTGCCGCTCGCGGTCGCGGCTCTGCAAGGCAAGCATCCATTGCAACCCATCAGCCAAGGCGTGACGGCCGCGCAATGGATGGACGACCGATCGGTGTGCATTCGATTTCAAGAACTTTTTGCACGCGCATTTTTTGGCGGCGTGTTTTTGGACCGCTCGCTTGAAACCGACTCCTCAATGCTGGACTTCACGCTTTCCATGTTCATTCGTGGTGGCGCGGCCGTTCCACAATACGGCATGGGTGAAATACCCAGGTTACTTGCGCAACCATTGTCCGCCCAAAATATTCGATTGCGTTGTCCAGTTGCGTCCGTCACTCCCGCGGCGCATGGTTGGCGCGTGCAGCCGGTGACTGGCTCGATTGAACATTTTGACTGCGTGATTTCGGCCGTGAATCAACATGCCGCCGCCACATTGCTGCCCCATATTGGTACCGGATCGTGGCGCTGTACAACGCAACTTTCCTTCGCGTTGGCCAAGGACGCGCTTGCGCCAGCGTTGCACCAATCTGTTTTACATTTGGACGCCACAGGCAGTGGACCAGTGAACCATCTTATGTGCATGTCGAGCGCGGCAAGCCACTACGCGCCCCCAGGCATGGCGTTGATTAGCGCCAACTGCGTCCATGTTTCGCTGGCGCAACTTGGGCTGCGCCAACTTGAACAACTCGCGCGCGCGCAATTACGAACATGGTTTGGCGCAAGCGTGGATGCGTGGAAACTTGTGCGCGCGCAGGACATCGCCCACGCATTGCCCCGCCAAACTCCGGGCGATTTTGCGGCGCGGCCACAACCACATCAAGGCAACGGATTGTTTATCGCGGGCGACTTTGTCAGCGAAGGCTCTATTGACAGCGCTATGCGCTCGGGACGCTTGGCGGCGGAGTTGGCTCTGCAATTTGGCGCACAATAATCGTGGCCTCGCTCATGGACGGATTTAAATGACCCGCCCTGAAATTCACCTCCACTTCACGGTTGTCTTTGCGAAATAAAAGGTCGCCTTTAGTCGGTTGCACCGCGCGCTTGGAGACTTTCCATCCGTTATTTTGAAACAGCGCCACGATTTCATTTGTGAAATACACAACGTCAGGAATGGAACCGCGAAATGTAAATTTTCCGCCGTCCAGTTGCCCGCTGCGTTGATCAATATTGCTGCTATGGCGACCTTCCATTGCAGGCGGAGCAGGGATATCGCTTTCCAAAATCATGGCTGGACCCGAACCGCATCCAGTAAGAATCGTTGTCCATGCCGCCAGCAGAATCATTGCAGGAAGATTTCGGTTCATGTCGATAGCCAAGGATACAGTCGCCTACTTCAAAGGGTATGGATCATGTCGTTTGTCAAACACGCTCGAACCGTCTCCTTATTGACCTTGATCAGTCGATTTTCCGGTTTCGCCCGCGATGCCGCGCAAAGCCGTGTCTTCGGCGCGGGTCCCATCATGGATGCGTTCGCGATCGCGTTTCAATTGCCAAGTTTATTCCGCAGACTTTTTGGCGAAGGCGCGCTCAGCGCGTCGTTCACTCCGTTGTACGCCAAACTGCAGCAGGACAATCCGCTCAAAGCCAAGCTCCTTGCCTCGGTCACTATCTCGCTGCTCACGATTGTGCTGGCCGCGCTCACGCTTGTAGGCGAGGCCATCGTGCTGTCACTTCCAAGGACTGACGACAATCAACGGCTTGCATATCAACTCATGGCCACCATGCTGCCGTACATGCCGCTTATTTGCGTGGTCGCGCTCATGGGCAGCATTTTGAATGTGCATGGAAAATTCGCGGTCGCCGCGGCCAGTCCAATCATTTTGAACGCAGCCATTATCGCGGCCTCGATTGGCGTGTCCTACATGCATGGTGGCTTGGAGGTCTCACGGCATATTCAAATAGTCGCTTGGAGCGTGATTGTGGCGGGTCTGTTGCAGGTGGCGTGGATGATGTGGAGCACACGTGGATATGGGCTTCGTTTGACGCTGCAATGGCACGGTTGCCGCGATTCGCTTCGCACCATGCTGACAACCATGTTGCCCATGATGATTGGTTTGGGTGTATTTCAAATCAACACATTTATTGACAGCATGATCGCGAGTTACCCCATCTTGGTTGGTCCCACTCTTTTTGGAATGCAATTCCCGTTAACCGAGGGTTCCAATGCGGCCATGAATTACGCCACGCGCCTTTACGAATTTCCTTTGGGCGTGTTTGGCATTGCCATTGCCACGGCCATTTTCCCAACACTTTCGCGCCAGGCATCCAATCCAACCATGTTCGCGCAGACCTTGCGCCGCGGATTGCGTTTGGCGTTATTCATTGGACTTCCCGCCAGCGCTGGCTTGATCGTGGTGCGGACACACTTGACCGCTGTGGTTTTTCAAGGCGGGCAATTCACCGCCGATGACACCATTCGCGTGGCCACCATCTTGCTGGGCTTTGCGCCAGCGGTGGTCGCCTTCAGCATTATGCAAACCATGACCCGCGCTTTCTACGCCTTGGGTGACACCGCCACGCCGACCCGCGTGTCGCTCTGGATGGTGTGCTTGAATTTTATTTTAAATTGCACTTTGATTTGGACGCCCCTGAATACATCGGGCCTTGCGTGGAGCACAACCATTTGCGCTTTCTTGCAGGCCGCAATTTTAATTTTCATTCTGCATCGCCGCGTCAACAGCCTGTTCGACATTCAAACGCGTATGGCCAGCCTGAAAATATTCGCGGCAACATTGATCATGACCGTGGTCATCACAGCCTTCGACCATGCGCTTCCAATCGTAATTGAAACAATCGCGCATATTTCATTACTGGGCACGGCTTGGGGACAATCACTCATGCAACTTGCGGCGCTCACTTTGTGCGGCGTGGCGTGCATATTGATCCTTGCCAAATGGTGGCACATGTCCGAATGGAAGTGGGCTTTGGGGCAAACCGATGCGGAGTAGCTCATAAATAGTGACAGTGCATTAGGAACACCTAAAAATCAATGAAATACAAAAAAATGGGTTTTCACACAAACGAATCGCATGGACCATAGTCAAAGTGGTCCACTCGTCCGGGGGAGATTTCACATCTACACGCCGAGTGGACTGGCTGCGTCCACGGTGGGCGCAGCCCTTTTTTTAAATTATTCATGGACACACAAACCAATTCCACTCCCCGTATGAGGAGTAAAGGTTGATGACAATGAAAGGGATTGAGAATCAGCCTTCGAATGGAGTAAAGGTCGCCAGACCTCGTAGTAACGCGATGGCGGGAGAGTGAAAAGGAAAGTTGTTCACGAGCGCTGGGAAACGTTCGTTCAAAGAAAGACCTCGGATCGCAGGAGGGTGCGACCCGAGGTCTTTCTGATCTTCATTTTAAAAAATAAATGATTAACGCGAAGGAGCTAGGCCTTCGCCACCAGTTGTTGGTGCAGTCGGAGTGACTTGATCCATCTTTACAACAGGCTGCATAGTCATAGGATCACGCAGGGGCAAATGCGTCACTTTGCCCCCTAGCAAATCGTCCATTTTAGCGCGCCCCGTGCTGTCGCCAGGACCCACGGTGTTCCAATCGCCGACAACCAAAAGCACCATTTCATTTGGAGTGATGTATTTTTTGGCTACCCGTTGCAAGTCGGCGGCTGTGACCGCCATCACTTTTTCACGGAAAGTCCTCCAATATTCCTTGGGTCTATTCGTCCACTCGTCGCCAACAAACACGCCAAGCATGGCTGGCTTGCTTTCGAATGTGCGTGGAAAAGTTTCAATGAACTGGCGCTTGGCGGTCTCCAATTCCTCGGCGGTGACTGGCTGATTGCGAACTTTGTCCAATTCTTCAAGTACAATTTTTGCCGCCAACGCCACGGTTGGGTTCTTACTTTCATAACTGGCCGCGAACACGCCTGGGTAATACACCTTGGCCGCCAGGCGGCTTCCCGCGGAGTAGGCCAAGCCTTCATTGCTGCGCACTTGTTGCATGATGCGGCTGGTGAAACCACCGCCGCCTAAAATGTCATTCAGCAATAAATAGGGAATGTAATCAGGATCATCGCGTGTGATGGAGCGCATACCAATGCGAACCTTGCCTTGAGGAATGTCCTTTTGCACATGGTAAATGCCGGGAACAATCTTGGCGGTTGGAGCTGGTGGATCGGGCATCATTTCGCCGCGCGTCCAGCCATCAAATGCCGCGTTGAGCTTGGCAAGCATGGCCGTCGGTTCAAAATCTCCGCTGACCGCGATAATGACATTACCAGGATGAAAGATGCGCTTCTGAAATGCGCGCATGTTGTCCGGCGTGATCGCCTTCAAACTAGCCTCGGTTGAATCAAGCGACTCAAAGTGGTCGCTTCCGTACATCAAGCGATTCCACTCGCGGCCCATGATGGAACCCGCGTCATCGTTGCGTTGCTTCATGCCCTCTAAGGCTTGGCCGCGGTTGGTTTCCAAACGCGCCGCGTCAAAGCCGGGATTGCGCAACATGTCCACGAACAACTTCAAGCTTTGATCAAAATTGCTGGACAAGCAATTCATGCTGGCGCTACTTGTGGTGTCGCCGCAACTGGCGGAAATTTGCGTGGCCAGAAAATCAATCTCCTCGTCAAATTCAGCGGGTTTCATGTTGGTTGTCCCACCTTCTCGAATCATGCGGCCGGTCATTGCAGCCAAACCAACCATGTCCTTGGGCTCAAGATAGTTGCCACCCTTAAAGGTCATGCTCAAGGCAATCAAAGGAAACTCCTTGGAGGGCGCCATGTACACGGCGGTTCCGTCTTTGAGCGTGAAACGAAATTGGGCGGCTTGCGGTGGCTCAAAGGTAAGCGGTCCATAGGTGATGTCCTCGGGGCGCTTGGGCAATTGAGAGGGCGCGGTTTGTTGTGCCGCAAAAAGTGGAAGAGCGACTGAGGCCAGCAGCAGTGTTGCGATTGTTGTTTTCATTGTGTTGTTTCCGTTGAAGAAATTGAAAGCGTTCAGTTTGGAATAATTCATTGACCACCACTCTTTGTAGCCGACGCAGCCGCGGGGGATGCCGCGGGCGCGGTCTTTGCCGAGGTCTTTGGCTTGGCATTGGGTTCGGGAAGCGCGGCATCGGTTGGTGCCGCGGGCGCGGCGCCACCACCAGCTTCAAGTTCCGCAATGCGTCCTTGCAATTTCTTTTTCATGTAATCAAACATGGGTTTCATTTGCGGAGGAACTTGCGCACTTTGCGCCTCCATGGCGTCGAGTCCTTGACGAAGTTCCGCGGGATCCGTGGACTGCATCAACTGGGAAGCCATTTGCTTGGCGCGCGCGCGCATGGGGGCAGGCAATGCCGCCAAATCAGGATCGTCGCCTGCAGCCGCCGCGCCAGGCTTGCGCTTATATGTGGCAACGCTGCGGTTGCTTACATCAAAGTAGGTCTTGGCCACGCGTTGAATATCGGCAGCGGTAACAGCCTGCAATTTCTTTGGCATTTCATTCAGTTCTTTCCATCCAACGGTGTTTTCGGCGTATGCCAATTGCACCAAGAGCATGAAATTACTTTGCAGTCGGCGATAGCTGTCGGCCGCAACTCCATTCTTCACCTTTTGCAATTCGCGATCGGAAACAAGCTCGTCCTGCAACTTCTTCAGTTCGCCGTACCACGCCTGCTCTAATTGCTCAGGCGTTGAATCGCCCTTGGTTTCGGCTCCAAACCCAAATGCACCTGCATATTTACGGCCGTCGTAATTAGCGCGCGCGCTCGAGGCAATGCTGCTGCCTTCGATCATGGTCTTGTACAAACGGCCAGTGCGGCCGTTGAGAATCTCGCTCATCATGTCGAGCGCGTAGCCATCCTTGTGGCCAAGCGGAACGGTGTGATAGCGAACATCCACTTCGGGTTGGAAATCACCCTCGGCGTTCATGCGTTGCTCCGCCATTTGCTTGGTCTCCAGTGTGACCACGGGCGGCGGGTTCACTTTGCCTGGTTCAAGGCGGCCAAAATATTGCTCAATCTTGGCTTTCACTTCGGCGGGTTTGAAGTCGCCCACAATGACACCCACCAAATTGTTGGGGCGGTAGTAGGTGTTCCAATACTCCATTGCGCCATCCATGGTGTAACTGTTCAAATCGCTGGTCCAACCGATAATGGGCCACGAGTAGCCGCTGGAAATCCAGAACATGGCTTCAAACTGCTCTTGAAAGCGTCCCGTAGGCGTGCTCTCTGTTCGAAGTCTGCGCTCCTCATGCACCACATCTCTCTCTGAATAAAATTCACGGAACACGCTGTCCATTAAGCGGTCACTTTCCATCCAAGCCCATAATTCAAATTTATTGGATGGCACATTGATGAAATAAAATGTGAGATCGTGGCTCGTAAACGCGTTCATTCCGCTGCCGCCAGCCTTCGTGTAAATCTGATCGAATTCATCCTTCACAATGCTGGCTTGCGCGCTCTGCTCAAGCTCCAGTCTGGAGATTTGCTTTTGAATGTCCTCGCCTTGGGCCTTACCCGCGTCGGTCTTTGGCAGCGCGGCCAAGTCCTTCTTTAACTTGGAAATAGCATCCGCAGATGAGCGACCCTGTTGCTGGTCCATGACTTTCTTCAATTGCGCGCGCAGATCCTTCAGCTCTGGAGTGTCGTTGTTTGGATTCCATGGATCATCAATTTCACCCTTGAAGAAACGCGTGTACTGGGTGGTCCACGCCATCTGATTGATTTGATTGCGCAGCATCTTTTGTTGCGCGCGGTACTCGGCGTCCTTCTGGGGATCGCGCGTGCCGATAGTGGTGGTCCCCTTGAACATCATGTGCTCAAAGAAGTGGCTGATGCCGGTAATGCTTGGGCGCTCATTCACCGATCCAACCTTGGCCAGCCAACCCGCGGCGATGACATTGGGTTGATCCGTTCGCGGCACCAGGAGAAACTTCATTCCGTTTGGAAGTGTGAATTCCTGAACATCCACTTGCTGTGCCGAAGCGGTGGTGGCGGCTACCAGCAGTGACAATAGAACGACAAGTAATCTCATGGAAATCTCCTTCATGAACGTGATTGATAATTGAACAAGATCTGAACGCCTGAATTAGGGACTATTCATGATATACGGACTTACATAGTGCTAATTTTCGATTTCTTGCTAGAGATTCTTGGACATTTCCTAGTGTTGGGGTAATCTTCACATATGCGTAAGGCCCACATGATTGCGATGCTCTTTATCGTTCTTGGCTGGGTTGCCCCTGCGCCCGCCCAAATACGAGTCATGCATTACAACATCGCCGGGTTTCAAGGCGACATCGGGGCCATGGAAGCAGTTCTGGAAGCCATGCATACGGACAACAAAATGGGCTGGGACCAACCCGTTGATATTTTTCTTTTTAACGAGGTCAACAACACCGCTAAGCCAAAAATTATTGCCGCGGTCAACGCGTCGGCACCGGCTGGCGTGACATATGTGCTCGCAACATACACCTCCGCCAGCGGTGAAACTTCCGCCTCGGGCGCGCAAGCCATGTTCTATCGTTCTGACACACTCACTGAAATTACAAGTGGTCATTTGGATATCTTCACCGGCGCAAGTCGCTATGGAGATCGTTGGTACATGCAATTGAAAGGCTATACAAGCGCCATGTCAAAGTTTTATGTGTATGGCGCTCATTTGAAAGCCAGCACAGGTAGTTCCAACGCCGCATTACGCAACACAGGTATGCAGGCACTGCGCGCCAACGCCGACGCGCTTGGCGCAGGCGTTCCTTGCATCTACACCGGCGATTTTAATTTTTACAGCAACTCGGAACCTGGCTATGCAACGCTGATCGCCGCGGGAAATGGTCAAGGCGTTGATCCTTTTGGAAATGCAAATTGGACTGGTTCATCCAATTCATTGAAGCACACACAGGCTCCATTGATTGATGGTTATAACGGAATGGTTGGCGGAGGATTGAACGATCGGTTTGACTTCATCGTGCCAAGTCTTGGCGCCTCAGATGGCAATGGTATTTCCGCCATGATGAGCACCTTGCGTTCTCCTGGAAACGATGGAAATCACTACAACATCGACATTAATTCCGGAAATAATACGTATTACCCCATGGAAATTAGCCGTTCCAATCTTTTGGCGGACAACTTGGCAATAGCCAGCGACCACATTGCGCAACTGATGGAATTTCAAGTGCCGGCAAAAATGTCAGCGATACTGGTCAACGCTCCAACGCGTGTTATCAAAAACGCCGGGGCTTCCATTGAGGTGAAAGTCCAAAATGTTGCGCCGTATTTCACCAGCACAGGCATTGATCCATTGGACTTCACTCTGGCTTGCACAGGCAGCGTCATTGGCACCGCTTCAGGCATTGGTCCTTTGTTCCCAAGTTCGATCAGTAAATTTGTCACGCTCAACACCTCCGTAGTTGGAACGGCCACAGGCAATGTGAATGTCACCAGCCCCAACAAGGGCGTGGAAACTCCATCCATCACACTGCCTGTTTCCACGCAAGTGGTTCGTTCAAGCAATCCAACGCTCGAGCCAACCGGGGATGTTGACATGATCCAGTTGTCCATTGATTCACAACCCGACCTTGGATCTATTTCCGTGGAGGCAGGGGTGCGAAATTATTTGTATGACTCCAGTCAAGCCAAGTTGGACATTGATAGCGTGAGTTTCACAGGCACAATGGCAAGTCGCATGTCTATGACGGCTGGACTGGGTTCTGGCTTGACCTCGGGCACGCGAATTCTGCGGTTTGCGTTCGACACCAATGGGGTCACGCCTGGTTCTTACACGGCGGCTGCCTCTGTGCGAACCAGCGATGAGGACATTATTGGCGCCGCCACTCGCTACATCACCGTGAACTTTGATATTGTTGTTGGCACCGGAGTCTTTGGCGATGTCACGCAGGATGGCTTTGTGGATAGCGGCGATGTCAGCTTGGTTTTGCTTGATTTCGGTGCTTGCGACGGTTGCATCACGGATCTTGATGGCAGTGGGGATGTCGATGGTGGCGACGTCAGTTTAGTTCTTTTAGAACTTTCTTAATTTTCACCCACGGATTGAGTTGATTGTGGTTCTCAATCAATTTTGGATAAAGATTGCCAGCCAGGCCGCTTAACAATTTCCAAACACAATCCACATTATCAATTGACCAAACCTAAATGGTTTCCTTTGTCTTTGAATTCAATATACCTCGATACGGTATTGCTCAAATTCATTGAAAGGAACAGCCATGAAAATAGATACGATCGCTTTTGTTCTTTCCATGTCATTATCGACGCAGGTATGTGCCGGTGGTCTGATCTTGAATGAGTACAACGGAGTTGGCTCCACTAAGTATTTGACCGAGGTTGTAGGCGATCCAGCCAAGGGGGTTGATTCTTTCTTTGGCCGCGTACTCGGTAATGGCGGCAACTGGATGGAGTTCATTGTCACAGTGGATCATTTAGATATCCGCGGATATAAGTTACTTTGGGCGGAGACTTTGAACACCGCCACCAATGGATCTGATCTCTGGTACGGCAGCGGCGGGATTGAGCAAGGCGTGATCACTTTTTCAAACAACATGGTTTGGAGCGACTTGCGGGCGGGAACAATCATCACGGTCTGTGAATACGACGCAAGCACCTCAGGGGGCGCCAAGAACGACGACTTTACATTTGATCCATGCAACGGTGATTGGTGGATCAACGCGCACACTTTCAACAATCCAACATACTTCACGACAAGCACCAACAAAACTCTTGATATTCCAGGGAATTTCAGCACGGGAAATAACTCCTGGCTTATGGAAATTCGAGATGCGTCAAACGCACTCGTTACTCCAGCGGTTGGTGAAGGCGCGGCTTTGTATGGCGGTAGTGGAGTAAGCAGCACTGAGATTTGCAAGTTGGAGGGGCAAATCACCGCCGACGTCACCAACGCGCTGTTCGATGACGGAGATAACTCCACTTTTGGTTCGCCAAATTCCTGGAATAATCCGATCTTTGTGACATGCAAAGTCCATCAAGACTTCGCAACCATGCGCGCGCCAGTGCTTGCCGAGTGCGCAGCATGCACGCCAATATTTTTAAATGAATACAACGCGGTGGCGTCCGATGGTTTTTTAAACGGAGGTACCGCCGTTGTTGACGCGAATGGTGGCGCCTCCGCGGACACCCACTTTGGCCGCGTGCTCGGCAATGGAGGCAATTGGATGGAGTTTGTGATTGTGGTGGATAATCTTGATTTACGCGGCTGGACATTTGCCTGGCGTGAAGTGATTGCAAATGGAGGTTCTGGAAGCGTCACCTTGAGTGACTCCAGCGCGCTTGCAGCAATTCCATCGGGAACCATCTTGACCATCATTGAGAAAAACACTGCGGCTGGTGGATTGAACACAGATCTCACGGTTGACATTGCTGGCGGCGATCGCTGGATGAACATTTATAGCGGCGACACCGCGGTCATCGCCAGCACCACAAGCACTCAAGTTGGCTCGTTCTTTGGCGCATTCACCACCAGCAACGATGAATGGGAAATCACCATCAAAAATGCAAGCGCAGTCACCGTGGCTGGACCATTTGGCGAGGGCGCAATTGGCTATTTCATGGGCAATGTGGGCAATGATGATGTGTGCCGGCTGAGGGAAGACCCATCGGCGCGCATTTCACAAGTAAGCCTCTTTGATGACACCGCGCGCGCCAGCACATTTGGCGGGAGCAATCAATGGACGAGTTGCCCAGATGATGTTTCCGTGATTTCACAAAATTTCTCCGCGCTTGGCGCTGGAGTGTGTGAAATTTCCGTCCCTTGCTTCGGTGATCTTGATGGCTCTCTTGAAGTTGACACCGGTGACGTGGCGTTGATTCTTCTTGACACGGGCCCCTGCTTAGGTTGCCAATCCGACTTGGATGGATCTGGTGAAGTTGACTCAGGGGATGTTTCTCTAATTCTTTTAAGTACTGGTTCTTGCCAATGAAAAAAAATAACGCAGCGCATTTGGAAATTAAAAAAACCGCATTTACATTAGTGGAGTTGTTAGTTGTTATTGCCATTGTGGCCCTCTTGCTTGGTTTGTTGATTCCTGGAATCAATAATGTTCGTTCGCGGGGCAAGGAAATGGTGAGTCAATCCAATATGAAGCAGTGGGGTGTTGGCTATGTCAACTTTGCATCCGAGCGCAAAGGCATGCTTCCTTGGGAGGGGGAGAGGGACGCCAATGCCTTCCCGCGTAATCTTGCTGATAAACAGCGTTATTGGGCCAATGTGGTTCCGCCGTATGTGGATCAATTGTCCTACGCGGATCTGGCACTTCCAAACAAGAATGTGCCAGTGCCGCCCGAAGCAAATTCTATTTTCATAGATCCCTCCGCCCAAATGCCATCCAATTTCAGCAGTGGTCAAAGCGTGTTCACGGGTTGGACCATTCCAAGTTCGAACCTGAAATTTTACTTCAACTATGTGCCAAACTCCAATTTAAACAACACCATAGAAATGGAAATGGACAAGCTTCCGTCAACTGATCCGCGTAGCACAGCCAAAAAAATTGATCCCACGACAATGGCTGTCACGGCGGATTGGATTGACGCGCGGCGTATGCGTATCAGTCGAATGAAGAAGCCATCCAGTACGGTTCTGCTCATGGAAATGCGATCCATTCCTGAAGAGCTCGATGGCGCGGGAATGAAGGATGGCAAGCAGCCGGAATTCTGGCATCCGTACTACTCGGAACTTTTAAATCGCCATCGGGGCGATTGGCAACGCTTTGCAGCGCGTCATCGCAACGGAGGACACTTTGTCTATGGAGATGGACATGTGGATTGGTATGAAAATATTCTTGCCTGCACGCCCAAAGGTGGCTCCGAGCCGTCCAAAGCAAAAAATGTGGACTTTAATCGGGATGATTTAGCGTGGGACCCACTTGGCCCATCTTTCAAAGATTGATCAAGCGCCCGCGCGGGTCATGTCAACCCGCGCGGGCGCCAATCATTTTGCGGTGAAATTGCAAGCAATTCACTCCGCGAGATAGAAAGGCCGAGGTGGGATTTGAACCCACGAATCACGGATTTGCAATCCGTTCCCTTAGGCCACTTGGGTACTCGGCCAAGTACCGTATCCTTGCATCGAACGCCGTTGGCGTCAACGCAATGAGCACTCAAATTCCGAAATCTTTTGCAATGATCTGGTTCGCGGCACTTTGTACGCAATGTGCGCTTGCAAATCCACAAGCCGTAACGCCCACCAATGTGGCTCCCGCAAGCGCGCCACTGCCTGGGGTGCAACGCGAGACCAACGCAAGCGTGCTCAAATTATCGCAGCGACCGCCGCTTCTTCCAGAGGGCGCGTTTCTAACGCAAGTAGCGGGCACGCTGCTTGCAAGCGAGGGCGATCGGGGCTGGGTGTTTTCATTGCACGGTTCATTTGATTCTGAACCCGATCGTGTCGTGCATTTGCTGCCATCGATCACTTTGGCGGACATGATTCGAAACAGCGCGCAAATGAAATCGGGAGCCGTGGCTAAGTTTATGCTCACGGGCCAGGTGACTTTGTATGGCGGAGAAAATTATGTCATGCCACTTTTTGCCACGGTCATTTCGGAATTTCCGCCTCGACAATCTCAACCAATATTGACGCCACCAGGCGCCTGGTATGGATCCAATCAAGCGCTTGCCATTCTGCAAAGCCAGAAAACCGCTCCAAAAGTTGCACCCCAGCAGGCGCCATTTGTCTTGATGCGTCGTTCGTTCATCTCGCTGGCTTCTCCACTTTCTTCGGAGTCGATTGCCGCGGAAAAGTCGCAGAAGCAAAGTTGGGCTGGGGGTATTTCCGCCGACGATATTGAGCAGGAACTTGTCGCGCGAGTTGGAGATATTCAAAGATCGTTAGATGCGCCGCGTTTGCCGGCGTTGGACCCCAATTCCACCAACCAGTTGAAGTGGTTGCAACCAGGCAGACGCATACATGATCGACTTGGAACGGTCATGCGCGATCCTGTGAACGGAGTATGGCGATTTGTGTTTGAATCCAGTCGTGGTCGCGTGGGTGAACGCGAGGCGGAGTTGTTGCCCTGCACTTTGACGGAGTCACTGGTCACACAAGCGCAATCGGGTGGCGGTCTTGCTTCTGGCATTCTTTCAGGGGAAATCACGCTATTTGAGGGACGCTCCTACATCTTGCCAACCTCGTTTGGAACCTTGCGCACGGGCAAATTATTGTCGCGCTAATCAGGACCGCGTTTCCTTGCCGTGTGCACATTGAAATAGTGATATTGTCAGGCGAGCATGCAATACCCAACAGCGATCATTGGAACCGACCTTGGCGACATTGAAGTGGAACTTTGGAACGATGTCGCGCCAGGTCACGCGGAGAATTTTCTGAAGTTAGCCAAAAAAGGTTTTTACGACGGACTTATTTTTCATCGTGTTCTTGCCGGATTTGTGATTCAGGGCGGTTGCCCCAAAGGCGATGGAACTGGTGGACCAGGTTGGCAAGTGAAGGCGGAGTTCAATAAGAAAGAACATATGCCTGGCACGCTCAGCATGGCTCGCAGCGCGCATCCGGACAGCGCAGGCAGCCAATTTTTTATCTGCCTCACGCGCCAGCAGTGCCAACATTTGGACAATCAATACACCGCGTTTGGACAAGTCACCAAAGGCATGGATGTTGTGGAACAAATTGCGGCCGCGCAAGTGGATCCCCGTTCTGGTCGCCCGCTCAAGCCAACCCACATGAGCCAGATCACCGTGACGTCGGCAAAGTAGTGGTGTCAATGGAACGGGGCTTTTCCAATTGAATGCGCTGATTTCTTCGGTTTTCGCCTGGAAATCGTGCGGGCGCTGCCACAAGAATCACTTCATGTATTTTGGGCGCGTCGCTTGGACGGCCAGTGGCCGCGTCGGCGATCTTCGATTGTGTAATTGTATCCAAGGCGTCGCGCCCTGAAACAACATAGGCGAATGTGCAGTACTGATCATCCAAACGCGCCGTACCCGCGCGCGAAAGCGCAATGTAAAACTGGCTGCCCGCGGAGTTCGGATCGTCGCCGCGAGCCATGCCAACCACGCCAATATCGTGGGGTAAATCGCTGGGTTCGAGCGTCAGATTCCACCCAGGACCACCATCGCCGGTTCCTGTTGGATCGCCACCTTGAACGACAAAGGGCTGTCCTTCGCGGGTCATAGGGACAATGCGGTGAAAAATAGTGTTGTTGTAAAAGCCCTGCTCCGCAAGCGTGATGAAATTGCGCACCGTGGCGGGCGCGGCGTCAGGAGCGAACGCCATACGAATTGGACCCGCGTCGGTTTGCACAATGGCGTCCACATCTAATTCGGTTCGAAATCCGCTTACAACGATGGGTTCTGAAGCGATCCACTGCGATGATGCCGCGACCACTTCTTGGTTGGCTGGATCCAGCAGGCGATCGCCCCACCCCACAATGCGCGTATAGGGATCATTGGTTCCGACCCGTTGCGCGCGCATGGTTCGTACTGATGGTGGACTGCGAAGCGGTTCAAGCACAATGGGCGAGCCGATCGGTTTTGCATCCTCAAATAGTTGCACCCATACGGCCTTGGAAATATTTTCAATATCGGGAAAGAACGGTCGCACATCAATAATGCCCGGCGTCACGCCAGCCGCACTAAGCGATTTTCCTTTGGTGTCCAATATTTGAAGGGTGAGTTGACCATGTGTTGTTGGAGCCACCACACGAATTTCAATCGGTTCTTGCGCGCGATGAAATCGACGCGCGCATTCAAGCGCGGCCGATGGAGCTAATGTGCCACGATCCAATGTGGTTTTTTTTTGCGCCACCGTGCTGGAAATTGATTGTGCGACAACGGGCTGCGCGGGCAACGCGGGTGCGGGCACACGAGTGGATTGATCAAGATTGTCAGGCGGGGAAGTTTTCGCTGGCTCGTTCGAGTTTGTGTATTGGGAGGAAGAATTTGTATTGGCGCTGGACGGCTTGTTGCTTTGACAGGCATTTCCACACAGGAGCGGCACAAGCAGGCACCACGGCGCGAACCAGGTCAGGGGAAATGCTCGCATAGCGCGGCCGATGTGAGCCAATATGCAAGCGAATTCAAGGCGGTATTCATTCATTGTCAATCCACTTTATAGTGTTCCGATGCCGAGTGCCATTGCCCACACCCGCCTGATTGTTGGACTTGAAATTCATGTGGAGTTGTGCACACGCAGCAAAATGTTCACGCGCGCGCCCAATCCAGCCCATGTGGACTTTGATGGCTCCGAGCCAAACTCGCTGGTGGACCCATTGGTGGCGGCTCTGCCTGGAACCTTGCCCGTCATGAACCGCGCCGCGGTGGAAATGTCCGCGCGCGTTGGTATGGCGCTGGGTTGTGAAATTGCCAAGCATTGTCGATGGGACAGAAAAAATTATTTTTATCCCGATCTTCCAAAGGGATATCAAATTAGCCAGTACGACCAGCCATTGTGCGGACAAGGAAAATTTGAATTGCCCATGGACGACGGCTCCACCAAGACCATTGGAATTATTCGTGCGCACTTAGAGGAGGACACCGGCAAACTTGGGCATGAACTTCCAGGCGGACGCCATTACGACGGCAGTTTGGTGGATTTGAATCGCGCTGGCACGCCACTGCTGGAAATTGTCACGGCCCCGGATTTTTCCAGCGCCGCAGAGGTGGTTGCATTCGCGCAAAATTTACGGGTTTTGTGCCGCTTTCTGGGAGTGACTGAGGGCGTGATGCAGAAGGGGCACATGCGCTTTGAGCCCAATATCAATGTGGAGATCACGCTGGTGGATGGCACAACCGTGCGCACGCCAATCGTGGAAGTGAAGAACTTGAATTCGTTCAAGGCCGTCAAGGGCGCTATTGAATATGAGTTTGTGCGCCAAGTGGAGGCATGGCAACACGATGGGCGCGTGATGGGCCGCGGCATGAAGGCCACGCGCGGCTGGCTTGATGAAAAATTAGAGACCGTCTTGCAGCGTGAAAAAGAGGACGCGCATGACTACCGATATTTTCCAGACCCCGATCTTGTTCCCGTGCAAATGGACGAGGCTTGGTTGCAAGAAATCCGCGCGTCGCTGACGGAGCAACCGCTGAGCCGCCAGCGTCGCTATCAACATGAGTGGGGCTTGCAGCCTGTTGATGCGGAAAATTTGGTGGCGGAGCGCGAGGATTGTTTTTATTTCGAGGCGTGCGTGGCCGCTGCGGGCGCAACGCCAGCAGCCGGATTTGCTGTTGGAAAATTATTGCTCAACGCGGGCTCAAAGCGCGCCAACGAGAAAAAATGTCTTATTCACCAATTGGGAGCAACGCCGCAGCAAGTGGCGCAATTAGTGAAACTGCGCGAAGCCAATGATGTTGGCCCGCAAGCCGCCGATCAATTATTTGGATTCATGTGTGATTCGGATGAGACGGTTCTTGCCTTGGCGCAAACGCACGGACTGCTGCAAGTGCGCGATGACTCCGCGCTTGACGCCTGGGTGGAGGAGGCCATTCTTGCCCAACCGCAAGCCGCCGCGGATGTGGCCGCGGGCAAGGACGCCGCGACCGGCCGCTTGGTGGGGCACGTTATGAAACTTTCAAAAGGCAAGGCAGACGCCAAGAGCATCAACGAGCGCTTGATCAAGCGACTGAGAAAATAAATATGAACGTTCAAGCAAGCACATATCATTCCAAACTCAACCGCAAGAAATTGTGTGGCAATCACGCCGCGCGTTATCAACGGAGCACAATATGAACAAGCCAAATCTAGAACCCGGCGAAGTGGTTGTGACGCGCGAGGCCATTGGGCGACGCATGCCCATGTTGGCTGCCGAAATCACAGCATCGCTTGATGGCAATGTGGACGGCCTTGTGATCATGCCGGTGCTCACGGGCGCGTTGGTATTTGCAGCCGATCTTATTCGCTGCTTTCCCCAGCGACTGCGCATTGATTTAATCGCCGCGCGTAGTTACGGCGCGGGCACGCATAGTCAGGGACCAAAACTCGAGGGCGGTGTTCCAGTAGGCGTGAAGGATCGCCATGTGTTAATTGTTGACGACATTCTTGACAGTGGCCGCACCATTCAATTTCTGCGCCAATGCGTGCTCGACAGCGGCGCGCGGAGCGTGCGAGCATGTGTGTTGTTGCGCAAGCAATTGCCCCAAGCCCTGGCCACACCGTGTGAATTCGTGGGCTTTGAAGTGCCGGATTTATTCGTGGCGGGTTACGGCCTTGATTACGATGGTTGGTTTCGAAATCTTCCCGATGTGGTTGCGCTGCGGCCAGGCGGACAAGCTCACAATATTGTGCGCTGATCTTTGACCCATCTCACGGCCACATAATCGGTCGATGCACTGCGCTTGGCGGCGCCGATGTGGTTCACCATGTGGCCTTGCAAAATTATTTCGTCTGGAGTTGAGCCCACGGTTCGCCCGCCCGCGGCGAAGGCAAGCGCTCACCCATGGCACGCATCAATTCAGAATCTTCTTTGGATAATGTTGTGGGGGGCTCAATGCGCACCATGGCGTAGAAATCACCCACGCCTTGCGCGCCCTGAATTCCCTTGCCTTTTAAGCGAAGTTTGCGACCACTCGGTGTGCCGGCTTCTATGCGAATTTCCGCGCTGCCGTTCAATAGGGGAACAGAAACTTTTGCGCCCAGGCTCGCCTCCACAATTGAAATTGGAACATCAATAAGAATGTCGAGGTCGTCGCGACGAAACCACGGATGCGGCGCGACCTTCACCGCTAACACCAGGTCGCCATTGGGGCCGCCGTTTGAACCTGCGCCACCCTTGCCGCGCACGCGCAATTGTCCATCGGATGAAATTCCCGGTGGTATGCGCACATCAACCACAATGGCGCCGTTTGGTCCTTGCAAATCAATGTGATGCATTCCGCCAAGCGCCGCGGTCATGAACCCAATTTGAATTGTTGAGGTTAAATCCTCGCCCGGTTGCGGCCCACGCGCGCGCTTGCCTCGGCCGCGACCGCCACCGCCCATGAAGTTTCCAAAAATAGATTCAAGAGTGTCGGCATCCACGCCGCCGTAACCGCCAGCTTGACCGCCGCCCATATTGGGCTGCGATTCATTGACGTGTCCAAAGCGATCATATTTGGCGCGTTTTGCCGTGTCTGAAAGCACGTCGTAGGCATCCTGTATTTCTTTAAACATGGCCGAGGCGTTGGCCGCCTTATTCAAGTCTGGATGATATTTCCGCGCTAATTTGCGGTGCGCGCTTCGAATTTGATCCGCCGTTGCGTCGCGCGCAACCCCAAGAATTTCGTAGTAGTCACGCGCCATGCGTCATTCCGCGGTTTCAGCTTTGCGAAACAATGTGTAAAGCTCTTGCGAACTTTTGGACGCATATAGACTTTCGCGAAACTCTGGATTGGTCATTAAACGACTCACCCTACCAAGGGCTTGAATGTGTTCAGACACGGCTTCGGGCGGACTCGTCAGCAGCACAATCAATCGCACTGGCTTCTTGTCTATGGAATCGTATTCCATAGGATGAGCGGGCTTGCCAATAGCCATGGCAACTCGTTTGACCGACGAACTTTTTCCGTGTGGCAACGCCAGGCCTTCACCAATCCCGGTGGAGCGCTGTGCCTCGCGCTGCCAAACAATTTGTTTCACAACATCCGCGTCGCAAATCGCCCCAGATACCGCCAAAGCATCCACCAATTCGCCGATCACTCCACGCTTGTCGTGGGCAAGCAAAGGAACTTTGACACAATCAATATTTAAGACTTCAAGGACATTCATTGTAAATTCTGGCGATTCGGTGCAGTATACCAAATGCAAGCCAAATTCGGTTAACAATTATCCGTGATTTGCAAAGATTGCCGCAAAAGCCCCGTCTTGCCACATTGTGGGGGTTTCTCCAGGCAGTCCTTGAGGAATATTGCGCTCGCTGCGGCGCATTGGCGTCTTGATTCGCTGCGAAATCCAAGCGGCCATGCGCTCATTCTCCTCTTGCTCCAAACTGCATGTGGCGTAAAGCAAGGTGCCATGTTCAGCCAGCAACGGTCGGTGATCGTCCACAATTTTTCGCTGCAGCACAACCAGGCGATCCATCATCTTCAAGTCAAATCGATATTTGGCTTCTGGTCTGCGCGCGAACACGCCGCTATTGGAGCAAGGCACGTCAAGCACAAGCACGTCGGCTTTGCCAAACCACTGTCCAATGTCTTGCGGCGTGACCACTTGAATATTGTTCAAACCGGACACGCCAGCGCGGCGCGCGGCCTGGGTAAGCGAAGCGCGGCGGTTCGCATCGGGTTCGCTGGCGATAATGAGCGCGCCAGGAAATTTCGCTGCCAGTTGCAAGGTCTTGGTGCCGCGACCGGCGCAGGCGTCGATGATTATTTTAGGCGCTGACATTTCCAAAAGTGAAACCGCCAAAGCGCTGCCAACATCCTGCACGCGTGCCAGCGGATATTTTTCCAGCGCCGCAAGCAGCGCCGTGTGCGAGCCATTCCAAATGCGCGCTCCTGGCGCGCCGTGCGCCGCGGTCTCCGGCTCCTCGGCTGGAAGTCCGTACAGGACCAGCGGCGGATCTGTGAGTCCGTGAAAACAAATTCGGCGCGCGTCTTTCACGCTCATACGATTGGTCCAGCGCAACACCACATCCAGCGGGTGGCTTGATTGCTGCGACAAACGCTCGGGAGCGGAGCTGGCAAAGACATCCTCCGACAAACTCCACGCGCCGCCATCTTCAAGAGGCAGGTGATAGCGCAAGGGCGTTGGAAATTGAGCGAAGGCCTGCGCGGATAATTTCTGCACGCGCAGCGCGGCAATTTTGCGCAAAATGGCGTTCACCATTCCACCAGCGCCTACGCGCACCGCGCTCTTCGCCCACTCCACAGTTTCATCCAACACCGCATGATCAGGCACGCGGTCCATTAAAAGCAACTGTGCCGCGCCACCCAGCAACGCCGCTTGCATTCCTGGTTGAATGGTGTGCCACGGTCGATCAAGCAGCGGCGCGATTACGGCTTGCAGTGTGAGCCAGCGGCGAACAACTTGTAATTCAATGGTGCGACCAAGCGCGCGATCACGCGGCTCAATGGCGCTGTCTTGCGGAGCGTCAATCTTAAAATCAAATCGTGGCCACTCACGCGCGCACAACGCAATGCGCTCGTAGGCAGCCACACGTCCAGGATTCACGAGCGGACCGCTTTCATTTGCAATTCTCTAAGCACCCGCAAACGCATCCGCCAACGCATCAATGCTTGGACCGCAATCGTTGCGCGGCTTTGGCAAGGGCGGGGGCTTCCTCGGTTTTTTCCCAGGTGAATGTGCCTTTGCCACCTTCGCCAGGCTTGCGGCCAAAGTGGCCGTGCGCCGCCGTTGGCGTGTAGATGGGCTTGAGCAAATCCAAATGCTTGATGATGCCAGCGGGAGTCAGGTCAAAGAAATCCTGAACCAACTTGGAAATCTGCGAGTCGGCAATGGTGCCGGTGCCTTGCGTGTCAATATGCACGCTCACAGGTTCGGCCACTCCAATCGCGTATGAAAGTTGAACCTCGCACACATTGGCGAGCTTGGCGGCCACAACATTTTTGGCCATGTGACGCGCCATGTACGCCGCGCTGCGATCCACCTTGCTTGGATCCTTGCCGCTGAAAGCGCCGCCGCCGTGGCGACCGCGACCTCCGTATGTGTCAACGATAATTTTGCGGCCGGTCAATCCACAATCGCCGTGCGGACCGCCAATTTCAAAGCGGCCAGTTGGATTCACAAACACGCGGATATTTTTGTTCCACCAACGGCCAAGCGATGGCCGAATGATGTGCTGAATCACTTCTTGTTTCAGTCGATCCTGCTTCTCGTTCCACATGGGCGCGTGTTGCGTGGACAGAACAACTGTGTCAATGCGTATTGGATTGAGTCCGTCGTATTCCACAGTCACTTGGCTCTTGGCATCTGGGCGCAAGCCTGCAATCGCGCTCTGCTCGCGAATGATTGCTTGGCGACGCACCAAGTCGTGCGCCATTTGAATTGGTAACGGCATAAGCTCCGGAGTTTCGCCGCACGCGAATCCAAACATCATTCCTTGATCACCAGCGCCTTGCGCTTTTTTCTTTTTGCTCTTGGCGTTCTTCGTGTTTACGCCGCGGGCAATGTCGGGGCTTTGTTTTCCAAGCGCAACGCTGACGCCGCAACTGCGGCCATCAAATCCCTTGTCGGCATCGTCATAGCCAGCCTTGAGCACCGTGTTGCGCACAACGCTTGGAATATCAACCCAACCCGTGGTGGTCACTTCGCCTGCGACCACGCACAAGCCGGTTGTCACAAGCGTTTCGCACGCCACGCGGCTCTTGGCGTCTTGCGCCAACATGGCGTCCAAAATGGCGTCTGAAATTTGGTCGGCCAGTTTGTCGGGGTGGCCCATGGAGACTGATTCACTTGTGAAAAGATGCCTGGAGGACATACGAGTTTCCTTTTGTGAGATGTTTGAGATATTCCACATTCCTTGTGAATGAAGGCAAGTATGTTAGCGATACCTTTGGTTCCTGTGGCGTCCTACACTATCGGTCGGAGAACCCTGTGAATATTCCAATGCAACTCTCGCGAATTTTTATTCGTGAAATGACGGACATGCAAATCATCGAACTTTCCGAAGTGGGTGGTACGCGCGCGTTCCCCATTGTGATTGGTCTGCCAGAGGCGTTCGCCATTGAGCGACGCTTGAAGGGCGTGGAAATTCCCCGTCCGCAGACGCACGATTTGCTGGCGAGCACCATTGAAGCCCTTGGCGGAGAGTTGCTGCGCATAGAAATCACCCACTTTTCACAAGGAACATATTTTGCGCGCCTCGTTATTTCCAAAAATGGCCAAGAGATTGAAATTGACTCACGTCCCTCCGACGCCATTGCGCTTGGCATTGCCAAGAGTGTTCCAATTTTAGTGGCCGAAGAAGTGTTGGAAGCCGCCAGTGTCCAAGCCGCGGCCGGTATGAATCCAGTGCCGGAAATGAGCCCCGACATGGAGGATGAAGACGACGATCAAGATGATGACCAAGATGAGAGTTTGTGAGTGTCCACGCATTCACCTCGCACCAATTCCTGGGTTGTGTTTGATCTTGGTGGAGTTCTAATTCGTATTCACCACTCCTGGAAAGCCGCCGTCGCGGCGAACGTGACTGTCGCCGCCGCGCAGGACACAACCCCACATCCCGCCCTTGATATCCAGCATCACCACGCGCGGGAATTTGGCAAGCTTGTTTCAGATCAGCAGTGCGGCCTTCTTTCGCACGATGATTTTTGTAAGCGGATGAGCGAGTTGACCACGGGCCTTGTCAGCCCGGCGAATGTTTCGCGCATTCACGCGTCGATCATTGTTGGGGTGTACGAAGGCGTGGAGCAATTGTTGCACGATTTACATATGCAAGGCGTATCCACGGCGTGTCTTTCCAATACCAATCAGCACCATTGGGAAATCATGAGTCACATTCCCGCGTTCGCCGCAATTCAACATCGCCACGCTTCGCATGTGTTTCAGTTGGAGAAGCCAAATCCAGCCATTTTTCAGGCATTTGAGCGCGCCACGCAAGCGCGTCCCATGGACATTCTTTACTTTGACGATCTTGCCCCCAATATTCATGTAGCAATCCAAGTTGGTTGGCGCGCCATTCTCATTGACCCTCAAAGTGAAACCGTGCCACAGATTCGGCGCGCGTTGGTGACGCATGGGGTGTTGCCATGAACCAATCAACTTCTCGCGCGCCGCATGAACGCATTCCAACGCCGTTATGCCAGAATTCGCTGCTTCAAGCCAAGCCTCTGGCGGGTAAAATAAAATTACGCCCCGAGGACTTTCTGGTGGAGGAACTTCCACTTTTTAACTTGACCGGCGAAGGCGAGCATTTGCATTTGGGCATTCAGAAAATTGGTATTCGCCACGACGAACTCCTGGAGATTGTGGCGCGTCACTGCGGCGTTTCTGTGCGCGCTATTGGCTACGCCGGTATGAAAGACAAGCATTCGGTGGCGCAACAATCACTATCCATTCACTTGCCAGGGAAACCCGATCCGAGGCCGCTTGAGCATCCGAATGTGCACATTCTTTGGGCCAAACGCCATCAAGCCAAGTTGCGCCTTGGACAACTGCTTGGCAATCGTTTCGCCATCCGCGTGCGCGATATTGAACCCGCGCGTATTCCCATCATCCACCGCGACCTGTATCGCTTGTCACGTAGTGGTGTTCCCAACGCGTTTGGTGCTCAGAGATTTGGCTACCGATTGAATGGGCACATTCTTGGTCGACTGCTTGTGTTGCAGGATTGGCAAGGTTTTCTTGATGAGCTGTTGGGCCTCACGGGTACGCCATTTCCAGAGTGGCAACAAGATCGACGCGCAGCGTTTCATAAAAATGAATTTCGCGCGGCCATTGCTCACTGGGCTCAATCCGACTTCGCCGAGCGCTCCGCCTTGAAGGCGCTTTCCCAAGGCGCAACCGCCAAGGAAACCGTGAAAGCCATCAAGCCACCAATGCGCGATTTTTGGATTTGTGCTTTGCAGTCAGCCATATTCAACGCCGCGCTAGATCAACGCTTACAAGCCAACACCTTTGATCAATTCATCGCGGGTGACCTGGCGTTTCTACATCAAGGCGGTGCTATATTTCGTGTCACGCCATCCATGCTTGCCAGGCTGCAAGAAGCCGCCGCATTGCAAACCCGCCTTGGGGCCGGTGAAATTTCGCCAAGCGCTCCACTTGCGGGTCCTGGGGTCATGTGGGGCGAAGATGCCGCGTTGCCAATTGAACTAAACGCCATTGCGCAATTCTCACTCACGCAGCAACACTTTCTCAATCCACAATTTCAGCCTCCCGGCTCACGCCGTCCGCTGCGTATAGCACTTACACATCCGCAAGCCGAGGCTGGTGTGGACGAACATGGAAACTTTGTTCGCGTTGCATTTGATCTTCCAAAAGGCGCCTACGCCACCAGCGTTTTACAGGAATTATTTGGTGGCGCAATTCTTCAAGACAACATTTAACAACCGTGCCCCTTTGCAAAATAGGAATGGCAAAGCGGCACTAGGATTTTAGTGGTCCACAAATCGCATTCATTTGGCGTGTTCACCGCGCGTGTGCGTATTTCTGCGCCGCGCAGCGAATCCCGCGGCAAGGACAAGAAGTGTGCTTGGGCCAGGAACGGGAGGGACCGGAGGACCAAAGGGCGTATTTGGAGCACCACCACCACCATCATCATAGGCTTCTGTGGCTCCAATTGATACTTCGCGTACGTCATTCACACTCAGTAAATTTTCGCCGCCATTTTGTTCAATCTTAAAAAGTGGCCCAATGCGCGATGTCAAAATAAGCTCGGTATTCCCAATAAAATTTGGTTCTTCTCCAAATACACCTGCGACCGCACTACCAAGATTCGCGACACTTGGAGAATTCGCCTGTGCATAAACAACAATGGAGGGTGATTCCACACTCTCAATGCTGCCTAATTCAATCAATGAAGCATCACTCGCGTACACATTTGATTCTTGAGTACCAACCGATACTAATTTGATGCCGGTATTCGAACCCGCGGGGCTTTCAAGTTGATAGCCAACCACTGTGTGTCCTTTTTCAACCTTCAAGTCGCCCGAAAGATCAAGCCCAACAACACACATCTTGAGCGGGTTGGACATCCCTTGTGGCATGATTGAAATTCCAGTGATTCCCGCAGCCAGGTCGCTTGGATTCAGTTCCAGCGTAGGACCAAATACAAGCGATTCCAAAATATCGGAATTACCCGCAAGAATTGGAGTGATTTTGATGGTTCCATTTGGAATAGCGCCCATCAGAATGAGCTCGGGTGTTTTGTCATGGGTCGAATCGTTGTTGTCGCGCTCCGGGAGAGACATGAACATTTGAGTGCGAGTAGCGCGCATACCAGTTGGCGCGATCATTCGACCAAAGTCAGATGATTGTGAGACATCAAGGGCGGTCATGCCTGGAACTTGATTGATATCGTGGCTCAATGCAAATTGAAACGCACCATTCTTTGTGCCAATGTCGGCGTCGGTAACCGCGTCAAACTTTTGCGCGTCATCGTTGGATTGAGCGAATAGCTTCACGGCAATTGGCGCGTGCATGTCGGCGTCCTTGAGTTCAAATGTCTTTTCTCCAAGCGTGACTGACTTTATGCCCACATTGCAGTGAAAGAAGCCAGACACCGCGGTTGATTTGGTTCCATTCTCAAGAAGTAACAAATTTTTCGGAGTCATGCCATCGGCCAATGCAATGCCAGCGGTGCATCCAATAGTTGCCGCAGATTGAAGGAAGGGACGAAGCGCAACCATGGCGCACAGACCTTTTTCCTGCCTCGAACTGTTAAAAATAAACATCTTTTTCCTTGCCTCTCTCAAATTTTTCAGCACAAATCAAGTCAGTGAATGCATTGTTGATCCACCTCATTTCAGTCTTGCGATGAAATGGACAGAACTACTACTGAATTCAACCTATGATTCATCCGCAGGAATCAAAAGCCAGTTCCTGTGATTTGCCCTGATTTTCACTAATTATTAAGGCTTGGGCAGCCTATAACTTAGGACGGTGCCTTTTGAAGACGCCGACGGGCGAAGAAATTTTTCAGAAGTCCAGCCGCTTCAGTTGCGTAAATACCTCCAGCACAAGGAAGTCGGTGATTCAGGCGGGTGTCTTGGGGAATGTGATACAGCGAACCAACTGCGCCAGCTTTGGGGTCGCTTGCCCCAAACAGCAAAGCTTCTATTCGTGCATTTACAATGGCGCCGGCGCACATGGGGCAGGGTTCCAGCGTGACCGCAAGCCGACAATCATTCAAACGCCAGCGGCCAAGTTTGGCGCCCGCAAGTCGCAGCGCCACAAGTTCGGCGTGGCCCGCGGGATCGTTGGAGGCCTCGCGGTCATTCGCTGCTTCAGAAATAATTTCTTGACCGCGGTACACGATGGCGGCCACAGGAATTTCAGCGCGCAATCCAGCCGCCCGCGCCAAGTGCAGAGCGCGGCGCATCATCTTTAAATCCACCTGCGTCAGCCATTCATGATGTCGTTGATGCAGGGCAAGCGTTGCCGCAACTCTGCGACGATTGCGCGGCCACTTGGGCAATCGCATCAACGCTCTCCACGCAGGAGTCGAGTGAAACGTTTGGAAACTTCACCGCCGGCAACGGCTTGCGGCGGGGCAATTCGCAGCAAAATAATTCCCAATTCATACAGCAGGTATAGCGGCACAAACATGATCAAGAGTGAGAAGGGATCGCCGGTTGGAGTGATGATGGCCGACAACATAATCGCCAAAAAAATGGCATAGCGGCGGAATTTGCCCAGCGCTTGTGCGTTGACTATGCCGACCCAGCCCAACAGAAGAACCACCAATGGCGCTTGAAACGCCACGCAAGTTCCCAAAATGAAAGTCAGCGTGAAATCAAGATAATCAGCCAGTCGAAATTGCTGCGCTAGGCGCGTGGCGTGCATCAGGGGCACAGTGAACAGTTCAATGCCCGACGAATTGTGCGGCGCTGCGATGACCAGTTTGTGATCGGGTGTGAGCCACATTTGTCCCACCACCACCTGGTCGGGAGTTTGCGCCAGCATTGGAATAGTGAACGCGGATGTCACGGGAGCGCCGCTGCCTGAGGTTGCGCTTGCGGAATTGGAAGCGTTGATGATGTCGGGCTCCACGCTGCCAAAGCTCACAAGCACGTCAAGCATGATTGGCATGACAATAAAATAAAGCAGCGAGAAGCCGGCCAACGTGAGTAGGGAGCTGAGCGGAATTAAAAACCGCACAAAACGCTTTTCGTGCGCATATAAACCCGGCTCGATGAATTTCCATATTTGCCAAAAAATCCACGGACTGCTGCCCACGATCGCGGTGATCAGGCTGAGATACATGTCGGTTGAAAGCGCCTCAATAGGGCTCAGCACTTGAAGTTGCGCTGGCAAATCATGCGCCTTCAACGCGGCGATGGCGGGCGCGCAAAGAAAATCACGGATGACTTCCGCGTAGGAAAATGCCAGTATCGCCAGCGGAATTGGCAGGGCGATGGACCACAACAATCGCCGGCGCAATTCCTCCAAATGATCCCCAAAGTTCATGGAGCCGTGCGTTGGATTGGGATCATGTTCAACAGTCATAACACCATTCTAGCCGCCGATTGGCGCATTTTTTTGCAAAGGCAAACTAAAAAACCGAACAGCGTTGTCGTCCAGAACATTTAAAAATGTCGCCTCATCCACGCCGCGAAGTTTGGCCAAATGACGCGCCACAACTATGGAGTGCGCAGGGCGATTGGGCTTGGCGGTACGCATGGGTTCGGGTGAAAGAAAGGGCGCGTCGGTTTCCGCCATGATGCGATCAGCGGGAACAAGCTTGGCGGCTTCGGCAACTTCCGGCGCGTTGCGATAGGTCACCACGCCCGTGAATGAAATACACGCACCAAAGTCCAATACTTTTCGCGCCTCGTCGGTATTGCCAGTGAAGCAATGAAAAACAAAGCGATCACTTGGCAAACCACTGGCGCGCAAAATTGGAATTAAATCATCGAAAGCTTTGCGGCAATGAATCACGATTGGTTTGGAAAGACCTTCGTCGGACCAGCGCACAATGCGATCAAGTTGCGCATCAAGCATGGAGCGCTGCAGCGACGCGATGGGTTTTTCATAATGATTGTCAAGACCAAGTTCACCCCACGCCACACAACGCGGGTGCCCGGCGCACGCGCGCAACACGCCCCAATCAACCGGGTCATCCGTTGAAAGCGGATGAATGCCGGCCGTAAACCATAAGCGCGGGTCACTTTCGGCCAACACGCGCGCCGCATTGGAGTCTTCGCTATTGGTTCCTATAGAAATGCACGCGCGCACCCCGGCGGCTTCGGCGGCATCTAATTCCTCCTTCAGGCGATTTCGAAATGGCGCATAGGTGAGATGGCAGTGGGTGTCGATCATGTGCGAGTGGCTTGACCGTACCACCTTGAACCACTTGTGGCATTCAAAAACAAATCCAGTGCTATTAAAGTCTTATAACTATAAAAAAGGCGCATTTGAAGTTGGCAGGGTGTATTGTTTGGAAGTCTTTGTAAATAAACGACTAAGATATGTTTTCACCAGAATAATGGGAAACACGACAGACATACCTTAAAATGTGTCGAATGTAACAATTTTGAAGCCAGGCAAATTTTCCAGTTAGGCGCAGTGGCATTAAGGGCAATTTCTGCAAGGTCCGAATTGCCCTTAGGGGAACAAGCCCTAATTTGAGTCGCGTAAACACATTCAATGAATCTTTGAAATCTGAAACGCGTTGCCTGTGAACAATGATTCAAACCCAAGCAAGCGCGTAAATTATTTTTCCGTTGTTGACGCACGCAGGTCAATCCCCTTAGGATTGTTTATCTACACATTGTGAAACTTTTCACAATGTTTTACTTGCCTCTAACAGGAACACTTCTTACCCGTGAGTCGCTTCCTCTTTCCACGTTGGTCTAACGCATTTCTTCCCCTTGTGATTATTTTGGGGGCGATCGCTCCGCTGTATGTGGGATTATTTGTCGCCTATGGGTTCAGTCCAAAAACATTGGAAGCTGGCTATATGCCAACGCAACCTGTTCCATATAGCCACGCTTTGCATGCGGGCGCTTTGGGAATGGATTGTCGCTACTGCCACACCTCGGTTGAGAAGGCATCATTTGCCGCGGTGCCACCAACGCAGACTTGCATGAATTGCCACACGCAAATACACCGCGAAAGTCCCAAGCTTGCCAAAGTGCGATCGAGTTATGAAACTGGAATGCCCATTGAGTGGGTCAAGGTTCACAAACTTGCTGATTACTCCTATTTCAACCACGCCGCGCATGTTGTGCGTGGAGTTGGTTGCGTTGAATGCCACGGCCGCATTGATCAAATGGAGGTTGTGTACCGCGTGGCTCCGCTCTCAATGGGTTGGTGCTTGGAGTGCCACCGCAATCCAGTCGATCGCATTCGTCCGCCATCCAAGGTCACGCAAATGGCGTGGGATCAAAATAAAGAAATGACTCAGGAGCAACGCCTCGAGTTGCAAAAGCTCAACAACATTCACCCCAACGCGAATTGTTCAACATGCCATCGATGAGTTCATCAACAGATATTCCGCTGCCAGTCGCTGACATGCAAGGTGGCTGTGGTTGCGCTTCAACGCAAGGCGTGTCCGCGCAACAAAGTGGTTGTGGTTGCGCTTCAACGCAAGGCGTGTCCGCGCAACCCAAAGGTGCAGCGACGGGCCGATCACTGTGGCGCTCACTTGGCGCGCAATCCGCCGACGCGCAAACCAGCGAGTTTATTGCGCGCGAATTCTCCGCTGCCAGCGATGTGCTTGAAGGCGACGACCGCCGCAACTTCATCAAGATCATGGGCGCGGGTTTCGCGCTTGCGGGTCTTGGCCTGACTGGTTGCCGCCGATGGCCAGAATCAAAAATTGTTCCCAACGCTAGTCAGCCCGCCAACCGCACGCCTGGCGTGTCGGTGACCTATTCAACCGCCGTGGATTTCAGGGGCATTGGTTACGCGCTTGTGGCCACCAGTTACGACGGTCGCCCGATCAAGCTCGACGGCAACGCGGAGCATCCATATTGGGGCGGAACATCCACAAGTTGGATGCAGGCGCGCGTGCTTGAACTGTATGACCCCGATCGCAGCCGTCAGGTGTTCAAGGCCGGCAAGGCATCGAACATCGCGGAGTTCAACGCATGGCTGGGCGAGCGCGCGAAGGCGCTGTCGGCCAAGCAGGGCGAAGGGCTGGCCATCCTGACGCAGGCCACCTCGAGCCCGTCGATGAAGGACATGCTGGCCCGCGTGCAGCAGGCGTTCCCCAAGGCGAAGGTCGCGGCGTGGGAGGCACTCGCCGCAACCGCATCGCTGGATGGCACGCAGGTCGCGTTCGGCGCACCGATGCGTCTGGTGCCGCGGGTGGAGAAGGCCAGCGTGATCGTGGCCCTGGATTGGGACATGCTCGGAACCGACCCGATGGCGCTGCGTCACACGCGCATGTGGGCCGAGGGTCGTCGCCTGAATGGCGCGGACCCGAGCAAGCAGACGCAGAACCGTCTGTACGCGTTCGAACCGCACGTGACCGTGACCGGCATGGCGGCCGACAGCCGCGTGGCCGTGCGTCGCGGCGACATCGCCGTGCTCGCCGCCATGATCGCGCAGGCGCTTGGCGTGGGTGGCGATGCGTCGCTCACGGCGGCCATCGGTCGCCTGGCTTCCAGCCCCGCTGCCAAGGGCATGCTCGATGAGCATTCGAAGGAAGTCTTCGATCAACTAGTGAAGGACCTGCAGGGAGCCAAGGGTGCCTGCTTCGTGATGTGCGGCACCGGCCAGAGCGCCGAGGTGCACGCGCTGGTGGCGGCGATCAATCACGCGATCGGTGCCATGGGCAACACCGTGGGCGTGCATGCCGCCGATGCGGCTGCCATGCGCCTGCCCGAACTGGTGACGGCGATGAACGCCGGCCAGATGGACACGCTGCTGATCCTCGGCGCCAATCCCTGTTACGACGCTCCCGCCGATCTCGCCTTCGCGAAGGCGCTGGCGAAGGTGCCCAACGTGGCGCGTCTGGCGTACTACCGCGACGAGACCAGCGTGGATCCCGCGTGCACGTTCCATGTGCCGCAGGCCCACTTCCTGGAGTGCTGGGGCGATGTCA
>SYAC01000009.1 GCA_005787685.1 Planctomycetia bacterium
ACAACTGGTAAAGCCAGCAACACAGAACAAGAAGCCGCAGGCGTTGCGCAGTTGCTTGGCGTTGGAAAATCTCCCGCCCCCCCGCGCATTCTTCTAGTCACATCCGCTTACCACATGAGCCGCGCCGAAATGCTTTTTCGCCGCACCGGCTTGGAAGTAATCCCCTTCCCTGTGGACTTTCAAACCAAACTTGGCGTCACGCCGCGATCGTTTATTCCAAACGGCGGCACGCTGTTGCAAACCGACGCCGCACTGAAAGAAATCTACGGTCGCGTGTATTATTGGGCTAGAGACCGTCCGAAGATTGATCCACTTAGCAATCCCTAAAATTGTTGTTTTTTTAAATTTTGCATGGTTTTGCTGTCTGTGGGTGTGCAGATGGGTCTAAATACAACAATTTAGTTAAAATTGCTTTTTAATTTTGGAATTTTTCGAAATCTGAACTAGATTTAAAGTATGAAGATCATGACCAATATCGCTTTGTCCAGTGTCGCAGCCTTCCTCGCCTGCGCCTGCGTTATGAACAGCAATCAAACCGCGCCGACCGACACGCTTACAAACACACCCGCCAACTCACCCGCCGCGGCCATGCCACAAAAAGCCGGTCAACCAGCACCCTTGATCTTTATCGATCCGCGCCCCGCAGAATGCAAGCCCACCATGCTTGTTGATGGCGTTGCGCGTGGCGAATGCGAGGTCAGCATTATTGACACCAGCGTATTCAGTCCGCAAATTCAAGACGATCCACCAAAGTTCGTAGGCATGCGCAAGGGAGCGTATCTGCCTCCTCACAAAATGGGCCGAGAGCTTCCTTTAGGTGAACCCAACAATCTTGTATCCCCAAGTGAAATCAATGAAACCCAAATTGAGCCTGGTGAATATTTCCCCGGCATTACCCAAACAAGTTGGACGCCTCCAGATTGCACTTTGGCAGTTGGTCCAAATCACATTGTGGCCACAGTGAATAGTCAGATTGCATTTTTCAAAAAGACTGGAACCAAAACTTTCCAGGTGGCGCTTGACAGTACCGGCGCGCCAGGATTCTTTGAGCCCATTGGCGCGAGCAACTTTGTGTTTGATCCCAAGTGCATGTATGACCAACATTCAAATCGCTTCATTGTGATTTCGCCTGAATATTATAGTTCATCGCAAACCGCCTACATGGACATTGCCATTAGCGATGACAGTGATCCCAACGGCACGTGGTACAAATACCGCACCTCATGCGTGGTCACCATTGGCACCACGAAATACTGGGTGGATTATCCTGGCCTTGGCGTTGACGCCAACGGCATCTATGTCACAGGAAATCTTTTTGGTTTCACGGGTGGCTTTGCGGGCGCGTGGTTTCGCAGTTTTGATAAAACTCCGCTACTGACAGGTGGCACCGCGGTCTACGCCGATGTGAATTATTCCAGTTCTTCCAGCGTGCAAGTAGCCAGCGCCTATCCAGATACCAAGGCTCTCTTTGTAAGCCGTGCCAGCAGCACAGCTGTGCGCCTGCACTCCATTGCAAATCCATTCACCGCGCCGGTGGTTTCTATTAAGACCGTCACGGTTGCTTCAAACGCCGCGCCGCCGACCGCTCCAGTGAAGGGTTCCACCACTGGCACACTTGACACGCTTGATGGTCGAATGATGAACGCCAACATTCGCGATGGAAAGCTGTACGCCGCGCATTGCATTAGCAGTTCAAGCAAAGCGGCCGCGCGTTGGTACCAAATGAATTTAAATAATTGGCCAACCACCACCACCGCCACGCCAACGCTTGGTCAAAGCGGAACCATTCTGCCAAGTACTGGCGAGTCCACATTCTTTCCAGCCATTGCCGCCAATGCTCGCGGCGATGTTGCCGTTGCCTACGGAGCAAGTTCACTGACGGTGTATCCGCAAGTTAGTATTTCTGCGCGCCGCGCCTTGGATCCGACTGGAACCATGAGTCAATCCACCGTGCTAGCCAATGGAACCACTGCCCCAACCGCCGCGGGCAATCGCTGGGGTGATTACTTTGGAATTGCCGTTGATCCTGTCAATGATTGCACCTTCTGGTGCATTGGCGAAATTGGTGGAAGTGCTTGGAGCACTGCCATCAATAGTTTTTCTGTGGTGCAGTCCGCAGATTTGGATAATTCAGGTGAAGTTGACCCAGGCGATCTCGCCGCACTGCTGTTGTCATATGGTGTTTGTCCATGCTGCAGTGAAGATCTTGACAACAGCGGAGAAGTTGATTCAAGCGATATTTCCGCAATGATTCTGGAATTCTAAATCGATCTCTTAGGGAGCATCAGTTGATGTTGCGCTTGGTGCGCTGGGCTGCTCACTTTTCGATTGATTTGGTAAGGTTTGTAATGCGGCAGCGGCCGCATGGGCGCGCACAATAAACGCCGGCAAATTCTTAGGATCCGTGGGCGTATAGCCATCTTCATGAATTTCATCTTGACCGGTTTCAGAAAGTATAAAGCGCACAAAGTCCAACAACAGCGGCGAAAGATTGCCCTGCTTGTCCAATACCGCCACCAACTGCAATGGACGGGACAATGGATATTGGCTAGAAAAGATAGTTGTGGAGGTTGGCAACACAAATGTCTTGCCTTTGTCAGCGGAAATGGCCAGCGCTTTGGCACGCGGTTGCCTATGCCTGAAAGATCCAACGCCTATGGCCGTTTTATAGGCGCAGCATGCGTTCACCACCGATGACGGACTTGGCTCAAGGTAAAAATAACTTGTGGTAAAGCGCTCATTCGGCATTGCAAAGTCAACAAATGTCCTAGTAGTACTTGATCTTTCATCAGCAACATAGAGAGAAATCCACTCTTGACCCAAAGGGGATGCTGGATCCAATTCTTTCCACGAAAAGATGGGTTCCTTGGTCATGGAGTGTGTAATAGAAAAAATACCGTTCAGTTGCTCGCGCGTAATTTGAGTGATTGGGTTGTCTGCGTTCACATACACGCATGCTGCTCCGCGTCCGATTTCAATCTCAATAATATCTTTGCTAGAGTCTATTTCAATTTGATTTATCTCAGCCTCACTCATGTTGCGCGAAACAGACGCAAAGTCACATTTACCCTCTATCAACGCTTGCAAGGCGCCGTCGGAACCCCCACCACGAATATTGAATTTAACATTGGGATACAGCCTGTTAAACGCCTCGGATACTGCGATAAGCGTGGGCGCCATTGTTTCGGAACCCCCAATCGTGATGCTGCCATCCCAAGAAGGCACTGGGACATAATCTGGGAATTCATAGATGATTTTGGTCATTTCCTCGTCAATCACAAGCTTGGTTTCCATCGACTGATCTGGAGTTGTGGATAGCGCTGGAATAAGAGGCTGCGTGGGAATAGGTTTCTCGGCCGAGATGTTGGGGGTTGTAGGTACAGCCTGTGGCGCAACCGACGCGGTCTGTGTTTGTGAAATGGTTGCCGCGCCTATAAGTACGCTCGATAATGTGAGCGCTTGCACAATACTGTTCATGGTTTCACTCCTTTGCCGCGCCACCACAATAGCAATGCCAGTAGCGCGAATATTCCAAGCACAATGCCCACCGCTCGAATAAAGATGCTGTTTACAACTTCATCTGCGGCTTTGTGAACTTCATCCACGCGCGCACGCATCAACGACTCGATGGGTTTTAGTCTATCGGCCATTTCATTTGATCCCAAAAGAGAATCGGTGGTAGACAATATCTTGCTGGTCTCCTCCAAATTCTGCTGCATTTCATTCAGCAATTCAATGATTTCGGATATCTCCACGGGCTTGCTCACGGGAGCGCCATTTTCTGGCGGAGTCTGCATTTGCTTAAGTGTGTTCAGTGTGGTGTTGACTTGACCAACACTTGTGCCCACCTCTTTGGTAATGCGCTCCGCGGAATCAACAATAGGAGCGATCTTGTCCAGTAAATTTGTGGTGGCATTGATGGAGTCGCGGTACTGCGTAAGCAACTGCGAAGCCACAGCTGTGTTTTTCTGGATTAAGTTTGGCGCGTCGGCAATGACGGCGTTGATGCGATTGACATCGCCTAAAAGCTGTTGGGTTTCAGGCATAATCAGCATGTCATACACAAGCGCTTCAATCTGCCAATTGATAAACAGGGGCAAGCGCTTGGAGTAAAAAAGCGCGCGCTCAAAGGCTTGCTGGGCTTCCGCGGCGCGCTCAACCGCGCGATCAACAGGCTCCAACAAGCCGCCGCCATCTTTTACCTCTTCGACAAGGGCCACGCCCTTATTTGTGGCAATATCGGCAAAGCGAACATATGCCACAAATTCCGTGCCGCTACGCGACCGCCACCAATCGGCGATAATGAGGTCTAGTCGTTCAAGTTGCGCGGTGGTGAACACGCGCGCAGCAGAACCCCAAACATCCTCGCGGGCGCGGCGGAGATTTTCCACCAACGGCTGCGCACGCTCTCCAAAAATATTTTGCGACCTACCGGAATCAACCCAATAATAATTTTGCAGTGTCACCACCACCAGTTGGTCAATGAGTTGCGTGAACACATCGGGGCTTGATGCAATGTCATAAATGCTGGAAACGCCAAGCAGGCGCAGTCCATTCATCAGCCGTCGCTGCTCCAGCGATGGATTGTCGCGCATCACGCGCTCGCTTGCTGCCAACATGAGTGTGTAGTAACGATCTGCGAATGCGTTTGAAATGGCATCGAGTTGCTGCAAGGTGATTGTGACATCCTTTAAACCGCCGCCACTTCCAGTCACTATCCCCGC
>SYAC01000057.1 GCA_005787685.1 Planctomycetia bacterium
CCAAATATCACCGGAACAAAAGCAAATGTTTTAAGTTTAGGACAACCCTCTGCTGTACAAATAGCGAACAAATTCATGTCATTCCGCAGCGCGTGGTCTAGCGAATCATTGTCCGCA
This sequence comes from Planctomycetia bacterium, assembly GCA_005787685.1. GTDB lineage: Bacteria > Planctomycetota > Phycisphaerae > Phycisphaerales > SM1A02 > SYAC01. The sequence continues at coordinate 118 of SYAC01000057.1, forward strand.
AGCATGGCCGCCAACATTGCCACATGGCGAAGTCGCGCGGACTTAATGTATTCACCAAATATCGATACTGGCTCGCCGGAGGAAACACTTCCGCTGCGCGCAATTCATCAACCAATTTTGCCTGCAGCAGGGCCGGCTTATTTACAAACGCCCCTCGCTCCACTTGCGCTGCGTGCGGTTGATCCCTCCAAAGAAACCACACCGTTAATTAGCAAAGCAAACGCGTGGTCAGCCACTGCCACCGACATCGTATTTCCCGGCATTGAAAAACATCCATTCTTCACGGAGGTGTTCTTTGGTTGGGTGTATCCAGCCACCACGACTACTGAGGCATCAAAGCTCACACCCGCCATCTTTGATATCTGCACCGACCCCGCACAAACCGCTATTGAAAAGTATAAATATGTGGCGCTTGTGAATGGCCGTGTAGGCACGGGCTACGCGTCGCTGCAAATCATCGATGCAAGTGGATCCACAAACTCCACCGTTGACTTGCAACGCGATCGACTGGATAAAATCCGTACGCCCGTTCTAGTTGTTCAAGTTGCCAATCCGTGGAACGAACCTATTCGCCTTGGCGATTTCCGTATCAACATATTTGGAACGGACTACGACTTTCCAGATTATGAATTGGACGCAACAGGAGAAGTTGTCAAGGATGTGAATGGATTGCCAGTGCCATTGATGCTTGCGCCTGGCACTGAGACCGAACCCGCCACGGCAACCGTGTACTTGATCGCCAATGTGTTGGGTAATGAAGAAGAATTACCAACCATTATTACGCCGCCAACGGAAGGGGATTTGTCCAGTGTCGCCATGTGGGATCCATTGTTCCGCCGCCGTTGGCTTGATTACTTCGACTTGTATGAATATTCAGACGCGCCCCAAGCCAGTAAAACATCATGGACTACCCCAATATTGGCGACATCGCCAGCCGCAAGTCCGCTGTTTCCATTCACTATGAAGAGCGGCTTTCCAGGCGCCAGTTTTGACAAACAATTGTCACGCAGCAAATTGCTTAACGCCATGCAAGACACGCCAGGCAAGCCCAGTAATTTTAGTGCTACGCCTGGAGCACTCAAGACGCTCACTGTATTTAAGCAAAGTTTAACGCGCGACAACATGGCTCGCGGTATCTCCATGCAGCGTGTGATCAAAGACCCATCAACCGGAGTCGCCACTGGAACACTTTTTGAAGTTGATCGCTTTGATGGACATGCGGAATTGGATCACTGGACGACGACGGGCAAAAATACTGCATTGGGATCAGTTGCTGGAATTCCAATGTTCGCTGATGACCGCAACTTTGACACCAACCTTGTTACTGGTGGTCGATTCTGGACCGCGGCGGCGCGCATTACTTTGCCGCCCACCACGGGTGTCCTAGGTCGCGTTGGAATTGACGGCAGACCCCTTAATATTCCAGATTTGCTTGGCGCAGTGCCAAGTCCATTGCCTGTACTTTCAACTGGTCCTGCCCTAGCGACTGATTATTCCTACGACGGTCCGGGCGCAAGCGCTTCATTATTTCCGCCTCCAACCGCTGTGGAACTTGTGCGATCCGCCACTAACAAATTCCGATATTTACCAATCGAGGACGGGGAAACAATGTGTGGGGTTACCGCTTCTAGCGGCCCGAAGCCGCCCGATTCCGTGTTCGCGCCCGCATTGTTTCCTGGAATTGTATTGGGCAAAGTTATTGATGGCGACACGAAAGCGAATGGTGATTACTTCACCACATGGACACATGTGTCGCGTAATTGGTCGCGCCTGTATGACGCCAAGTTTGTCACCAATCCTGCCGACAAAATTCCCAACGCAGCACTTTCCATGAACGCACAAAACAACCTGCCAGTTTGGGACTACACGCGCCAACTGGTCACCGGATCATTCGCGTCGAATCCGCTGCCAACGGATTCAACCAAATCTCGTAGCCCCATGATTCCTGTGGAACGATTCGCGCCACGCTTTGTGTTTAGCAATCGCACGGAGCCTGAGTTCACAAACAGGCCGCCCTTGCTGCAACCCACTCGTGTTGAATTGTCCGACTTTGTAATGGACGGCAAAATTTCGGGCGCAAATGCCAATGGTGGCTCGACTCTTTGCGGATCCACCGTGACATTGTCAATGACGCCTTGGACTACAACAAACACTCCCTACGACGCCTCTTCAACCAAGGGAACGCTCACTGTTCCAAGCGCCGGGTTCACCAGTGCAGGAGATATTTTTCAGTTGGGAACTTACAACACTCCGGCGGCAGTTGCCCAGGCAGATCCTGATATTTGGTTCCCCAATGTGGGCATAGATTGGCTTATTCCAAGCACCACCGCGCCAATTGTGACGTACAACATGTTGCTCACGCCAGTGTGGGCGCCACTACCTGATTTTTGTGGTTTAGCGCCACCAAACACCAGCGATCAAGCACAAGAAGTGAATGAGTCAGACTGGCCAACACTGGTGCTGCGCAAGCCAACTGCGTTTAATTGTCAGACGGTCATCTTCAATGCGGTGCCAAACTTTTATCCGCAGACTGCCGGCAACCCTTTGGATGATAAAATTTACAGGGTATTTTATGGCAATCCTCGAGAAGCTTCCACTCCGAACTTCACCGACACAAAGTTTGTCACGCCATTATGGTCGGTGCCAGCAGGATCTGATCCAGTAACAAACACGGCTGGAGAAACATTCATGCCAGACGGTCAATACCGCGTGTTCATGGGTGACAAGGGCGCGCGCTTGCTTGATCATGACGGATTTGCGTTACCCATTGATCTGGCAACAGGTGGCAAAGTAGCGGGCAGACCATGGCTTGCGCGTGGTCTATGGAACACTCTAGATCGTGTTCCCCAAGCTGGCAGTTTGCAAATGTTGCAGAAGGACGACGACTTTGAGCAGATCGGTGAGTTGCTTGATGTGTTTGCGTGGGGACCCGCATATCGGATTAATTCAACAACACCAAATGCGCTGGCAGAACTTGGCAAGAAATTCACCAACATCACACAACCTGTTGGAACGCAAACTTTGATTTGCGCAGTTCCAAACGCGCAAGCCAAAGCTACCTTCGCGGAAATTATGAGCAACCGCGTGCCTGGGTTCCCGGTGGGTGAGGGCCCCTATATCAATCGCATTCAAGTTGATCCACTGAATGTTGCGTTTAGTGGTGGGGGTGCGACCAGCACTCCCTACCAATTTGGCGGCACAAGCGCCCTGAGAACTCCATACGCGCCCAATGTTCCATGGGGCATGCGCATATTTGATTGCTTCACTGTGGACGGTGCGGGCGCCGCGCTTCGATTTGACTGGACCAAGGCGTCTGCGTCCAATACCACTGACATTAAAAATGGTGGAGACACGCTGTTAAGTAAGCGCAATTTGTTATCAAGCACGGCAAATAGGCCAGTTGGCGCGCTTGTGCCTGTGGATGTGCGTAGCACAATCAATACATCATCAACAGCACCCGTCACTCCGCAAATGTTGGCGCAGTGGGAGTACGACCGCAGTCCAAGCTTGTCGGGCAATTTCTCTGGCTTGCCAACCAAAGGATTGTTGAACATCAATACTGCGTCTATTGAGGCGCTAAAGACTTTGCCCAACATGACCAAAATGGTGTATGACGACACGGGTCGCTATGACGGTCCAACGACTGGCTCAGGAGATATTGCTCCTCAAATTCCTAAACCCGGTAAATTTGGCGAAAATCCTTATGTTCGCGTGCCGCTGACCATTGAAATTTATCGCAATCAACTTGATCCAAACTCCGTAGCACGGCCATGGATTCCAAAGCAACTTGATGCAATGGATGTGTTTTTGAATCCAACGGAAACCAAAGATGATGATCCTTTGTATCCAACCTATGTTGACCGAGGCGACACCATTGGGACCGCCACTGGTCCGCTTGCAATTCCAACCCCACTTCCATTAAATGGATTGGAAGTTGCCTACAACACAGGCATGCAAAGTCAACGCGGCATTTCAACCATTGGTGAGGTGTTGGGTATGGCACGCCAAGCCAGCGAAATGTCTTGGAATATTCGTAGTTCTGGAACGGACCCGTACGACAAGAATACAACGCGTGAGCGGCGGACACCTATACCACTTGGTGATTATAACCCGTACAAAGGTTTTCAAACACGCGACGACAATGCCACCAACAAAACCAACGAAGCGCTTGAGGCGCGTCTTTCAACCGATCGTCAAGGCGTTCGCCAATTTGATTTTATCAAGGACACGGAAATTGCCGATCGCCAAGTATTGACCTACGACACAAGCTATGGCGACAGCGAGGAATTGAATTTGCTCTTCAAGGGCATCTCCAATCTTGTCACCACGCGCAGCGATGTGTTCACCGTGTACTTCAAGGTTCGCACCGTGAAGCAGAATCCCTTGAGTGGCAAGTGGAATGGCACTGACCGCGAATTTGTGCTTGACGACGCGCGCTATGTCATGTGCGTGGACCGCACCAATGTGAATCGACCTTCCGATCAACCGCGCATTGTGTATTTCAGCCGCGTCCCGGAGTAAGTTGCGCTTGGAGTGTCCGTGTGCCTTCGCGCTTGCCGCGAATTTCGTAGTATCGCTTTCACATGCGCGCTTTGACCGATGCGGCTTATTGTGTGGCGGCCATAGTGACCAGTCCGCTGTGGCTTTGGTGGCTATTTCGCACAGGTCAACAGCGCACGGATTGGAGCGCGCGCTTTGGATTTGGCGCGGATGTTGCGCAACATCAACCAAACACACAGGCTGCCAAACGCGGCCGCATTCTTGTTCACGCCGTGAGCATGGGTGAAGTGAACGCCGCGCGGCTTTTGGTGGAGCAACTTTGCCAACACTGCGAAGTGGTGCTGAGCGCAACCACCGACACTGGCTACGCGCGCGCACTTGCCGTTGCGCCCGCGGGCGTGAGCGTGGTTCGCTATCCGCTGGACATAAATATGGCGGTGGAGCGCTTTCTAAAGCGCGTTCAGCCAGATCTTGTGGCGCTGGTTGAACTTGAAGCGTGGCCAAACTTCATCCGCGCTTGCGGCGAGCGGGGCATTCCCATTGCGGTGGTCAATGGTCGCATCAGCGACCGTGGATTCAGGCGCTACAAGTTGGCGCGCTGGTTCTTAAAGCCGCTCTTTCAAAAATTTAGATTTGTGTCGGCGCAAACGCAAATCTACGCCGATCGATTTGTGCACATGGGCGTACCCACGGAACGCGTGCATGTGGGTGGAACAATGAAGTGGGACAGCGCGCGCGTGGAGCCATTGTTGGCAGTAGACGCTGCCACTGGTGCGACCAGTGCGATTGATCAGATTCAGCAAGCGGCGCACAAACGCGCCCTTGAAGATGCGCAGCACCTTGCCAATGACTTGGCGCGTCAGCTTGGCATTGATCCCACACGGCCGCTGGTGGTTGCTGGAAGTACCGCCGAGGGCGAGGAGGCTTTGCTGCACGCATGCGTGCCCGAAGGCGTGCAATTGCTGTGCGCCCCGCGCAAGCCCGCGCGCTTTGACGAGGCCGCTTTGGATATGCCTGGTTGTGTGCGCCGCACGCGCAGACCCATTGGCAGCGCAGATGGACAGCGGGGGAGCGATCGATTTCTATTGGACACCATGGGTGAATTGAAGAAGGCGTATGCCCTTGCCACCGTTGTCGTGGTTGGCCGTAGCTTTGGCGACCTGCATGGCAGCGACATGATGGAACCCGTGGCGCTGGGCAAGGCCACAATCATTGGCCCGCGCTATGGCGACTTTGTCGACACCGCCGAGAAATTGCTGGAGTCCGCAGGCATGATGTGTGTGACTCGTGAAGCATTGCCACGCGTTTTGCAAGAATTGATCGCCGACGCCGCCGCGCGTCAACGCATGATCGACGCTGCTTTGGAGGTGATTCGACGCGAACAAGGCGCTACCAAACGCAATGAAATGTTGCTGCGGGAACTTCTTCAGGAAACCATTCAAGTACGCGTGCCTCAAGAGCAAGCGGGGGGCGCATGAGCGCGGACTCGCCACGCGCAGATTCCACGCCCGCTGCTTCATTCGCTGAGGAGGCTTTGCTGGCGCACATTTATTCCACGGTCGCTGGCGCGCAACATGTGGCGGTTGGTCCAGGTGACGACATGGCCGTGATCAAAGTTCACGGCGGGCAATTCCTTGCCGCCAAAGATTTGCTAGTTGAAGGCCGCCATTTTTTGCCCACCGCCAGCATGGCGCAGATTGGCCGCAAAGCCGTGACGCGCAACTTAAGCGATGTTGCCGCCATGGCAGCGCGCCCAGTCGCCATTCTTGCGGCATGCGTTCTTCCGCGCTCCATGACGCAGGCGCGCGCCCAAGAGTTGGTGGACGCTCTTTCTCAAACTGCCTCGCACTTCGGCGCGCCCTTGATTGGTGGCGACACATGTTTGCATGTTGGCAATGGCCCACTCACAATTTCCGTGACCGTGTTGGCGCAGCCCCATGAGGGCGTGAAGCCCATTCTGCGCGGCGGCGCGCGGGCGGGCGATCAACTGTTTGTCACAGGTGCGCTCGGCGGATCGCTTGCCAAAGATGGCGGTGGGCACCACTTCACATTTGAGCCGCGCCTGGCGGAATCACACGCGTTGGCGCGTCTGCTTGGCGACGACTTGCACGCCATGATGGATTTGTCCGATGGTCTTGCCCGCGACGGCGCTCGCTTTGCGCAAGCCAGCGCGTTGCAGGCGGTGATTATCGCGGAGCAACTTCCGTGCACGCCCGCATGTGTGCAAGCGCACACGCACGCCAACGCGTGGCGTGGCGCTTTGGGTGATGGCGAAGATTATGAGTTGCTGTTCGCGGTGGCGGCTGGCATTCATGTGCCGGCGACCATTGGCCCACACAACACTCCGTTGACTTGCATTGGTTCTTTGCAAGCGTTGTCATCTCCAAACGACATCGCATTAGTATGTCTGCACAATCATCAATCGGTTGATGTATCCAAACTTGGACATTGGCATGACTCAATTTGAAATCACAACACAGTCCCACGCGCAAACAGAAGAGATTGCAGCCATGCTTGCGTCGCTGCTTGTGGGGGGTGAAACCATCGCGCTGCGTGGTGATCTTGGCGCCGGCAAAACCTGCTTCGCGCGCGGACTGGCTGGCGGTCTGGGTTGCGATGAGCGGCAAGTGAGCAGTCCAACATTTATCGTGTTGCAGCGCTACCGCGGCGCGCGCATTGATCTTGTGCATGTGGACGCATATCGCTTAAGCAACCCAGAGCAACTGCGCGATAGTGGTTTGGAACTTGGCGCGCACGACTGCGTGGCGGCCATTGAATGGTCCGAGCGCGTTGAAGGTGAATTGCCCGCGGACACCATCACGGTTTCTTTGGTTGCCACAAGCGCAACTGATCGCGCCATCACAATTCACGCGCCCGCAGAATTTTCGCAACGCCTAGCGGCAAGCATGGGGGCGCGTCCATGCGCTATTTGCAAAGCGCCCGTTGAATTTCTGTGCGCCAGCAAACCATTTTGCAGCAAGCGTTGCCGCGATGTGGACCTTGGCCGCTGGATCGATGGCCGCTATCAAATTTCACGACCCATTGAGCAAGCTGATTTGGATGAGGATTAAAAGCAGGAATGCGTGAATAAAATCAAACCGTCATGTCGCCACCAATCACTTTTCGCAGTGACATGATTGACTCGCGCAGGGCCGCGGCGGACTGGGAAAATTCACTGGTGGCGTCTTGCGCGCGTGATGCGCTTTGAGTGAGACCGTCCATGGCTTGGCGAATTTGATCCGCGCCTTGCGCTTGTTGCTGCATGCCTTCGGTCACCTCGCAGAAACTGCTTTCCACGCCTGAGGCTTGGTCAATGACTTTGATCAAGCGCAACCCAACATCACCAACGGGGGTCACGCCACGACGCACTTGCTCGCGAAATCTGTCCATTTCAATGACGCCACCGGATACCGCGGCCTGCATTTGCTGAACCATTTTTTCAATATCAAGGGTGGCCGAAGCGGTCTGATCGGCAAGGCGGCGAATTTCTCGTGCAACCACTAAAAATCCGCGTCCGCTTTCACCAGCTTTTTCAGCCTCAAGCCTCAATGGCGGCATTCACGCTCAGTAAATTTGTTTGATCTGAAACTTTGGTGATGGTGTCAATCATGGTGTTGATACTGCTGGCCTTCTCCAAACTCATGGATAGGCGTTCAGCCACATTGGTGATTGCGCTGGAAAGATTTTCCACTCAATGCGGAGTAGGTTGCGCGCGCCTGGTTATTGGCAGTGACATCGCCACACATCGCCGCAATGAACACATCCTGATTGGTCAGAAGCATGACATTGATTTTGTTTACTGCACACATTTGATTCATTAAATCCAAGGTTGATGAAGCGTTCGTTGTAATCCAACAATTCCCATGAATTGGCCATTGATGACGATTGGCATGACAAACTCACACACCAATTCACCTTTGTGCATGTGCGGATCCGTCACGATAACTTTGCGAGACTTGTTGTTGATGAATTCTTGCTTGCAGCGGATGTAATAATTGCTGTCTTCAATATTGGAAATGGAAGTCAAAACAAGCGTGCGCGTGGTCGTCGTGGTGGTCGTGGTGGTCGTGGCATCGTCGCGTTCGTAAAGAGGGGTGAAACATCCATCGGCATTTGTTGCTTGGTCGATATTCGTATGCGTAGTCGCGCCGGAAAATGTCGTTGGTGGAATCGACTGATTGCTCATTGATTCCAAAGCCACAAAAACTCCGAAATCTGGATTGGATTCAGCGATTGGCTTCAAAAATCGAAGGGTCATTTTTCGGGCAAGTTCAGTTGCTTCAAGTTCAAATTTCAGAAGGCTGAAATACATGTTCACGCATAGAACGCCCGCAATGACAATGACGCCAGGAACAATGCCAAATTTCACAAATCGTCCAAGCAGACCAGTTCGAAATTTTTTCAAGTCCATGGCTCATCATTATCAGGTGTGACTTGATCACACTCCATGATGAATCACAGTGAATAGAATTAGGCAAGGAGATTGAGTTGAATCCAGGCGCTGTAACGCGAATTCAGCACCCAGCAACAATTATGCCTTGAATGGCTTTAGACCCCTTTGCGCCCATAATTGGTATTCTGTTAAATCACATTCTTCCCGCAGCTCCAAAGACAATTCCCGCTGAAATCCCCTGCAATCAATGGCATTGCTGCTTGTGCCGACGCTGCCAGCCTAGACAACGTGTCTGCTTCCGATTGATCACTTAGACGCGGCCAAGCTGGCGTTCAATGGTCACGCGCTCGCCCTGTTCCAGGCCAAAGGCCGCATGCACCAAGCGGATGGCGCTCTTGCCATGCTCCTGGGGTATCA
>SYAC01000010.1 GCA_005787685.1 Planctomycetia bacterium
CATTTGGAGGAGCTTGTGAATGTTGATCCCACCACCGCCAAGCGCGTGGTCTTCAACGCCATCACCACTCAGGCGGTGCTGGAAGGTTTCGCCAATCCGCGCTCCATTGACATGGACCGAGTGAACGCGCAACAAGCGCGGCGCATTCTTGATCGAATTGTGGGCTACCCCATTAGCCAAGTGCTGTGGAAAAAAGTGGCGGGTGGTTTAAGCGCGGGCCGCGTTCAAAGCGTGGCTACTCGCATTGTTGTGGAACGCGACCGTGAAATTCGAGCGCATGTTCCCGATGAAAAGTGGAGCGTGTGCGTGCGCTTGACCAACCAGCTTGCCAACTCCGCCGGCATGGCAGAGGCATGGAACACGCTCATGTCAAAGTTGGACGAACGCGGCAAAGGCGTGACTCAAAAAGATCAGGCCGCGTGGCTGGATTCCAACGGCGGATTTGAGACCGACCTCATTGAGATCAAGGGCAAAAAATTTGACTTGTCGTGCACCAAAGATGCGCCGCTCGACTTGTCCAAAGGCGCTGTGGATGCGGCAACCGCCGTTGGTTTGCAGCATGTTGTAGCCGATCGAACCGCCAACCCTGCGGGCAAGGGTCCAGCGGCTTTCAATGTCAAAGTCACAGGAACACTTGATCCAAAGGCGCGCTACAAAGTCACAAGCGTAGAGGGCAAGCGCGAGGGTTCGAAGCCATATCCACCATTTAAGACCAGCACTCTGCAACGAGCGGGCGGTTCACTGGGCCTGACCGCCGACCGCACCATGCGCTTGGCGCAGCAGTTGTACGAGGCCGGTTGGATCACCTACATGCGCACCGACAGTCTGAACCTCGCGCCCGAATCTATTGAGGCGGCGCGCGGATACTTGCGCGCCAATTTTGGCGCGCAATATGTTCCGGACAAAGCGCGCTATTACGAAAATAAAACCGAGGGCGCGCAAGAGGCGCATGAAGCTATTCGTCCAACTGATCCATCACGCGATCCATCGGCGGCCTTTCGTGATTTACCCGAGGACCAAGCAAAGGTGTACGGTTTGATTTGGCGCTGCTTCATGGCGTGTCAAACCGCCGACGCCGAATTTGAGCGCACCACCATTTTATTCCAGCGATCCGATCAAGACACGGGCGCGGTGTTGCGAGCCAGCGGCCGCGTGCTGGTGTTCGACGGTTTCTTGCGCGTCAATCCGCGTAGTTCCGAGGACGCGCAACTTCCAAAGTTGAAAGATGGCGACACGCTCGCTCCATTTTCCATCGACGCCAAACAATCATTTACCTCGCCGCCATCGCGCTATACGGAAAGCAGCCTGATTAAATTCATGGAAGAGGAAGGCATTGGCCGGCCGAGCACCTACGCCAGTATTGTGCGCACCATTGTGGAGCGCAACTATGTGGAACGCCGCGGAACCAGCCTAGAAAGCACTTCATTAGGCGAGAAAGTCACGGATTTTCTCATCGCTTGGTTCAATGACATCATTGAAGTTGGCTACACGCGTGAAATGGAGAAAGAGTTGGACGATGTGGCCCAGCGCAAAATGGAATGGCACCAAATGCTGCGCGACTTCTGGAAAAAATTGAAAGCGGATTTAGATAAAGCCATCGAAGCCGACCATGTCAAAGCCAAAATGGATCCCGCGCCCTATGTCTGCCCCAAGTGCGGCAGTCAGACCGGATACCGCTTTGGCAAGAACGGACAATTTCTGTCATGCGTTTCATATCCGAGTTGCGTCTACGCCGCGCCAGTTGACCGCGAGGGTCGCCCGCTGCTTCCAGAGCGCGTGAACATTTGCAGCCCCGAAAATAATCAGCCCATGGTCATGCGAACTGGACGCTTTGGACGCTTTATTACAAGCGACTTGCCGCCCAAGCCGCCCAAGCCCAAAAAGAAAAAGAAAACCAAAAAACAACTTGAGCAAGAACTTGCCTGCGGAGTGGTGGCTATTGCGGAGCCTTTGGAGAAAAAGCAATTCATTATCAATGTGGACCCCAAGGGCAAAATTAAATTGCCCTCCGTGCCCCCGCTACTCACGGTTTTGGATTGCCCAAAATGCAAGACGCGCAAGCTGAATTTGCGTCTTGGCAAGCGCGGTCCGTGGCTCGGTTGCAGCGGATTTCCAAAGTGCCGCGGCCGCGAGGCCATGGCGAAACTCGATGAAACCACGCAGAAATCATTGGAAGTCGCGCTGGCCAACCATGAGTCCGCCAATCCGCGCGCCGCCATATTCACCATGGACGATGTGCCCGTGAAGGACGGCGACAATGTGGTGGAATTCATCTTGCCAGGCGGTGTTCAACTGCTTGCCATCCATCCAGATTCGCAAGTGCCCGCTCCCATCGCCAAGGCGGGGTGATTATTTCGCCTCAGGCGCTTTGTGACTTGGCATAAAGATCGCCACGGCAATCAATGAGCCAATCGCCATCCACATGGGCACCGTGAACAATTGGTGGTAATTCATCTCGTCATCTTTTGTGGATATGCCGGCCACTTTGGTGGCAAACATACTGCCCACAATAATTCCCACCCCCACAAAAATCAGGTTGAATAAATTTTGCGCCGTGGCCCTGACATCCTTGGTGGTGTATTTGTCCACCATCATGAAAGCCACAAAAATGAAACATCCAAAGCACAAACCATGCAGCGCCACGCCAAACATGACGGGCAACAAGTCTGGCTTATTGGCAAAAATGGCCATGCGCAACGCGTAGGCGCACAAGCCAATCATGAGCAGGGACTTGTATGAGAACTTTTTGGTCAACAGCGGAATAGCGCCTAACACCGCAATTTCGGTCATTTGTCCAATCGTCATCAAGCCGCCGCCGCCCACCCCAAAAATCTGATTGGTCCAGTCGGCGAAATTATTCACAGAAACATTGGCCGCCTTGCGTTGAATAGCGCCCAAAAAATCACTGGTAAAGACAAAGTAAAATTGATGGATCATGCTCACCGGAATGGACACCAAGAACAGCGTGACCAACGGCTGGAATCGAATTTCACCCATGGCCTCGGCCCACGCCATGTGTTGCTTGGGAGATTTTGTAGGCGGCGTGTGCGGTAGGGTTAAGCAATATGCCGCCATGATCAAGCCCAGCACCGCGCTCAACTGAAACGCCACGGCGCGACCGGCATTTTGCGCCTGCGCAATTTCAATTTCGGTTCCAACGGCTGGGGTGTATTTGCGAAGCAATACTTGTCCAACCAAAATGCCCACGCCAATCCAACCCAATGTTCCCCATAATCGAATCGGTCCAAAGTCGCGGTCGCGATTGGCAATATTGGCAAACGCAAGCGAATTGGTGAGCGCCAATGTTGGCGCGTAGACAAAGCCGTAAATAAAACTCAGCGAGCAAAATGTGTAAAAGTTCGCGGCGCCTGCAAGGTTCCATACCAGCACCGCGCCAATGGCGTGGCTGACGGCCAGCAACTTTTCCGTGGCAAACTTGCGATCGGCAAGTTGTCCAGCGATAAATGGCCCAAACACCGCGCCCGCCGCGCCCGCCGCCAAGCAATAACCAGTCTGATCTAGGGTGAACTTTCGAAATCCCGTGAGAAACGGATACAAAATTGGAAGCCACGCCCCCCAAATCGCGTACTGCAAAAACATCATGATGCAAAGACGGGTCCTCACAAACATTGTTGGCGCGGTGGTTGCATTCATGCCATGGAATATAACTCCATTCTCGCTACACTTACTAAATGCAAGAACGCCGCAAGACCCGTCAAGTAACCGTTGGAGATGACCGCGTTGGACGAGTGAAGATCGGTGGCGACGCGCCAGTTTCAGTGCAGACCATGAACGCCGGGTTTACCTACGATATTGACGCATGCGTGGCCGAGATCAACCGCTACGCCGACGCTGGCGCCGACATGGTGCGTGTGGCCGTGCCCGAACGCAAAGACACCGACGCCTTGCGACACATCTTGCCGCAAGTCAAAGTTCCCGTTGTCGCCGATGTTCACTTTCATTATCAACGGGCGCTTGAGGCTGTTGAGGCTGGAGTACACAAGATTCGCTTGAACCCCGGCAATATCAGCGACCGTGATCAAGTGCTCAAAGTCATCGACGCCTGCAAAGAGCGCAAAATTCCAATCCGTATTGGCGTGAATGAAGGCTCCATTATTGAGCGCCGCGACAAGCAACGGCGCGCCGAGGAATTGGGCATGTATTTCCAGGGCCACAAATCCGGCCACTTGCTCGCGCTCATGATCGCGAAGTTGGAGGAGTATCTGGAAATCTTCGCCGAGCGCGATTTTCACGATGTGGTCATCAGCGCCAAGAGCATGGACGCCACGCTGTGCATTGACGCCTACACGGAAATCTCAAAGCGCTTCGACCATCCGCTGCATCTGGGCGTGACGCACGCCGGTCCAAAATCAACCGGCACAATCCGCTCCACCATCGCTCTTGGAACGCTGCTTGCCAACGGAATTGGCGACACCATTCGTCTTTCATACGCCAGCGACCACATTGATGAGGTGAAGGATGGCTTGGAAATTCTCTACTGTCTTGGCCGCCGCGAGCGCAAGGGTGCGGAAATGATTGCCTGTCCAACCTGCGGACGCATCCAAGTTGACTTGTTCACGCTTGTGAAAGAAGTCGAGGCCAAGTTGGCCAAGGAAGTTTCGCTACCAATAAAGGTGGCCGTGATGGGCTGCATTGTGAATGGCCCTGGCGAAGCCGAAGGCGCCGATGTGGCGGTGTTCGCGGGTGATCGCCGCGGAATTATCTATGTGCAAGGGCAAAAAGTTGCCAATGTTCCAGAGGAGGAAATCCTGGATCGCCTGCTGCTCGAGTGCACAACATTTCAAGACAAGGTTCGCCGCGGCGAGGCCCAGTTGGGCCAGAAGAGCGTGGAGATTGTTCCACCCGATCCGATTGGCGAACTTGGCTCCGGCGTGGACAAGATTCGCAAGGGTCTGGTTGAAAAAGTGACTATTGGCGGTCGTTGATGCCGCGGCGCGTCGTTCGTGCATTCACCATTGTTGAATTGTTGGTTGTGGTTTCCATCATCGCCCTCCTAGTGGCGTTGCTTGCCACTGGAATCAATTCCGCTCTCAAGACTTCCAGAAATTCCAAGCAACTCAGCAACCTGCGCCAAATGTTCACGGGCTGGACCCTGTATTCGAATCAATACAACGACCAATGCCTTCCCGGATTTCTCTCGGTGGAGATTCAAAATATGTGGAAGGTCGCCTATCGCATGAAGGAAAAAGTGGAGGGGCAATCTAGCGATAAATTCGATCGCGCCGCCACGCAAACATATCCATGGCGCCTTGCGCCGTATCTGGACTATTCATGGGAATTACTGCTGGGCTATCGCGATGATCCAAATACCGAAGCCACAGGTTCGCTGTACACCATTGCCCCACTCACCATCGCCAGTGCCAAGCTTGGTGATGCCCTGCAACAACTTTGTCCACGCTCAACCATGGGAGCAAGCGTGGCGTTACAACCCGCTTATGGCTACAACGCATTTTATATTGGTGGATGGTGGGACCTCTCTAAAAATCCAAAGACGCAGGGACTCGCGCGCCCCTATTTCTCCGACGCGCTTTCTATTGCGGCCGACAAAAAGACCAACGCAGGCGCCATCGCTCGAACGATTGGGACAATCGCTCTGCCAGATCGCATGACGGTTTTTGCGCCGTCGGCGTATCTGGCGGCCAACGCTTCAGCGCCCGCGCCTGGCTCGACTGCGACCAACCTTCAAAATGGCTATCGCTCGTTGGAGCCCAACATTGCCGGTGCCGCGTGGTTAACTCCACCGTGGCTTGGCACCCAGCGAATTTGGAGCTCATCCAACAATGATCCTTTGAGCCTGGCCCTGTACACCGATCAAGCCGTGGTGGTGATGCGTGATTCCAAGCAAATCCCCATCGCCAAAGGCGATGGAAGCAACACGCTGGAAAATTATGCCGGCTTAAACGATATGCGCGCGTGGGTGAACATGGCCAACATGTCCAACGCGCAACCAGGACCCCTGCACACAGGAACCTTGGCCGAGCAATGATCGCGTTCAATCACGGGCGCCTCTGGTTGCGCGACCCAAATCCAATCACACAGGCGATCGCGTTTGACCAATTCCATACGCCAAGCTGGCCACGCTCACATCGTCAGTGAATGGCGCACCCGCGGCGTGCGCGCGCAATAATTGCATGACGCGTTCAACATCCTCATGCTCATTCCGGCTGTCGGCCACGCACTCAAAGACGCGCTGCATACCCAACTCCTCGCCGTCGGCGTTGCGTTGTTCACACACGCCGTCGCTGAACAACAAAAGGCGATCGCCCAATTGCAATTGCAATTCACTGAACTCATATTCTTCATCAACCACGCCAATCGGCGGTCCACCATTGCATTGCAGCTGGATGGCCGGCGCGCCGGCGCGCACAATGGCGCCCATGGCGTGTCCAGCGTCCACCATGCTCATCAGACGCCCATCGCTAGACAACCGCATGGCCATCAAGGTTGCAAATTCGGCCTGGCTTCGGTGGCGTCTGACATAGGAATTGGTGGCGTTCATGGCCTGCGCAATTGAATTGCCACGCTCCAATTCACCCGCCAAATGCGCTTGAATACTCGCCATCAACATGCCGGCGCTTGCGCCTTTACCAGCCACATCGCCCAGAAAAAACCAGAAACCTTGGTCGCTCTCGCCCGCGCCAACAATGTCGCCGGCCACCACGCGTCCGGGTTCGCTGTACAGTTTCCAGCGCCAGGGTCCCATGCATCCCTGATCCGCAGGCATAAGCCGCCGCTGCACCGCGTGCGCCGCGGCCAACTCCGTTTGAATATGCAATTGCCGCTGCGCCAAATCACGCCGGCGAATTTCGCCCAGACCCATGCCCACAAATTGCCCCAGCGCTTTCGCGAACGCCGCGTCGTCGTTGTTGGACTTCAATCCACTTGTGGAATCCAAATATAAAAATCCTTCCACGCTTGAGTCCAACAAAATTGGAACGCACAGCGCGGCCGTCACTCCTTGGTTAATCATACTTTCGGACAAGTTCATGCCGGCGTCTTGATCAAGTCGCACCGGCTTTCCCGCCGCCGCGGCGCGCAGCAATGTGCTGCTCATTCTGGCTTGAACATCGCCCTGATTGGATTGGGTCACCGATGCCAGCATTTCATACAGGGAGTCATCGTGTCCCCGCAACAATGTGGCTCGTCCAAATCCTGTTCCCAACAACAAGGCTTTCACCGCGATCAACGCCATGGACTTTTCATCGCTGGCCTCCTGCAATTTCGAAGCCACATCCAGCAGCACATTTAAGCGCCTTCCCGCCAAATTGGCGAGTTCGTCCGGTTCAATCAGTTTGATACCGTTACCCGAATCGTGGGCGGTCAGCTGAACCAGGGTCATGGCCTCGCCACCTAAATCCACGCGCAGAACATAGGGGTGAATGGTCAGTTGATCGCCGTGGGCAAGCACGCATGGCTCTTGTGCGAGCAGCGGAGTTCCATTGATGCGTGTTCCGTGTCGCGATCCATTGTCAATGAAAGTCCAATTGTCATCCACGCAATGCAGCGTGGCATGGCGGCGCGAAACATGCGGATCATTCAACCGCATCACGCACTCCATGGCGCGCCCAATGGTGATGGCTGTTTCGGGAGTGAATTCAATTGGCTCCCCACCGCCTTTCAAAAAGGCAAGTTTTAGATTGCGCCTCAACGCGCCGCTTCCGCGGGTTCGCGTTGCGTAGCCGCAATGCTCTCGTCCAACTCTTTCAATCGAGTGGGACGCCTAGGCAGCCCAAGTTGTGCCGCGGCAATCACGGATTCCATTCGTCCCAATGAGCGATCGGCCAATCCCTTGAACGCCATGTATGGAAACAGCGTCAACAACGCCACCGCAAGGCCACTGGCTGTGGTGATCAGGGCTTCGCCAATTCCTCCGGACACTCCGCGCGGATCGGCCAAGCCACTTGTGTTGCCAAGCACTTGAAAACTTTTAATAATTCCAATCACTGTTCCTAAAATTCCAATCATGGGGCTCGCCGTGATGATGGTGGACAGAATCACGGAAAATCGTTCAAGCCGATGGCGCTGAATTTCCGCGGCGGCCGTCGCCACGCTGTCATCGCTGCCGTCAATCACCATGCGTGCGGCCACGGCCATGTCGGGCAAGATGCTGCCTTCGCATAGTTGAATCACCTTGTCGCGCTTGCCGGCGCGCAAGGCCTCAACCAAAGCGTCCACCTGTCTTTTCGCCTTGCGGCTTGCCACTGTGCGCCAAAAAATAATCCGTTCCACCGTGAGTGAAAGCGAAAAGATGGCGAGAAATAAAAGCGGATACATGATAAATCCGCCGTGCTGTAAAAACCCTAAAAACTCGTTGAATGCGCTGCTCATGGGCGGCATCATAGACATTCTGCTCAACTTTATATACTGCAATTCATGCTTGAATTAAAGAGCACAAGCCAGTTGACCGACGACCAATTGCTGGCGCATGTCGAGCGCGCACTCACGCACGCCATTGCGAATCGCTCGCTGGCGGCCAAACTGAAAGAAGCAACGCACTACGCGCTCTTGGGTGGTGGCAAGCGCGTGCGACCGTTACTGTGTTTGCATTGCTGCGCCGCCGCAAGCGCAAACATGGAGCACGCCATGCCCGCCGCGGTGGCGATTGAAATGATCCACGCCTTCAGTTTGGTGCATGACGATTTGCCCGCGTTGGACAACGACGATATGCGCCGCGGCCGCGCCACAACGCATGTCGCTTTCGGCGAGCCACTCGCCATTCTGGCGGGCGACGCGCTCTTTTCAATCGCCATGGAACAGGCGCTTTCTTGCAAGATTGGCGCGGCGCACATTGCCCATGAATTGGCCAACGCCACCACCGAAATGATTTCCGGGCAAGTGCTTGACACGCTTGGCGGATTTCCCAGGGACTTCAACCCCGCGCAACAATTGGAGCTGATCCACCGCCAAAAAACTGGTGCGCTGATCCGCGCCGCGTGTCGTATGGGCGCCTTCGCCGCGGCCGCCAACCCCGACACTCTTGATCGCTTGTCGCGCTGGGGCGAAACCATGGGTCTGATGTTCCAAGTGGTCGACGACATCTTGGATGAGACGCAATCCAGCGAACATTTGGGCAAATCCGCAGGCAAAGACATAGCGCAAGGTAAAATCACTTACCCCAAAATTCACGGCATTGCCTGGAGCCGCGATTATGTCAAGGAATTGCTGGCGCAAAGCGAGCAACTTCTCAAACCACTATCCGATGGCGCGCAACCACTCCGCGCCATGGCCCAGGCGTTGGCCACTCGCACCAAGTGATATTGTGACGCCCCGCACAAATCGAACAATTCACCGCGCCTTGTGCCTGATTTTTCCAAACCACCAGCGCTCGCTTGCTGGCAAAAGTCCACATTCCATTTATTCGTTTAATTTTGAATTGCGCTCGTGACTTTCACTCCAACTTTCGCTAGACTTTATTAGGTCTTTCGCCTACTCCAACGACGATATGAAAATCCTTCCAACGATTCATTCACCTGCCGACCTCAAAGCTCTGGCGCCGTCCGCATTGCCCCAACTTGCCGCCGAAGTTCGCAAAGCCATCTGCGATCAGTGCATGACTTCTGGTGGCCACCTTGCGCCAAATCTTGGAGTGGTGGAGCTCACCATCGCCATGCATTATGTGTTTGATTTCAGCCGCGATCGCATGCTGTGGGATGTTGGCCACCAGTGCTACACGCACAAACTGCTCACGGGTCGACAAGCTCTGTTGGGTCGACTTCGTCAACGCGATGGCATGGCTGGATTTCCCGAGCCGCGCGAAAGCGCATACGACTTGTTCAGCGTTGGCCACGCCGGTACCGCCATTTCAACAGCGGTTGGAATGGCGCGCGGCGATTCACTCAACGGCGATGGTTTTGATGGAACAAATCCAAATGGTCGCCGTGTGGTGTCGCTGATTGGCGACGCCAGCATTGTCAACGGCCTGGCCATGGAGGGTCTCAACAGCGCAGGCACATTGCGCCGCCAGTTCCTTGTGGTCCTGAACGACAACGGTATGAGCATCGCCAAGCCGCAAGGCGCGCTGGCCAGCTATTTCGATCGCATGCGCATGAGCCACGGCTATGCGGAATTTAAAAAGCGCGCCAAGGACGTAGCCAAACTTATTCCTGGCGGGCGCGAAATGTCCGATCTGTACCACCGCATGGGCGACATGAGTAAGGCCGCTATCAGCCACGACGCGTGGTTTGAGCACTTTGGAATTGTCGCCGTGGGCCCAATCGATGGCCACGATTTCAATTCACTCATTGAATTCTTCACCGAGGCCAAGCACTTTGACCGCCCAATGGTGTTGCATGTGAAAACCGTCAAAGGCAAGGGCTTTTCATTCTGCGAATCGGATCCATCCGCCACGCATTCGCCTGGACCATTCTCCGTGCCCGACATGGAAAGCGAAGGCTGCCGCATTGAATTGAAGAAAAGTTCGCGCTCTTTCACAAGCGCCGTCGGTGAGGCGTTGACCGAAGTCATGAGGCGCGATCCCAAAGTGGTCGCGTGCACCGCGGCCATGCCCGACGGAACAGGTATTTCCAAAGTTGCCGCGGCGTTTCCAGAGCGCACATGGGACAGTGGCATTTGCGAAAGCCACGCCATGGACATGATGGCCGGTCTTGCCAAGACCGGTTGGAAACCATTCTTCGCCGTCTACAGCACATTCATGCAACGCGCATTCGACCAGGCTTTCCAAGAAGTGGCGCTGCAAGGGCTCGCGGTTCGCTTGCTGCTTGATCGCGCCGGCCTAGTTGGAAACGACGGCGCCGTGCATCACGGCTTCTGCGATATTTCCCTGCTCGCCTCCCTTCCAAACGCCGTGCTCATGGCCGCCATGGATGAGCCCAGCCTCAAGGCCGCGCTTGAATTCATGCGCAAACATGACACCAGCCTTAGCGCGCTGCGTTATCCACGCGAATCCGTGAGCGAGTTGTTCGCCAAGCAAGAGTGTCCGGAATTTGTGATGGGCAAGGCGCGCACGCTGATGGAGCATGATGCTCCAGATGCCGCCGTCATGGCCTACGGCGTCATGGCTATCGAAGGCGCCAAGGCTTTGCAATCTCTCGATAGCGAATACCGAGTCAACTTGTATGACGCGCGCTTCGCCAAGCCTGTGGACATTCAACTGCTTGAATCGCTGCTCAAAAATAATATTCCCGTGATCACCGTGGAGGACCATTCCGTACGCGGTGGATTTGGTAGTTGCGTGCTTGAAGCCTGCAACCAACGCGGTTTAGACACCCGCCTCATTACACGCATGGGGCTACCCGATCATTGGATCTATCAAGGCGAGCGTCAGCAGCAACTTGCCGAAGCCGGCATTGATGCCACCAATATTGCCCGCGTAGTTCGCGCCGTGGTGGAAGCTGCTCCCAACAAGGCGGCGCCTTCGAAATCCAAAAGCAAAATTCGCGTTTCATAAGTTCACGCGCTCCCGTCAACCATTCAGTTCCACTTTGCCCCGCCAATGCAAGGGCGTTTGGCAAATATTTCGCCTAGGATTGTGCCATCATGTTTGAATCACTCTCCGAAAAATTAAGTGGCGCGCTTCGTCGGCTTTCGGGCCGCGGTAAAATCACCCAGGACAATGTGCGCGAAGCCATGGCCGATGTACGCACGGCGTTGCTTGAGGCCGATGTGCATGTTGAAGTGGTGCGCGACTTCTGCGACTCTGTTGTGCAGGAGGCCATTGGCACCGATGTGACCAAGAGCCTGGATCCCGCGCAAGAAATTGTGGGTCTGGTCCACAAAAAACTTGTGGACTTGATGGGGCCAGTGGACCCCAACATTATGTCCGTCACGCCAGGTCCAACCGTGGTGCTGTTGTGCGGCTTGCAAGGCGCTGGAAAAACCACCACGGCCGGAAAATTGGCGGCGCGCTTAAGCGAGCAAGGTCGCAGTGTTTTGGTTGCGGCGTGTGATTTGCAACGACCAGCCGCGGTTGAACAATTGCGCATTGTCAGCGAGCAAGTTGCCGCCGAAGGCAAAGGCGGCGCGCGCGTGGCGTTCTTTGGCGAGCCCGACAAGTGCGCGGAATATGGCAAAGCCGTTGGCGTGGCGGTGGGTGTGGCGCAGCGCGCCTACCGCGCGGCGCGTGAAGGCCGCTATGACACGCTGATTGTCGACACCGCTGGCCGCCTGCATGTGGACGACACGCTCATGCGCGAATTGCAAGGAGTCCGCCGCGCCACCGAGGCCCATCAAACATTGTTGGTGGTCGATTCCATGGCTGGTCAAGACGCGCTCATCGCGGCAAAATCGTTCCATGAGCAATTGCATGTCGACGGCATCATTCTCAGCAAGTTCGACTCCGATAGCCGCGGCGGCGCAGCCCTCAGCGTGAAGTATGTCACCGGGGCACCCATTCTATTTGTGGGCGTGGGCGAGCGCTTTGACGCGCTTGAGCCATTCCATCCAGAGCGCATTGCCGGCCGCATGTTGGGCATGGGCGATGTGGTCAGTCTGGTGGAGAAGGCGCACAAGGAAGTCGACCAGGACGAGGCCGAGCGCATGGCCCAGCGCATGGCCAAAGGTCAATTCACCATGGATGATTTTCTTTCGCAGCTGAAATCGCTGCGGCGCATGGGTCCTATGAAACAAATCTTGGGCATGCTTCCAGGCGTTGGCTCCATGATGAAAGATGTCAATGTGGACGACAAGCAACTTGACCGCATTGAAGGCATCGCGCGCAGCATGACCCCCGCCGAACGCAAAGATGTGCGCTGCGTTGACCAGCAAAAAAGCCGCGCGCGCCGCATCGCCGCCGGCAGTGGCTCAACCACTGCCGAGGTCGGCAAACTGGTGAAGCAATTTGAAGTCATGCAAAAAATGACCACGCAACTTGCTGGCCTTGGCGCCATGGGAAAAATGAAAGCCATGAAGGACATGGCCTCTGGCGGTCCTGGCGGAATGCCCAACATGGGCGCGTTGATGGGACGCAAGTCCACCCACACCGAGAGCATTAAAAGTAAATTTAAGTCGCGCAAAAAGCGCTGAACACATTCCCCGCTAATTCAGCGGCAGCAAATCGTCGACCTCGCCGCTGCCCCACGCTTTCACGCGCGGCATGATCACTTCACGCCCGTAAATCTTTAAACACGCCGCCACTGGAATGCTGAGCAACATGCCGTACACGCCCGCCAAGGCCGCGCCCGCCAAAATCGCCACAAAAATACTGACTGGTCCAAGATCCGTGGCGCGTCCGGCGATCACTGGAATAAGCACGTACCCCTCCAGTAATTGCACAATGCCGTACACCAGCGACGGCCCAAGCACAATCCACAACCAACTCATGCGCGCCTCCTCGGGCAACACAAGCTGCTCAACAATCAACAAGCCAATGGCAATGGGCAAACCTACCGCGCTGAGATATGGCACCACGCTGAACAGTCCAACCACCAGACCAAGCGTGATTGCGTATGGAACACCGCACACTTTCCACCCAATCGCAAACATGATGGCCATGATCAAACTAATCACAATGCGTCCACGCACAAATCCGCTCACAGCGCGATCCATTTCTACGATCAGTTTGACGGTTCCCTCGCGATGATTCTCTGGAATTAAACCACGCAATTGAGCGATGGCCGATGGAAAACTGACGGCGAAAAACCAAAAGTAAAATGGAATTAACGCCGTCAAGAAGCCAATCGTCAAAAATTCCAGCGCGGTTGAGAACACGCCTTGCACTCCAGAGCCAAAAATATTGGCCCATGAAAATCCACCACTCACCGGCGCGCCAAAGTAGCCGCGTTTGTTCAAGGCCTCCTGCACCGCGACATCAATGGTCGCCTGGTTGATCAGTGTGTTTGAAACATCAGCCGCGGAATTTTCTCCGGATATTTCCGTAGCGCTCTCATTGGCATTCTGCATTTTGGCAAGCGGGGCGTTCTTGGAAGCCTGCAAATTTTCGGTCTGAGCAGTGGCTCCACCGCTTGGCGGAGGGCTGATCTTGCTTGGATCCGCCGCATACGCGCTGGACACGATGCCGCTTCCTGAACCAATATTCTCGCTGAACCATGATCGAATCTTTTGCACTTGATCTTGATATGGCGCTGGCACAACCGCTTCCGCGCGATCAATCACCGAGTTGAATTGCCCGCTGCGAAATGATTCCACAAATGAAACGCTTTGACCAATCACAATCGGCACCGCGATCACCAACACAACAAGCAATCCAAGTCCAGCGGTCGCCATAATGGTTCCCACCGCCGCAGGACGCGACATGCGAAATCGCTGACATATGCTGGCCACCAACGGCTCCACCAAGTACGCCAAACCAAACGCGATCAACAGTGGCACTGTCACTGAGCGTAGGGCGTAGCCCGCATAGAAAATCAACACAAATGTTGCAATGACAAGCGCGTCGCGTACGCCTTGAATTTGCCACAAGTGCAATTTGGAAAGACGCGTTGTGTCTTGTTCTTCGGGCATGGCTGGAATGCTAAACGATTCCCACGGCTTCGGCGCTGGGCCCATGCTTGATCATCAAAGTTTCAAGCGCTCCTATTTGCTTCATCGCTGGTGCATGGCGTTGATCAGTCGGTCGCGGCTAAAGGCTTCCTGAAAATCAAATACCCCGCGAAAATCATCAAATGAATCTTGTGGCGTCTTGCTGAGCATGCCCGCGTCGATCATGGCAAAAACAATGCGCCCAAAATCGTCCGTGCGATGCACATGCCAACTTTGCAACACAACCGAGGCCAGCAGACCGTAGCGTTCAATGGCAAATTCACGCAGACCTATGCACAATTGTTGCCCCGAAATATGACGGTCTGCCTCTGATAAATCCAACCCTTGCGCCCTTTCAACCGTGCGTGACAATCCTTCACTCACAAATCGATACGCGGTGGTCGGATAGGGACCCGCTTTTGCGGCGAGTTGCTTTAAGTCCATATCCACATTGGATTTTTGAGTTTGCTCTGTCGTCACGGGTCTCTCGTTCTATCGGTTGAATGACTCTCAAAACTTGGATTCAAAGGGGCAATTCAAAATTCAATTGCACTCCTACGCCAACACATGAACATAAGCGTATAACTCAAATTGCAAAGGTCAAGCAAAAGAACCAACCTGATGGGGGCAGAATCCACTTTGGCTGTTACAGGCGGCTCGCCATGTATGAAAACACCGCCCCCTTCGCGCGCGCCACTTTTTGCCTATGGCGCGGCGTGAAAGATGCTCCACTTGCCTCGTCGCGCTCGCCCCACTTGCGCTACACTCACCGCCTTAAGCGATCGCTAGAAATCGCATTCGACCCGTTTAGTGGAGAACCTTCGATGGTATGGAAGCGAATCACGTTTATTGCTCTTGTTCCCGTCTTGCTTTCGGCATGCGTGCCTCAACAGAAGTATGACGACCTCTTGACAGCCTACCGCGGTCAAGAACAAACATTGCTGGCCACGCAAAGCGATTTGCAAACAGCGCGCACAAATGAAGAGCGCCTTCGCGCGCAAATGGCCGCAGCCGCCGCGGACCTGGAGGCTTTAGCTGGTCTTCGCTCCGGTGCGAAGGGCGACATTGATAAGCTCCTTGCCGATTACGAACGCTTGCTCAAGCAAGTTGGCGAGATGGGCGTTGGTCCCCTTCCCGCGGAACTCAACCGCGCGCTCGCCGATTTGGCCGCGCAATATCCAGATGTGTTGACCTTCGACGCGCGCACTGGCATGTTGCGCTTCTCAAGCGACTTCACATTTGATTCTGGTTCCGTGGCCATCAAGCCGGCGGCAAAAACTTTGGTTGACAAACTCGCCGGCATTTTGAATCAACCCGTTGCGCAACAATTCGAAGTGAAAGTTGTTGGTCACACCGACAATGTTCCAATACGCCGCGTCGCGGCGCAGCATCCAACCAACATGTATCTCTCGGCGCATCGCGCCATCAGCGTGCGTGATGCGCTTGTGTCCGACGGCGTTGCCGCCAATCGAATGCAAGTCGCTGGCTACGGTGAATATCGACCTGTGGTTGCCAACGGCGCAAATGGCGCCGCCGCCAACCGCCGCGTGGAAATCTTCCTCAGTCCAATGACCATTCCAATCATTACTGGTGGCGATTCAAGCGATCTTCCAGCGGCGGCATCGAATAAAGCCGAGCCGGTTCGAGCCAAGAGCACCGACGACGATCCAACCAAGTAAACCATCTTTGGCGCCAAAAGCGCACAATTCACATTGACTTTCAAGCGGCGATCCAAATGATCTGGATCGCCGCTTCTGTTATCGGTCCATGATAAAGATTTAAATCCGCTTGGTAATTCCCCACAATTTGTGAACATTTGGTTGGCATTCCATTTGTCAAGTAAAAGGATTTCATCATTTAGCAACTTTCTATTTGGTTTTCTCAGAATTCGCAGTATGTTCAAGTAAGTAGTACGCCGCCGGTTTCATCGCATGAGAAGGATTCTCATGCGCCGTATGGTGTGGCTATTTTCACTAGGGCCCCAAACAATGCGAACCAACCTCATCGCTGGATTTATTTTTGCAACAACAAGCGTGGCATTTGCGCAATCCTTCAACGAATTCCGAATTCAGCAAACCGGAATCGACACTCAAATCTACGCCGAAATTAAAGGCATTGCTGGCACTGATATGTCCGCCTATTCACTTCTTGTGATTGGCAACGATGATTTTGCCACGCCACCAGCGCAAAACGGATACATCGAAAGCGTGATTCAATTATCAGGAGTCATTCCCGCCAGCGGCTACTACGTCGTTGCGGAACCGTCCTACAGCCTTACGACACCAGACCTATTTTCATTTTTAGATTTCCAATCCGACAACAATAAGACCTACCTGCTGGTAAATGGATTTACTGGCGTGGTTGGCGACATTGTTGACTCGGATTCCAATGGAACGATTGACACAACTTTCTGGACAAGTATTTCTTCCTCAGTTGCGTTTGTGGCCAGTGCCACACAAGACGGTCTGTTTAGCGACTATGTATACAGCACAACCAAAGTTGGACCTGACGGTGGTTACTTCCCAAGCAAGGCTCAGGTCTGTGAAGATTCGGGGGTTTGGAATCTTGGTTTCGCCGAAGTTTCCTTGACAAGCGACACCCCTGGTGCGGCCAATACCGGTTGCTCCTCTAGCAACGTTGTGGTTCAACTCAATGAAGTCCGAATCGATCAACAAGGCACCGACAACGATGAATTTGTGGAGCTTTCTGGCCAGCCTGGCGCGGATCTCAGCGCGCTGACCTACATTGTTATTGGTGACGGAACGACCATTACAAAGTCCGGCGTGATTGAATGCATCATGCCGCTCACCGGTCAAATCATGCCTGCCGACGGTTTGTTCCTGATCACGAATAAAGCCTCAGGTCAGGACGGAATTGCTTTTGGCGCAACAGGCGATCTGCAATCTACGGCAATGGTGTTTGAAAACAGTGACAACGTTACGCACTTGATTGTCCGCACTTTCACTGGAACATTGGCACAAGACTTGGACACCAACGACGACGGCGTGCTTGATGCTACGCCATGGACTAGCGTTGTGGATGGCTTGGCTATCTGCAAGACAACCGCGGCCGCGCCAACTGGCACCGATGAGTGGTGGTACACACCTGTTGTGGAAGAAGGCTCTTTTGTTCCACGATCCAAACCCGACGCCCTCTTTGTAGCCTCACACAATTACCGTTGCTCTCCACAAGGCTCTTGGAAAGTAGGCTTCTTTGATCCCGTTGCCGCTGGCTCAGCCAATTTGGATTCCCCAGGCGCTGTAAATCCTGAATGCTCCAATTGTGGTTCTGGCGCAGGCAGCTGCTTTACAACCCACGATGATCCTGGTTGCAACAACGCAAATTGCTGCGCAACCGTCTGCTCAATAATTCCTGCGTGCTGCGTGACGGCTTGGGACAGCGCTTGTTCGGATTCAGCATTTCTTAACTGCTTGCAAGGCGGCAACCCACCAGCTATTCAACTGAGTGAAATCCGTACCTTTGATGAACCGACCCGCAACAACAACTTGCCGCTGAACCAGTATGTAGAAATTTCTGGTCCCGCCAACGCGTCGCTGAACGGGGTAACTTTGGTCATTATTGGAGCGGGTGGAACACCCTATGATTACCGTGGTTTTGTTGATTCATCTTTGAAATTGGATGGATTGCAACTCGACTCAAGTGGCAGGTTCTTGATCACCGAAAATAATTTCAATATTCCAGGAGTCACCCCGAATTTAAATTCGGGTGGCGGTTTGGTCTTTGACAAGACTGGCACGATCACAGTGCTGTTGGCTTGGAACTTCTATGGTTCCACGACATCAGATCTTGATGTTCTCAATGACGGAGTTCTGGACTCAACTCCATGGATCTCACTGATTGACTCCATGAGTTTGACTGATGGCAACACTGATCCATTGACTTCAGGCGCGGCATACTCCACCACTGTAGTTGGTCCGCACAACTACATTGGAATTGATCGCCTTCCAGAGCATGCCTACCGCTGCACAACCACCGAAACTTGGACCATGGGTCAAAGCGAGTACACGGTATACTACGACACGCCGCGCGCAGCCAACGCTTCGTGCTCACTCCCACAGATTTTCAACTGTGGCGATTCGGGCGCGGGCGACTGTCTCACTGCGCATGACAACGCTCACTGCAACAACATGCCTTGCTGCGAAGCGGTGTGCAATGTTGTGCCAAGTTGCTGCAGCGTGATTTGGGACGAAACCTGCGTTGCGGCCACAGCAACCCTTGCCGACTGCGGTGGAGGTTTGCCCGCATTTTATCTGAGTGAAGCTCGCTTTGATGAAGTCACCGCTGGCACAACTGACGCCAACGAATACATTGAAATCGCTGGTACACCAGGTGAACCGTTGGATGGGCGCACCGTGCTCATTCTTGGTGAAGGTTCAACCACCGTTGGCGGTGTCACAACGAATCTGAAGTCAGGAGCCATTGAAACTGTAATTTCACTCGATGGGCAAGTCATGGGGGAAACGGGTTACTTTGTAATCACGCTCAAGACTGTCAATTCAACCACGGGCGAAATTATTCAAGACGGAGTCGCTTTGGGTTACCCTGGCGATCTTCAAGTTGCGACCTTGAATATGGAGAATGATGACAACTTGACAGTGATGCTTGTCGAGGGCTTTACTGGCCTGCTGAACACCGACTTGGATACTGATGACAACGGAACATTGGATTCAACTCCATGGACCAGCCTTATAGATTCCATTTCGATTGTGAAGACGGTGCGTGCTGCTCCAATAAGCACAACTGAGGAATGGTGGTACGCGTCACGCATACCACCGCTCAAGGATGGAATTGCCATGCACATTTATCGTTGCTTCCCAGACAATCTATGGTGGGCTGGTGTGCGGGATATCACGGATCCGAACACCATCACTGACCGTCTAGGTCAAAGCAACTTGAGTTGCCCTGGTAACGGTTCTGAGTGCTTTGGCGACCTTGATTTCTCTGGTGAAGTTGACACGGGCGACGTCGCATTAGTGCTTCTTGATACAGGTGCCTGCTCTGGTTGCCCAAGCGATCTTGACGGCTCTGGTGAAGTTGACTCGGGTGACGTTTCACTGATTCTTCTAAGCACTGGTGTGTGCCCTTAAGTTCAGCGCGGCGTTGAAGGTCGCGACTTTGTGAGCGCAAACAAACCCCTCGGTCCTGTGACCGAGGGGTTTTTTAATTGCAGGACACTTCGGTGAATCACTGAGGCTATGCTCGCGTCGTGGCAAGTGCCCAAGCAATCACAACTTTTGGCTCATATGTGGCGCAAGCCGTTTGCGACTTCGGCCGATTCGCAAATTTTGCCTCAGCCGCGGCGCGTCGCATGGTCATGTATCCCGTAAAAAGCTTTTGCTGGCGCTTGCTTGGTCCGCAACTCTACGCAGTTGGAGTGCTGAGTATTCCAGTAGTGGCCATTACGGGCGCGTTCATTGGCATGATCCTGGCATTGGAAGGCTTCAACCAATTCGCCGCGCTTGGTCAAGAGGATCGCTTGGGCGGCATTATCAATGTAAGCGTGGTCAAACAAATTGGGCCCGTGCTTGCGGCGGTCATGGTGGCGGGCAGAGTTGGGTGTGCATTAGCCGCTGAATTAGGCACCATGCGAGTGACGGAACAACTTGATGCCATGCGCGCCATGGGCGCGGACCCCATTCAGCAATTAGTTGTGCCACGCGTGTTGGCGTGCACCATCATGACGCCCATACTCACCATGTATTCCAACATGCTCGGCAGCCTGGGCGCATGGATGGTTACCGTGAAAATTTTTGGCGTCAGTGGTCCGGACTACTGGTACTGGACGGCGCAATTTGTGTCATGGCGCGAACCCTTCGGTGGTCTATTTAAAAGCGTGTTCTTTGGAGCCGCCATTGGATTTATTTCCTGCTACAAGGGCTTTCATTGCCGCCCAGGAGCCGCGGGCGTGGGCCAAGCTGCGACGGCTAGTTTTGTATCCAGCTTCATGGCCATTGTCATATTGAATTTGGTGCTGGCGCAATTTCTCAACACAATCATCCGTTTGCTATACCCCGCTTTGCCCAGTGTTTTGGGTTAATGCGCAACACAAAGCCGCGGCCATGGCCCCAGGGTCAGTGGACGCGCCATAATTCCTCCAAGACCGTACACTTTCATTCTCTCTGCGGGAGTAGCTCAGTGGTAGAGCGGCAGCCTTCCAAGCTGCATGTCGCGAGTTCAAGTCTCGTCTCCCGCTTTCGCCTAGTGGTTCTTCGTAGCCATGATTTCGCGCTTTGCAAACATTGCACTGGCCATCATGTCGGAAATCACTTCACGCCTGAAGTTTTTGTCCATTGAAACTTGCCAAGCAGTATTCGATGCTCGCCTGGCAATCCCCCCGCAAGTGGCTTGGGATTGCGCAGATTTGCGGCGCCACTTTCACCAAGAATTTCCATGGCTTCGCAGCGCAGGCGTTGGTTGGTGAAAATAAAATCAATGCGATCGGATCGGTCGCGCTTTAAAAGAATGGTTGGCCATGTCACGCCAGGATGATCAACCACTTGAGCGTGCAAGGTACGAAACGCGTCGCTGAATCCCGCGCGTTCAATGGTGCGGACACTAGGCCATGCCACGCGCATTGGGCACAATTCAGTGGTCACGGCTTGATCGCACCAATCGCTGGCGCTCGGTTCATTCACCATTCCAGCGGCGATCACGCACAATCCAGCAGCGCTTGCGGCACGCGCGGCAACCGCCAACTTTTCACTTTGCAAACCGCGGGTGATGTTTGCACTGCCAACGGCGGCCTCCGCGGAGTTCAAGAATGGTTGCTCATCATGGGGCACGCCAAGCAGTTGATAAGGCTGATAGGGTGCAAATGGAAATGCAATGGGAAAGGCAACCACTTCACGACCATCCATGGCTGTCAATTGCACCCCCAGACCATTCCAAAGCTCGCCCTCTTTTGCGGGGGAATGACTCCATGTTGTGATCAACCCCGCTCCCGGCGCGACACCCGCAAGCGCGATCCAAGTTCTTTTGGTCGCGGTCGCCAATGCTGGCGCAACGCATTCACCGCGCGCGACAAAGACAATGTCGCAAGGAAATTCAGCAAGAATTTTTTGAGCTCGCTCAAGACGCTCGGCATCGGTCAGTTTATTTTGCTGGCCGCCGCAGCCAAGGTCCATGGTCAACACCTGTATGCGCGCCGGCGGATCTGACACCAACCCCGCCATCAGGCAGAGCGCGACCATGGGCCAGCGCAGGAAAAAAAACTCAACGGAGTTCGGGCAATACCCGCGCAAAAAATTGCGGAAGTTCATCATGGTGATCGGTCATTACTTGACCGTGGCAGGCGCCTCTAGAACGGTCAGTGTCAATGTGAGGGTCTTAGATGGCGCGATATTTTTTTCCCAAGCACGCACAAGCACAAATGACACTTTGAG
This sequence comes from Planctomycetia bacterium, assembly GCA_005787685.1. Lineage (GTDB taxonomy): Bacteria > Planctomycetota > Phycisphaerae > Phycisphaerales > SM1A02 > SYAC01. Next base: position 21,861 of record SYAC01000010.1, read on the forward strand.
ATTGCCAAGACTTTTTCCGTATAGAACAAAGATGGTGCGTACGCGTCCGCCCACAACGCCAGTGTCAATTGGGGAGATTTCGGGTGGAAGATCCACCGTAATGCACGCGTCGTTTCCAAGTAGACATTGCCATTCGTAGCCAGTGCCAGCGTTGGATTCAAGGGCCACTTTGAACTCTTCACCCACCACAATGGAGCGTTCAAGCGAGGTTTCCAAATCCAAAAATTGGCCTTGGTCAATGGATGAATTCGCCGCATCTACTTTGACCGAGGACAACCTTCGAACAGCCATGATTGGTGATGGACCCCCACCACTGCAACTGCCCAATGGCAATGCCATGCCCATGAAGATCGCCATCACCAAACTTATTTTCAGCATGATTCAACGGCTTTTTGAATGGAAACAAAATCAACTTGTTGGCCAGGATTCTCACTGATCGACGCATACTTCACGTGTCCAGAGGCGTCGATCACAAACACCGAACGCTTGGAGACGCCGCTGAGTCCCATCAACTCCTCATGCAACACGCCGTAGGTGCGCGAGACATCTCTGTTGAAATCGCTCAGCAACGGAAATGGAATTTTTTCCATTTCGCGAAACTTGGCTGTGACAAATGGAGAATCCACGCTTATGCCAAATACTTTGCAACCCATGCCATTGAATGTGACATACGCGTCTCGAAAGTGACACAATTCCGTGGTGCACACTGGGCTAAACGCCAGCGGAAAAAACAACAGGACAACTTTTTCGTGGCCAATGACGCCTGCCAAGTCAATAACTTGACCGGGCTGGCACGGCAGGGTGAAGGCGGGCGCTTTGGAACCAACAGATAGAGGCATTCTAAAATCTCCAAGTAGGTGCGGATAGCCCACTTGTGCGGGCGTTGCCCGCAACGGTAGCACGACGCGCGCTCATACACCACTTGTCCACACAAGAATTTTTTTGAAAGAGATTGGAGCCGTAGTTTGATTCAAATGTAAATATTTTATAATTTTCAAGAAAAAAGGGGGCAATTTGAGAGAACCCCCATTGGCGGCTCATGATGCTTGCACCGCAACTCGCGGAGAAATGGAGGCACCGATGAATCGCCACATCGCATGCTTACTTGAAAGTTTTGGACATCGTTCTGGAAATCGTTCTGGAAATCGTTCTGTACATAGTTGCGTGAATCATCACTCTTGTGCGTTGAATCCCACGCTTTGCGTTCTATGTCCCCCACCTGCCGCCGTGCGTGCGCGCCCAGCAAGCATGGCGCGGCGAAAGTATTGGCGCGCGCTGCAAGCACTTGTGTTGGCGTGTTGCGCCACCCTGTCCAACGCGTTGGCGCAAGACGGACCATGCTGCAGCGCGCATGCTGGCACTGGGTGCGCGAGTCAAGATTGCCTTGACACAGTGTGTCAACTTGATCCATTTTGTTGCTCAATGTCGTGGGATGAACGCTGCGCATTGGAAGCCGGCGTGTTGTGCCAAATGTGCCACACCAGCAGCGTGTGCGATATTCCCAGCGCCGATCTGGAGGAAATGTGTGTGTGCGTCTTGGATACGCCTGTGGATTGCGCCCAACTTCAAGACATTCGCCAACTGATTCCAAATGTAAAGTATGGCGGTCATGCCTGGTCAAGCGCAACCAGTCGCGATGTGGATTGGTTTGAAATAGAGCTTGATTCCCCGCAATTACTGAGCATTGAACTGTGGACGCGGGGATCCATTGGCGTGGCCATGGTCGATGATCAATGTCCCCCCAATACATTGGCCGAAGGCGTAGATGGCTGTTCATCCATGACGCAAGCGTGCGTACCTGCCGGTATTACGCGCATCACTGTTCGATCATTGCTCTTTGAAAATATTTCCTGCGAAGATGATCGTTCACGCTACACCATGCAAGTCAGCATTGGTCCATGCACCTTGGAGCGCTTGGTGAATGATCGCTGTGACATGGCGCTGCCAATGGATGTTGGCACCATTCTGACCGACACAACTTATGCCACAACGGAGCCAAGCTGGCTTCCAAGTCTTTGCAATGAGGGCGCCGGGTTGGCGTTCACTCACGACGCATGGTTTCATTTCACGGCCAATGTTTCCGGGATTTTTCAGGCCAGCACATGCGTCGGTCCCACATTTGATTCTCGTCTTGCGGTCTACGCTGACTGCGGCGGCGATGTGTTGGCATGCAACGATGACGCCTGTGATGGAGTGGGGTCAAGCGCTGAATTTCAATTGACATGCGGCGAGTCCGCCCTGATCCGCGTGGGCGGTTGGGGCTCAGGTGGACCAATAACTCTTACGATAGACCAACTTTTAACAATTTCCTGTACTTGTCCAGCCGACCTAGACGGCTCTGGGGAGGTCGATACATCCGATGTGGCACTTTGCCTGCTTGATATAGGCAATTGTGGGGGCGCGTTTGATCTGGACCAAGACGGTGAAGTTTCCTCAGGCGATCTTTCCATCATCCTGCTTTCCACTGGAGCATGCGATTCTTAGGCGATCATTGGCTTATTTATGGAACTTTGAATCAACCGGCTTCGGACTTATAGTAAGGAGATGAGTTTGAATGCTCTTTTGCCATCTGTTTTGAATGCCCGTGAATGCCTATTCAAAAATAGTGCGCCCTCTGTTTTGAAACACTCAATTTTATTTTCAAAGACCTGGTCTTTCACGACCCTGACTCAGCGCATATTTGGCGTTGGCTTTGGCGCACTTGCCTTCATTGCTTTCACGCTGAGCACGCAAGCGCGCGCGGATGAAAATGGATGTGGATTTGGTCCTTGCGGCGAGGTCCATGTTGGCAACGGATGCGTTGACTTGGTTTGCTGCAGCGATGTTTGCTCTTTCACGCCCCACTGCTGTGAGACCAATTGGGACCAAGACTGCCTAGACACGGCCAATCAAGTTTGTGAAATCTGCGGTATTCCCGGTCTCGGTTCTTGTTTCATTTCGCGTGAAAAAACATCGTGCGCGGACCCAACCTGTTGCGCCATGGTCTGCGCCATTGATCCCTTCTGTTGTGAAAGCGTGTGGGACTTCAATTGCGCTTTGTTGGCGCAGAGTACTTGCGTATTGCCACCCCCCAAGGCCTGCGGTGATCCAAGCGCCGGAGATTGCTTGATTCCCCACGGCAATTCCAGTTGTTCCGATTCCGCATGTTGTGAATCGGTGTGCGCAGGATTGCCAACATGTTGCGAAGTGATCTGGGATGATTTCTGCGTCTTTGTGGCAAGCGATCTTTGCAATACAACCTGCACTTTGGCTTGTCCGCTCAATGCCAATCGTGAATTGGAGGCCTGTGAGGCCCGCACGAATGATCCGACGATTCGCCCCGATTTGGTTCTGCCAAACACGCCCCAAACCATTGGCGCGCAAACCACCATGTGTGGCTCTTTGTTTACCACCATTGACGGAACAACCACCACCGATGTGGACGTGTATTCCATTGATTTGCGCAACGCCGACACCGACAATGATGGCTTTGTCAAAGTAGCCATTACGCTGTCATCGGTTCGACCAGTGTTTGCCGCTCTGACCGCGGTCAACGCCACAGAAACTTCACTTCCAGGCGCGCAGCTATTGGTCAACTCCGCTGGCTGCGCCCCTGGCCGCCAATGGACCTGCGTGGCGCCCGCCAAATATTGGGTTGTGGTGGCTCCTGGAAACAACGGAATTATCTCTGGACAGGCCTTTCAGTGCGACAATGGCGACTATTGGTTCCAAATGGAAACCAAGGCCGCATGCGCGCTCCCCTGCACCAACGCCACCGGAGATTGCTTCACCGTTCACTCGTCCCCTAGTTGTGTTGACTCCGCATGTTGCGCAACTGTGTGTGATTCGATTCCCACATGCTGCGAAACCACATGGGACCAGGATTGCGCTGTCTGGGCTGCGCAAGCATGCGGCGCGCCGCAACCGAGCAACGATTCATGCGCGACACCACTCATCATTTCGACCGGCTCAACCCAAGTTTCATTGCTGGGTTCAACCGCGGGGCTACCAGCATTTTCGTGCTCAAGCAATCCAACTTCAACCGGCGGCGATATTTGGTTGCAATGGACGCCACTCGCAGCAACCTATGGCATTTATAAAATTGATGTCTGCGGCGTGACCTTTGACACGCGCATGGAGGTCTTCTCCAACTCATGCTCCAACCTTGTCATGGAACAATGTTCAGACGACAGTATTTTTTGCGAGCCCCCTCGCGGCAGCAGTCTTCAGCTTCAAACGCAATGCGATACCACATACTTGATCCGCTTGGCGTCGCTTCAAAATACGACCGGCTTTGCCACAATCCGTATCACGCCTTTGAGCGATAATCAAAACTGCTGCGTTGGCGACTTGGATTTCAATGGCTATGTTGACACGGGCGATGTCTCGAGAATGCTGCTTGACTTTGGCATATGCGTGTTGTGTCCAACTGATGTTGACGCATCTGGGCGGGTGGATTCAGGCGATGTGTCGCTGCTGTTGATCAATTGGGGACCATGCAATTAGTGCGCGACTGATCAATATTGCATTGCAACACAACCCCAAGCGTTCGGCTTGAAGCGTTGCGCTTGACATCACTCTTGGACTGCTGCAATACGCTGAGTATTCGCTGAGTATTCGCTGATTATTGCTGATTATTGCTGATTATTGCTGATTATTCGCTTGGCGTTTCAATTGTCAGCAAGCGACGCATGATTTTCCCTGTGGCATTGCGCGGCAACTCGTTGCGTGCGCGAATAGCGCGCGGCACCTTGAACTGCGCCAAATGCGCACGGCAATGGGCGCGCAACGCGGCTTCGTCAAACGCAAAACCTTCGTTCAACTCAACAAATGCCAACGCGGTTTCGCCGCGGTTCTCATCGGCCACGCCGATCACGGCGCTGGCCTTCACGCTTGGATGGCGATTGAGTACCTCTTCAATCTCGCGTGGAAAAACATTTTCGCCGGCAATGATCAACATTTCCTTAATGCGTCCAGTGATGTACAAATGACCGTCGTCATCAAAGCGACCCATGTCGCCGGAACGGAAAAACCCTTGCTCGTCAAAAACCTGCGCGGTTTCCTGCGGCAAATTCCAGTAGCCCTGCATAATGTTGGGGCCACGCATGCGGATTTCTCCGTCTTGATTGGAGCCCAGTATGTTGCCCTGCGCGTCCACAATACGCTGCTGCACCTGCGGCAATGGACGGCCAACGCTGCGCGCTCGATATTCCGCGGGCAAACACCAATTCGTCACGGGACTGGTTTCCGTCAAACCGTAGCCCTCGGAAATTCGCACTCCAAACTTTTCAAAGAACTCCTCGGCCACGCTTGCGGGTAGCGGCTCACCACCACTCACGGCATAACGCAGCATTCCCAGATGCTCTTTGCCACCACTCTTTTGCGCTGCCAAGGCGTTGTACATAGATGGAATGGCCACAAAGACCGTGGCTTGGTGTTGCTTGCCCAGCTCCAAAATTTTGCGCGGCACAAACTTGGCGGTGTAGATGGCTTTGGCGGCAATCGCCAACGGCAGCAATGTGAGAATGGTTAATCCAAATGAATGGAACTGCGGCAACACGCCCAGCAAAACATCCTTGCGCGTGAACGTGGCCCAGTTCATCACTTGATGGATGTTGGCGGCAAGATTTCCACAACTCAACATTACGCCCTTGGGCTTGCCGCTGGTTCCGCTGGTATAGAGCAACACCGCGAGTTCATTCTCGCCACGGCGCTTGGCGCGGCGCACGGGGGCAACACCCTGAAAGGACATGTCTTCCAATAAAAGTGGCTGCATGGACGCGGTGGGACCGCCAATAAAGTCGAGCATGGGCTTCACCGTCACCACGCAATCAATGCCCGCGTCGCGGCAGACATATTCCAAATCAGCGCGCGACAGCAAATAATTCAACGGCACGGCAGTCCTACCCAGCATCCAGGTGGCCAACAACGAAGCGGGAAAAGTACCGCTAGTGGGAAGCATGATTCCCACCCGCTCGCGCTTGGTAGCCCGCTCAATGGCGCGCGCAATGTGCCAGGCGGCCACCAGCAAGGTGATGCCCTTCCACGCGCGTTGATCGTCCCGCACAAACACATGCGTTGGGTGGCACAGAAGTTGGCGCTGAATATCAAGAAGCAGTTTCATTTGTGGCGATACAGTACGCCAAGCGAATACGCTTCTCAATCCGCTTGGTTTGTATGAAAGGATCCCCATTGGACACACTGACCTTGAATTTCATCGCCTACCGTCAACGCATTGGGAATGTCATTCGCCTTGCCTCGCGCTGCGCCATGACGCTATTGATCGCGGGCGCCACCGCGTGCCAGAGTGCTCAACCTGATCGATTGGATGGCGCCATAGCCAGCTATGAGTCCAAGAATTGGCGGCAATCACTGGAGCAAGCCAGCGCGGTGCAAAAGGATTCCACGGGAACGGTTCGCGATCAAGCCGCGTTTCTAGCTGGACTGTCCGCATATCAACTTGGCTCATTCTCAGACGCGCAGACACGCTTTCAAATTTCAGAGCAAAGCATGGACAACGAAACTGCAGGCGAAAGCAAAGTCATGCTGGGCGACATCATGGTGCATCAAAAGCGCTACTTGGACGCCGCAAAGTATTACGACGGAGCCGCGGACAAACTGACAGGCGAAGCGTCCAAGCGCGCCAAAGATTTGGCCGCGGCATCAAGGGATCCGGCGCGCGCTGCCCAAGTTCTGTCCATGGCCGAGCCCGCCATGCGCGTGAATGGAAATACATTGGCCCCGCCAAACCATACAACGCAAGTCAATAGCGTGACCATTGCGTCCACAGACAACGCGCCATCAAGTGGCTTTGAAAAAGATTCCAGTCCACCACCGATCGCCAAGCCCAAGAAGCCCGCCAAGACAGTCGATGAAAAACCCGCGACCAAACCCGCGACCAAACCTGCCGACAAACCTGCCTCCAAACCTGCCCAAAAAAGTTCACAAAAGAAAAATGACTCGGATGTATTTGTGATCCAAGCCGGTAGTTTTATTTTAGAAACCAGCGCTAAAAATCGCGCCAAAGAATTGGCCAAGATCGCGTTACGCAATAAAATTGAAGCCCCTCGAGTGGTCGCCTCCAAGTCAAAAACGGGACAGCGGATTTGGATTGTGTTTCTGGGCAAATTTGATTCGCGCGCCGAGGCGGAAAAAGCCATCAAGAAATTGGGCCGCAAAGATCTAGCCGTGGTCGAAAAGCCCAACTGAATGACACATGACCTATGCCTGCGCCGCGGATGAATAAACCTACTGCTTGTTCATCATAAATGTAGCGGTGCGCTCAAAATACTCCATCATGGGTGCGCAAATGGACGCCGGAATATTGGCGTCAAGCAAGGCACCGCGCATGCAATCCACCCAGTCGTTGCGCATGGCCAGATCAATTGGAAACGGCGCGTGCCGCATGCGTAAGCGTGGATGACCTTTGCGATCGCTGTAGGTTTGCGGGCCGCCAAAGTATTGAATAAGAAACTCCGCTTGATTACGAATGGGCTCCGTTAAATCATCTGGAAAGATTGGACGCAGGCGCGCATGCGTATTCACGCGCGCGTAAAAAGCACGAGCGATGTCCCAAAATTTTTCTGCGCCAAGTTGCAGGTATATGCTTTGCTCGTTGGTGCGCTGGGTCGTTGCGTCCACCGCGGCAACAGGCAGCGCAATGTGGGTGGGCTTCTTAGGTTCTGGCGTGGAGTCCTGCATAATGATGATCCTAGACGCGGACTCCCTGGCTTACGCCAGATATTTTTTTAACGCCACCACCAAGCGCTCGTAATGCGCTGGTTCATTGTGAATTGCCGCGCTCACACGCAACAACCACCGCTTATTCCACTCAAAGATTGGAACTTCAATGTGGTCCACTTCCAAAAGTTGCCTCTGAAAAGCCTCGGGCTTTTCAAACCTGGCCGCAAGCGAATGCGGCAGCCGCACGCTGGCCATGCAACTAAGCATGGAGCCATCGAGCGGCGAAATTGGCTCAAACGAACAGTGTGAACAGAGCAATTGATGCGCCCACACCGCCAAATCATGGTTGTGGCGAAAGACGCGCTGGGAATCAAGCTCCTCAAACCACGCCAAGGCAGCGGGAATGGAGTTCCACGCGCTCAGATCGCGCGTGCCCTGCCAATCAAACTCGCCCGCGAAGCCATTGGCAAACTCATGGCTGATGACGCAAGGATGAATGTCATTTTGAAATTGCGGCGCCACCCATAGAAACGCGCAGCCCCGCGGCGCCATGGTCCACTTGTGCAAATTGGCCGCGTAAAAATTGGCGCCAAGTGTGTCAAGAGAAAGTTTCAAAGCGCCTGGCGCGTGCGCGCCATCCACTAGAACTTGCACGCGTGTTCCCTTGACGGCATCGATTATTTTTTGCACATCAAAGCGCAGCGCGGTTGGACTTGTAATGTGATCAATCACAATCAAGCGCGTGCGCGGAGTGATCGCGTTCAATATGGAATCTATTGCATGGTCTTGATCGCGCACCGGCAACGCGATTGGAACTTCCACAACGCTGGCGCCAGTTTCTTGCGCGCGAAATTTCATGGCCTGGCGCACCGCGTTGTAGACATGATCACATGTCAGCAATTCGTCCCCCGCTTGCAAACGCAGCGAACGCAACACCGCGTTCACGCCCTCGGTGGCGTTGGTGACAAATCCAAGATCATTGGCTTGGCAACCAACAAAGCGTGCTAATGGTTTCTTTACCGCCGCCAATGTTTCCAGATTGCGCCGACCAATCCACTCAATTGGATTCAGTTCTATTTTGTCCCGCCACGCTTCCTGAGCTTGGCGAACAACCCGCGGCAGCGCACCAAACGAACCATGGTTTAAGAAGGTCAATGCGGGGTCCAAGGCAAATTCAGCCCTAATTTCGGGGCCAAATGGGTGCGGAGGCGGGTTCATGATTGACATTTTTTAACTTTAACAGACTTTTTGACAAATTTTTGGCCTTTTTTGCTCGGTCGTGATTTGTTTGGCTAACATGTGCCTAACAAATGTGCAGAACAAATACCGAACCTGACGATGCATCTCCAACTGTTTATTGAACCACATTGGAGAACCACCATGAATCAATCGCACGCCGCAACAATTTCAGTCGCACGCCTTGCAGCCTCTGGCGGGCTCGCACGCTTGTTTCAAGCGGTCGAATCGATCAACGCTCGAATAGCTCAGGGCAAAAAAGCAAGTCGTCAATCGGCTTCCACGGCCACGAGCACGGCGGCCAAAGAACCACTGTTGCGCGTTGGTCCAGGCGGGTCATATGTCACCGATTACCACCCCTGCCGCGGCGGTCTAATGGCGGTGACAGGCCAAGAACCCGTTGGTCCCAAGTCTTTGGTGCGCGAAGTTTCAGATTGGATGGAGCGCCTTCTGGGCATCCGACGATGGCGCTGGCTAGAGATCGGCGCGCCAACCTCATCGCAAGTCAACCACACGATGCAAGAACCCCTAGATCACATCACACGGCCCAATCCCAACAAGCCGCATCCAACAAGCGTCAATTTCAATTCACCCAATTTCACATCGTCTGGCAACGCTGGTCCATCGCCTTGGCGGCATGGTCGCTGGTCTGCCCAACTTTCAATTTCAAACACACTCGCAAGGACTTTGCAACATGTCAATGAGCCTCACACCACAACAAATTCGCATCTTCCGCTTTGTGCGCGACTACCGCAACAGCAAGGGCTTTTCTCCGACCATGCAGGAGATCGCAAACGAAATCGGCGTGAGCAAGGTCACCGTCTTCGAGCACGTCGAGGCGCTGATCCAAAGGGGTGCGCTCATACGCACGCCCAACAAGGCTCGCTCTTTGGAGATTGCCACTGACGCGGAGTTGCCAGACGAGCGCGCCAACGAACATGAGTTGCCATTGATTGGCCGCATTGCCGCGGGTCACCCCGTCGAGAAGTATGAGCAATCTGAAACGCTGCGCTTGGACAATATTTTTGGCAAGCGACTTGGTCAACGCGGAAATTTATTCGCCCTACAAGTGGACGGCATGAGCATGCGCGACGAAGGAATTTTGGACGGCGACTATGTCATTGTTGAGCAACGCAATGTGGCGAGCAATGGCGAAAGAGTTGTGGCGCTGTTGCCTGGCGGCGAAACAACATTGAAGACCTTCTTCAAGGAGCGCGATGGAACATTCCGCCTGCAGCCAGCGAACCCGGAATTTGAACCAATCATTGTGACCGAGTGCGTTATTCAGGGCGTTGTGGTTGGAGTGTTGCGTCGCTATCAGCGCAACTAGAACTCAGAGGGCCGCGGCCAATTCTTGCGTAAGTTTTTCCGCGCGCCCAACAGCCTGGTTCGCGTCACCACTGCCCATGAGTTTCACCAGCGCGCTTCCAACAATCGCGGCGTCGGCATGGCGCACAACGGCCCGCACATGTTCGGGCGTTGAAATACCAAAGCCCACCGCCAGCGGCAAGTTGGTGAGAGCGCGGACACGCCTCACAAATTCCGAAACTTCCGGAGCCTCAGCTTGCTCGCCAGTAATGCCCGCCCTAGATAGCAAATACACAAAGCCACGGCACACAGCGATAATTTTTTGCATGCGCTCGGGTGGAGTGAGCGGTGATATCAACATGGACATGGACATGCCGCGTGCTTTGGCGGCGGCGAATAAAGGCGCGGCGCAATCCAAATCAAGGTCAGGAATAATTATTCCATCAAACCCTGCGTCGGCCAGCGCATGCACAAATTTTTCGTTGCCTTGGCGCTGCACAATAGAAACGCTCACCATGGCCACAATCCCAATGGTGAGTTTGGCGCGTACATTGGCCACTTCCTGCAAAATCGCCGCAGGCGTGGCTCCCTGCTGTAACGCCTGATGCATGGCTTGGGAAATCACAGGGCCATCTGCAATGGGATCGGAAAACGGAATGCCGATTTCTACAATCGAACTCCCTGCTTTTTGCAGACTTTGCAGCGTGTGCGCCAATGTATTGGGCGCGGGGAATCCCGCCACAACAAACGGCATGAGTGCCTTGCGATTGCCCGCGCGAAGATTGACGAATATGGTGTCGATACGGTTCACGATTTGGATGCTACCTTTACCATACGGCCTAGTAGCTCAGTGGCCCAGAGCTCCTGACTCATAATCGGAAAGACCTCGGTTCGAATCCGAGCTAGGCTATTTTGTGAGCGACATCACCACCAATCATTGCATGCGTCCATGGATGCGTTGGTGGCTGATCGCCGCTGGCATATACAACATTGTTTGGGGAGGCGTGGTGGTGATCGCGCCGGACTTGCCATTTTCTCTGGCCAACATGCCACCACTTGCGCAACCAGGCCGCGCGATTTGGCAATGCTTGGGAATGGTCTTGGCGGCGTATGGACTTGGATATTTGGCGGCCGCGCGCGCGCCACTGCGCCACTGGCCAATTGTATTTGTGGGATTGTTTGGCAAAGTCATGGGTCCTATTGGATTTGTGTGGACCGCCTGGCAAGGAACAATCGCGTGGGAGTTTGGCGCCAACATTCTCACCAACGATTTGATCTGGTGGATTCCATTTGCATACATATTGATGGCAGCGCGGCGCGCGTGGCTTGCATCGCAAGGCTGATAGGTTGTGTTGTTGATGCCTTGCAAGTTCAACAATCCGTTACCCTATAGTGAAACTCCGGGATATTATTGCACTTCATGATCAATGACTCACTCTGTTGGTTACATGGCACGAGCACGCGCGCGCGATTCACCGTTGCCACGGCGTGGACCATGACCGCTGCGCTTGTGTTGTTCACCGCCGTGACCGCGTGCACTACGGTTTCAGGCACGGGTCGCAAGCAATTCAATGTGTATTCAACCAGCCAAGAAAATGCCATGGGCGCGCAGGCATATCAAGAGGAAATGAAGGACACCAAGATCATCAGCGAGGGACCGGTGTTTGATCGCGTGCAAAAAATTGGGGTCCGCATTGCCGCCGCGGTCAAGCAACGCCATCCAGAAATCGCCAACACCATGGTGTGGAAATGGACCGTGATTGACGATCCAAATGTGGTCAATGCCTGGATGATGCCTGGCGGATACGGCGCCGTGTACACGGGTCTAGTGAGTTTTGTGCAGTCGGATGATGAACTTGCCATTGTGATGGGCCACGAGGCAGCGCACGCCATTGCGCGCCATGGCGGAGAACGAATGACCCAAGGCGCGGCGGCGCAACTTGGCGCGACCGCCGCGGGCGTTGCCACTGACAGCCAAGCCATTGCCCAAGGCGCGGCCATGGGTTTGCAAGCTGGCATTCTTTTGCCGTATAGCCGCAAGCAAGAAAGCGAGGCCGATGAACTTGGCTTGTTCATCGCGGCGCAGGCTGGTTACGACCCGCGTGCAGCCATCTCGCTGTGGCGACGCATGCAATCGCAAGGCGGCAGCGCCATTGAATTTCTTTCAACACATCCCAGCGAGGGCACGCGCATTGAATTATTGCAAGAACAAATGCCGCAGGCCTACGCCTTGTACAAGCGCACCCGTGTTGATGGCACTGCCACGGATGCCAAAAACTTTGCCAACACCAAGCCGCCAGCAAGCAAATAGGGCGCGCCGCACATTCATGTTTTCGTTGATCAAGGGCGCGCGTCCGCGCCCACTTGAAGGACAACTTTAAACGCGCGCAGCTCGCATGCGCGCCCGCTTGAACGACAATTTAAACGCGCGTAGCTCGCATGCGCGCCCGCTTGAGCGACCACTTCAAGCGCGCGGCGTTTCCAACCACGCTGATGTCGCTGCACGCCATGGCGGCCGCGGCAATCGCCGGACCATATGCGCCAAGCAACGCGAAGGCCGCCAGTGGAATGGCGAGCACGTTGTACATGAACGCTAGAAATAAATTTTGGCGCATGCATCGCAGTGTGGCCTTCGAAATATCAATCAACGCTGGAAGCGCCGTCAATGTTCCGCCCACCAAGACAATCGAGGCACTTTCACTGGCGATGCTGGTTCCGCCACCCATGGCCACGCCCAAACCCGCCGCAGCTAGCGCCGCCGAATCGTTCACGCCGTCTCCCACCATCATGGCACTTTCGCCATGGCGTCGAATCACTTCAAGCTTGCTTTCTGGCGTGGCGTCGGCCGTGACCATGCTTTCATGAATGCCCGATTCATGAGCGATGCGGAGCGCCTCCAAGCGGCGATCACCTGTGACCAGACCCGTTCGCATGCCAATCGTTTGCAACGCCTGCACCACCTTGGGCGCCTCGGCGCGCAACGCGTCGGCCAATGTGAAGCGCGCCACCTGCGCTCCATTGACCAACAACACGCACGAGGCGCTCTTATCGCGGCGCATTTCCACGCTTTGGCCATTCACCTGCGCGCGCACGCCAAGGCCGGGCGTGGATTCAAATTGCGTGGCCAATGCAACCACAACATTCTCTTGCGCCGCGCGGCGGGCAATGGCGCGCGCGATGGGATGCTCGCTGCCACTTTCAACCGACGCTGCCAGCGCTAACGCCTGTTGCAATGAAAGCGTATGCGGTGAAGTTGAAATTGCGTGCCCCGCGGCGTGCGCATGAATTTGTTGCGGACTTGGATTTTTGACTGGCGAATCAATCGACGGATGACTTTGAGAATCGCTTTGCAAATGAATTGGCTGCGAAGTTGGGTTGTTCGTTTGTGAATCACGCTCCAACAACTCAACGTTGGTCACCACGGGTTCGCCCTTGGTCAGCGTTCCTGTCTTGTCAAATAGGATTGTTGAAATTCGACCCGCTCGCTCCAGCGCGGCGGCGTCTTTGATTAAAATGCCCCGCAAACTAGCCTCGCCTGTTCCCACCATGACCGCCATTGGTCCAGCCAAACCCAGCGCGCACGGGCATGAAATAATCAACACGGTTGTCGCCGCCATAATGCCAGTTGGCCACGAACCTGCAATCCCCCAGCCAATCGCGGTGAGCGCGGCAATGACAAGCACCAGCGGAACAAATACCGATGCCACGCCATCAGCCATGCGCTGAATGGGTGGACGACTTGTTTGCGCGTGTTGCACCAAGCGCGCGATGCGGCTCAGCGAAGTTTCGCGCCCCGTTGTCAAGGCCCGCACATGCAACATGCCACTGAAGCACATGGTGCCCGCTCCCACGCGCTCTCCCAATGTTCGCCGCACTGGAAGCGGCTCGCCCGTCATCACGGATTCGTCCAGATCCGCCTGACCAACTTCAATCACGCCATCAATGGGCACTCGCCCGCCTGGCCGGACCATGATCAAATCCTGAGCGCGAATGTCCTGCGATTGAATGAACTCGCTTTCTCCCGCCGCACCAATGCGCTCCGCTTTTTCCGGCTGCAACTCTAATAATTCGCGCACCGCCGCACCCGCGCTCTTGGTGGCCTTGGCCTCAAACCAATGTCCCAGCGAAATAATCGCAAGCAACGCCGCGGCCTCGCTGAACCATGTCGACTGATCCTGCAACTGCCCCATCTGTTGCCCAATGAAAATCACAAGGCTGGCCACATAGGCGGTGGTTGCGCCCAGCGCGATCAACACATCCATGTTGGTGCGCCACACGCGAAGCACGCTCCACGCGCTGCGCCAAAAACCGCTGCCAACCAACGCCATGGACAATGTGCTGCCAATCAACAGCGTGATATCAACCGCGCTGCTATGCATATGTTGCGTCATGGCGATCCAGTGAAGCGACTCCATTGGAATCCACAACGCAAAACCAATTTGACTTCGGCGGCGCCACAAATATTCCGCGCGTGATTGCGCGCGCTCAGCCTGCGCTTGCATCAGCACTGGATCCACAATCGCCTCTATGGGTTGCGCTTGGTAGCCGCTGCCAACAACCAGATCAACCAATTTTTGATCCGTGACAAACGCCTCAGTTTCGATCGTGGCCATTCCAGAAAGATGATCCACTATGGCCTTGCGCACGCCGGGTTGCGATTGCAATTGTTGAGCGATCGAGGCGCTGCAACCAGCGCAATGCATGCCATCGACGCGCAGCACATGGGTTCGTGTCAAGCATGGTTCATCGGCTAATTTCTGAGTCATTGACCTACCAAGCCTAGGCTTATTATGGGAGCGGTCCTGTTGGTCTGCACGCATCAATTGTAGACTTATTTTATATTTGACTTGCTCAAAGCGTGATTTGCTCGCATACTCTTACTACATGCTTGACAAGTGCCCGACTCATTATTTGCGCCCCGCCGCCATTGTGGCTGTGATGTTCCTGAGCGCCATGACGGTCACTGTGCTCGCCAGTTCAGGCGTGGGCTCGGCGCACACCAATTGCTCCATGTGCTCTTTGGCGTGCTTTGAACAATCGCCAGCCAACGCCCAATGCGCCTCGGCTCCACAAGAACACTTCAATACCAAGCCAACACAAGTCGCCTTGCGCGATTGCCTGGCCATGAACATTTCTTGCGCCGCGGCAGCTTGGAAAGTTCTTGATCTACCTCCGCCCACGCGTTGAACTGGTTTGGCCCACGCCAACCTAGTTCCCCAGGCAAGCGTTGAAGTACTTACTACATTTCTATTTATTCACATTTCAAACTTTCAAGCGCGACACATTGTGTCCAGCGCCACTTTCTAGGAGACCCCCAATGGGCGTACCAATTTTCGGAGCACTTGCCCGCAAACTTTTTGGCACTCGCAATCAACGCATGGTCAACCGCTATCTGCGGGTGGTCAGCGCAGTGAGCAAGTTGGAGCCCTCCATTCGCGCGCTCACCGACGCGCAATTACTGGCGCGCACCGCGGAGTTCCGCTCCCGCATCAGCGGCGGCGAGCCAGCCCTTGCGCTGATGCCGGACATGCTGGCCACCGCGCGCGAGGCCATGGACCGCGCGGTTGGCATTCGAAATATTTTCAATCCCGCCACTGGATTTGATCCATCATGTTTGCCCGCCGAGGCGCAGAAATTATTCCACCAAACCAAAGCGCTTATGGACGCCACGCCAGCCGCCAATCCTGAAGGCGCGTTCTTGGGCTCCAAGGAACCCATTCCAAGCTGGATTTTTATTGACATTCCAAATGAAATCTACGACGCAGTGCGCGTGGTGTATGCACAAAGCAAGCCGCCATTCCGCGCGCGCCCTTTTGATGTGCAAATCATCGGCGGCGTAGTGCTCAGCGAAGGGCAAATCGCTGAAATGAAGACTGGCGAAGGCAAAACCATTGTGGGTCCCCTTGCCTGCTATTTAAATTCATGCGAAAGCAAGCAAGTGCATGTGGTCACGGTGAATGATTACTTGGTGCAGCGCGATCGCGACTGGACATTTCCGTTTTTCCGCGCGTTGGGCTTGACCGTTGGCGCCATCCATCCCCAACACATGCAAACCCAAGAGGAAAAAGGCGCGGCTTACCGCTGCGATGTTTTGTATGGCACCACGGCTGAATTTGGATTTGATTATCTGCGCGACAACAGGAAGTTACGCGCCGAGGATCAAGTGCAACGCTCGCGCGATTTTGCGATCGTGGACGAGGTGGACAGCATTCTGATTGACGAGGCGC
>SYAC01000058.1 GCA_005787685.1 Planctomycetia bacterium
ACAAACCTGAAATGGATCATGTCCTCCAATTCCCTGTGCTTTATGACGCGTCCCACCAAGGAAACTTGGTTTATGGAGGGGCTACTGAAGCCGAATTACCACTATGTAATGCTGAAGAACGACTACTCCGATTTGCTTGAAAAGATGGATTATTACCTTGCGCATGAAGATGAGGCGTTGGCAATTATTGATAACGCGCACAAGTGGGTGGCTCAATTTCAAAACCCGCGTGATGAAGAAATAGTTTCGCTGCTGGTGTTGCAGAAATATTTCAAAATGACCGGCAGTCTTAAAACATAAAAAAATCAGCCACCCAAAAGGTGGCTGATTGTGTAAACATGCTTAGTTTTTTACTTGATCAAAAACGAATCACGCTTCTTGCCAGCCTTGATCTCATCAGCCATCCAGCGCGGAGTCTTACCACGACCTGACCAAGTCTCCCCGGTCTTTGCATGCTTGTACTTGGGCTTGACCACGCTGCGCTTATCTTTGCCTTTGGCTGGTGCCTTCTCTCTGCCTGCCGCTGCCTTGCTGACGCGCATGGACTTACGCGCGCTTTTGTAGGCGGCAACACCCGCCGCACCTAAATCATGCAGGCTCAGTTGGTATTCCGCCATCTTGCTTTGAATTGCCTTCTTCACATGGGCAATTTCTTCCTTGCGGATCTTATTGGCGGTGGCGGTCATTTGCGCGATATCATTCATAAGTTGTTTATAGGATTTTTTCATAGGGGTATAAGAATCTACTTTTTGCGGATTAGCGCCGAAGTAGGTTGTTTATAGGATTTTTTCATAGAGGTATTAGAATATATATGCTTTATAAACATGTCAACTATTATTCAAACATTTTTCAATATTGAATTACAGATTACTCAAGCGTTTATAACATCAGGCAAATTATGTATATACGACCTGTGGTAAAATATTATGTTGCATAAAATCCTTCTTGGGGCGCTTCTGGTATTTCAAGTTCCTATTCTTGCGCCATTTGTGGAAGAAGCAGACACTTTAATTACGGCTACCGGCGTTATTCATGGGAGCCTTCATCTTCCAAGTGGCAACGGGCCCTTTCCGATTGTCTTGATTATTGCGGGATCTGGTCCCACTGACCGCGATGGCAATAGTGCCATGCTTGCTGGTAAAAATAATTCGCTGAAATTGCTTGCCCAGTCATTGGCCGCTGCAAACATTGCTTCGTTGCGATTTGACAAGCGTGGTATTGGTGCCAGCGCCGCCGCAGGTCCCAAAGAAGCGGATCTTCGATTTGAAAATTATGTCGACGATGCCGCGGCATGGGTGGAACAACTTCGCAAGGATAAGCGGTTTTCCACCGTTACCATCATTGGCCACAGCGAGGGTGCGTTGATTGGCGCCATTGCCGTCGGGCGAACACATCCCAACGCGTTTATATCCGTGTCGGGACTAGGGCGCTCCGCCGGGCTGGCTCTACGCGAGCAACTGAACGGCAAGTTGCCCGCGCAACTCTTTCAAGCCAACGAAAAGATTCTGCGTGAATTGGAAGCTGGTCGAACCACGGAAGATGTTCCTACTGCGCTGCAATCGTTGTACCGCGCCTCTGTACAGCCGTATTTAATTTCCTGGTTCAAATATAAACCCGTAGAAATCGTGGCATCGATCAAGCAGCCCATATTGATTTGCCAAGGCACCACGGATATTCAAGTTGGCGTGGAGGAGGCGGAGGCTCTTAAAAATGCCGCTCCTGCAGCTAAATTGGTCATTATTCAGGGTATGAATCATGTGCTGAAATCCGTTTCCACTGACCCACTTCAGCAGACCGCGTCATACAGCGATCCGGCTTTGCCTATCAACCCCGAGTTGATGAAAAGTATTATTGAGTTTGTGCCGCGCGCGAAGTGAATCGCACGCCCAACTTCTTTATCTCCGTATGTCGCGGGCAACTTATAAGATGGTCATTTGTGATACCCACTGCCTGCATGAACGCATAGCAAATAGTCGGACCACAGAATTTGAAGCCCGCTTTTTGCAGGGCCTTGGCCATCGTGCGGCTTTGCTCTGTCTGCGTTGGAATGTCGCGCTGTCGTATGAAGCGATTTTGCATTGTGCGATGGTTGGTGTGTTGCCAAATAAAATCGCGGAATGAGCCTTTGCCGCCCTCCATAATTTTCAACCACACCCGCGCATTACCAATGGCGCCTTCAATTTTACTCTTACTGCGAATAATTCCAGTGTTTCCAAGCAAGCGCTTCACATCGCGCGCATCAAACTTGGCCATACGATGTGGATCGAAGTTGTGAAACGCCTTGCGAAACGCCTCGCGCTTTTTCAGTATGGTGATCCAAGAAAGTCCGGCTTGGAATCCATCGAGAATAAGTTTTTCAAACAACGCACGGTCGTCCAGTTCAGGTACGCCCCATTCATTGTCGTGATAAGCCACATACGTGGGATCAACTCCACACCACCAGCAACGTTGCTTTAATTCTGACATGAAATAAAACGTTTCATTGCAATGATTGGTGGGTAGGATTGAGTATTTATAGAGATTTGATTTGGATGCGCGAAATATTGTGCGGTGACATTCATTTATAACTAAAATTTACTGCGTGTACGCCACAATCATCGAATAGGGCGGGATTTCTAGGCGACCGCTGGCGGTGCGTAATGTTTCCACACCCGAATTTTTTGAATCAACAACGATAGACCATGTTCCTGCGGGAAGATTAATGGATTGGGCTTTGGGCTCACCGTTGTACGCCACAAAGATCATCCTCCAAGAATCTTTCGCTGTGGCGCCATTGATCGTGAATGAAATTACGCCCGCGTTGTCAAGAAACGCTATTGACTTGCGAACCATTTCGTCGTCACTCATGCGAAACGCTGGGTGCGCTTTACGCAGCGTGATCAAGCCGCGCGCATATTCAAAGACATCTTGATATTGCAGCTTTCGATTCCAATCAAAGGCGTTGACTTCATCGCCGGAGTTGTAGGAATTATGGTTGCCTTTTTTTGTGCGGCAGAAATCGCACCCGCCATGTAGAAACGCAATGCCTTGGCTGGTCAGCACAATGCCAAGCGAAAGTTTTTGCATGGCGCGGCGCGTGGAGTCGCTTTCCTTTGGCGCAACCTTGAGCAACTTGTCCCATAGCGTCAGATTGTCATGCGCGGAGACATAGTTCACGGTTTCCGTGGGTTCGCTTGTGAAGTCGTCAATAGCGCCCGCAACTCCCCGTTGAATGGCGGTGGCGTCGCCGCCCGGCCCCGTGGCAAATCCAGTGGTATTTCCATCCAAATCACCGCGAATCGCATTGCGAATATGGTCGTTGAATACCGCCATGCGCGTTCCCTTTTGCGCCCCCTTACCAAAGTGAATTGCGCCGCCACCTGTCCATGGCTCTCCATACAGCGTGACATCAGGCTTCATGGCAACCATACGATCACAAATGGCGCGGACAGTCTCTGGATAGTTTGTTCCAACTAAATCAAATCGAAATCCATCCACTTTGAAATTGTTCAGCCAATACGCCAAGCTGTCCACAATGTACTTGCGCACCATGGGGCGCTCGTCAGCGATGGTATTACCAACCCCAGTGTCATTCATCAATCGCCCATCATCGCTCGAGCGGTGAAAGTAGTAGGGCACGGTTTGATCAAATGGCGATGAAGCGCCAGTACTGGAAGTGTGGTTGTAGACCACATCAAGGATCACGCGAATCTGATTGGCGTGAAGTTGTTGAACCATGCGTTTGACATCGCGGATGGGTTGTAAGTGATCTTTAGAATCGCTCGCGTAGTTGGATTCGGGAACATTAAAGAACGCGGTCCAATATCCCCAGTTGTATTCCTTGGCTCCAGCGGTGAAATCTTGTATGGGAAGAAGATGTACCGCGGTGACGCCCAGGTCTAGCAAGTGTGAAAGACCCGTGCTTATCCCCTTGTTTTTGGCTGGATTGGAATGAGTCAACCCGGCATATGTGGCCCGAAGTTTTGGTGGGCAACTTTCGTCGGCCACAGAAAAGTCGCGCACATGCACTTCATAAATAATTTCATCGGTGGGTTGACGCAGTAGTGGCGATGCAGTGGTATCCCAATCTTTGGGATTGAGCCTGTTCACATCCGCAACAATAGAGAACGCGCTATCAGCCGTTGCCGCAAAAGTGTGAATGTCCGGAACTTCACGCTTCTGTCCGTAGCTATGAAATACGTATCGATACAACTGGCCTTGAAGATCTCCAGGCACCTCAATACTCCACAAACCCTTTTCACCCCGTTGCAATGTCAAAGCCCTCGACGATTTTTTTGCATCAATGCTTTCATAGAAAAGAAGTTGTACATCGCTGCTCACGGGCGACCATGTTTGAAACACGGTTTTTTCCGGAGTGCAGATAGCGCCCAGTTTTGCTTCCAGCGGAGTGAAGCGCGCTTGATCAAGAATTTTGCGCGCGTAGATGGATTGTTTTTTTGTGCCAGGAATTTCTATTTGTAGCGAAGCAATATCCGCGTCCGCCACCGGTTTGACAAGTTCAACGGAATACATGGCGCCCGAGGAAAGGGATGCCTGTATAGGCACAAATGACTTTATTTTAGGCTTGTTTTGCTCATTTTCACTGTGGGCCACCTGCACTTTTTGCATTTGCTCCTTGCTCAGCGCGGCCGTTGTGGCCAGAGTAATACCATTGTCCGTATCTAGAAATGCGCCAAGCACTCGAACCGAAAGATCGATTTCATTTGGATTTGTGTGTACGCGCTCATCACCAGCGACTAGCCAAATTTCTTGCGTGTCACTGGTGTCAAATGAAATGGTGCGATCCTGGTCAATATCTTTTTGTTCCCAATCCCCAAGGCGAATGATGAACCCAGCACTCTTAGGTTTTTGCTTGAACGCAATGACCGCGTAGCGGCCAAACGCGTCCTTGCCCGTGAATGGATACGCCGCGCCTTCGCCACCCTCAGGCCAACACCAGGCGTTCCATCGATCATATTTTTTATCTGCACGCGCGTAATGCACAACCAACAACGCTTGCGCGCTGGTGTTCTTGCTCTTGAGCGATTGCGCAATGCGCGGAAATTGTGTTTCTTGCGTCCAATGTCCGGTACTTGCCGCATGGCTGGCATCGCTGAATGCACCGGCCACATGCGCCAAAATCAGCAAGGCGCTGATGCACGGCAATAGCAAATAAATTAAGCCGCATGGACGGCGGATGCGCGATGGATGCCAGAGCCAAGATGTGCTGTATTTCACGCGCTTACCCTACGAGGGAAATTGCACGAATACAACCGCATTTGCATTGAATCGCATAATTTAGGAGTTGGATCGCTTGGCGGCGCCGAAATTTTCTCGCTTTGGGACATTTGATCGCGTTGGAGATGCAACAGCTCGGTGAGTCAGTCCTGAATAAGCCACGCGAAATAGCTCAAGACTATTTTTGCGTAGAAAAAATCTACATACTTTTGCACATCGACCAATTCTTGATGCATGACACAACCAAGAGCGCATTCTATTTATTTTGCGTACACATGATCTGCTAGGCGAATATCATAGAAACAACTTTTTATTTCTTGAGTCTTTCGAGTGCCAATTTCTGAATGACTAATAACCCGCCATACAGTTTAATGAGGCCAATTCCTGATATTACACTTGCATTTGCCCAAGTCGTTGGCTTGTCTTTGTTCTTATGCGCCTGCGTTTCCACCACGGTCATTTCAAAGCCTGCCAAGCGCGTGGCTGTGACTTGGGATCAGGTCTGTGTATTCACTGGTGATGGCGCGCCCACCACATGGGGTGCGATGATTGGTGCGCTTGTTCACTGCGATGCGGTATTCATTGGCGAATTACACGACGACGCCCACGGTCACGCCTTGCAGGCGCAACTTGTTGGCCAGTTGATGGCCGCTTGGCGTGGTGGCGCGCTGAGCATTGAAATGTTGGAGCGCGACGAGCAGCATGTGGCGGATCAATGGCTTGCTGGTGAAATCGATTCGCTGGCGCTGGCTCAGCAAACAAAAAGTGAAAGTTGGGCGGGCGCAAACTCCTGGGTTGAGTGGTATCAGCCGGTGTTGGATGCCGCCAAGGCAAACGGTGGCGTTGTTATTGCGGCCAACGCGCCCCGCAAGTATGTGCGCTTAGTTTCCAAGGAGGGCGTGGAGGCGTTGCCTTCCGCGGACAGTGGGGAGCGCCCGTTGTTTGACACGCCGACGGTGAACCATTGCGAATATCGCGAGGATTTACGCGCCATTATGGTTGAAATGCGCCAAGAAGATGGGCAAGTCACGCCCGTGGTGTCGGACGATGACCTTGATCGATTTCTTGCGGCGCAACTCATGTGGGACGCGACCATGGCGCGCTCCGTGGCCAAGGCGCGCGAGCATTATCGCGTGGCGCATATGGCTGGGTGCTTTCATATTGATCGAAGCGGCGCCACGGTGGCGGAATTCAGAGCCCTTCGGCCCCTTGATAAGGTGGCTACTGTTTCGCTGGTCCCGAGCAATGTGTGCAAGTTTGATTCAAAGAATGACCAATCGCGGGCGTCATTTGTGGTGTATACCCAAAGTCAATATCTCCAAGATGAAGGCGCTTCGAACGGCTTATTGAATATGAAATGACAGCGACTTGTAATGTTGACTTGAAATTTCTTAGGCAACATGTGCATCAACCAAGTTCAAATGTGGTCACGCCAAAAATATTGTGAAGAGGACGCGGCAGTGGGGGCCCAAACCTCATGCGAGCGCATCCAAAAACTTGGGTAAAGCCTTGGTCTTTGACCATTTGCAAGCCAGCTTGGTTGGGTTCGGGCACATCAATTTGCACTTGTTGGTTTGGCAGGAGCGCTAGAAGCGATTGAAACAGAACGCTCGCGGTAGCAGGATCGTTGGCAAACAACGGAGCAATTTTGTGCGCTGTTCGACACGCTCTTGCAACCGCGTAGCCAACCAGTTTTCCATTGCACACAGCGCCAAGTGCATGACAAGCGGGTTGTGAAATCCATGCGCGCAGAAAATTCAAGCGTGGCGCCATGAAAATTCCGTGGTCGTATTGATTGATTTCTTCAAAGGCAATTGTGGAAAGATCAACAACATCACATGTTGTGGGAATATTCTCTGGCACGCGTGGGGAGGTCGGCGCTGTCCCTTGAAATCGCAAATCGCGGTGCAAAAATTGAAAGCCGCCTTTGGCGTAAAAGCTTTGCATATTGAACACGCCATCCATTTCAATACGCGCCGGCGCTTGTAGGCGAGCGATCAAGCGGTCGCGGCGCGCCGTCCATAATTGGCGGCCAATAGAGCGGCCACGAAACTGGGAATGGATAATGAAAAAACCCATAAATCCGAAAACTCCCGCGTAATTTACAATCGATCCGCCACCAATCATTTTTCCGTTCAACTCGGCTGCGATAAATGCGTCTGGATCGGTTTCCCAAAAGATATCGGCGTCATGCAAGCCCGTATTCCAGCCTTCTTGATCGGCCCACTGTACTAGCACACCCAATTCCGTGCGTGTCATGTTACGAATTTGGATTGATCTTGCGCCCATAGTTGAAATATATTCGAATTTTCGTATGCAATTTCAATCCATGCCCTATTAGTGAATGACATTTGTTATGGCGATAAAATTATTTTATATAGCAACGAGAAAGATTGCGGAGTTTCCCGCGTGCAGCAAGCCCAGCGGCTTGATCACCTGCCTGGATACGGTGTGACAACAAATACAATTCGATTTGTGGGGGCACTCATTCTGCGCTCGCGTTCAATTTATACAGGTATATTATGGAACCGCGTTTATCCTAAGTGAATGGCTGTATCCGAACAAAACATTTGTATGAAAGGAACAAGCATGAAATTCAGCCATCAAATACAAGGGAACGCGCTTATTGTCACGATTGCTGGTCGCATTGATGTGCTGAACAATGAGGCCTTTGCAGCCGAATTGTCTACGCGTATCAAGACGCAGGGCATGGAAATAGTGATACTTGATTTCAGCGGCGTTGATTTTATTTCTAGCGCTTGCTTACGCTCGCTCATGCTGGGATTGAAACAGGCGCGCGAAGCCAAGGTGGCGTTGGCCTTGGCGGCAATCCAGCCGCAGGTTCTGGAAATATTTCAATTGAGCCGTATTGACACGCTGATTCAATGCTTTGCCACCGTTGAGCAAGTGTTTCAGACGCCAATCACATTGAAATCTACCAAGGCCCAACGCTCATCAAATGTTAATTCTATGAGCGTGCGCTTTTGGGGCACGCGCGGATCATTACCCGCGCCGCTCACACTTTCGCAATTGCGCAATAAATTAACCAGCGCGTTGGTCGCTGGCGCAAATATGAAGTTGGACACTGTTGAAAGAGCGCAGCATTTTGTAGAAAGTTTGCCATTTCATATTGGCGGCACATACGGCGGAAATTCCTCGTGCGTGGAGTTAAGCGCCAGTGACAACAATGTGGTGTTACTCGACATGGGGTCGGGCGCGCGCTTGGCTGGACAAGATGCGCTACAGCGGTTGGCTGGTCGCTCTGGCGACTTTCATATTTTTATATCGCACTTGCACTGGGACCACATCATGGGTTTTCCATTTTTTACACCCGCATATATTTCGGGTCAGCGCATTCACATCTATGCATGCCACGAGCATCTTGAAAATGCGTTTCGACGCCAGCAAGCTGAGCCAAGTTTTCCGGTGGAGCTTTCAAAAATGGCAGCGCAAATTGAGTTTGTGCGTTTAGAACCAGGGCGCTCGTACAACATCGCTGGATATCAAGTGCAAGCCGCGTTGCAGCATCATCACGGCGATTCATTTGGCTATCGATTTCAAAAAAATGGAAAGTGCGTTGTGTATTCAACCGATGCGGAGCACAAGCCGGAAGACTTGCTTGATATTAAAAATTTTGTGGAATTTTTCCGCGACGCGGACCTTGTCATATTTGACGCCATGTATTCCCTGGCCGACAGCATATCCGTGAAAGAGGATTGGGGACACTCCAGCAATATCATGGGCGTTGAATTGTGCCAGCAAGCTGGCGCGAAACGTTTGGTTTTAGTGCATCATGAACCCGCGAATGATGACGCCACTATTGAGCGGTTATGTCACGACGCACTGCGGTTGGAGGAAATCACTAGCAAAGGGCAGCGTCTTGAAATTTTCGCCGCCTACGACGGATTACAGATTGCGCTGTAAACATGGAAAGATAAATTCAGGCGCACAGCCATGCGAATGCTGGCGAATATCAGCGTGAATTCACTCTGATGTTGATTCGTGCCCTTGCAGAATCATCTGTAAAAAATACTCAACGACATTGGTATTCTTTGATATCCATGAAAAACTTTGCAATTTCAGCGTGTGCGATTATGTTGGTGTCTTCTCTTTCTTTGGCGCAGGCTCCTTCAACACCGCCCCCGACAACTCAGCCCGCGGGCCAACCCAATATGCAGCCACGTGTTCCAGGACCCGGCCAGCCGGGGGGTCCAGTTGGAACACCTGCCAATGCCAATGAAATCGCCCAACTTCTCATGCGTGGCGACAAGAATGGCGATGGAAAATTATCGGTTGAAGAAATTCCTGCACCGGTCAAGGACAGGTTTGGTGCCATCGATACTGATAAGGATGGGTTGATTGATCAACAAGAATTGATCGCCTTTGCCAAGACGCAGGATAAGACGGGCAATGCTCGCCGCGGTGGTGGAGGGTCAGGGCAAAATTTTGAGGGAGCCATGAAGTTGATCAATCGTGGGTTCAAAGCGCTGGAAATATCCAACTTTGATGCCGCAAGTAAGGCGCAGGATTTAGCCAATATCCAACTGGTGGAGGCGGGCATTGTGAATGCCAAAGGAGCAATTTCCACTTTGAAGATGGCGCCGCAAGCCAAGGATAAATACGGCGATGACACGACCAAGTACGAATCCGACATACGCTCGCAATTGCTTGCTGCTTTAACTGTCGCGATTGCTCTAGAGAACGCGGTGATTCGTGGCGATAGCGCCGGCGCCAAGGAACTGGTTGCCAAGCTTGATGAAGAAGAACATGAAGGGCACGAAATGTTCAGACCCCAAGCGAAAGATGGAATGGGCGCCGAGAGCAAGGATGCAGACAAGGGCAAGATTGTTCCCGTACCGCCAAATACCGCGCCAGAGGCTCCTAAGTAAATTGTGAATTCACACACAGATTCTTGCCCCACGGCAAGTTGCTTCAAGTTATTTCTTTATAAATGTATACGAAGGTCTTGGCGTGGCTGAATTGAATGGACTGTTGCTGCGAATTGACATTGTATTGCTTCAAACGCAATCCTATATTTTGAAATGAAATGCTGAATGACTTTAAGCGAGGCGCTTTTCCAGCACCTCAAAATACAAATCGTCGCGCCGCGGCATGCCGGCCCGCGGCTGACCATATGGAAATTTCTCTTGTTTCCCTGTGAGTGAATAGCCGCGCCGTTGGTACCAAGCGATTAACGTGTCGCGCTGGCCAATCACGGTCATGCGGGCGCAAGGCAAGCGCAATTCGTCGCGGATCACGCGCTCGGCTTCATTTAAAAGTTTGCGACCAATCCCAGCGCTTTGCATCGTTGGGAGCACGGAAACCATGCCGATGTAGCCCGCGTCTCCCGCGTGTTCGATACGCACGCAACCAACCAGCGCTGGAGCGTGGGGCAACGCGCGCTCTTGTGCAGGCGTGGCGGCATTCGTGGGATGGCGAAGCTGTTCAGATACGGCACGCTGCTCAGCAAGTCGTATCCGTGAATGCGCGCCGCTAATAATTACACTGACTTCAATATCGTCGGTACGCTGACCATCTAAAAGATCGGCTTCCGTGGTCCAACCTGCGCGGCTCACTTCGCCGCGATATGCGCTCTCCACCAAGAAGACCACCGCTGGCACATCGGCAAGCGTGGCGTTGCGAAAAGCGATGTGCTGTGGGGAATTCATAGAGTTATGATAAAGGCACAGAGCGTGGCGGAAGGTCATCTGTCTGCGACCGAATCGATGCGAATGATGTTGTGATTCGCCTGTATTTCATACGATATGAGTTGAGCAAATGCTAAAAATCAGCAATATGGCAGACACGATTTCAAACGCTTAAGCGCAGTGGGGGCTGCTGACCTTTGCATGGTCTTGGTGCCGCCCTTTTTCGCTCTAGTACGCCTATGGCGCAAAAAGTTGTGCAGCGGCTGGGGTATGTGCAAATGAAATCAATCAACATGCTTGAGTGCGCGCATCACCTCATTTTTGGCGCCAAACTTGCTCACTATCGCCACGAACATTTCACGCACGGGCTTGTTGCGGGTCATTCAATTGCATTATGGCTTTGAGGCGTTCACAAAAGTCTGCAAACGCTAGTACGACTATTACATGTTGCCCTTATTGCGGGACGATCAAATGAGTGGATGCACGGATTTCAAGATTGATGGAAACAAAGCGCGCTGGTGATGCGTGGTTAATGGAGGACGGATTCAATCGGAAACAAGGCGGCGCGCGAACGCAAACTTTCCGAGGCGCTTGATGGGCTTGCGGGGCAAATCGGCGCCTCCACTTGTGAGTTGCGCAATGCTGATGGGCCATAATTGAGCGATGAACTATTGAAAGTTTTGAATTGAAATTGAGGCGCGTATTTTGATTTCAAATGAGCTTTCCAATCGGTGATCAATCCACTTTGAGAAGGTTCACTGTTCACAAGAAGCATGTTCACATGCCGCCAAGCCAATGACGAAACAAAACGAATCATTTCAGTAAGAATCTATCCTTGTGGGCGGTCATATAAGGCGATTCGGAGGATGCGTTGTTGCAAGTTTGTACCTGGCTTGTGTTTGACTTGCCGATCAGGCTGGGGAAATTGCGCTGCGATATTCTTGGTGGCAGTGCGATTGCAGCCGGTGCGCGCGTGCTTGCACAACTGCTTTTATTGGTGCAGAAACCGCTGCAATATAAATGTATGTGCTTGCATTTTTGCGCTTGCGCGCCAGCCCGCGGCTGTGAGCGGGGGTGAATGTTCAAAGCGTTGTTTCTAGCGACCCATTCCGCCGTAGCGCAGAATGGCGTCAAGTTGCTCCGCCACAATGGGTCGTTGATAAAAGTAGCCCTGCGCAAGATTGCAACTCGCCTTATCAAGTATTTCAGATTGCATAGGATTTTCCACTCCCTCGGCGATTATTTGCAGCCCAAGCTTGTGACCCATGACAATAATGGTTTCGCACAGCTTCACGGTTTTTTCATGAGATAATGCCTGGATGACTGACTTATCAATCTTCAGGTACTCAATTTCACACTTGTTCAAGTTGGTGAGCGAAGTAGGGCCGGTTCCAAAATCGTCAATAGCAACTTGAATACTCGCGGCGCGCAAATGAGCCAGCATCTGCAACACATCGTTGTCGGCGTTCAACAACACGCTTTCAGCAATTTCAATCACTATGGATTTGCCTGGAATATTTTGGGTTTTCAAATACTCAATCCACTTCAGTTGGGAAGCCGCGCCCTCGCCGCGAAATTGCATGGACGAAGCGTTCAAGCACACCTGAAAGCCAGGTTGCTGGGCATTCCACTTTCCAGCCCATTTTGTTGCCTCGCGAAAAACCCAGTTGCCTATTTGCACAATCAAGCCATTTTCCTCAGCTACGGGAATGAACTCGCTGGGCAAAAGAGTTCCCCGGGTGGGGTGGTCCCATCGCAACAACGCCTCCGCCATTTGCATGCGGCCCGAGGACATGTCCACGATGGGTTGATAGTGTAAATGAAATTGATTTTCAGAGATCGCGGCGCGCAAATCGCAAATCATGCGCGATCGTTCCTGCGCTGAGTCTTGTAAGCTTTGTGTGAAATGACTGTACCTATTGCCGCCTTTTTTCTTGGCCACATACATGGCCTGGTCGGCGTTATTGATAAGTTCCTTCACATCGTTTGCGTCTTGTGGATAAATAGCTATGCCAACGCTGCCTGACACGTGCCCCACTGAGTTTTCAAGTTGAAATGGCTTGGATAATTTTTCGATTATCTTTTGTGCGACAATTTCCACATGCTTGGGATCCGTCACGTGAGAAACAATCACTGCGAATTCGTCGCCCCCTTCATGCATTCGCGCCACAATGTCTGATTCACGCGTGCACGCACTGATGCGACGCGCAGTTTCCACCAAAGTATTGTTGCCCGCGTCGTGGCCATGCGTATCATTGATTTCCTTAAACCGATCTAAGTCAATCATCAATAAGCCAAGCGAGCAACGCGCGCGATCGGTTTGGCGCATTTCATGCTCAAGTTTGTCTTGCAGCATTCGTCCATTAGGCAGTCCAGTTTTCATGTCATAGTTGGCGTGGTAATAAACCTTATCTTCGTCCTGCTTTTTCTTGGTGATATCGCGGCCAATGCCAATCAATCCCAGTAATTCGCCATTCATTCCGTAATAAGGCGCGCGCGTTATTTCCAGGACGCGTTCGTTTTTCTTGGAATCGACGACCAATTCCCTCACAGTTATTGGTTCTTGAGTTTCTAGAACCGTCATCTCAATCTCGCGCGTAGATTGGGCCCTTGCCGCGTCGAGCAATTGCGCGTCGGTCTTTCCAATAATTTCCATTTCAGTGCAGGCTATGGACAGCTCAAAAGACTTATTGCACCCCGTATACTTACCATCTAAGGATTTGGCGAAGAACAAATCAGGAAATGAGTTTGTGAAACTGTGAAGCAGTGCCTTCTCTTGCTCCGCCTTGGCGCGTAATTGCATGTTGGCGGCGTTCAACTCATCGTTGTTTACCGAAAGCGCATTTTCGAGCAGGGCGCGCTCGCGATCGGTTTCGTAATAATAATTGCTGATCACATGCAAAAAAGAATTCCAACGCTCGTCGCTTAGAACTAAATTTCCAAATTCGCGTTGCAACTGCCGACTAAGAATTCGGTGATGCATGGATCGGATTATTCTTGAATGATGGTCAATGAAAGGGTTTGGTTATGAAGGTGGCAATGCAAGACATTGCGTACCGGAGCCAACTCGCCATAGGAGTAGAAGCCTGTCAGTTTTATTTTCGCGCCGGTGTGTCGTTCCACCACCTCCAACTCCTCTTCGGTTAATTGGCCAAGTACAATGCGCCTACCAACGCAACTCACGACCACGCACAGTCCATCGGTGGAATTGGTAGGTCGCGCATTCTGCGCGCACATGTTCGCATTTTCAATTAAGTAGTCCAAGTTGGTGCGCATTAACTTGCAATGGCTACCTTGAGGAACATCGCCTGCAAAGGTCAGGCTTTGATCCGCCTCATTCACGGCCAGCAATGTGCGAATAAGCGAATGGTCGCCTTGCTGGGTGGTGATGTTCAGTGGGAAACGCATGCCACTGCCAGGCAAGGAGCTTGCTAGTTCACCAAGATATTTTTTATACAACGCAAGCGCGGGCTGCCCATCGATTTCAGAAACAACATTACCCACGGATTTCGTCACAATTCTTTCGCCACCAAATTCCGTCCAACCCGAGCAGTATTGATTGTTTACGGAGATGTTGCCATACAAGCCAATGAGCACTACGCAACGAGAGCGGGCTGGCTGATTGGCCATGACCCATGTTTTGCCAAAGCGCTCGGCGTCGCCAGCAAGACCACCCGTCACGGTCACGCCGCAACTTTGCAATCCAAAGGCAAGTTCGCTGCCATTCACGCACATTCCATCTGAAAAAACCAACACATGTCGCAAATCCGTTTCTTGGAGTTGGGCCACCATGGCGCGGGAGAGTTGCGCAATATCCGCATTCGGGGCAACATCAAATGAAACTATTCGCACACGACTTTTATCAAAGCGCACGGCGCTTGCCACAATGTCATTGTCGGAAATTTTGCTGCCTTGCACATTGCCAGAAGATGAACATCCCGTAATGTAGGCCTTTGGAAATCGTGCGCGTAAATCCGCAAAGCATTCTGCACTGTGAAAGTAGGCGTGGTCCCCAAAAGCGAGAACTAACTGTGCATCCGGCAAGTCATTCCCACCCACCCAACCAGTTTCTTCAGTCCAGCGAAGTTGGGCGATGTTCATAGTTTAATTATAGCGATTTCTCGGTGTGTTTAAAAAATACCTATCTTGTGCGCACCAGTGATTTTTTGGTTGCCGCACGAGAGGCGTTTATAAGGGCATTTGCATTCTTGGGGTTGGACTTGCATTCAAGCAGAGCCGACAGCATCAACGGCGCAACAATGGTGGCGTCGGATTCAATCACAAACATCGGAGTATTCTGAGTCAATTTATCCCAGGTAATTTTTTCGTTGGGCGTGGCGCCAGAATACGAACCGTAGGAGGTGGTGGAATCTGAAATTTGGCAGAAGTACGCCCAAGGTTTCACAGCTTGTTGCAGGTCGTACTTAATAGATGGAACCACACAAATTGGAAAGTCGCCCGCAATGCCGCCGCCAATTTGGAAAAATCCAACTCCCTTTCCTTTGGACAACACCTTGTAATCGGCGTAAAGCTGCCCCATGTACTCAACGCCGCTCTTCACAATGCTTGCGGCGCATTCGTTGAACTTCACATGCGAGGCGAAGATATTTCCAAAGGTTGAATCCTCGTGACCTGGAACCACCATTGGCAACTTGGCTCTGGCCGCGGCAAGCAACCAGCAATTATTTGGGTCGCCTTGGTATTTGCTTCGTGGAATAGCCTGCACCAATTCATAAAAGTATTCGTGCCAGAAACGGCGCTCGCCATTCTGAGTGGCTTTCTTCCACATGGGAACCAAAATCTTTTCCACCGCACGAAATGCTTGGTCTTCTGGAATACTGGTATCGGTTACGCGGCGCATGCGCTGCTTCAGAATTTTGGTGTCGTCTTGCTTTGTGAGATAGCGGTACTCAGGAAAATCCTTGTAGCCATGATGCGCTACCAAGCGAAACAGTGACTCCTCCAAGTTTGCGCCCGTGACGGAAAGGCCATGTACAAGACCGGCTCGAATGGCTGGTGCAAGCGTAATGCCAAGTTGCGCCGAACTCATGGCGCCTGCAATGGCCCAATACATTTTGCCACCGCCGCCAATATGGTCCCAGTAGGCGTACAACGCGTCGCGAGTGGCACGCGAATTAAAGTTCATGTAGTTGCGGGAAACAAAGTCAAGAATGGGTAAGGCAGAGTTGGACAATGTTTTTTTCATTGGCTTGTTGATCTTGGGCATGGAACTTGATTTATAGCAGGTGCGATCGTGTCTATGTGACTTCGGCGATCACTTCCAGGCGGCGGCACCGATTAATTTTTCAAACTCAATCTCGTCGCGCACTTGAATCCCATCCAGGCCACGCAGGGGAATGTGTGGATAGAGAGCGCGGGCTCGGTCAATCACGCCCTTGTGGAGCGCAAAAAAGCGCCAGCCTTGGCGCTGGTAAAAACGAATCGCGCGCGAATTATCATTGGTGGTTGTTAAATAAATACGCCCACAACCGTGCGCCAGCGCGCGCGCCTCGGCTGCGGCAAGCAATGCAGCGCCAGTGCTCGGCGCAAGCGCGCGGCTGCTTAGCGTGATCACTTCGCATTGCCAACCGCCAGCGTCCATGTTCAGCGTGATTAGCCCCGCAAACTCGCCATCCACTTCGGCCACAAATCCTGGCAGCGCGTCAGCTTGATGACGCCGACCGAGCGACCAAATCTCGTTGGAGGTCCAGTGCGTCTTCAGTTCCAATTGGACATTGGCTAGATCACGCGGCTCAATGGATCGGATGTTGGGTTTGCCCTTGGGCGTGGTCTGCAACATAAGTCTTAGCGTATCAATAGCGCGCGGCAATTCTACTCATTGAGGAAGACAATGTATTCGCCGCAGCTTTTGTCAGGCAATCTCTGTGACATTTTTAGGCGCATGCGCTTATACATTACATACAATTCAATATTGTGTATGCAGCGACTCACCCATGAATCCATCGCGCATTATTTTATATGATGGTCAGTGCAACGCGTGCAACGCGTTTATGCGGTTTGTCATGCGCCGCGATCCTGTGGCTCAGTTTCAATTTCTGCCGCTACAAAGCGAGCAGGCTGCCCGTGCACTCCAAGCCACTTCGTTCAATCCATTGCAAAGCCACCAAGCCGTGCGCGCATGCGGGTCTGTCACACATGCCGCGCCAATTGCTTTGTCTACTGCGCTGGCGCAACCCATTTTGCCACCACTCGATTCACTTATTCTTATATACCAAGGTAAAGCCCTGCTGCGCTCCGATGCGGTGCTTGCCATTGCGGGCGGCTTAGGCTTTCCGTGGTCATTGCTTACGGTATTTCGACTTGTGCCGCGGCCGATCCGTGACAGCGCGTACCGCGTTTTTGCGCGCAATCGTTACCGCTGGTTTGGTCAGTGCAATGTGGGCGCATGATTGCCACCGTGCTACCCTTTGAAATTCATTTCGATCTCTGCTAGGAGCAACTCATATGACCAGTCAAAGTAAGTGTCCATTTGCCGCCGCCACAAATCAACCCATGTCCAAGGCGCAAACGCTGCAAACGTGGTGGCCCAATCAATTGGATTTAAATCCACTGCTACAGAACTCGCCCTTGAGTGATCCCATGGGTGGCGACTTTGACTACGCCAAGGAATTCAACTCCCTTGATCTTGAGGCCGTGCGCAAAGACCTACGCGCGCTGATGACAACCTCGCAGCCTTGGTGGCCCGCCGACTATGGCCATTATGGCCCCTTCTTTATTCGCATGGCGTGGCACAGCGCCGGCACATATCGCGTCAGTGATGGCCGTGGCGGCGCTGGTGTCGGCATGCAGCGCTTCGCTCCGTTAAATAGTTGGCCCGACAATGTTAACTTGGACAAAGCGCGGCGCTTGCTCTGGCCTGTGAAGCAGAAGTACGGAAAAAAGATTTCATGGGCTGACCTCATCATTCTCACGGGCAATGTGGCGCTTGAGTCCATGGGTTTCAAAACGTTTGGATTTGGCGGTGGCCGCGTGGATATGTGGGAGCCCGATCAAACATATTGGGGTGGTGAAAAGAAATGGCTTGCCGCCGAGCGCTACAGCGGTGATCGCCAACTTGCCAATCCATTGGCCGCCGTGCAAATGGGCTTGATTTATGTCAATCCTGAAGGCCCCAATGGCACGCCCGATCCAATGGCTTCTGCGCGCGATATTCGCGAAACCTTCGCTCGCATGGCAATGAACGATGAAGAAACGGTGGCTCTGATTGCGGGCGGCCACACATTTGGAAAGACCCATGGCGCGTCCGATCCAAACAAGTTTGTTGGCCCAGAGCCAGAAGCCGCTCCAATGCAGGACATGGGTCTGGGTTGGAAAAATAGTTTTGGCACTGGCAGCGGCAGCAGCACAATTTCCAGCGGACTTGAGGGCGCATGGACGCCCACGCCAACACAATGGGACAACAGTTACTTTGACACGTTGTTTGGTTGGGAGTGGAAGCTCAGCAAAAGTCCAGCCGGCGCTCATCAGTGGATTCCATATGATGACTCCTCCAAAATCGCCGTGCCTGATGCGCATGATGCAACCAAGCGCCATGCCCCCGTGATGTTGACCACCGATATGGCGCTACGAATGGATCCGATCTATGAGCCCATCTCACGCCGCTTTCATAAAAATCCCGTCCAATTGGCCGATGCCTTTGCACGCGCGTGGTTCAAACTCACGCACCGCGACATGGGCCCAAAGATTCGTTACGTCGGCAAGTTGGTGCCAAAAGAAGAACTCATCTGGCAAGATCCAGTGCCAAAGGC
>SYAC01000059.1 GCA_005787685.1 Planctomycetia bacterium
GGCGGTCGCTACCACACCATCGCTCTCAAAGGCGGCGCCGTTCTGGCTTGGGGTAACAACGACTACGGTCAATGCGATGTTCCAAGCGCCGCCACAAGTGGCGTTACTGCTATCGCGGGCGGTGGCTACCACACCATCGCTCTCAAAGGCGGCGCCGTTCTGGCTTGGGGTTACAACCCTTACGGTCAATGCACCATTCCTGCTTCTGCTTCTAGCGGCGTTACTGCTATCGCGGGCGGTCTCTTCCACACCATCGCTCTCAAAGGCGGCGCCGTTCTGGCTTGGGGTAACAACGACAACGGTCAATGCACCATTCCTGCTTCTGCTTCTAGCGGCATTACTGCTATCGCGGGCGGTCTCTACCACACCATCGCTTTTGCCAGCGACTGCAACAACAACGGCATTGCAGACGGCAGCGATGTTGCCAACGGCGCGCTTGACCAAAATGCGGACAAACTGCCCGACACCTGCCAAGGTATTGATGTATTTAATACAACCACCGCAAACTTGGGCCTGCCCACCGCCAACACCGCCTACAGCCACACCTTCACCAACTTGTACCCAACATATACCGATGCCACGCTCACCATTCAAGCCAAGGGTGACCTTGATAGCGCCAACGAATTTTTTACGCTGAAACTAAATGACATTACCTACACGCGCATCTTTGACAATATCACCAGCACCGGCATCAACTGCACAAACGCCACCAATGGCGGCATAAGTACCGTGGCGCTGACTATTCCCAAGGCCACATTTGCGCAGTACGCAGCGGCGGGTCAACTGAAAGTAACACTGCTTGCCAGCCCCTTTATCACCGCGGGCGAGTGCGCCGACGGCAGCACCAGCGTGCAGTTGCAATTTCAGGGGCTTACCCCAGGCGCCGACTGCAATAGTGACACTGTGTGGGATTTAGCGGAAATCTACGCCAACCCCGCACTTGACCGCGACCTGAATCGCCAGCTTGATGCGTGTGAAATTCTGGACAACCCCTTGCTTGATCGCAACAACAATGGCGAGCTAGACACCTACGACATTTTAGTGAACAGCGCGCTTGACTGCGACGGCAACAAATTCATTGACACTTATGAAATTGTGGATACGCCTGGGTTAGATTGCGACAGCAACGGCACGCTTGATTTTTGCGATACGGCAAATTCGAATGGGGCATTATTGGCTTGGGGTTACAACAGCTCCGGTCAAAGCACCATTCCTGCTTCTGCTTCTAGTGGCGTTACTGCTATCGCGGGCGGTCGCTACCACACCATCGCTCTCAAAGGCGGCGCCGTTCTGGCTTGGGGTTACAACAACCAAGGTCAATGCACCATTCCTGCTTCTGCTTCTAGCGGCGTTACTGCTATCGCGGGCGGTCCCTACCACACCATCGCTCTCAAAGGCGGCGCAGTTCTGGCTTGGGGTGACAACGACTACGGTCAATGCACCATTCCTGCTTCTGCTTCTAGCGGCGTTACTGCTATCGCGGGCGGTGGCTACCACACCATCGCTCTGAGCGCACCCAATGACTTCAACGCCAATCAACGCCCAGACACCTGCGACATCTTGGACAACCCACTGCTTGACCGCAACAGCAACGGGGTGCTGGATGTGTATGACATTCTGCTGAATCCAGCGCTTGACTGTGACAACAACCTGTTCATTGACCAATATGAAATTGTTGACAACGCGGTGCTGGATTGCAATCAGAACGACCGCCTAGATTACTGCGACATTGCGCAAGGCACCGTTGACTGCAACATCAACGGCATTCCAGACTCGTGCGACACGCTGGCCGACCCTTCGCTTGACTGCGACGCCAACGGCAACATTGACACCTGCGATGTTGCAGGCGGCGCCGTTGATGACGACATTGACGGTCGACCCGACGCCTGCGAAATAGCCAAGGGCGACTTTGATTTAAGCGGTCTTGTGGACACTGGGGACACCAGCATTCTGCTTCTGTATTACGGAGATTTCAATCCACCGTTTGGCGACTTTGACGGCAACGGTCAGATTGACACCGGAGATGTGGCTTATCTGCTGCTGAACTTTGGTGAAGTGACTTGGCCGTGATGAACCAATACCAAAAGTCAAAATTGTTGGTTGGTGGATAAGCCGCAAAGCTTGCAATTTGTCTTACCCTGCAAGATCTGTCATAATGAACTCCATGCTGTATTTGTGGAAGTATTTTGTTATTGCGCGCCGCTGGATTTCATTGCGCGCCTTGGTTCAAGCGAGTGCTTGCACCGTTGCGTGGGTGTCTACTTCAACCTGGGCCACTGCCGATACCACGGACAATTGCGTGGGTTGGGGATACAGCAACTACGGTCAAGCCACACCGCTTGGCGCATGCGCAAAAATATCTTCGGGTGGTCAACACACTGCCGCGCTTCAAAGCACTGGAGCCGTTGTGGCATGGGGAGCGGGTCAAATAAATACTGGCACTTGGCCCCAACTCGGACAATCCATTATTCCCGCGACATTGGGAGTATGCACGCAAATTTCTGCGGGCTACGCACACACTATGGCCCTGCAAACTGGCGGGCTGGTTGTCACATGGGGAGCAGGTACAACCAATCAAACCAATGGCGGTGACAATGGTTTGGAGTTTGGTCAATCAATTGTGCCTGCAACATTGGGAACATGCACGCAAGTCGCGGCGGGCGGCGCGCATTCGATGGCTCTTAAATCCAATGCCACAGTTGTGGCGTGGGGTAACAATGCGTACGGTCAATGCTCGGTGCCCGTGACCTTGGGGGCATGCACCCAGATTGCCGCGGGTCTTTACCACAGTGCGGCCATAAAGAGCACGGGCGTGGTGATTGCCTGGGGCAACAACGGCAGTGGTCAATGCGTCGTACCCGTGAATTTGGGAACATGCACGCAGATTGCGCTGGGCGCGTACCATAGTGTGGCTCTCAAGAGCAACGGCGTGGTGGTGTGTTGGGGTTACAACGGCAATGGTCAAATAGATGTTCCTACCCAATTGGGGGCGTGTAGGAACATCACTGCGGGCGGCTACCACACGGCTGCCATTCAAAATAGTGGATCGATTGCGGCTTGGGGGGCGGGTAAAACATCGCAAACCAATGGCGGCGCAAATCAGTTGGAGTTCGGCCAATCGATAGTGCCTTTGAACATTGGCGCGTGCACGCAAATCACGGCTGGGTATTACAACACGGTCACATTAAAAACCAACGCAACTCTGATCGCCTGGGGCAACAACGATTACGGGCAAATCACTCTGCCAATAAATCTTGGATTGTGCGCCAATATTTCCGCGGGCGGCTACCACAGCGCGGCACTGACCAAGACCGACGAAGTGCTGACATGGGGCTACAATTTTTACGGTCAATCTAGTGTTCCCCCAACACTTGGGGCCTGTATTCAAGTTCGCGCTGGATACGCTCACACCGCAGCCATAAAAGTGAACGGAAGTGTTGTGGCGTGGGGTGCTGGCACAACCAAGCAAGCCAATGGCGGCTCAAGCGGTTTGGA
The DNA here is from genome assembly GCA_005787685.1 of Planctomycetia bacterium. GTDB lineage: Bacteria > Planctomycetota > Phycisphaerae > Phycisphaerales > SM1A02 > SYAC01. The sequence continues at coordinate 3,496 of SYAC01000059.1, forward strand.
GTTTGGGCAATCCATTGTGCCGTTGAATTTGGGAATATGCCGTCAAATTTCAGCTGGCGGCTCCCACACCATGGCGCTTCAAAGCAACGCCAATGTTGTGGTCTGGGGTAACAATGCAAATGGCCAAGCGACTGTGCCAACCTCTTTGGGAAGTTGCACCGACATTGCCGCGGGGTTGTATCACTCGATGGTTATCAAGAGTACGGGCGCTGTCATTGCTTGGGGCAACAATGCAAATGGCCAAGCGACTGTGCCAACCACTTTGGGATCATGCACGCAAATTGCCGCGGGTGGCTATCACAGTTTGGTCATTCAATCCAATGGAAATGTCTCCGCTTGGGGCTACAACGCAAGTGGTCAAACCTCGGTTCCCCCCAACTTGGGAGTGTGCTCCCATATTGCCGCGGGCGGCTTTCACTCGGTTGCGCTGCAAGAGAATGGAACCGCCGTTGCGTGGGGTGCTGGAAAAACTGTACAAGTGAATGGCGGCACTTCCAATCTGGAGTTTGGGCAGTCGTTACCGCCAACCATTCTGGGTAGCGCGCAAACCATAAGCGCTGGCTACGGACACACATTGGCCATTCGTGTGGCGGATACGCCATGCTTTGGTGACTTGGATGGTTCAGGTCAAGTTGATACGGGCGATATAGCCATAATTCTGATTGATTACGGTGTTTGTATTGGTTGCACCACCGATCTTGACGAGTCCACCATGGTGGACGCTGGCGATATATCACTTGTGCTGTTGAATGTGGGGTTGTGCCCGTAGCGGATTGACGCTAACATGCCCGACCCTACTTGAAGGAACCAACATGCATTATCCGCACAAACTCAGCCGCATTAAGAAACTTCGCAAAGTTGGCTTCCGCGCCCGAATGAAGACCCGCAAGGGACGCGCCATTGTCAATCGTCAACGACGCATCGGTCGAACAGTCAAGACCCGCTAATCAGCGTGTCCCCATTAACAAGATTGAAACCAAATTGGTTTTGATTGGCCTGCGACTTTGCGGAAAGTCCACGCTTGGCTCCATGATTGCAGCAACATTACAACTCGACTTTGTGGATCTTGACCAGGCGGTCTTGCACACACTTGGCGCAACAAGTGTCACCCATATCTTTGACAAATTGGGTGAAAATGCGTGGCGCCAGGCGGAACGCGTCGAACTTGATCGCTTGCTTGGCGAAAAAGGGCGGCGCGTCATTGCGCTTGGTGGCGGAACTCCCATGGCTCCAGGCGTTGCGGATGTGTTGCAAGCCGCCAAGGTGCGTGGCGAAATATATGTCGTGTTGCTTGATCCAGGCGAACGCGAGCTGGCGTTGCGATTGAAAAGTAACCGCGGCGATCGACCGTTGCTCAACACGGCCGCCGCAAGTGGCGACGCACAAGCGAATGCCACCGCGGAAGTGCGCGCTCTGTATGAGAGCCGTATGCCGCTGTATCGCAAGCTTGCCAATGTGCGTGTGGACACCACGCAAAGCGAAGCCGCGTGCTGCCAGCAAGTGATCACCGCGTTTACCGATGCGCATGCGCGGTGAAACCTCAAGGCGTCTGTGGCAACCTTGTTGTGGTTGAACACTGATTGAATTGGCACGCCTGTCGGAATACAACGGCGGGCGCGCTATTTGGCGTCGTTGGGACCAGATTTCCCGCGGTTCAATGGTCGAGCCACTTCAATGCCGCGCTCATCCAGGGCAATCACGCCCAATTCCCGTAGCGCCGATTGCGCCGCGGCTTGCTCGGCGGCTTTTTTACTTGCGCCCCAACACGATGCGAAGCGCCGATCGCCGCTGTGCACCGCAATTTCAAAGCACTTGGCGTGATCGGGCCCCTTCTCATCAAGAATCATGTAAATAGGTGGCGACATGCGCAGGGAAACCAGCGTTTGCTGCAGCACGCTTTTGAAATTATGTTGATGCCCGCCGTGCAATGACTCGTTAATGCGCGGGCCCAGATGGCGAAGAATGAAGGCCTGCGCCGGCTCCAAACCACCGTCCAAATAAATGGCACCAATGACGGACTCCAGAACCGCCGCGCAGACAGAGCCTGGCAAGGTGGCGGCTGGTCCCATGCCCTTACCCAGGCGCAAAGCCTCGTGCAATTTCAATTCAAGGGCGATTTCCGCGCACACTTGCCGACTCACGGCGTGACTTTTTACTTTGGTGAGATCGCCCTCCAAACTTTGCCCCAAAGAGCGGAACAAATGTTCGCACACCACCAGACCAAGCACCGCGTCACCTAGAAATTCCTGACGCTCATTGCTTTGGGAGCGATGATCCGAAAGCGATGCGTGCGTGAACGCCGTTTCAAGCAGTGTGATGTCTTGAAAGTGATAGCCAATACGCTGTTGAACTTCTGCAAACGGAATTTCTTTCACATGAACCTCTAGCCGCGAGTGCGGCGCAAATACGACTGTGTGACGCGGGTTCTCCAGAAGACTCCCATTTGAAATTATGGAAGTCCACTGGAGATCACGCGTACAAGTTGCTCACGCGAGCCACTTGTTCAAACTTCAATCAATCATTGATCCGACCCAGCACATTGACCGCAGAGCAACTGAATTCTGCGCCAGTAAGAAATTTATCTCAACATACCAAGCGAGGCGCTGTCAAGCAAACTATTCATGCGTAGCTCATCTGCATCGCTTATAAACCGAAGAATTTCAATACCCATGCGCCGCGGACCTGGATCATCAATTTCATCAAAGACACGCGTGACAACTCCGGTGAAATGAATGCCCTTGAGTATGCCCGCGAAGAAGAAATCAACTTCAACTATTTGACCAATGGCAAGCGCCTTATCTAACTCCAAACGAATACCAGTGCCGCTGATGTCGTAGACATGCCCTTCCAATGACGAGCCATTGCCATGAACCACCACATGTGAAAGATTGGCTTGCAGCGCAAATCGCTCATTGGTACGGCGTTCGTTGGAGCGATTGGGTTCAAGAGTTTTCATGGAGGAGGTCGGCATACAGTTACTAATCAACATACGACTGTTATCGGTCGAGAGATCTTTGAAACTTGAATTTGTCTAAACATTGCGGACATAATTACATTCTGTATTTAGTGTGCAATTAAATTTAAGAACACCTAATCTGAACCCCAAAATGCCACAAGTTTTTTGATTATTTTGTATTCTGACGCGGTGACTAGGACAAATAACACAAAAATACAGATCGCCATTATTCAAAGTGAGGTCCAAGCGCCACTTGATCCACTCATTGGAAAGTGCGTCTGCATATTGGGTTATGGAAATCAGGGGCAGGCGCACGCGCAGAATTTGCGCGACAACGGTGTTCAGGTGCGGATTGGAGCCGAGGCTGGAACCCGCGGCCTGGCCATGGCAAAGTCGGCTGGATTTGAGGTGCTTACAAGCGCAAAAGCCGTAGAAAACGCGGATTTGGTCATTGTTGCCCTACCCGATGAAATTCATGGGCAAATGTGGAGTGTGGCGATTGCCCCCCACCTAGCGCCGCATGCGGTTGTGGGATTTTTGCACGGGTTTTCAATTCGCTTTGGAATTCTCAAGCCGGCGCCCCATATTGGCGTGGTCATGGTTGCGCCCAAGGGACCGGGCAAGACATTGCGCAATCGCTTTGTCATGGGTCAAGGAATTCCCAGTTTGTTTGCGGTACATGCCGACGGCGTGAATGCCGCCAACACGCGCGCGCTTGGACTTGCGTGGGCCAACGGAATTGGATCGGTGCGCGCGGCCATTGTTGAAACTACTTTCGCCGCCGAGGCCGAGGCGGATTTGTTTGGCGAGCAATCCGTGTTATGCGGCGGAATGTTGGCGCTGGTGAAAGTTGCTTATGAAACTTTAGTGGACGCGGGATATCCACCCATGCTTGCGTACATTGAATGCTGCCATGAGCTTAAACAAGTCGCGGACTTGGTGTACGCGCGTGGGCCATCTGGCATGCGCGATGCCATCAGTACCACCGCGGAGTTTGGTGCGTTTGACGCAGAACAAATGTTCGTGAGCGAACAATTACGAGCGGACTTCAAACGCATTCTTGCGGGCGTGCAAGATGGAACCTTTGCGGCGCGCTTTCAACGCGATGCCAATGATGGATTCACGCGTCTGAAAAAAATGCAAGAAATTGCGCAGCAACATCCAATTGAAGCCGCGGGGCGCGCGGTGCGCGACCTAATGCCTTGGCTCAAGGAAGAATAAAAATGACTATTTTTGACGCAATTATCCTTGGAATTGTGGAGGGCGTGACGGAGTACTTGCCCGTGAGCAGCACTGGGCATCTCATTCTGGCGGGGTCCATGCTCGGCCTTGGCAAGGACGAACACGGCGCCGATATGGCGTCCATAAAGGAGTCGCTGGATCAATTTGAAATCATCATTCAAGGCGGCGCAATTTTGGCGGTGGCAGGCTTGTACTGGAAACGATTGCGCACCATGGGGCAAGGGTGCGTGGGCGTGGCGCGTCCACGGTTGGCCACTGAAGAATCCAAGGTTGGCTTTGCCCTGCTGTTGAAACTGGTCATTGCGTTCATACCTGCGGCGGTGATTGGCTTGATATTTCGCAAGACCATTAAGGCGCATTTCTTTTTTCCTGGACCAGTTGTTGTGGCGTTATTAGTTGGCGGCTTGGCAATGGTGTTGCTCAAAAGTTGGAACCAGAAAAAAATTCAGCAGGACTATGAGCCCGGCGATGCGTTGGCGCGCTTGACAATCAAGGGCGCGTTGATCATTGGCATGATGCAAGTGTTGGCGCTGATGCCTGGAACCAGCCGCTCGCTGGTCACGCTGCTTGGCGGAATGTTGGTTGGACTGCCTCCCGTGGCGGCTGCGGAATTTGCGTTCTTGTTGGGGCTTCCAACATTGGGAGCGGCGTCGCTGTATGAAAGCCTGAGCGTGATCAAGGGCGGCTCTGAATCAATACAACAATTCATAGCGGCGCTGGGCGGACCGCTTCCAATTCTTGTGGGTCTGGTCACGGCCACCGTGAGCGCGGCTATTAGCGTGAAATGGCTCGTGAAATGGCTGGGAAGCCATACTTTGGCGGTCTTTGGTTGGTGGCGAATTGTGGTGGCTGGAAGTTTTGCTTGGGCGGTGTACGCGGGTTGGATCGCCCGATCATGAGCTGCAACTTGTTTGATCAATACGACTAAGATGTCGCTCCGAAAGAAATGTATATGGGACAAGCCACACTCGCTTTTCGAAATTTACTAGTGCGCGCCGCCATCTTTGTGCTGCTGGCTGCAATCTTGGCGTGGTTTGTTGGTGGAACACTTTTTGGAAAGCACCGCGTGACATTTCCCGCCATCACATGGGATGGCCGCGGATGGGCTGCGCAAGTCATTGGCAATGGAACGCGCCCCGAAGAAATTCAGTGGCGATTGCTTTGGAATTTGGGCGATGATGAATGGACAATTGCTCCCATTTCTGAAACTGGCAAATGGCGTCAACTTGTGGGTCCATATGTGGACGAACAAGGTTTATGGATGAAGATCGCCGTGCATGGATCACCAACAACATCGGATTTGCAGTGGTCGCTGATTCGCTTCGCCAAGGCGAACGCGCAACCCACAATCACGCCCATGACAAGCGAGGCGTTGCCGAGCGCGCAGTCATTGCCACCTGTGCCCGCCAAAGACAAACCAAGCAGGGCTTAATCTCCAAAGCGAATGCCTTGGGCTAAAGGCAAATCAGTGCCCCAATTCACCGTGCATGTTTGACGGCGCATGTATTGCTTCCACGAATCAGAGCCACTTTCACGGCCTCCGCCCGTGTCCTTTTCGCCGCCAAATGCGCCGCCAATTTCAGCGCCGCTGGTTCCCAAGTTCACATTGGCAATACCGCAGTCGCTTCCTTTGTGCGATAAGAATCGCTCGGCGCTACGGACACTGTCGGTGAAGATTGCGCTGGAAAGTCCTTGATCCACACCGTTGTGAATTTCCATGGCCTCCTCCAAATTTTTCACGCTGAAGATATACAAGATGGGCGCGAAGGTTTCCTCGCGACAAATGCTTGGCACCACGCCCTTGGGTACGGTGATAATGGTGGGCTCGCAGAAATAGCCGGGTCGATCCTCCATTTTGGCAATACCAGGCAGACCGCCATATTTCACTTGGCATCCCTGCTCCACGGCTTGCTCAATGGCGCTCTTCATGGCGCGCTTGGCGTCGGCGTGAATAAGCGGACCCATGAGCGTTGACGCATCCATAGGGTCGCCAATTTTTATGCTGGCGTACAAGTGTGTCAACTTTTCCGTGAGCTTCTGCGCGATACTTTCATGCGCGATCAATCTGCGCGTGCTGGTGCAGCGCTGCCCCGCCGTTCCCACCGCGCCAAATACAACCGCGCGTTCCACCAATTTCATGTCGGCGTCGGGCATGACAATAATGGCGTTGTTTCCACCCAATTCAAGCAACGCTCGGCCTAGGCGCCCCGCCACAACTTGACCGACTTTGCGGCCCATACGGCAACTTCCGGTGGCGGAAATAAGCGGCAACCTGCGGTCCGCCACCATGCGCTCGCCCACCTCGCTGTCGCGGCCAATGACAAGGCCAAAGACATCACGCGGGTCGCCATAGTCGGGGCGAAAAATAGTTTGTGCTTGCATAACGCGTTGCGCGACTTCGTTGCAGGCAATGGCCACAATGGGTGTAATTAAACTTGGCTTCCATAATGTGGCGTTGCCGCAAGTGGCGGCAAGCATGGCGTTCCATGCCCACACGGCGGCGGGAAAATTGAACGCCGTGATGCAGCCAATGGTTCCAAGCGGATGCCATTGCTCAAACATGCGGTGGCTTGGTCGTTCGCTGTGCATGGAGTTTCCATACAACTGTCGCGAAAGTCCCACGGAAAAATCGGCAATATCAATACACTCTTGAATTTCGCCAAGACCCTCGGCGCGAATTTTACCGGCCTCGAGCGTGACCAATTCGCCAAGATCATTTTTGTGTTTACGAAACTCCTCGCCAATTTGGCGGACAATTTCGCCGCGCTGAGGAGCGGGCAACATGCGCCATGCCTTTTGAACGGCAACACATCGCACAATGGCCGCCTCCAAGTCCGCGGAGGTGTCCATTCGAACCGTTCCTATGGCCTCGCCCGTTGCCGGACATTCGCTGACAATGCTGTCGGCGCCACCGCAAGGCAGCAAGCGTGGGTGTCGATCAATTCCAAGGCGTTTCAATAGGTCTTTTGCGTTTGACATGGGGCGTGAAGCATATCGAATTTACGCCAGTTGCCGTGGCGGGCAAGTCAGCGCACAATCCCCCAATGCCCTTGAACCGTGATCAACTTGCAAAGCGTGCCTCACTTGAACTTCGCGAAGGTTTTTATGTGAACTTGGGAATTGGCATTCCAACATTGGTGGCGAACTATGTGCCCGCCAACATGACCGTCTGGTTGCAAAGCGAGAACGGAATGTTGGGCATGGGTGCCTTTCCAACCGAGGCGAATGTGGACGCGGATTTAATCAACGCCGGCAAGCAAACGGTGACCGGCGTGGCAGGGCATAGTTTCTTTTCCAGCGCCGACAGTTTCGCCATGATTCGTGGAGGCCACATTGATCTCGCCATTCTGGGAGCAATGGAGGTGAGCCAAGCGGGCGATCTTGCCAATTGGATGATTCCTGGAAAGTTGGTCAAGGGTATGGGCGGCGCCATGGATTTGGTGGCGGGCGTGAAGCGGCGCGTGGTGGTGATGGATCACTGCAATAAAAAAGGCGAGAGCAAGGTGCTGCCACAATGCACGCTGCCACTGACTGGACTTTCATGCGTTGATTTGTTGATCACCGATTTGTGCGTGATGGAATTTGATCGCAAGCGCGACCGCTTTGTGCTGAGGGAATTGGCGCCGGGCATTGGCGTGGATGAAATTCGATCCAAGACCATGGCGGAATTTTTAATCGACGCTGATCCAATCGCGGTTCGTCAATAATTGCTTTTTTGAGGCAATTCATGCTTGGAATGCGGCTTGCGCAATGGACCTGAACAAGTCCTGAAAGAGAAAGGCCGTCCCCTCTGATCGGACGAGAGGAGACGGCCTAGAAAAGTGAGGATCTCAGATGGATTGGTTCAGAGATCCTTCACGCGATGTTTCATCTGGGCTTTCAGCCGCGCCAAGATGGAAGAGTGCATTTGGCTCACACGACTTTCCGAGAGATCAAGCGTGAGACCGATTTCTTTCATGGTCATTTCTTCGTAGTAGTACAGAATTAAAATCAACCGTTCCGAGCGGCTCAGGCCCTTGGTCAACAACTCTTGCACATCGATGCGATGAATGCGATCGGTCGGCATTTCTTGACCACGATCTTTGGCCACATCCATTTCGCGCGACTCGTTTCCCGAATCCTTGTCATTCCATTTGCGGTTCAAGCTGACAATGCCCACGGGCTTGGAGTCGCGGTTGAGTTTCTCAAAGTCATCGGGGTTCATTTGCAGACGCTCAGCCACCTCGTCCTCGGTCGCCTTTTGCCCATGCTCCATTTCAATGGCTTTCTTGGCGCGGTCCATGGTGGCGGTACGGCTGCGAACAAGGCGCGGAACCCAATCCATGGCTCGCAGCTCGTCAAAGATGGCGCCACGAATGCGCTGCGCGCAATAGGTTTCAAACTTCACATTGCGGCTGAGGTCGAAGGAATTGATCGCGTCCATGAGGCCGAACAAACCCGCGCTGGTGAGGTCGTCCACATCCACTTCGGCGGGCAACCGCTTGTGCATGCGCTCAGCGGTATAGCGCACTACTTCGCGGTAGCGCTCCATAAGACGGTTGCGAAGTTGCTCGCGCGCGGGCGAATCACGCGCCAACTCGCTGAACATTTTCCACGCCACATACACGCCCTCAGGCGTGTCCATGACCAGTTCGGCAATGGAAGGTGCGCTAGCTCGAACCGCTTTTTTACTTCGCGGTTTTTCAGTGGCGGTGGTTCCACTGGGATCCGTCGCTGCAATGTTGGAAATGCGGGAAGAACGAGAACGCTTTGAGTTTGTGATACGCGACGGCGAATTGGTTGACGACTTCTTCGCCACGCCAATCACCGGCTTTTCACCGCGGGCTGCGTTTGTACGCGTGGCCTGCGAATTTATCTTGGACATGCGGTCGCTCCTTGACCTAAAGCCCATCAACCAGCCACCCCCGCGGGGCGACATGGTTCAATATCTTGCGGAAAATACGCCCGCAAATCTTGATGTGCCGATTCCTTGGCATCACCTTGATGTTCATATCTTAACTTAAGTGTTGAAGTACGCAAGTCAAAGTTGAATACTTCATCAAAATTATTATTTCAAGTTGCACATATTGGCAAACGCGCAAATGTGGTGCATTGGAACACCATGTGCGTCGCCAGATGGGCGCCGCAAGAATTAGACGCTGCGTTGCAAGAATTAGACGCTGCGTTGCGAATGAGCATCATGCGCGTGACGCATGACATCCTGCTGCGCCGCCTGTTGCTGGCGCCGCTCGCGTTCGGCATAAATAGCACAAACAAGCCTAGTTTTACGCAATTCTTGGTGCCCGCTTGGAACTAAAGGCCGCACTTGCAAAACGAATTTGCGCCACCATGCGAACCCCGTTGTGGTCATGGAGAGAATTTCAAAGCCATCAGGATGCTCCGCTTGCGCTTGTGCCAGCAGAATGGTTTTATTTACGCCTGAATACAGCCGTACCTTCAAGACACTCATTGAACCACCTCAGTTTGCGCTGGTTCCACCAAAATCAACTCAACACCTTCTGGAATTTCCTCGCGTGCGATCACTGACACATCGCCCAAGCGACCACGCAACGCGCGGCTCACTGACCCTCGAAGTTGCCTTGGCGTGACAACAATCGCGGGCAGGCCACGGCGTAAAAGATCACGAAGGCCCGGCGCCACGCAGCGCAGCAACTTTTCAGCCGCCGCCGCTTCCGGCACCACACTGCGCTGGGCGGCGGCCAATGCACCACATGAAATCATCATGGCCTCGTCCATCCACACCGCTTGTAAAATGCTTTTACCACTGGAGTTACGCGTGGTTAATCGATCGCAGACATCGCTTGAGACCACGCTGCGAACGACAGCGACCGTCTGCTCGGGCAAGGCCGTACTGGGCATGGAAACCATGAGTTCGGCGATCTTTTCAATGTCGCGAATGGCCACACCTTCACGCAGCAGCTCCTGAAGAATTCCACGAATGCGATCCAGTCCCCATGTGGGAGGCGTCAACATGGCCGCCAAGTTGGGCGAGCGCGTTCGAAGCCGCTCAAGGATTTTGGCGGTCTCCTCGAGGGTGATCAATTCCCAGGCTTTCTTGCGCAAAACCTCCAATACATGCGTGGCTAGAACGCCACCAGCATCGGCGATGGCAAAGCCCTGACCCTCTAGATTGTTCGCGGCCGCGCTATCCACCCAAATCGCCGGCAACCCAAACGCCGGCTCGGTTGCCAACTCGCCCGGCACATCGGGCACGCCACCTTTGGAGTCCATGACCAACATCTGCTGCGGTCGAAGCACCCCGCCACCCACCGCCGCACCGCGAATGCGGATGACATATGAATCGGCTGACAAATTTGGATCATCACGAATGCGAACCGATGGAACCACCACGCCCATTTCCATTGCAAGACGCCGACGAACACCCGCAATCAATGCAAGCAAGCCGGTTTCCTTGCGTTGCTCATGCGCCAACATCAACAAGTCAAGCCCCAAATCAATGCTGATGGGTTCAATCACAAGCGCGTCTTCCAGCGACTCCGACGCGCTCAGCGCCGAGCGTTGCGTTTGCGCGGCGAGTTGGGTGGCGGCAGATTGCACGCGACCAATCCACCACGCGGCGGCCGCCAGTAGAAGCGACGCGCCCAAGAGAGGAACCGTGGGAAGCGGCGTCATGGAAAGCGCCGCAAGCAACCCCGAGACAATCCACAATGTGACCGGCCGCGCGCCCAGTTGACGGGGAATTTCCACGCCCAATGTTTCGCCGCTGGCGGCTTTCGCGGCCACCAATCCAGAGGCGGTTGCCACCAAAAACGCGGGGATTTGCGTGACTAAACCATCGCCCACCGCCAGCAGCGTGAAGACGCGCAGCGACTCTGCCATGGTCCAATTTTTCTGAATCATGCCCACCAAAAATCCACCCACGATATTCACCAACACGATCACAATGCCCGCTACCGCATCCCCGCGCACAAAGCGGCCCGCGCCATCCATGGCTCCGTGAAAATCCGCCTCGCGCAGCACCAACTCGCGCCGCTCACTGGCTTGCGCCGCGCTGATGGCGCCACTGGCAAGATCCGCGTCAATGGCCATTTGTCTTCCAGGCAATGCATCAAGCGCAAAGCGCGCGGAAACTTCACCCATACGCACCGAGCCGCGCGTGACCACCACAAACTGCACAACCACCAACATGGCGAACACGCTGAGTCCAACTATGGGATTGCTTCCAGCGGCAATTTCACCAAAGGCTTCTATGACCGATCCGGCCACGGCGCCACCCGCCTGCGGAGTGGTGGCATCCATTGCCAAAATTAAACGCGTACTGGCGATATTGATTCCAAGACGCAGCAGCGTGGTGCCCAAGACCAACGCAGGAAAAACGCTGAAATCCAGAGGTTTTCGCATATTTGCGGCAGTGGCCAGCACCAATCCACTGAGCGCGAAATTGATGGCGATCAGCGCGTCCATGGCCATGGGTGGAAGCGGAACAACAAGCACCGTCACCAAACCAATGAACGCGGCAGGAACCAACCATTCGGTGCGTAGCGTTGGCTTGGCGTGTGTGTCGATCAAGTTTGAAATCATGATGGCTTCTCCGTGACGCGGCTGGTCATGCGCAATGGCGCTCGACGAGTCACGCGCCCCTCGCCGGATTCGCGCGCCGCCTCGCGCGCTTGGGCGCTTGTTAAACGAATACCCACCTCGAACGCGTGACGCGCCTTGAGGCGCTGCATGAATGCCGCCAAACACAGCGTCATGGCGGCGCCCAATGTTGTAAGACCAATCATTGCAAGCACCGACCACACCACATTGACGAGCGAGTCTGAACTCCATGTCGAAATATTTTTCAGCCACGGCCACGCGAAGGCCAGGCTGGCTGCCATGGTTGCAACAGCCGCAATAACACCTGCAAATACGCTAGGAATGCGTTGCAACACACTGCTGCGTGGTCGCAGTTTCCAGCCCCCCAACCGCAACCAAGTTCCATGCGCGCAAGCGTGGCCCAACACGGCGGCAAGCAGCGCCATGGCGACCAGCCACAATGTTGGCGTGATCGCCGCGGACCAGTATTGGATTGGGGATTGTGTCGCAGTCAGTTGAAATAAGTCACGCGCCATTTGCACAAGCGAGCCAATCCACAGCGGCGCGGCCAATGAAGCCAGCCCTATGAAAAACACAATGCCCAGAAACGACGCAAGCCAACTTGCTCTTGGTCCATATCCTTGTGAAACAACTTGCTCGCGTTTGGAAGGCGATGGCGCATGAACGCGTTCGGCGGATTCGCTCGACATCATGGAGCGACTCCATTGGCAATCTGCGCCAGTGAATTCTGAATGAACGCATTTTCGCTGGCCCATATCACGCCGCAGGTGGCCAACGCCGCCGCCATGCCCACCGCGGCGCGCGGGCCAAATCCCGCGGAAAAGGTTGAAAAACCCGGCACAATACGCGCCACCAACGCGGCCACCGCGGTGACCGCGGCCAACACGCCCACAACCGGCAAGCACGCTTTCAATCCCACCACCATGGCAGCGTCAAGCAAGGACGCCACCATGTCGGCAAGCCCGCTTTGCGCCCATGATTCCGGCGGCAGCGTGCGCACGCTTGCGGCGGCGGTCATGGCGATGGTTTGAATTCCACCGACCGCGACAAAGATGGTGATGGCACTCCAAGTGAAAAGCATTTCAGCGGCGTTGGCTTCGCCATCAATCGCGGGGTCGTAGGCTTGAGCCAATGACAACCCCATTTGCTCGCCAATGACTCGCCCACACACGCGCAACGCTTCAACGGCAATGGCCGCTAGCAAACCAATCAACGCGCCAATGGAAATTTCAACCGCAATGTGCGGCACGGAAATGGTGGTGATCATGGAATCACCCGCCGCGATTGGCGCCGCAGCCCAACCCGCCCCGGCTGCTAAAACCAATCGAAAACGCCATGGAATCATGGTAAATGCTGGTGCGCACATGGCGGCTCCCACCGCGCGCGCCGCGCCCGCGATCGCAATAGCAGAGACACTCACTTAGCCACCTCCGGTCACGCTCAATGCGTTGATGTTCATGACCATGCCCATCATTGTGACGGCGAAGTCGATCACCTTTGAGCTCATCCAACCCGCAAGCGCGATGGCCACCAATGCCACCGCGATCAAGCGTGGCGCAAATGCTGCGGCGGCGTCTTGCACATTGGACAACGACTGAATGAAACCAGAGATCAATCCAACCAAAAGTCCCACCAATAAAAGTGGCAACGCCAACACCAACGCCGCCGACAGCGCGGAGCGCAATGCGTCCACCATGTCAGCCTCAGTCATGGCTGAACCTTTGGTGCATGGTGAATGGGTGCATGGATAGAGGTTGCATTGTTTATGTTTGCGCCACGCGCGCCACGCCAGCGATCAAGCCCGTGGACACCAGCGCCCAACCATCGACTGCCACAAAAAGGAGCAATTTCAAGGGCAAACTGATTAAAGAAGGTGGTGTCATGAAAAGTCCAAGACTGGCCATAACCGCCGCCACGGCTAGGTCGATCACCAGGAATGGCAGTAAAACTTTGAAGCCCAGCATGAACGCCACGCGCAATTCATTCAGCGCGAAGGCAGGAGCAAGCGTGAGCGTGTCCACATCGCGCCGCGTGAGCGACTGACCAGCTTCAACCGGCGTGCCTTTGGATTTCAACACGGCCTCCAAAGTTGGTCCACCATTCTGCGCTTGCAGTTGGTCAAACATGAACGCGCGCAGTGGAGCCTCGGCGCCTTTGACGGCGATCATTGGATCGCCGGTGCTGCCGCTGGCCAGTTTCGACAAGCCGCCATCCCAAGCGGCCTTTAATGTTGGCGTCATGGCCGCAATGGTGAGCGCGACGCTGAGGCCAAGCACAATAAGGTTGCTGGGCACCGCGCCCAAGCCCAGTCCTTGTCGAAGAATGCTGAGGGTGATGAATATGCGTGGAAAGCAAGTGCATAAAGCCAACGCCGCTGGAAGCAGCGCAAAGCCAACCGCAGCCGCGGCCAGTTCCGCGCCGCCGCTCAAACCCACGGGCACATTGCCCACCGTTTGATTCAGTGTTGCCAACAGCGCCATCAGCCCACCCTCCCAAGCAAATCGCTGGCGCAATCATTGCGTGGGGATTGTTCGCTCATGCCATGGATGGCTTGTGGAGAGTCGACCGCGAACTCCGCCAACCGCTGAAAGCCTTGCGCGCTTTGGCCAAGTAGCACCACACGATCACCAACACGCACCAATGCAAGCGCCTGTCCCTTTGCCATGGCGGTGCGATCCAGTATTTCAATGGCGCCATTGCCAACGGCGCGCTGGGCATGCGCCGTGAAAAATAATTTGGAAATAAATCCCGCGCCCCCTGCGAAGCGAAATCCAAACCTTGCGCGCCACCACAATGCGACACCCAACAGGCACAATCCAGCAAACACAAAGATTGAAATCCAACTTCCGCTCGTGGACACATGCGCATCCACTGGTCGAAGCACCACAATTTGCGATTCTAGATCGACAGAATTGCCAAGTGCAATCGCCTGAATTGAACCAAGTGCGATGACCGCGCTCGCAATGCGAGCAATCAATAGGTGAGGGTTACGCCCATCCATGGCAGCCCCTAAGCTTCACGCCCCGCATCCTGCGAAAACGGTCGGACCCATCCGACATGTGTAGATCGGCAATTTGCCCCCCAAAGGCATAGTCAAAATAAAAAAATTGACACCGTTCAAGCATATTTTCTATGCAAATACTCTTTGCAAATGCAAGCGCATCTCGCCATAGCCTGAGCGTCATCGCTACCATTCCCACAATGATTCGGCGGATTCAATTGAGCGTGTTTGTGGCGGTGATGGGCTTTGGCGCCGGCTTGTTCGCCACCGCCGAATGCGCCCTGGCACAAACCGACTACACCCTGGATGAATTTGACCGCTGGAAGCCCTCGGAAGTTCCCTCGCCAGTTGATGAGCAATTGCAACAAGCTCGCGTGGCGCTCGCCAATGGCGACGCGGCGCGCGCCAAGAACTTGTCCGATAATTTTCTGGAAAACAATCCGCTTGGTCAAGGCCGCGCCGAGGCGTTTCTCATCCTGGGCGACGCTCAATTAGCTCTGGGCAATGAATACAAAGCGCTCTTCGCCTATGAAGATGTGGCGCGCCGCTATTCATCCACCTCGTCATTCATTCCCGCGCTGGAGCGCGAATTTGAAATTGCCAAAGCCTACGCGCATGGCTTGCGAAAAAAATTCCTGGGAACTTTTCGGTGGCTCGACGCGGGCGATGACGCGCAGGAAATTTTCATCCGCATTCAAGAGCGCCTGCCTGGCAGCGAGCTTGCAGAAAAAGCCGGCATGGAATTGTCCGACTACTACTTCCGCATTCGCGACATGCCGCTGGCCGCTGATTCGTACGACTTGTTTGTGCAAAATTATCCACGCTCCAAGCAGGTGAATAAAGCCAAATTACGCTTGATTTATAGCTATTACGCGCAGTTCAAAGGCCCGCAATATGACGCCAGCGGCTTGCGTGAGGCCACCTCCAGGTTGAAGTTGTTGCAAGCGGATGATCCAGCGTTGGCGCAGCAAATTGGCGCCGAGGCGCTGCTTGTGCGGGTGTATGAAAGCGAAGCCGCCAAACTTCTCAACGACGCCATGTGGTATCAAAGTATGGGCGATTATATTTCCACTGAACTCACGCTGCGCTCGCTGGTAAATCGATTTCCAAAATCAATCGCCACCATTCAAGCGCTCAAGATTGCGCCAGGTGTGGTCGCCAAATTGCCGGAACGGGTGGCCAAAAATTGCCCCGACTACGCGCAACTGCAAAGCACATTACTTGGAACACCAAACATAAATGAACCCACTGGCGTGGTTCCCGCTGCGGAAATTCCTCTTCCCGCGGTCGATCAAACAACGCCACAGCAACCTGTCGCGGGCGCCACATTGCAGTCCGAGGATCAAACCACCAAGCCCGCGGCGCCGCCTTCGCCCCCTCAACCACAATGAAATTGAACTTTCAAACTGATCCCAGACGCCTGGCTCTTGGAATGATCGCGCTTGCGTGCGCCGCCATGGCCTTTTCAATCACGCTTGCTTGCTCCTCCAAGGGCATGAAGGGCGGAAGCGTTTTACCCACCAAATATCGCAGTATTTCCGTCCCTGTTTTTGCCAACGCCACGCCTGATCGCGATATGGGATTTCAATTGACGGAGGCTTTGCAAAAACGATTGCAACAAACCACGCCATACACCGTCACGCATGACGGCAAAGCGGACACCATTCTGCGCGGCAAAGTGGTCACTGTCAAAGTTTCACAAATGAGCCAAAGCGTTGCAACTGGTTTATCGGAGGAAGTCGCCTACACTGTGACATTGGATTGGGATTGGGTCGATGTGCGAACTGGAAAGTCTATTACGGCCCGTAAAGGCTTTACCTCAAGTGGTGTGGTGGTTACAAGCCGCTCGCAGGCGGAACCACTTGACTTGGCGCGATTTGAAGTGACTCAACGGCTTGCCGACGATATTGTGGCAAACCTTCAAGCAGATTGGTGACTATGCGCGCATTGTTATGCGCGATTGAAAAGTAGAGAATGAACATGAACAACAAACCCATTGATCCGAACACATTGCCCATGGCCTCTAAAAAGAAAATTGACAAACCCGTGAAGCGAATTGATCCGCCCACTCCAAATTCCTCCGCTCCACAGGGCAAACCGCGACGCCAAAGCGCGACATGGTTCATACTGGCTCTACTTGGCGTTCTTATTTCTATTATTATTTTTGGCGGCCCCACACGCGGCGAGCCCATTGAAACTTGGCAACAATTCATGGTGCTTGCCAAAGAAGACAAGCTTGTAAGCAACTCCGTTGTCATTCAAAGCGATAAAATCAGCGCGGATGTCAAACCCAATACCAAGGGTTTTTCTGAGCGTTATGGAGATAAACCGGCGCCGATTTTTGTATCCATTTTCCCTGGCGAGTACGAAAAGTACACCAAGGATTTAGAGGCTGCCAGCATTCCTTGGCGCGCCGATGTGGCCACCAGCGCCCTGGCTCAGATCGCAATGACCATATTGCCCACGATCATAATTCTTGGACTTTTGTGGTTCCTACTTTCGCGCAGCATGCGCAACGCGGGTGGTGGCGCGGGTGGAATGCTTGGCAACTTTGGCCGCAGCAAGCACCGCGTGAGCAACAAGGACATGGCGCACACAACCTTCGCCGATGTCGCCGGTATTGACGAGGCCAAGGAGGAAGTTTCCGAATTGGTGGAGTTCTTAAGGGACCCAAAACGATTTCAACGCCTTGGCGGACGCATTCCGCGCGGAGTGTTGCTTGAAGGTCCACCAGGGTGTGGAAAAACATTGCTCGCCAAAGCCATCGCTGGCGAAGCGGAAGTTCCTTTCTTCTCCATTTCTGGAAGCGACTTTGTCGAAATGTTTGTGGGCGTTGGCGCCAGCCGCGTGCGCGATTTGTTCAAGCAAGCCAAGGAAAATTCTCCGTGCATTATTTTCTTGGATGAAGTGGACGCCGTTGGCCGCCGTCGTGGTGGTGGATTCACCACGGGTGGACACGATGAACGAGAACAAACTTTGAACGCCATTTTGGTGGAAATGGACGGATTTGACGCCAATGACCAGGTTATTGTCATTGCAGCCACCAATCGCGCCGATGTGCTTGATCCAGCGTTGACACGACCAGGCCGCTTTGACCGCACCGTGGCCGTGCAATTCCCTGATGTGGCCGGCCGCCGACAAATTCTGAGTGTGCACGCGAAGAAAGTAAAGATGGGTCCAGATGTAAACCTGGAGCGCATGGCGCGCAGTACCCCCATGTTCAGCGGCGCCGACCTTGCCGCCATCATCAATGAGGCCGCCATTCTTGCCACCATGCTGGACAAGGAATTCATTGAGATGACCGACATGGAGGAGGCACGCGACAAGATTCGATTTGGACGCGCCAAGAAAAGTCGCCGCATTGAACAGCAGGAACGCATCGCCACGGCGTATCACGAATCCGGCCACGCCATTTTGCAAGTGCTTTTGCCCGACGCTGACCCCCTACACAAGGTCACCATTATTCCTCGCGGCCAAATGTTGGGCGTGACATTTAGTTTGCCCGAGAAGGATCGCTATGGCTATTCACGCAAATTTGTACTTGCCACCATGCGCGTCTTGTGCGCTGGACGCATTGCTGAGGAGCGCCAGAATGGCGATGTTTCCAGCGGCGCCTCCATGGATATTAAAATGGCCACATCGTTTGCACGCGCCATGGTGTTGGAATGGGGCATGAGCGAAAAGCTTGGATTTGTGCGCTACGCAGGGCAAGACACGCGCGAGTCATTCGTGTCGGAACGCGACTTTTCAGAGGACACCGCGCGCATTATTGACGAGGAAGTTCGCCGCATCATTGACAGCGCGTTCAGCGACGCCCATCGCATTGTCAACGAAAACTGGGACAAGGTTTCCACGCTTGCCGAGGCGTTGTTGAAATATGAAACACTTCATGTGGAGGATGTGCAGCGCATTATTCGCGGCGAAGCGATTCAAGCGCCAACCGTGGTTGAAATACTTTCCACGGCAACCACCGCGCCAACGACACCCAAGACGGAACCACCACCACCGGAAATTGGCATTATGCCAAGTCCGGCGTAAGACCCCCACGCATTGCAAGCGTCAATCTGAGAGCGTCGCGCCACAACCAATAGGCGTGCGAGCCAAGTCTTGTGTACTTTTATTCACGCGCCATGGCTGGCGTTGGATGAAGCCATCACACCAACAGCGTGGCCGGATTTTCAAGCAATGCCTTGAGCGTGTTCAACCAACGCGCCGCCATGGCGCCATCAATTACGCGGTGATCAAGCGAAAGCGTGGCCGTCATTTCATAGCCGATGGTCAATTGATCATCGCGCACCACGGGCTGCTTCAACGCGGCGCCGCAGGCAAGAATGGCGGAGTTGGGTGGATTGATAATGGCCGTGAAATGCTCTACGCCAAACATGCCCAGGTTTGAAACGGTGAAGGTGCTGTCGGACATGTCATCCATGGACAAGCCGCGGGTGCGCGCCTTCTCTGAAAGGGACTTGGTTTCGCTGGAAATGGCGCGCAAACTCTTGCGATCCACATCGCGGATAACGGCCACCAACAAGCCACCGCCCTTCTCCTCATCCAACGCCACAGCCACGCCCACATTCACCTGCTGATGCATGAGAATTTTATCGCCGGCCCAACTTGCATTCACATACGGGTGCTTGGCCATGGCCAACGCGCAGCCACGCACAATGAAATCGTTCACCGAAAGTTTAATACCCATGCCAGCGAGCTCGCCATTGAGTTGCTCGCGCAGCGCCATCAATCGATCAAGTTCAAACTTCATGGACACTTGGTAATGCGGAATGGTGGTCTTGCTTTCAACCAATCGTTTGGCGATAGTTTGGCGCATGGAATTCACCGCCACCTCGGTGCTTTGCAGACCCGCGACAACCAAGCCGCCCGAGCGCGGAGTTGGCGTAACTGGAACAGCCAACGAACTTGACGCGCTGACCTGCGCGCTGGTTGTGGCCGAGGACATTGAACCACCCTGTGGGGCTTTGGTGAATTGTGAGGCTGGCGTCGCGCCGCGATTTTCAAGCGCATTCAACACATCGCGCTTGATGATGCGCCCGGCGGGACCCGAACCTTGAAGCGATGCAAGATCAACGCGCTCTTGCTCGGCGATGCGCCGCGCCACTGGGCTTACGCGAACACGCGCGCCGTCGGGCTGAAGAATCTCCTCGGCTTGGGCGTCGATGGGTTGAGCATGGCTTGCGCCGTGCGTGTGGACAGTGGGGGAAATACCCGTAGTTTCAGCCACTTTTGTGGAGGAAGTCGCAGGAACCACCACGCCGGAATGCGCCTGGCTGGAGGCGCCACTTTGGTCATGGGTTTCGCCATCCTCCGCAATCAGCGCGATCTGCGTGCCCACTTTCACTTGCTGACCCGCGGGCACAAGCAGTTTCAAAATTTTCCCGTCGTCAAAAACCGGCATTTCCATGGTGGCCTTGTCGGTTTCAATGTCGGCCACAACCATTCCGCTTTTCACGGCGTCGCCCTCTTTCACATTCCAACGAACAATGGTCCCAGATTCCATGGTGTCCGAAAGGCGTGGCATTGTGACTGAGATTGGCATGTTATTTATATGGTGCGTGCGTTGCGTTTATGCGTTGTATGTGGCGCTGCGAACCGCCTCGCAAATTTTTCGAGTGTTGGGCAAATACTCTTGCTCCAGATTGAAAGCGTACGGCGCGGGTACATCCTCGGTGTGAACGCGGTGCACATGATTGTCCAAATCATCAAAGCAACGCCGATGAATTTGCGCCGCGACTTCCGAGCCGGGGCTGCCAAAGCTCCACGATTGATCAACTATGACAAGGTTGGATGTTTTGCGCACGGAGCGCTCAATGGCGCCAATATCCAGCGGACGAATGGTGCGCAGATCAAGCACCTCGCAGGAAATGCCCTCTTTGGCCAGCTCTTGCGCGGCTTCCATGCAGAAATGCACGGGCCGACCCCATGAGGCGATTGTGCAATCGGTGCCTGGGCGGCGGACACAGGCTTGCCCAAATTTCAAAAGCACATCATCGCCAACGGGCACCTCGCCCTTCATTCCAAGCAAACGCTCGCTCTCCATAAAGAACACGGGATCGTCGTCGCGAATGGCGGTCTTCATGAGGGCTTTGGCGTCGGCGGGCGTGGATGGAATGACAATTTTTATTCCAGGAACATTGGAGAACAAACCCTCCACGCACCAACTATGCGTGCTTCCAAGTTGGCCACCCGCTCCGTCATTTCCGCGGAACACAATAGGACAACCAAATTGCCCGCCGCTCATGAACAACATCTTGGGCGCATTATTTAAAATAGGATCAGCGGCCACCAAACTAAATGACCAGCTCATGAATTCAACCACGGGGCGCAAACCCAACATGGCGGCGCCGATGGCCATGCCCGCGAAGCCACTTTCAGAAATGGGCGTGTCAATCACCCGCTTGGGACCAAACTCGTCCAGCATTCCGCGACTCACTTTATAGGCGCCGTTGTACTCGGCCACTTCCTCGCCGATCAACATGACGCGCTTGTCACGGCGCATCTCCTCGCTCATGGCGTCGCGGATTGCGTCACGAAATTCAAGTTCCTGCGTGGCGCTCATATCAAACCATCTCCCTCGCGGGTGGCGCGAAATGTTGGTGGATTCAATGCGCCGCCGTACATGCGCGGCTCGCTGGTGCCGGTGTAGGGCCCCCATGGTTCACGGTACACATCGTGATATAAATCTGACAGCGGCGGCACTGGACTATTGTCGGCAAATTCAACCGCGTCGCGCACCTCTTGCTTCACATCCTTGTTCAAGGCCTTGATTTGATCCTGTGTGATGGCGCCTTGATCTACAATAAATTTCTCAAATGTGCCAATGGGATCGCCCTGCTCCCAAATAGCCTCCTCATCGCGCGTGCGGTACTTGCGTGGATCACTCATGGAGTGGCCCTTGTAGCGATAGCACCGCATATCGACAAACGCTGGACGACTTTCGCGGCGGCACTTGTCCACCACATCCTTCATGCCGTGATAGACCTCCAACAAATTCATTCCATCAATCACCGCAGAATCAATTCCGTAGCCAAGCGCCTTGGATGAAAGGTCGTGGCTTTGGGTTGTGCCGCGGTGAATGCTGGTTCCCATGGAGTAGCCGTTGTTCTCCACCACAAAAATGACGGGCAGATTCATAAGCCCCGCCAAGTTCAAGGCCTCATGGAACGCGCCTTGATTCAGCGCGCCGTCGCCCAAAAAACACAGTGTCACGCGCGAGGATTTGCCATTGTTGATGACCTCGTCCTCGTACTTGGTGGCGAAGGCCAAGCCCGCACCGAGCGGCGTTTGCGCGCCCACAATTCCGTGGCCACCAAATAAATTGTTCTTGCGATCAAACATATGCATTGATCCGCCCTTGCCTTTGGCGCAACCATCCACGCGTCCAAACATTTCCGCCATGCACGCTCGCGCCGTCATGCCGCGCGCCAAGGCGTGGCCGTGATCCCGATACGCGGTCACCAAAGGGTCTTGTGGTTTCAACGCGGCAACACAACCAGTCGCCACCGCTTCTTGACCAATATAAACATGGCAGAAGCCGCCAATTTTTTTATCTTGATAGGCCTGCATGCAGCGAATTTCAAACTCGCGCATGAGCAACATTTGACGGTACCAATCGCGCAATATCTCAGCGCGCGGCACGGCTCGATTGGCGGCGCGCCGAGGTATGGGAAGTCCACCGTGGACATCATGCGCAGA
Organism: Planctomycetia bacterium; assembly: GCA_005787685.1. Lineage (GTDB taxonomy): Bacteria > Planctomycetota > Phycisphaerae > Phycisphaerales > SM1A02 > SYAC01. The sequence goes on from SYAC01000059.1 coordinate 25,962, forward strand.
TTTGCCGTCAGTGGTTGGTGTTTCCATACAGAATTTCCCGCGGGGCGAGTCCTTTCAGGAACCACGGGCAGTCCATCGTTATAAAGGAAAAAACCATTTCAAGCAAGATGCATATCCAAAAGTTTTATGCACAGGAGTTTCAGGCTGATTGCGCCGTCCGATGCTTGATTGTGCGGTGTAGGAGTTGTTGGTAGGCATTGAAAATGAAGTGTGGCATGACCACAAGCGCTGGCACTTAGGGGTTGGCCGTTTCTGGCGTTGCTTTGGGGGCGCCCGCCACTTCCGTTCCCACGGTGTCCTTGACCACGCGCGCGCGCATGACCATTAACGCCAGTTCAAGTTGCGGGTCTATCCCCTGGATGAATAAATCATTGGGGTCTGGTCGCGGCTTGGCCTTGGGGTCGGCGTCATCGACAATGAGATCTGCCTTTGTCCGCAACTCGCTTGATGCGTCAATTTGATCGGGCGTCATGATGGAGCGAAGATCGGGATTCACACCCCAGTCATTGGAGCCTGGCTTCTTGTGAACAAGTCGTCCCTTGGTTCCTTGGGGTTGTGAAACTTCCGGGGGCAACACATAATGTTGCGTCGTGATTTTGACCGCGGCTTGCTTGCCACGATCGGCCAGGGGATTCACCTCTTGCACACTGCCTTTGCCAAAAGTTCGCTCGCCAACAATCACCGCCTTGTCATACGCCTGCAAACATCCACTTAAAATTTCACTGGCGCTGGCGGATACTTGGTTCACCAAGACGACCACAGGTAAATCTTTCAACTCGGCGCGATGACTCTCAGCACTTTTGCTGGAGGTGGTTATTCCAAAGCGATTCTCGGTGGAAACCAGCACGCCATCCTCTATCCATAGATTGCAGAAATCAACGGCTGAACTTAGAAGCCCTCCAGGATTACCGCGCAGATCCAATATCAAACCGTTCAGTTTGCGTTGCGTGCGCATGTCTTTCAGCGCGTTTTGAAAATCGGAGAAACTGTCCTCATTGAAACTTGTCAAACGAACATAGCCAATTCCCATGGCCGGATCCATATACCATTCCCATGTTGGATTGCCGCTTTCGGTCAAACTTTTTTTGCTCCAGCCGTTTACCGAGCGAATTTTTATGCTCTCACGCTTCATGGGGACATCGAATGGCTCGGGAACGCTTGGCCTGCGAATGGTGAGCGTGACAACATCGCCCTCAGGACCGGTGATCAGATCAACGGCTTTGTTCAAAGCCCAACCAGTTGTGCTTTGACCATTGACCGCAATAATGCGGTCATTGGGTTTCAGACCAGAGCGCGAAGCAGGCGAACCTTCCAGCGGATTGATGATTTGAATATCGCGTTTCTCATCATGACGAATCATGATGCCGACGCCGACAAAGTTGCCATCCACTTGCTGGCGAAATCGACGCAAAGATTCTGGCCAAATCATGGAGGAGTAATTATCCTCGAATCGGCGCGAAAGAACGCCCATTGCGCCTTCGCCAAATTCATGCAGCACAACTTCCTCGGGCAGAGTGACGGTTGTTTCATTGGCGGCCATGATTTGACTCATGACCTCGCGAAACAGCACGCTCGTCGCAGTTTCACGGGAGGCCGCCGCAACACTCGCTGCAGCCTTGTCAATTGCGGCAATCCAAGCGGCGCGCTTGGCTTGATCGTTCAGTGTTGGGAAACTTTCGGTGCATTCATTGGTCGTGGCAAGCAACCGCAGCGCATCAATTCCCCCTTCAAGCAAGGGCTTCCAGCCTCCATTTTCAATATGTTCGGTTGCTGCCTTGCGTAATCCTTCTTTGAGCATGCCCAAAGAAATTCCTTGAAACTGATCCTTCCAACTCTCGACTAAGACTGGGTTGTATTCCGGAAAAGCCTCCTCCGCTTTCGTGGACATCGTGCCATTGAGATCGTTGGGATCAACTTTGGAATCATCGCTTGGGCGCTCTTTCTTTTCATCCTTGGGCTCAAGTGCCTCCATGGCTTTGTAGCGATCATTTTGTCTTTTACGCAAGTCGTACAAATGCTTGGGCGCGTACTCAGCCAACAATTGAACGCGGTTGCCGCAATCATCCAACGCATCGGATAGTTTTTTCAACCGAGTTGGGTCGACGCCATCTTCATACAGCGCGCGCAAACGAAAGAGCATCTCTTGCGCGAGCAGCCAGTCCGAGGCTTTAAGCGCATCTTCATATTGCGCCTGGCCTTTGGCTTGAAGTTGAATAACCGCGTCACTTTCAAGCTCCAATTTCCAGGCTCCGTTGTCTAGTAAAAACTTTAAATTGGCGGCCGCCACCATGGCTTTGGTGAGATTATTTCTAGCCAATTCATCAACGATTTCCTTGCGTCGCGCCGTGATTGATTCTTGGCTCGCTTTCTCTTGATCCGACTTGTGCGCGTTGCGTAAGGCAATGGCATCTTGCAAAGCCTTGATGGACGCACTGTCGCCCGTGGGAGCGTTCAGAATGGCGGCATCAAATGCGGCTTGGTCAGCGCGCTGGGCCGCGTCCCAAGCGTTGTCACTCCAAGTTGCGACATCAGTTTGGGGTGGAACCGTTTGAAATGCGAACACCGCCTCGACAAACGAAAGACTTGCAGCGAGCGCGCAACTGACGATCATGCGAAATTGGGACTTCATTTTATTTGCATTCCTTTGCTGAAACAAATGGATTCCGAAAGCCGAAGTATTCATAGTGTGTGATTCAGTTCCAACATGTGCGACAGAGATGGAGAATGATTTAAAACTTGCAATGAAATGAATCTGTCGTGCTTGCTAGTCCAGCTATTCTAGGTCCGCAAACAGTTTGTGCGGACATAAAAGTGCGAAATTTGTTGCCAAACACGCTGACACACAGCGCGCCCGTTCTGGTCTTAAAGATTGTTCATCCTGCCGTGCGCTGCGCGATCGCTCGTTGAATTTCTGTCAAATCGCTGGGGACTTGGCGCAAAAAGCATGCTCCGCCAAATCCATGGCGCGCCCCATGCCCGCGGCTTTGACCATGGTTTCCTGCCATTCGTTGGCGGGGTCGCTGTCCAGCACCACTCCCGCACCGGCTTGTAAATGAACCGTCCACGGCGCGTTGGGAGCGCGCTTGGTTGGCATGACCATGGTGCGCAGTGAAATAGCCATGTCCATGGAGCCATCAAATCCAATCACGCCAATACCGCCGGCGTAGGGACCGCGGCGAACAGGTTCCAGTTGATCAATGATTTGAATGGCGCGGATTTTTGGTGCGCCTGAAACAGTTCCCACTGGAAGCGTGGCACGCAGCGCATCCCATGCGTTGTGTTGATGTTCCAGCGTGCCCGTGACGGTCGATGACAAATGCATCACATGGCTGTAGCGCTCCACATCCATGCAGCGATCAATATGAACGGAGCCAGGTTCGCACACGCGGCCAAGATCATTGCGGCCAAGGTCGACCAGCATGACATGCTCCGCGCGTTCCTTCTCGTCGGCCAATAATTCTGCCTCAAGCTGCTTGTCCAACTCCGGCGTGGCACCGCGCGCGCGCGTGCCAGCCAGCGGTCGATTGACCACAGTTCGATCACGCACTCGGCACAAAATTTCTGGACTGGACGCCGCCAAAATACAACCAGACGCCTGTAAATAGACCTGATATGGACTGGGGTTGACGATGCGAAGCGCGCGGTACAACTCGAAGGGATCAACCCATGTTTCACGCTCTAGGCGCTGCGATAGCACGATCTGAAACGCGTCACCGGCGGCTATGGCGTGCTTGGCTTTCACCACGGCACTTTCAAATTCGGCGCGCGTCATGGAGCTACGCGTTGGCGGCTTGGGAGGCGAACGAAGGTCCAATTCAATCTCACCCGAGGGCAGCGCGGGCCGCTGATGAAACAAATCTCCCTGCAGTTGCTCCAGCGCTGCGTCGGCCGCGGTCTGCGCGGCGGCTTCACTGCCATGCTCATCCAGCGATTGCGCCACCACGCAATCAAGCGTGCGCGTGAAGTGATCAAACACAACAACTTGGCGGTACAAACCCATGTGCATGTCTGGAAGTTGACGGTCGTCTTGGGGGGCGTTGCCAAAACTCAAGGCCTTGGGTTCAAGCCAGCGCACCGCGTCAAATGAAAGAAAGCCAACCCAACCACCATGAAACGCTTCTGGCAGAGCCGCGCGCGAAAATGGCTTCCACGCCGCGGCAATATCGCGCGGAACTTGCAGTGGATCGGCGCATTCAAAGCGCTTCTGGCTGTGGCCGTCGCGAAATATTTCCACCACATGTTCTTTGGCAACCACTTCTTGCACGGGCCGTGCGCCCAACATGGAGTGGCGTCCAACGCTTCCACCTTGCTCTACGCTTTCAAACAAAAAGCTTGGCGCGTTGCGATCGTCCGGCGCCACCAGTCTGCGGTAGGCAAGCACGGGCGTCAGTTGGTCCGATGGAATTCGCCGACATTGAATCAGAAGATTGCCTGCGGACATGGCGCAGAGATTAGCGGGACTTGTCCATCATGGACACCCTGCGGGAGTGGTCAATGTTTCATTGCGCCAGCCGCATGGCGCTGATGTCACGCTGCCTCTTGTCTTTTGGCTACAACCATCACATGGATTTGCTGTCGTGTGCAAGTCGCCGAGCCGCTGTAAGCGCGATGGCCATAGCGTCGCTGGCGTCGTGGGGACCCTTGAGGGAGCGCAATCCACATTGCGCCATGACCGCGCGGCGAACTTGCTCCTTGGTGGCGTTTCCATTGCCGGCGACGGAGCGTTTGACTTCTTTGGGCGCGAACTCGGTGATGAGCATGGTTTGTTCCGCCAATGTGGCCAGCAACACGCCGCGTGCGTGCCCCATGATCATGGCGGTCTGCGCGTGCTTGACATGGCTGAACAATGTTTCAATGGCGGCGTGACTAGGCTTTAAATCACTCAAAACATCTTGAAATTCTATGCTGAGTTGCAGCAAGCGCGCGTGCAGCGGACCGGTTGTGGCAATGCGAAGCACCCCCGCTTCAATCAATTTTGGCTCGCCACTGCGCGCGCTTATTTGAACGCACGCGTATCCGGTTCGCCGCAGTCCGGGATCAATTCCAAGAATTCGCATGGGCGCATGCTAAGGCTTGAGCGGCTTAAAGATAAGCACCACATCGCTGCCTTCGGGGGGAATGTGCGTGGTGTTGGCTTGCCAGTGCGGCTTGGAAATTTCGGCTTGATCTGGAATGACTTCTGCATAGGCGATGAGTTCATCGCCAAAGGTGACAAGCCCAACAATGCTGCCTGTGACATTCGCTGTGTAACGCTGAGCCCCACGGCCGTCCGGCTCAAAGCGACTGCCCGCAAATACAAACCTTGAGTTGAATATTTCCTGATGGCGCGCGTCCTGAATCCACTGGCCAAGGTCGCAGCGCTGCGTGACGCCGTCCATGGCAAATTCAACCTGCACGCTCACCACATCACCCGCCGGCGGTTGAAGTTTCAAGTCGTTGGTGGTGGAATTGTCGCGGCTCCAAATTCCAGGGTGCCCCGCATGCGCGCCAACCGCCAACAATGCGGCGTGAATGTGCGACGCAGCCACATTGACCACAACCAACGATTCATGCTCGCGCGTGCCCTTCAAACACACCAACTGCTCTAAAAATCCCTGGCGCATGGCCACCTTGCCCCGCACGAGAACCTGGCCGGCGCTTTGGTTGATGGATAGACCGTTGACCAAATGAATGTCCACTGGCGCGGGAATGACATGCATGTTTGACGAGGCAACCAAGGTCTTGGCGTTGTTGTCTAGCGTGGCAACAGGCGCGACGCATCCACAAACATGCAACAGCATGCACAATGCCGCGACGAAATTGAATTGCAAAGCCATTGGTTCAACGCCATGGTACTTGCCAAATATCGATCGAAATGTAATCCAAGTCCGTGGGGTATTGAAAAATGCATGAACCAAGTAAAAAAGGCCCAGCGGAGGCAAGCCTCACGCTGAGCCCTTCCGGGGGCTTTGAGAGGTGTCATTCTATTCTCATACTTTGATTGAATCAAGATATTTATTAAAATCTATCAATTTTTCTAGATTATTTTGATACGACTTTATACAGCCCTCTTGAGTCAAGTAGGTATCAATACTTATGTGACGCGTCAGAAGCAAGAACCAATTTCCAGGTTTTGCTTTAGGTCTTGGCGATCAATAGTTCCATGAGCAATCTTAACATAAAGGTTTGTGGTACATGAATTTGATGGATACTCTTTAGGCATGTTGCTGTGTCGAACCGTTCGATTTGCCCTGTCACCAACCCAAGCCGTTGAATTAGGCTCATTCAAAAACAATGCTTATGCAGCTTGGCCCAGCGCGCAAGGTTGGCATGCTCATATTTCATTAGATGTGACGCTTGCTGGAGAGCCCGACGCCCGCACGGGCTACATTATTTCCATTTCAGAAATTGATGAAGTTACCCGCCGCGAAGCCCTGCCCTTGCTTGATGAGGCGTTTCGAGCTGGCGGCGCACAGGCTTTGTGCCTGAAACCAATCGCCACCCGCCTTGCACGTGCGTTGCCTTTCCCTTTGCAATCCATAACGCTGATGCAAAGCGAATTTTTATCTTTTTCCCACGAGGTTTCCATGCCCAACCACGCCACCATGACCCAGTCGTTTGAGTTTGCCGCCAGCCACCGATTGCACTGCGACGATCTTGACGCCGCAACCAATTTGAAAATTTTTGGCAAGTGCAACAACGCGGCTGGTCATGGACATAATTACCGCGTTGAAGTTTCCGTGCGTACGCTGATTCAGGATCCGCCCAAAGTGCGGCTGGATCAACTTGAACATGTGGTGCGCCAACATGTGATCGACAAACTTGACCATAAACATTTGAACAGCGATGTGGCTGCCTTTCAAAAGAACAATCCAAGTGTTGAGCTGATCGCGCGCGTCTGCCACGATTGGCTTGTGCAACCCATCAAAGATTTAGGCGGCGATTTGGTGCGCGTTCGCGTGTGGGAAACCGAAAAGACCTCCGCCATATACCCCAGTTGAGGCCTGCGTACTCAATCGCGACACTCTGAAACAGCCAAGTGCAATACTGCGCGTTGATTGCGGCGGCGCGGTTTGGCCACGCCTGCTCAAGTCATTCAGTGACTTCGCTACGCGTCTGATCGGCGTCGTACTGAAAGCACTTTCCCTCGGGTTCATCGCGGCACTTCTTGTGGCTGCCATCGCAAAAAGGAGGATTTTTTGTAAGGCCGCAGGCGCAAATAAAGATGGGCTTGTCTTGCGGCTCCACTTTAATTGGACCAGTTGCGCTGAGTTTGATAATTCGTGCCATAGGGATTTTCTTTCACAAGTTGTTGTGGACATCGTGCGCAAACAATTACGATAAATCTTCCTCGCCAAGCAGGCGGAAACCTTTGCGAAGAAGAATTTGGCCGGCGAGCGTGAGGTCATCAACCGCAATGGCCACGGTGGGCGCGTCTTGTAGGCGCAACATCACTGGATAGGCAAAGCGGATATTCAGTTCTGCGCCGAGCAGATGCAAGCACAAATTGGTCAAACTTTTTCCCTCAGGCAATTCCACGACCAGCAAATCGACCTCGCTAAAGGTGTATTGGTTGGCGCGCAACACCACGCGCGCGGCGTCGGCGTTGTTGAAGATAAGCCGCACCACGGCGTGATCGCTGGAATCCAAAATGCTAAAGGCCGCCAAATTCAGCCCCGATTGATCTTCGCACTTTTGCAGGAGATCAAGCAACTTACCCACCTTGTTGTCCAGGAAAACGCCAAACTGGCGCACCGATGGCGGGGTGTAGCCTTGCTGGGTTTCTTGGGGAAGAATGCTCATATGTGGTGGGGCAAGAATATAGCCGCGAATCAAGTACCCGTTGCGGAGGAAGTTTGAGCGCCAATTCTGGGGTGTTGCGCTGGGGTTGACACCCTTGTCTGCTGATACTTTAAAACCATGACAACTCAAAATGACTGGAGCCTGAAATGCTGGCGCGTGTGTTGCGTGGGCGTCGTTGTGTTCAATGGACAACGGATCGCCATGGCGCAGATATCGGGCAGCGATACTGGCGATGCCAAGACCATTCAGAAAGCAGAGTCCACGCCCGAACCCGCAACTGCCCCCGCCAACTCCGCGGTGCTGCGCGAAGCCTTTGACGCCATTCAAACATTCAAAGACCGCGAGGACCCAATGGAGGCCATCGCAAACGGTCGACCAGGCGACGCGTTTCGAATCAGCGACCACAGCGCGGCCGCCATCGCACGGCGCGAGAAGGAAACGGCCGCGTTGTTGAAGGCTCTTCAAACAGTTTCACGCCAAGGCTTGAGCGAATCGGAGGCGCTTGATCTTGATCTTGTGATTCGCGATTTATCCATGGATGTACGGGCGCAAAAATTTCTGGGACACCTGCTTGTCATTGGCCCACTTGGTGGACCGCAACAATCCATCGCGCAAATGTGCGATCGAATGCCCTTTGAGCGCGCCCAGGATTTACAAGCGCACGCCGCGCGCCTAGAGCAAGTGCCCAAGCAACTTGCGGACGACCAAGCGTTGCTGGAGGAGGGCTTGCGCCAACGCATCACGCCTGCCAAGGTGGTTTTGCAGGGAATTGACGCGCAATTTGGGGCCGTGATCGGCGGAAATTTGGACGCTCTGCGCGCGCCTTTTTTGCGCGAGTACCCGGATGTGCCACCAGCCATGCGCGCGCAGTTGCTGGAGCGTGCCGACAAGGCCATTCAAAATATCCTGGCGGCCATGACCACCATGCGCGCATTCATCCGCGATCGCTATCTGCCCAATTGCCGCGATGACATTGCCTGCGCGGCGCTTCCCAATGGACAAGAGTGGTACGCATTTCGCCTGAACCAACAGACCACCACCATGCGCTCGCCCAAAGAAATTCACGCGATTGGCTTGGCCGAGGTGGCGCGCATTCGCGGCGAAATGTTGGTGGTGATTCGCAAGACCGATTGGTTTACCAATGACCCCGCGCTGGCGGCCTTGGGTGAGGACGAATTGTTCGCGCGCTTCATTGCGTACTTGCGAAGCGACCCGCGATTTTATTTTCAAAGCGCGCAGGAATTACTGAGCGGCTACCGCGACATTTGCAAGCAAATTGACGCGCACTTACCCGCGCTGTTTGGAACTTTGCCGCGCCTGCCCTACGGAGTGCGCGAGATTCCGCGCTTCATGGCGCCCAGCCAAACCACCGCCTATTACCAACAAGGCAGCATTGATTCAGGTAATCCAGGCTGGTTTTACGCCAACACATTTGCGCTGAATCAACGCCCAAAATACGAAATGATTCCGCTGGCCTTGCATGAGGCCGTACCTGGCCACCATTTACAAATCGCGCTGACGCAGGAGTTGCCGCAGCGCCACGCTCTGCGGCGCGACATGGGGTTCACGGCGTTCGTGGAGGGTTGGGCCCTGTACGCCGAGCGCCTTGGCATTGAGATGCAATTGTTTGATGATCCCTACAACGATTTTGGCCGCTTGCTGTATGAAATGTGGCGCTCGTGCCGACTTGTGGTGGACACCGGAATGCACGCGTTGGGTTGGAGCCGAGAGCAAGCCGTGGCGTTCATGCGCGCCAACACCGCGCTGAGCGAGTTGAACATTGAGCGCGAAGTGGATCGCTATATCAGCTGGCCTGGGCAAGCATGCGCCTACAAATTGGGCGAATTAGAAATTCGCCGATTGCGCCTGTACGCCGAGAAGGAGTTGGGGAATACTTTTAACCTGCGCGCCTTTCACGACGCGCTGCTGTGCGATGGCGCCCTGCCATTGGATGTGCTGGACGCGCGCATGACCCGATGGATTGCCGCGCGCAAAGGCGAGATGTCGGCGCAGAATTCCACCTTGATCAACAGCGACAACTAGAATGGCGTGTGGGCTACAGCGGACGCCGCCACGCCGATAAAAGTTGCCGATATTTCGGCTGAATCAAAGGGGCTTGCATCAGGAACGCTGCGCGCACTATCGCAAAAACGGATTGTTTCTTCGCTCAACCTCAATGGTGGTGCTTGGACCGTGGCCGGGGTGCACGGCGGTATCGCCAGGCAATTTCATGAGCACTGCATTGATTGAATGCAGAAGCACATGCGGGTCGCTGCCAGGAAAATCGCTTCGACCAATCGAATTTTGAAAAAGCGTATCGCCCACAATGGCGAACTTTTCACTTGGGCAGTGCAGCGTGACGGAGCCAGGCGAGTGGCCTGGTGTTGCAAGAATTTGAAATTGAATTCCTCCAAGTGAAAGTTGTTGCGCGTGCGCAAGCGTACCCGTTGGCGTGGATACGGATACAGGCTCGCCAATGAACAGCGACAAGTTGAGTTGCGGGTCTTGAAACCAATCATGTTCAAGCGCGTGAGCCAAAACCGGAATGTTTGCAAACATGGCGCGAACCTGGTCAACCCCCGCGATATGGTCGGCGTGGGCGTGCGTGAGCAGGATGGCCTCTGGTTTCAAGCCGGTTTTTTTCAAGAAGGTCAACAAGGGTTGGGGATCCTCACCTGGATCAACCACCCAACAGGCAGACTTGCCCATTTCTGGGGGATTTGCTGCCACTTCCAACACATACGCGTTGGTTTGACAGCGGCCCAATGCGAAGGCGTGAAGTTTGACGGCGCGGACCATGTCCAACCATATACTGCCCACCGTGAAATGCAATGTGAAATTGAGGCTTGTGGATATTTTTTCGAAATGTGTTGTGCTTGGAAAATATTGCGCGCAAGGCGCCATGCTTGGAACTTTTTCGTTTGCCAGCCTGGCCCTGCTGACAAATTGCGATTCCATGTCCAGCGATGTTGCCAACCTGTCAAATTCATTTTCCCCGCCGACGCCCGCCCAGGCCGCGCAGTGGGCGCTTGATCCATACGACGCGGAAAATCAGCGGCGCGGAACTGTGTTGTTGGCCAACGCGCCTTGGGGCGGAAGCCCCGCGTATCTGGCAATGTATCGATTGTATGTGGAGGACAACGCCGATCCGTTGGTCAAAGCCACCGCGCTTGACGCGTTGGCGCGTCATGGCGAAGCAAGCGACGCGGAATTGGTGGCCAAGCAATTACAAAATAAAAATATCCAAGTGAAAGTTGCCGCCGCGAAAGCGTTGCAGCGAATTCATGCTCCGCAAGTCACAGCCATTCTGTGCTCGCGTGGCACCGATGAGGGTGAAGATGCGGCGGTCCGGATTGAGGTGGCTATCGCGCTAGGTCAATACGCCGCCGATGATTCATTTCAAGCCTTGTGCGCCATGATTGATCAGCGCGAATTGGCGGTGAATTTGGCCGCGAATGATTCGCTGCGCCTGTTAACTGACCAAGATTTTGCGCTTGATCGGCGCCTGTGGCTGAGTTGGTACCGCGCCAACAAGACTCCATTTCGCAAGGAGTTGCAATATCTTTATCCAACCTATCAACGCGAAAAAGGATTTTGGGATTACGTGGTTTTTTGGGCGCCGCTGACCTTTGAGAAGCCTGGGATTCCCGAAGGAATGGATGAATCCAAATTGGCGCCATCCACCGCGCCGGAAGATTTTCAGAATCTAGGCAACACGAAGTAGCGAAATCAGTAGCAAAGATGAAATCTTCACAACTCATTAAGAGCGTCGCCAACGCGGACAAGCATGTTGCATTCTCGTCGATTGGTCCCGACGATCCCGCCGATGGAATGATGGCCGTTGCGCAAGTGGACGCTGACGCGATTGAAGAAGGACAAATACGCTCGGGCCGCTTGGCGGGCAAGAGCATGTGGGCGGCGATTTGGATTTTATCGCTGCCCATTTTATTGCAGCAACTCATGGCGGCATGCGTGGGCTTGGTAGACAAAATCCTAGCGGGACATTTGCCAAGCACAATCGTGGTGCCAGCCATGGACGGCATTGGTGTGGGAACCTATGTGGGTTGGTTCACGGGCATCGCGCTGGCTGGTTTGGGCGTTGGCGGGCAGGCCATTATTGCGCGCGCCATGGGAGGCGGAAATAAAAAAGACGCGCACGTCGCGCTGGGCGCCAGCGTGACGCTGGGCGTTGTGTGGGGCGCGATGGTTGGCGTCATCATGTGGCTGCTGGCGGCGCCACTGGCCACCGTTTCTGGTTTAACAGCCGAAGCAGCCACGCATTGCCAAACCTATGTCACGGTGATCGCTTGGAGCATGCCCTTCTGCGGCGTGATGACTGTGGGCGGTTTGTGCCTGCACGGCGCGGGCGAAACCGCCAAGCCTTCGTGGATTTCCATCGCGATCAACATCATCAATCTGGTTGCCAGTTGGATGCTGTCGGGGGTTGTGCTGCGCTATGGAGAGGTCAGTTTGCCCGCGCCACTTTCCATCAATCCAGAAACTTGGGGCGTGTGGGGAATTGCCGCGGGAACTTCGCTGAGTTACATAGCGGGTGGAATTGCGACCGTGTGGGTAATGGCCGCGGGCGTGAAAGATTTGCGTTTAGAAAAACGCGCGCTCAAACCAACGCGTCAGATCACATGGCGCATCGCGCGCTTGGGAATTCCAAATTTCTTCGAGGGTCTGGCCATGTGGGGCTCCGGTTTATTTTCAATGGGATTCATTGGCGATATCGCGCGTGGCGCAACGGGCATGGCACCGCGAGAAGGCTTGATTGGCGCGCACATGATCACCGTGCAATGGGAGGCATTCTCATTTTTGCCAGGCTTTGCCATGGGAACCGCGGCCGGCGCGCTGGCTGGACAATATTTGGGCGCGCGCAATCCAGTGATGGCGCGTAAGGCGATTTGGGCGTGCACTTATCTTGGAATGATTCTCATGGGGACGATGGGAATTCTTTTCATGACCAAGGGAAGATTTCTTGCGTCCATTATTTCCGACCAGGCGGTGCATTTGGAGGAGGTTCCAAAATTATTGCTGGCGTGCGGCGTGGTGCAAGTGTTCTTTGCGTTGTGCATGACCGTGCGCCAAGGACTGCGCGGAGTGGGCGATGTGAAATGGATCTTGGGAATTACCGTGGGCAGCATTTACTTGTTGCGCTTGCCGATGGCGTGGGCGCTTGGAGTGTGGATGGGCTACGGACTGGCCGGAATTTGGTGGGGCCTCAGCATTGAGTTGGCGATACGCGGAATAATATTCCTGGCGCGCTTTCATTATGGAAACTGGGAGAAACTGCAGGTGTGAATAGCGTTCGCCAATCAGCTTGCAGCGGTAATGGATTGCGTTGATGGTTGCGCCGACTTCCAACGCGATCTTTCTGGAACTTCTTTGCCGCACTCGGGACAATGCACGCCATTGAGTTTGTGCAGCAAATAGCCGCACTCGCAGCGTGGTTCGTCGCACTCAATGTGGATGGACAATTTGCACTGTGGGCACGCGGAGTGGCCCAGGAGCGACTGGATCAAATCTCCGCAGCGCGGGCAAGTCATGCTGACTTTCATGCGCTCGGAAAATGTCTCGGCCAATTGAACGGACTTTTCTTTCTCCATGGCCGCAAAGATGGCGCTGGCGACTTGGCTGGAGAGAGCGATCAAGGCGGCGATGGCGCCAAGTTGCCAGGGAATGACATTCCAAATCTCGTCCCACAATCTTTGGAATGATGGTGACAACACCGCGACCATAAAAGTTGTGGCGCCAAGAATGGCAAGACCTGCCGCTAGAGCGCGAATGGATCGATGGAGAAACTTTTGAAGTGGAAGGCGCAACAGCACCATGCAATCGCAGACCAACGCCACAAACACAACCGCGCATGACACCGCCTTTTCCATGTTGTTTTTTTGCAGCGCGAACCAAATCGGCACATTCCAAATCTCTGATACAGATACCGACACCACAAATACAATGCACAGCCAACTGCTCACGGCGAGAAATTTCTGCCACAACGCGCGCGTCCAAAGCCAAAACAGCAGGCGAGCAAACGACAATCCAATGCACATCACAAGCATGGTGCCAAGCGCCTGTCCGGTCATGGCTGACGAGGCAAAAATGGCGTACACCCCAAGCGCGAACATGACACCAAGCAACCAAAGTGCGAATTGGTTGTACATGCTCAGGGCGGCGCGGTTACGCATGCTCAATCTTCGGGCGCGTTCACTTGGACGCGCCTCTTGAAATCCGCGGCCAGTTTGCGTGTGAGTGGTCCAACTTTTCCAGCGCCAATATGCCTGCCATCAATGCTTGAAACACCGATGATTTCCGCGGCAGTTCCAGTTAAAAATACCTCGTCGGCGGCAAAGACATCCTGCAACATCATGGGATTCTCCAGCACTTTCATGCCCGCGGCGGGCGCCAGCGTGTCAATGACAAAGCGCCGCGTCACGCCGCGTAAAATTCCGGCGCTCACTGGCGGCGTGTGCAGCACGCCACTACGAATGATAAAAATATTGTCGCCTGTGCACTCGCTCACCTCGCCTTGGATATTCAACATGATGGCTTCGTGCATGCCGGCGTCGATGGCCTCTACCTTCGCCAAAATATTGTTGAGGTAATTCAAACTCTTGAGCGCGGGATCAAGGCACGCGGCTGGAATGCGTGGACGCTTTGCCACAAGAATGGGCATGCCCTGCTCGTACATTTCTGGCGGATACAAATGAATACGGTCAACAATAATAATGGTGCTTGATCGCGGACAATGATTTGGATTCAACCCCAGCGATCCCTTGCCACGCGAAACCACCAGTCGGATATAGCCATCCTGTAAACCGCTGTGGGTCACGGCGTCGCGAACGGCTTGAGCCATCTGCACCCGATCCTGCACGGGCTTCAGGCGTAATTCCGCGGCGCCGCCAAAAAGGCGCTCCACATGCGACGCCAACTTGAAGACCTTGCCGCCATACACCCGGATGCCCTCAAAAATACCGTCACCGTACAGAAATCCATGGTCGTACACGCTAATCATGGCCTGATCGGGGGCCATGAATTTTCCATCGATGTAAACCACGGGACCAGGTTGAATCAAAGTTGTCATAGGAGAAAGGTACCAAGCAAATCGATCAAATGACTATGATCGCAGGTCATGAAACTTGTTCTTGCAAACCCCCGCGGATTTTGTGCCGGCGTCTACATGGCGATCGATGTTGTTGATCAACTTCTTGAGTTGTGCCCAGGCGAGCCAATTTATGTCTATCACGAGATCGTGCACAATATGCATGTTGTGGATCGCTTCCGCGAACGCGGCGTGAAATTTGTCGAAGATGTGAACGTGGTTCCAGAGGGCTCTATTTTGGTGTTCAGCGCGCACGGTGTGAGTCCAATGTTGCGCGCACAGGCCGAGGCGCGGCGTCTGACCGCTATTGATGCGACATGTCCTTTGGTGACCAAAGTGCACAACGAGGCCATTCGCTACGCGCGTGTTGGCTACCAAATTCTTTTGGTGGGCCATGTGGATCATCAAGAAGTTGTTGGCACGCGCGGCGAGGCGCCAGACTCGATTCAAGTGGTGCAAAGTCCAGCTGATATTGAGAACTTGGTGATCCATGATCCAGCCAAACTTGTGTACTTGACGCAAACAACCCTCAGTACCGACGACGCCGATGTGATCATTCGGGCGCTCAAGACGGCGTTTCCGCTGCTCAAGGAACCGCCCTCGAGCGATAGTTGCTACGCCACCACCAACCGTCAACGCGCTGTACGCGCGCTTGCGCCTTCGGTCGATTTAGTGCTTGTGGTTGGAAGCCGCAATTCAAGCAACTCGGTTCGCTTGACGGAGATCGCGCAAAAGGTGGGAACCAAGGCGCGCTTGATCGATGACAAAAGCGAGTTGCAACCCGAATGGTTTAAAGGCGTGGAAACCACGCTGATCACCGCGGGCGCGAGCGCCCCGGAGGATTTGGTGCATGACTTGATTGCAGAATTGATCGAACGCTTTGGCGGTGAAGTTGAGCAGCGCGATATTTACCGCGAGGAAGTTGAATTTGGTTTACCCGGAACATTAAAGGAGTTGATGCGCGAACGCGGCGTGGACCCCAGCAATTGCAAGGTGGTTCGCACCGACAGCGCCCCCGCCCTGCACAATTGGCTGGAGGCGCGCAACATTCCCCATCGCACGGTTGATCTGACCATTGGCGCCACACAGTGAGTGAAGTGGAAAGCGCAATAGGCACAAGCGGCGCCTTCTTTGAGTTCGACCCCACCACATTGGGGGCCTGGGCGACGGCGCGCAAAATGCCGGCCTTTGTGCCCAAGCAAATCCTGGAGTGGGTCTACAGCAAAGGCGTGATCGCGCCCGCGTTGATGACCAATCTTTCCAAGTTGAATCGAGAGCGCCTTGAACAAGAAATGATCTTCGAGCAAGGGAATGTGCAGGCGCACATGAGTGCCACTGATGGCACACAAAAACTACTGTTGGCGTGGCCAGATGCGTCCAAGCCAGCGGCGAAGTTGCTGCCCATTGTTGGTAATGCAAATGCGGATCGCGCCACCGAGTGCGTCATGATTCCAAGTTCCGATCGCAAGACCGCGTGCGTCAGCAGCCAAGTGGGCTGCCCCGTGGGTTGCAAATTTTGCGCCAGCGGCATTGGCGGACTTGAAGGCAATCTCACGCGCGGCCGCATTGTTGAACAAGCGTGGCGGTTGGGCCGCCTCAAAGGCGTGGAGAGAATTTCACATGTGGTGTTCATGGGCATGGGTGAACCGTTGGCCAACTTTTCCGCGGTTACCGACGCCATTCGAACACTGAATGCGCCGTGGGGCATGGGAATTTCAGCGCGTCGGATCACGGTGAGCACGGTTGGACTTCCTGCCGCAATTCGAAAACTGGTTGGGTTTGAAATTCCTGTCACGCTGGCGCTGAGTTTGCACGCGCCCAACGACCAGATGCGCCGCGCCATTATTCCGTGGGCGCAATATTCCACCATTGAGGAATTGCTGGACGCATGCGATGAATATTTCCGCGCCACCGGCCGCGAAATTACGCTGGAATACATTGTTCTTGGCGGCTTCAATGATCGCCCCGAGCACGCCGATGAACTGAGCGTGCTGGCGCGCAAATTACGCGCCAATGTGAATTTGATCCGCTGGAACGAGGTGGCGGACCTGCCGTTTCGCCGACCATTGACCGAGGACGTGTTGCAATTTCAGGAAGTGCTGCGAAGCCGCGGCGTCAATGCGCACATTCGCGCCAGCCGCGGCCGCGATATTGCCGCCGCGTGCGGGCAACTTCGCCATGAAGTGAAAGCGGCTTCCACGGCCACGACCGAGCGCTTGTGATTGTTCAAAGCAAACCCATTTCAATGCCATGCGCTTGCTGGTGATCGCCACCACGGTGACCGCTTGCACCGCGCCCAACGCCGCCAGGGCGTTACGCGGTTGGTGGCGCGGTTGGTGGCGCGGACTTTTGGGAAATAATCGCCTCGGGAAGAACTCCGTCCCCGCTGTCGGCCACAATTTCAGCGGCGCTTAACCACTCCGTGGCCAAGGTTCGGATTGATTTCTCATCCAGTGAAAGAAGCGTGCCGTCCACGGCGGACTCATGCAAGCGCGCGAAGAACGCGCCCCAGGAATTGCGCCGCTCTGGTTCCACCGCGGCGCGCACCACCATTTCCGTGACCGCGTCGCGCTCGGCGCGCTCTGAAAGTTTGCCTCGAACACCCAGCGGAACAAGCCACGAAAGCGTGCGAATGACTTTGGCGGGCCAATCGCTGGAGCGAAAATCAAGGCGAATAAAGCGTCCAAACACCGTCGCCTCAATGCGGTTCAAGAAGCGCCGCTCCATGCGGTCGCCGCGGCCAGCGCGCACATCAAGCCGCCGCCGAGTGAGTCGTCGCTGCTCCAAACTGGTGCTCATGGTGGCCACAAACACCAGATCGCGAATCAACATTACCTCCGCCAGCGGCAGTGGCGCGTACACCAATAATGGCCAACCATCTTTGGCGGAATCCGCCCGCGCCAAGCCGCGCAATAAGCGCGCGTATGTTTCGGCGTATGTCATGCCACCCCACAACCAACAACGATGAAGACCCGTGACGGCATCGCGCCGCGCAGATCGGCCAGCGCGCGTTCCTGAAAGCGGAGCCATGGACTGCAACAACTCGCGCATCAACAAACGAAATCGTCCGCGTGAACGGCGCGCGAAGAAGCCACTTTCTGAAATTTCTAGATCAATGCGCCGCACCAAACGCGCCAAGCCTTCCGGTCCGCGGTCCTTGGTTTCACCGGCGCCAAGCGGCAAATTCATCAGGCGCGTGCGCTCGGTGGCAAGGACGCGACCGTATTGCATGGCTTGCACACAACGGCCATAGCCGCGCTCTTCTATGCGGCGAACCGCCGCCTCCAACGCGACTTCGCTCACTGGAAGAAGCCCTTGTTGAAAGGCCATTCCAAGCAAAACCAGATCCGCCAGGCGCTCAGTTAAAAAAGTCCGTCGACACAGATTGGCGACATCCATTAACAACACGCCGTCGCCGCGACACATGTACGACGCCGCCATTGGCAACTCGCCCGCGGCCTTGAAATCCGCCGCGTCCACTTGATCATCAAGCAACCCAGTGTTGGCAACCAGATAGGTGCGCTCGCGCTGACCCACACGCAGAAATGGATCGGGCCCAAGCGCGCGCACGGTCTCCACCGCGTCAAGGCCAATCACCACATCAGCTTCGCCGTAGGGAATTTGCGTGGCGCTTGTGGTGGCAATGGCGTCCAGACTTGTGAAGGCAACTTGACTCCACGCGCGTCGACCAGGGCCGATCGGTATGGATTGCGAAACCGCCTGGACGCGGTAGCCCATAGAACGGCCGGCCTCGCATAAGGCAAGCGCCGCAAGTCCCGGCGCCTCGCCACGCCAACCTGCGAAGTGCGCGCGCCAGCGACCGCTGTCGGCATGAATAATGCGCGGCGGAGCAGGCCGCGCAGCGCCAGGCTGCAACTCCTCTGGACGCGGCGGCTTGGTGCGCAAGACTTCAACTTGCTCAAGCAATGGCCGCGCGTGAAATTGAAATTGCGTTCCGGTGCGATCCGCAAGCACCTCTACCTTAAATTCTGTTTTAAGCGGATTTGTGCCGCGTTCAAGCCCTTTTTCAACCATCTCCGCAGGCGCGCCCACGCGCACGTCGCATGCCGCCTCCGCCGACCAAATGGCGCGCTGCAGTGGAACAAATCCCATGCGATCCACTTCGGCGAACGCGCGATCAAGCAAATACACATCGCGTCGCGGCGGAGGGCCATCGCGTCCTATGACCACCGTGAGCCCCTCACGCAAAACCGCCGTGCGCAGCAACTCGCGAAATGCTGGACGATCATTCAGATCGCCGCGCATAATTTCAACGGCGCTGGCGGCGTCCTGCGGAATAGCCGCGCGTGTGAGTTGCTCAATCTCGGGCGTGTCCTCACCACCCAAATCGCACACCGCTAAAATTCGCGGCATGGTATCGCGCGCGCCTTGACGCACGGCGGCTGCGCCCTCGCGCGCATAGCGGCGGCGATCCCAGGCTTCGATCACAACCAATCGATCCGATTCCGGAGCGCCGCTATTTTCAAAAATAATTCCAGTGCGTATTTCCTGCTGCGCAACCTCATTGCGCGAATCAAATTGATCAGCCACCTCCCGAATAATGGAACGCAGTGAATCCATGGCGCCCGAGACGCCAATGCCCTCGCCCCGATCGGGCACCTCGATCTGTTGCGTTTGTTCCACAACTTCCAAAAGCTTTTCCTTGATCACCAAAGAAGGTCGAACTCGGGTTAAAAGATGGCCAATTTTGCGCGCCAAGATGGATGGCCGCGTCGCGTCATTCATTTCCAGAATGGGTTCAACCGCGCCGTCGCTGGGCAGGCGATCCCACCAAATCGCGGCGATCTTTTCACCACCGCGGCGGGCCTGCTCCGCCAGTTGCAACACTTCACTCGCCAACATGCCTGGGCGCGGCTCCAACACAACCACATTGGCGCAACGCGACAACAACCGCACCAACGACGCGCTGTCCAGTGGGTGAGCCATGGTAAGCGCCAACAATGGCACACGCCCCAATAAACCCAATTCCTCCAACAAGTGGTGGATGGCCATGACGCATGAGCCCATTGCGATCATGCCCCACGGCTCCATTTCTCCGGGCGAGGGCATCGCGCTGAATTGATTCAACTCCAAGCGACGCGCGATGGCCAACGGCTCCTCGCGCTCGGCCGCGCGCGTGGGCCGACGATTGCGCCGCAACTCCAGCGCTGCGTCGATGCGATCAAGCACACGATTGGGTTCCACTTCAAGCGTGTCCATGGAGCGCAGCAATCCAACATGCACGATCAACGCCACCACGCGTTCGCAGGCTTGCGCCACGCGAAACGCATCTTGAATTCCAATTCGCAAACCCGCAACCGTGCTTGGCGCCAAGCATGGCAAGTCCAATTGCGCCGCACTTTGCAGTGGACACGCGGCGGACGAGAGATATGGATTGTCCTCCAACACCAGCACCACCCGCCCCTCGCCACTGGCGCGCCCGCCACCCTCGCGCGCCAACACCTGCATGGCCGCGTGCAATTGATCGTTGGGAATAAAGGCGACAGCTCGTTTGCCCTGCGCCGCCGCTCTCAGCGCCAACTCAAGCGCGCGCGTGGCGTCCACGCAGATTTGCAGAGAAAGTCCGTGGCGCTGGGCCACCTCAAAGGCGCGCGGCTCCACAAAAATTCGAAACAGCATGTCCAGCGGCGGCTTGCGCGGAGCATAGACATCCGTAATTGGCCATTCGCATTCAAAAATACCCTTCAAAATGGCTTCAAATGCAGTGCATAGCGCAAAGCCCTCGGCGCGCACCACCGGCGGCGCCCACACATCATTTTGATTGCGTCCAAATACACTCACACTGTGGATCGTACCGATTGTGCGTTGATGACTCCGCTTAAAATTTGCTCGGCGGCGTGGGCGAAACCATCCTCATTATGGTGCGGCACAATGTGCTTGGCCAGCGGACGAAGATCGGCGTGCGCATTTTGCATGGCAATTCCAACGCCGGCCTCACGCACCATGGTGAGATCGTTCAGACCATCGCCAATGGCGAACACCTGCTCATTGGCCAGGCCATGTCGATCGCGCAACTTTTGAATCATGGTCCACTTGTCGCTCTCCACGGAATAGATTTCAAGCAGATGCGTTTCGCTTCCAACGGCCGCGCTGGATGTCACGGCGCTCCATGATTGCATGGTGGTCTGTCCGTGAAATTGCGCGCGCATGGCGGCGCACACTGGCGCCAACACATCGCCATTCTCCACCGCTCCCACACGCAGCACATGGTCAAAACCCAATGCCTCCAACTCGTGCAGCGTCCGCACACGCCGCACATCCACTTGATGCGTCTTCAACCACCACTCGGTGGCTGGATTGACTTTCCCCGTGCCCACCAAACAATAATCGTGGCAACTTCCGTCGTGATCGCGCAGCAAGTGCGCCAACAAACCGCGTTCAATCACCGCCTGAATCAAACTGCGTGCGAGTTCGGGATGGATAGTAAGTCGCTCCACGGTTTTTCCAGTGGCCGCGTCGCTCATCACGCTTCCGCCCGCAGTGACCGCCATGCCTTTGGCTTGGATCACCTCCAAAATTCGCCGCGATTCCCGCCACGATCGACCCGTGGCCGGAACAACCTTGAAACCCGCCGCGCGCAGGTCCGTGACGGCCTTGAAATTGCGCGGCGAAACCTTGCCGCCCGCATCCAGCAGCGTTCCATCCAAGTCGACGGCGATTAAACCTTTCATGTCCGCAGCATAGGGGCAACGCCATGAGAAGTCGCCACTTCTCGCTACACTCATTTGCCTTATGGACAACCGACTCAAAGACATTCAACAAGGCACGCTCACCGAGAGCCGCCTGAACAGCGATTTTCTTTTCTGGCTCAAGACCAAGGGACCCAACTATTTATTGGTGGCCATGTTGGTGTTGTGCGGATTCATGGGTTTGAACTGGTGGGAAAATCGCGTGATGCAGGCGCGCGATAGCGCGTGGAGCGAATTTCTGAGCGCGCAAACTCCGCTGGAATTGATTGAGGTCGCCAACAAAAATGCTGGAACCGATTCCATCTCGCAATTGGCCACGCTCAACGCCGCCGACGCCTACATGATGTCCTTGCAAATGAACAAGCGATTTGATCGCGAAGCGGGCGCGGCGGACGCGGCGCTGACACCCGATATGCGCGTGGAATATCTCGCGGAGGCCGCCCGCTTGTACGCCAAAGTGGCCAGCGAAGGTTCGACCACGATTGGTCCCGCAAGTCTGCTCACGGTATCCGCGCTGTTTGGTCAAGCGGCTGTCGCTGAAACAAAAAATGATCCGACCCAAGCCGGGCTGCTTCTGACTCAAGCCAAGGAACTGGCCGCCAAGACCTATCCGCATTTGGCGACCGTGGCGGACAATCGCAAGCAATCCTTGCCCGAATTGACCAAAGTTCGCGACATGCCCCCGCGACCGGTGGACCAAAACACTTCCATGGACGCCTCGGCGAGCACCCAAAATGTGTTGATGCCAGTCAACGCAACAACCGACGCGACCAACTCTGCGCCCATGCCTATTCGCGTGACTCCCATTGAAACTGCTCCAGTATCCACGCCATCCACTGAGCCCGCCGCGCCCGCTTCACCAAAGTAATCGCGCCAGTGAATGAGAGAGCCCAACGAAATCAATCCCGAGGAACTTCAGGCGCTCTATGAGGGCCAAGAAGGCGACGACGACACTCCGATCAAGGTGACATTTGAATTGCAGCGCGACTTGGACAAGCGCCTTGACCGCTATTTGGTCGACCGCATTCCATTTCTCAGCCGCACCTCGCTGCAGCGTCTGATCCATGAGCAAAGCATCACGGTGAACGGGCGCATTCCAAAGCCCAGCACCAAGTTGCACAAGGGCGACACCATTGTCGCGGTGCTTCCGCCGCCACCTTCCAGCGAGGTTCCACCCGACGACATTCCACTGGACATTGTGCATGAGGACAACGACATTATTGTTGTCAACAAGCAAGCTGGACTGCTGGTGCATCCGGCGCGCAGCTACAAGCGCGGGACGCTCATCAACGCGTTGGCCTGGCATTTTCTGCATCGCTCGCAAGGCGCGTTGAGCGAAGTTGGCAAGGAGTTCGCGCGTCCAGGCGTGGTGCATCGCCTAGATCGCTGGACCACCGGCGTCATGGTGGCCGCCAAGACCGACACCGCGCACTGGCGCATCGCCAAGCAATTTGAGAATCGCACCACTGAAAAACGCTATCTGGCGTTGGTGCATGGAACGCCCGAGCCGGTGACGGATTTGATTGATTTACCGCTGGGAAAGCACGCAACGATTCGCGAGTTGTACGCGGTGCGCTGGGGCGACGAGGGCAAGGAAAGCCGCACCATCTATAGAACCATTGAGCGCTACGACGGCTTTGCCCTGGTTGAATTGGAATTGCTGACTGGGCGTACGCATCAAATCCGCGTGCATATGAGCCACTTGGGTTGGCCCATTGTGGGCGACGACATGTACGACGGCAAGCGGCTCACCGCGGCACAGTTGGGCATTGATGGTGGCGACAGTACGCGCATTGTCATGGATCGCCAAGCGCTGCATGCGGCAATGTTGCGCTTGGATCATCCGACTTCGCGCCAGAAGGTCACCTTCACTGGCGCGGTGCCCGATGACTTTCGCGAGATTATTTTCGCTCTGCGTAAAAAAGGCTACGAGGCTGTGGACGCGGCTGGCTCCACGCTGTCGCTGGAAAAGCTCGGCTTGTCACGCCAATAAAGTTCCTTGCGAACTGCGCGCGCAACTTGCGCGCGATATTGGCGAATCAAAATTAAAATGACACATCCAAGTCCAGCGCCGTCCCCAACTGCGCCCCATAGTCCGCCGCGGATATTTCAACGCCGCCAAAGCTCAACACCAACGGATTGGAATATTGGCTGTCAAGCAGCGTAAATTGCCTTGATTTCAAGTGCGTGACCAGCCAATGCAAGCATGCCTTGCTGGCGTTGCCCGCGCCGGCGTTGCGTAACACAAACATGCTTTCGCCAAAGAAGGCTCCACCAATGGCAACTCCATACAGTCCCCCCACCAACTTGTCATCCAACCACGCCTCGACGCTGTGGGCAAAACCCAAGGCATGCAACGCGCAGTACGCCGCCACCATGGATTCGGAAATCCATGTGCGCTCTTGATCTGGCCGCGGCAACATGCATCCGCGCATCACTTGCTCAAACGCCGTGTCGGCGCGTAAGCGAAACAGGCTTGATCGGATCGCACGCTGCGAAGTGTGCGGCAGTTGAAATGCGTTCAGCGGAATCACGCAGCGCGGATCGCATGTGTAGTAGTTCACCACGCCGGTCTCCGCATCCGCCATTGGAAACGCTCCGCTGGCGTATGCGGCCAGCAATGATTCTGGAGAAAGATCAGCCTGGCTTGACATAGGTTTGATTGTGTCCAATTGCCCGCGCATGGCAAGTCCCAAAGCCTTGCGCAATTTCATGTGGCGCCCACACTTCAACCGATAGACAGTGCGACATGATGTGTGGCAATGGACATCTTGACGGACAAGTGATTGCCTTGACCAGCAAAATAATTCACCACGACCACGTTGTGGATTTAGTGGTGGTCTTTGATGGCCAGCCGACCGGCGTACCTATTCGAGTCACTGGTTTGGCGCTTCCAGCCGGCGGCATTGACTCCGGCAGCCGTATTCAAGTCGCCTGGATTTCTGGACGGGTTCAGTCCATCCGATTGCTGCAATCTCCCGCCTATTTGCTGGCTTGAGCCTTCAAACAACCTCTATGAGCCCCCCGCGCAGCGCTGTCCATTTTTCAACGCGCCAAGGCTTGAGTTGATCGGCCGTTTCGGCTAAAGTTTCCCCCCTCGGGCCGTCGGTGACGAACTCCACAAGAGTCGGCGCCGCACGGGGCGTGCCGTCGCGGCTGACGGGCGCTCCTGCCTCGACGACAGCCGCGGTGCGGGGAATGGTCCCTGAGCCGCGAAAAGAGTTGCGCGCGTGCGGGCTCTTCGGTTCAGGTTGACTTTTTCTCGGAGCACATTCACAAGCGACACACTCAACACAACTCAACAGACGCTTCTCACAATCCGCAATGGATTGATCCAAGATAGAATTCATAGATAGTATTGAAATTGAATTTATTTTGGCCCGTGGTGTAACGGTAGCACAGGAGATTTTGGTTCTCCTTGTCCTAGTTCGAATCTAGGCGGGCCAATTCTATTCACACCAGAGGCAGCGTCCGCGCGCAAGCGTGTTGAGTGCCGCCTTCATTGCAAATCTCATCATGAACAACCACACCACGACAACTTCGCCCGACTCCGCAATTATTTTGGCGGCAGGAAAAGGCACGCGCATGAACAGCGACTTGCCCAAGGTCATGCATCCGGTGGCCGGGCAACCCATGGTGAAGTGGGTTGTGCAAAGCGCCCGCCAAGTGGGCGCCAAAGAAATTGTGCTCGTCGTGGGCCACCGCGCCGATGTTGTGCAAGCCGCGTTCGCCAATGACAAACCCGCCTGCCACTGCGTCATGCAATCGCCGCAACAGGGAACTGGCCACGCCGTTGATCAAGCGCGCGCGCTGCATGAAAAAGGCTTGCTGGGGGAAAATGTCTTCGTGTTGTGCGGAGACGGCCCGCTGATTCAAGCGCAAACCCTGCGAAAATTATGGCAAAAGCATGACAGTGAACACGCCGCCGCCAGCCTGGCCACCAGCATTGTCAAGGACGCCAGTGGCTACGGCCGCATTGAGCGCGACGGCGCCGGAAAGTTTCTGCGCATTGTGGAGCAGAAGGACGCCACGCCCGCGCAACTGGCGTTGAAGGAGATCAATCCCAGCTACTACCTCTTCAATACCAAGGCGTTGTTTGAGGCCCTGAAATTGGTCACCAACAAGAACGCCAACGGCGAGTACTACATCACCGATGTCTTTGAACTGCTGCTCAAGCGCGGTTTGCATATCGCCGTCATGAACGCGGTGCCAGAGGAGGAAGTCCTCAGCATCAACACCCCGCAACAACTCGCGCAAGTGGACGGAATTCTGCGCGCACGCAATCGCATTCCATTGGAATCCACATCATGAGCGTCAAAGATAAAAATACATTGAAGGTATTTGCTGGAACCACTGGCCTGCATTTGGCCAATGGCATTGTCAAGTATTTGGAATTGCAACTTGGCGCCGGCGAGACCAAAGTTTTTCCAGATGGCGAATTGCTGGTCAAGTTGGATGAGGACGTGCGCGGCCGCGATTGCTTTGTGGTGCTGTCCACATGCAGTCCTGTGAACGCCAGCCTCATGGAACTGCTGATCTATATTGATTGCCTGCGCCGCGCCAGCGCCAACCGCATTACCGCGGTCATTCCCTACTTTGGCTACGCCCGCCAGGACCGCAAGGACGAGGGCCGCGTACCCATTACCGCCAAGTTGGTAGCCAATTTAATCACCACCGCGGGCGCGCACCGCGTGATGTGCATTGACTTGCACGCCGCACAAATTCAAGGGTTTTTTGATCTGCCTGTGGACCACCTCACGGCCAGTCCAGTGCTGCTGGATCACTTCCGCAAGGCGTTGCCAGGCTTCGTGAATCCAATTGTGCTGAGCCCCGATGTTGGCAACGCCAAGACCGCCAATATGTTTGCGGAGCATTTGGGAATTGACCTTGCGATTATCGAGAAGCGCCGCCAGAGCGGCAGTGAAGTCAAAGTAAAAAATGTGATTGGCGATGTGAAGGGCCGCTCGGTGATTATGTTTGACGACATGATCACCACCGCAGGCACCGTGGTGGAGGCCGCCAAGATTGCGCGCGAGCGCGGAGCAACCAGCGTTCACATTGCGTGCACGCATGCCGTCATGGTGGGACAAGCCATGGAGCGCTTGGCCGGGCCTGAAATCACCAGCATCACCGTGACCGACACCATTCCAATCGACAATCGCTTAAACGCCATCCGCCACAAATTGCGCGTGCTCACCGTGGGCAGCATGTTGGGCGAAGCCATTCACCGCATTCACCACAACCAAAGCGTCAGCGCGCTATTTGGAAAATCATTCGGACCAGCACGCTAAAATTTTAGATTTCATTGACAACTTTCAACTTTCATTCATAACTTTTTCGTTCTTCAATAGGAGATTTCAACCATGTCTAAGACCACCCCGACACTGCAAGCCCAACCTCGTGAAAAGCTGGGCACCCGCTACACCAAAAGACTGCGCGCCAGCGGCAAAATGCCCGCCATTTTGTATGGCCACGGCAGCCAACCCATGGCGTTGCAACTGGACGCCAAGCAAACATTGCAATCGCTGCAACAAGGCGCCCACGTGTTGAACATCGCTCTGGAAGGCGGCACCACCGAAACATGCCTAGTCAAGGATCTGCAATTTGGCTGGCTGGGCGACAATGTTATTCACATGGATCTTGCGCGCGTGAACTTGGACGAAGTCGTCACGGTCAAAGTACGGCTGGATTACTTTGGCCATCCTGAATCCGCCAAGCGTCCCGGCGCCGTGTTAACCCACGATGTCACGGAGCTTGAAGTGAGTTGCAAGGTGCGCGATATTCCAGAGGAAATTCGCATCGACCTGACCAACATGAAGGGCGACTTGCTGACCGTTGGCGAGTACAAACTTCCAGCCGGTATCACCGCGGTCACCGATTCACATTCCGCCTACGCGCGCGTGATCATTGTGCAGGAAGAATTAAGCGCTGAAGCCGCCGCGCCAACCGCGGTCGCCGAACCAGAAGTGCTGACCGCCAAGAAGGACAAGGAAGGCGCCGAAGGCGCGCCAGCCAAGGAGGACAAGAAGGCGTAAGCCTGTTGAAATTCCATGCGTCTTATTGTTGGTCTTGGAAATCCTGGAGCCGAGTACACCGCCACCCGCCACAACGCGGGCTTCGATGTGCTTGATCGATTGGCAAGAAGGTTCACGAATCCGCCGGCATCGCCCGCGAAATCGCGTTTCACCGGATTGCTGCTTGAGGCCCAGATTGGAAGCGAACGTGTGCTTCTGCTGAAACCAACCACCTTCATGAATCTCAGCGGCGTGAGCGCGTTGGAGGCCATTCGCTTCCACAAACTTGACGCCACAAAAGATGTGCTGGTGATCGCCGACGACTTTGCGCTGCCTTGCGGAGTGATCCGCTTGCGTGGCCAAGGCGGCGATGGTGGACACAATGGATTGGCCGACATCACGCGCCGACTTGGCAGCGATCATTGGTCGCGCTTGCGAGTTGGCATTGATGCGCCTGGAAAAATTTCAACCGAGAATTACGTGCTTGGACATTTCACCACGGAACAAAAGACCCGCATGGAGGCGGGACTTGACGAAGCGGCGCAGGCCGCGGCATGTTGGGCTGAGCGCGGGCTTGAGCACGCCATGAACACTTTTAACCGCCGCGGCGCTGGAGCGACCGCGGGTGAGACTTGACATCACTCCGCTGAAGTACGTTCTGAAGCGGAATCAAATTTTGGATTCACATTCACCACACATCTTCGAAAGGACACTGATATGGACGCAACACTGACAGCCGAACGAACCCGACCCTACGAGGGCATGTTTCTCTTTCCACAATCCGCCAGTTCCGATTTGCAAGGCTCCACCGATCTGGTCAAGGAAATCTTGAACCGCAACGGCGCGGAAATTCTTTCCATCGCAAAGTGGGACGAGCGCAAATTGGCCTACGACATCGCGGGCAACAAGCGCGGTTTGTACATCTTGGCGTTTTTTCGCACCGTCAGCGACCGTCTGGCCGCCATTGAGCGCGATTGCAACCTGAACGAAAAGTTGCTGCGAAGCATGGTTATTCGCGCGGATCATTTGACTGAGGAGCAACTCATGAACGCTGAATCCATGCAAAAAACCATGGATGAAAGCCGTTTGCGAGCCATGCCCGCCGATGAGGGTGGTCCAACCGACCGCGATATGGATCGCGATATGAATCGCGACGACTAAGCCCATGGACGACTCGGCGATGGCGCTTGGTTGACCCGGTTCCTTGTGCACATTCGGGCCACCCATTTTGGGTGGCTCGATTTATTTTTCAAGAACTTCCGCCACAAATGCAAATGTTGCAATGGCGCCGTTATAGAATGATCGCACGCAACAAGGAGGCGTAATGACATGGCAAATTTCAATAAAGTAATGTTGATGGGCAATCTCACTCGCGATATCGAGCTCAAGGTCTTGCCGCAAGGCAATCAGACCGTGGGAAATTTCGCAATTGCCATGAACCGCAAGTTCAAGTCGGCTTCAGGCGAGGAGCGCGAAGAAACTACTTTTGTGGATTGCGAAGTTTGGGGTCGCACCGCAGAGGTCATGAAACAATATCTTTCCAAGGGTCGCCCAGTCTTCATTGAAGGCCGACTCAAGCTTGACCAATGGGAAGACAAGGAAGGCAAGAAGCAGTCCAAACTTCGCGTGGTCGTAGAAAATTTCCAATTCATTGGCGCGCCGGCTGGCGCTGGTGGCGGCAATGGTGGCGGCAATGGTGGCGGCGGTTACAGCAAGGGCGCAAATCACTCGCCAAGCGAAAGCCATAGCACAGTTCCAGACACCGACATTCCATTCTAAGTTTTTCTGCACTTCATCTCGCCGCTGTCCATCATCGCTCTCGACGTGCCGTTTTTGCATGACCTCGTTGCCGAAACCGTATGCAAGTGCTGACCCCACTTTCGCTCATGGCTTACACAAAGAGCGTGCATGCTTGGCATGTTGGCGATGATGTGCAAGGGCAACCTCAATTGGGGGGGGCGCTAGGGCGCTCTGTTTTTTCAATGGGGCCAACACCGCGCCTGTGGGTTCAATGCGTGGGAACTTGATTGCTCCTGGGTTGATGCATGGGATTTATGCATGGGCTTATCAATGCGACTAACTATGGTGTTCGCCATGAATTCGCAGCGATGTAGCCCATTGGCACTGCACAGGCGGCGCTTTCAAAAACAAGAGTTCAACTGTTGACCCCCTTGTAAATCAAGGGGTTTTTTGGCATACTCAGGGGCTCGCCGCAGCCAAGCTTCCGCGTGGAAGTTGGCACAAGTTGGGTGTCGCGGCCACCCTCACTCCCCAAAGGGGAAGGACAGCGTCATGGCAAAGCGAAATGTTGAGTTGCTTCTAAATATCTCCGTTGAAAATCTGGGTCTGGTTGGCGATGTAGTCAAGGTCAAGCCTGGACATGCGCGCAATTATTTGCTGCCACACGGCCTTGCTGAATATCCAACCGCAGAAAAAATTGAGTCGCTCAAGGAAGCCCGCGCAGTCGCCGCGGCCGCCATGCAGAAGCGTCAAGAGGGCCGCGCCAAGTTGATTGAGCGCCTGAGCGATGTCACCATTAAACTTATTCGCAGCGTGAACGATCAAGGGGCCCTGTATGGTGCGGTCACCCACCGCGACATCTTTGACCAATTGCACTTGGATGGTTTCCCTGTGGAAATGCAAGCCGTGCGTTTGGCGAACACGGTTCGTCGAATTGGTTCCTACACCTGCGCCATCGTGTTTGACCGCGAACTGCGCACGGAAATCAATGTAGAAGTTCTTCCAGATCGCACACTTGAGCTCTTCCAACAAACCGTTGACGCCGAGCGCGCCGCCGATAATGAGGATGAAGCTCAAGACACCGACACCTTCGTAGCCCAAGAAGAATCCGAAGAAGGCGACGATTCACAAGGCATTGGCAAGAAGGGCAAGAAAGACAAGAAGGGCAAGAAGTCATCCGATAAGTCGGATCAGGAAGCCGCCCCCAAGGGCGAGAAGGCTGACAAAGCTGACAAAACTGAGAAGCCTGGAAAGTCCGACAAAGGCAAGAAGTCCAAGAAAGACAAGGACTAAGACACTCTCCGCTGCATGAACTGTGTCGAGTCGCTTTGGGGGGCAACCTGTTCTATCGCCCTGCGTCCACCCGGTCCCACCCACACGCAAAGTCTGCTTCAACAGCGTGCATTGGTTAGAAACTTTCGCACACCCACCATTCGCCGCGCCACTTTTTACCCCAGGGATCGCGTCCCTGCCCCGCGGCTTCGCTCTATGACAAATTTGAAATAATTCGGTTTGCGCGCACAATGTGGTCGCAAAAAAACCTAGTTAAAGTTACGCTGAAATCTCCTCGTGAGGTCCAGCAAAATGTCCGAAATAGAAAGTTTAGTTGAAGAGGTGATTGAACCGATGGATATTTCTTTCGAGGATCAATCTATGACGCTTCTATCATCCCGCCGCGAAATTCTTCCTGAAACCCGTCGCAGTCAAACCCACAAGTTCTGCATCGCGGGACATGAGGGCTACCTCACGGTTGGTCTTTTTCAAGATGGGCGCCCCGGCGAAATTTTTATCAAGATGAGCAAGGAAGGCTCCACGCTTTCTGGACTCATTCAAGGTTTTTGTCGCGCATTTAGTTTGGCGCTGCAACATGGCCTGAGTACGCACGACGCGGTCGATCGATTCCGCGGCATGCGCTTTGAACCCATGGGAATTACGGGCAATCCAGAAATTCCAGAGGCTTCAAGTATTCTTGATTATGTCGCGCGCTTTCTGCAAATCCACTACGTGGAACGCCGCTAAGCCCATCATTGACGCGCACCGAACCGCACCAAGCGTTATGGGGAACTGGTCGGCACCGCTGGCAGCGACCTTTCCAATTGTGTCAGCAGCAATTTCAGCATGCGTTGTGGATCGCTTAAGGATTGACCGGGTCGCACATAAATATCAATCAAACCGTCGGCATCAACCTTGCCAACCACGCGAACTGTGACTTGCGTCTTGGCGAATGCGCGTTGCAGCAGAAGTGGATGCGTGGCGCGGAAAATGTAATCCAAGTCGCGCCGCACCAAAGAGCGCGCGCCCGAAGCCGCCAAAAGTACGCGTAATTGCGCCAAATCCACCAACATCTGCATGGTCGCGGGAAGTTTGCCATACGCATTTTCAATATCGCCTATGGCGCGGCGCAACACATCAATGGTGTCCGCGCTGGACAAGCGCCTATAGGCCTCCAACCTCCTGCGCTCACTGGCGATGAATCCGCGGGGAATGGCGCCCGCCAATCCAATATCTAGCACATTGTCGGCGGATCGAATTTTCTTGCGCGCCGTCAAGCCATCCACCGCATCCTCCAACAGTTGGCAATACATTTCATAGCCCACCGCCGCAATGTGTCCGCTTTGCTGCGCCCCCAATAAATTGCCGGCGCCTCGAATCTCCAAGTCGCGCATGGCAATTCGAAATCCCGCGCCCAGCATGCTGTAGTCCTCTATGGCGCGCAAGCGACGACGCGCGTCATCCGTCAGCGGCCTTCCCTCTGGCAGAAATAAATAGCAATAGGCGCGGTGGTTTGAACGGCCCACACGGCCGCGCAATTGATGCAAGTCCGACAAGCCATGCAAATCGGCCAGATCAATGAACATGGTGTTGGCGCGCGGATTGTCAATTCCACTTTCAATGATCGATGTGCTCACCAACACATCGCATTCATGGCGCATGAAACGCAACATGACTTGTTCGAGTTGCTCGGTGGGCATTTGACCATGGCCAATTTCAATGCGCGCCTGCGGCACAAGCGCCTTGATGCGCTCGGCGGCTCGCTCCAGACCATGAATGCGATTGTGTACATAATAAATCTGACCATCGCGCGCCAGTTCGCGATGAATGGCCTGCTGCAAACGCGAGGACGACATGGCCAGCACTTCCGTGACAATGGCGCGCCGATCCGCCGGTGGCGTTGTCAAACTCGAAATGTCGCGCAAGCCCAATAGCGACATGTGCAAAGTGCGCGGAATGGGCGTGGCGCTGAGCGTCAACACATCGGCCGTGGCGCGAAATGAAAGCAAGCGCTGCTTGTGCTCCACGCCAAATCGTTGCTCCTCATCCACCACCACCAATCCAAGATTTGCAAAGTGGATGTCCTTGGACAACAAGCGATGCGTGCCAATCACCAAGTCGATGCGCCCCGCTTGCAGATCCTGCAAGATTCTCTTTTGCTGCTCGTCGCTTTTAAAGCGGCTCAAACTTTCAATTCGAAATGGGTAGGCGCGAAATCGATCACGGAATGTCCGCTCATGTTGCTCCGCCAATAGCGTGGTGGGAACCAACACCGCGACTTGCCGTCCGGACTCCACGCACTTGAAGGCGGCGCGAATGGCCACCTCGGTTTTCCCAAAACCAACATCGCCGCAGATCAATCGATCCATGGGCTTGGATGTTTCCATGTCGCGCTTGGTAGCCGCGATGGCCGTCAATTGATCTGCGGTCTCCTCCCACGGAAAGGCGCTTTCAAATTCATGTTGCCACGCGGTGTCCGCTGGAAACGCAACGCCATGCGTGGCGGCGCGCACCGCTTGCACGCGCAACATTTCGCTCGCCAGGTCGCGTACCGCCTCAGAAACGCGTTCTTTCTGCGCTTTCCAGCGTTTTGCGCCCACCTGGCTCAGCGTTGGCTTGGACGCGCCTGCTCCAACATATTTCTGGACCAAGTCCACGCGCAGCGCTGGAACATGCAACTTTGTGCCGCCCTCAAATTGCAGCGTGAGATATTCCATCTCCGGATGCGCCGCATTTTGCAGCAAGGTATTGGCGCCCTGACCACGGTCACTTGCGTCCTCGCTACTCGCGCCACTTCGATCAAGCGCCGCGCGCGTCACCAGTCCAACATATTGCGCCACGCCATGATCGCGGTGGGTGACATAATCGCCCTTCTCGAAATGCAAGAACGCGTCGCGCGCGCGCGGACCAGCGGCGGTGGCGGCCGAACCTCCGCGGCGACGCACGCCAAATCGACCAAGCAACTCATGCTCTGGAATAAGCATGAGCGGCTTGCGGCCATCTTGCTCCCAGCGAAATCCCCGATGCAAATGCTGACGGACCACTTGCACGCCCGCGTTTGGCGCGTGGCGCTGCACCAATTCTTTGGTGCGCGAAAGGTCGCCGTCGGTGGAGCAAAATACAATCACCTGCGCATCCTGGGAGAATTCAACAAGCGCTTGAAATGCTTTCGCGGTGTCGTGTTCGGTTAAATTCAGCGAGCGCACGGGCACCTCCAACGAGGCTGGTTCTTTGGTGCTTGAAAATTGATTGAATGCCAGCGTGGCCCCAGCGCGGTCCATGAATCCTTTCACCGTGTCGTTGGGGGCGATCACGCCCTTGGAATCATCAATGCGCTCCCAATATCCACGCGCCTGCTCCATGACTTCGCCCAATTCAGCGAACACAAAGAGCGCCTCGGGCGGCAATATCTGCGCCAACTCCATGTCGTGGTTGTCCGTGGCCAATTGTTTTTCATCGCATGAAAGCACATCCACGCTTTCAATTCGCCGATCGTTGGCCTGGGTCGCCGCATCCATTTCATGCATCTGCTCAATGTCATCGCCAAAAAAATCCAAACGCACCGCCACGCTGGCGCAGGCTGGATAGATGTCGAATACGCCGCCACGCACCGAGAACTCCCCTGGATTTTCGACCGCTTCCATGCGTTGATAGCCGCGCGCGGTCAACCAGGTCGCCAATTCCGCAGGCGCCACGCGCGCGCCCACGCGCAAAGTGCGGTACAACAATTTTCGTTTCTGCGCGTTTGGAATTCGCTGCATCAACGCCGCAATTGGGGCGATAATCAAATCAACCTGGCCCGCCTCGAGCGCGTCCGCAACCTTGATTCGCTCAAGCAACGCATCGGCGGCCAGCATGCTTTCTCCCGCGGAGGATTCAAGCGCCGGAAATCGCAAGGCCTTGCATCCAAGGTCTTGCCACTCCGCGATCACCTCGTCGGCTTCATCCAAATGCGCCGTGGCCAAGACCGCAACGCCATTCAAGGTCGCGCGCAAGGCGGCGGTGATAATGGAAGTGCTCGATCCAGTCGCGCCCCGCACATTGGTTGCGCCCCCGGTACGCACCTTCTGCGCAAGCGCGGCGAGCGCTGGAGAGGTGGATATATGTTCGCGCCAATTCATGCCTTGAATCAATCTCACGCGATTGGGTTCAAGGCATACAGTAGCCCACGGAGGGCGCTTGCAAAACAAATGGCTTGATTTGTTCCAAAATGGACGGCCCCACCCCGCGTACTCGATCGAATTCCGCCAATGTTTTGAAAGGGCCATTGGCTTGGCGATCAGCCACAATGGCCGCGGCCAAAGAGGGTCCCACGCCCGGCAATGCGGCAAGTTCGTCCACGCCTGCGTGGTCAAGGTCAACTCGCCAAACGGGCAAGGTGCTGTAGCGATATCCCTGCATGGGCGTGCGCATTTGGGTTTCGCTCATGCGCAAAACGCAAAGCGCCACAACCGCGCACAATGACAACAACCCAAGTCCCTGGGCTGGGGCGCGTGCGTTGTTCATTCGACCGCCGGCGCACCAGCGCGCGACTCCTCTTTTGTATCTTCATTCACGGGAGTCTTGCTTGCGACAGGCAGGTTTAAAGGCTTGCGCAAAATTTTACGGATGGCCAGCAGTTTTGCGAAAACATTTTTTGGCTTTCCATTTTCAAACAGCAATCCCGTGGAATCATCTCCATGATCGATCAACCGCTGCCACACAACGGTCTCCACAAAAAGTTTGGACAAGGCAATGGTGACAAATCGACTGGCCCACTGCGCCTGGGCTTTCTCGCTCCATGGCTCGCGCCACCAACCAGCCTTGGGATTCATCGGGGCGCTTGGAACGCCAAACGCGCTGACCATGACCTTGCAATCGAATGCCAAAAAGCGATCAAGCGCCGATGAAATTTGCATTAAATCACGCATCATGGCGCCATTGTTCAGGCCGCTAAAGCACATCTGAATTCCAACGGCATCAAAGTGCAAACCGTCTTGCGACAGTCGCTCAAGATATTGCCAAGGCGTGAGCGCGCCCGTCCGAATTGAGACATAGTCACAAAATGGTTCGGTCAATTCAATCAGCGTGCGCGCGCTTGGGCGACTTTGCTTGACCAGCAAACTGGCGCGGCGAGTGAGGTCCATCATTTGCTCATCGGTGAATTGAAAATGCTGATTGGCGTGCAATCCGCTTGCAAGATTCCACATGGTGACAAAGTCTTTATAGCGATTCACAACTTTCTCCATGAACACATAGGAGCGGTCCACGCATATGGAAAAATCCTTCTTGTACGCCTCCATCCAAGGCGGCAATGAGCCTGGATCAAATCGAAGCAACGGCCCAGCCACGATTGTTTTCTTGGATTTCACCGCGAATGCCATCCAACGATCAACCTCGTCGAAGTGAAACTTCCCTTTGATAGGCTCTATTAATCTCCACACGGTTGGCACAACCAACACATCCAAAAAATTGGCGCTCTCGCCGCATAATTGCAAGTCACTGCGCGGATCCACACGCACGCCAAACACCGTGCTGGTTGAACCCTTGCGTCCAAACCTGTACTTCACATGCAAGTCCGCATGCAAAATCGCGAGTTGCTCGTTAGCGTCCAGGGCCACAACCAAGGCATCCATGGCGAACTTTTCGGACATGGCCATATCGGGTTCGTTCATCGCGCGCACAAAGAGTGTGCGCGCGTGCTCCCATCGCTTTAAACTTTCCCTGGCAATAGCGGGATCAAAAAGTTGCCACTCCTCACTTTTGGCGATGTACAATTTAATTTGATGCCGAGCCAATTCCAAAATTAAGTGGTACGGCTCAGCTCGCTGCTTGAGCAAACATGTTTGCAACATCAGTCGCCCCATCGCCCCCGCTTCAATCTCCAAGCACAACGCGGTGGCGGACAATTCCACTGGCTCACACCTCACACTTTCATGGTCGCGACGCACTTCCCCCGCAACCGGCAAATCGTCACGACCTAATAAGTGCGCCCCAGGCAACCGCCCATCATGCACGTTTTGAACTTTGTGATGGATTTTGAAATGCAGCATGTGCAATTAAAGTGTAACCAGAAACAAGTGGATTTCACTCAGAAGAGAGTTTTTTAGGCGTGGTCTGCGTAAGACAAGCATCTCATTGACGGGCGCAGTTAGCATTGGGCAATGCAAGAGAATGCGCATGCTCCGAACATGGCCGCTGGATCCGTTGACCATGGCGGCCGCACGGAAATGGTCATGGCCACCAATTTGGCGCTCGGCGGCAAACGCGCTGGAAAAGTGCGCGATGTCTATGACCTTCCCGCGCCCGCCGGTGAGTGCCCAAGAATTTTGGTGGTGGCAACCGACCGCATCAGCGCATTTGATGTGGTGCTGCCAAGCGCCATCGCGCGCAAGGGTCAATTGCTCACCCAGATTTCATTGCGCTGGTTTGAACGAATACGCCAATGGAAAATAATTTCCGACCATTTGATTGCAACCGACCCCGAACTTGTTCCAGGAATCTCCGCCAGTGACCGCGCCATGTTGCGGGGCCGCTGCATGATTTGCCGGCGCGTGAACATTGTTCCCATCGAATGCGTGGTGCGTGGGTGGCTCACGGGTAGCGGCTATGCGGAATACAAAAAAAATGGTGGCGTGTGCGGCGTGGCCTTGCCCGCGGGACTGAAGCAATGGGATAGGCTTCCCGCGCCAATCTTTACGCCCTCCAGCAAGGCGCAAACAGGTCATGACGAAAATATTTCTTTTCAGCAAGCCTGCGCGGCCGTTGGCGAAGGAGTTATGCAACGTCTGCGCGAAACCAGCGTCGCGATCTACAAGGAGGCCAGCGAATTGTGCGCGCAACGCGGCTTGATATTGGCTGACACCAAATTTGAATTTGGTTTCGCGCTTGATGGCCAAGGCAACGCCACAAATGAACTTGTCCTAGCCGACGAGGTGCTAACGCCGGATTCCAGCCGCTACTGGATCGCCGCCACCGTTGGCACAGGCAAAGAGCCCCAAAGTTTGGACAAGCAATTTGTGCGCAACTGGCTGCTTGCCCAAGAGGCCGCTGGACTGTGGAATCGTTGCCCGCCTGGACCCGAGTTGCCACCGGATGTCATCGCCAAAACAATCGAGCGCTACGAGCAAGCGGCCGCCATGTTGAGCCAATAAGCCAACATCCATTTCATTTCAACACCATTTATGTTGGCTACGCCAACCGTGCCAATGACCGCGCAGCCTTGGCGCAAGGCCGCTTATGTTTTAAGACACGCGTCAGCGACGTTGCGCAACAACATGGCCACAGTCATTGGCCCAACGCCACCAGGGACAGGCGTGAGAAATCCAGCCACTTTGCTCACGCTTTCAAAATCCACATCACCCATGGTCGTGGTTTTTCCTTGGGGCGAAGTCAAGCGGTGAATGCCCACATCAATCACCACGGCGCCTGGCTTGATCCAGTCACCCTTGACTAATCCAGCCACGCCCGCCGCAGCCACAACCACATCGGCGCTGCGGGTGAGTTGCGAAAGCTCCAAGCTGAATTTATTGGAGCTGATGACCGTTGCATTGGAGCGCATCAACAGTACGGCGACGGGCTTGCCCACAATATTGCTGGCGCCCACCACCACGGCGCGGGCGCCTTGCAAATTTATTTTGGTGCTTTCAATCAGCTCAAGCACCGCGCGCGCCGTGCACGGCACCAAACTCCGGCGGCCATACACCACATTTCCAATATTGGCGGGGTTCACACCCTCCACATCCTTTTCCGGCGCGATCAAACTTTG
Organism: Planctomycetia bacterium; assembly: GCA_005787685.1. Taxonomy (GTDB): domain Bacteria; phylum Planctomycetota; class Phycisphaerae; order Phycisphaerales; family SM1A02; genus SYAC01. Next base: position 64,332 of record SYAC01000059.1, read on the forward strand.
AACGCGCTCCACATCCACTCCCACAGGTAGCGGCAAGTGCAACATAATGGCGCGTACTTGATTCTCATTGTTCAACAGCAACACGCGGCCAGCAATGTCGTCAAATGTGCTTGCCGCCGAAAGGCGATGCAACACATAGTGAATACCCGCCTCTTGACATGTCTTGGCTTGACTATGCGCGTACACCTCGGCGGCTTCATCGGCGCCAACTAAAATTGCGTCTAGGCGCGCCACGGATTGCGAGGCCGACACGCGCGCCTTCACATCGGCGCGAACTTGTTGACCCAGCAATCTTCCATCAAGCATGTGGCAAGTCATATTGCAAGCATAATGCTTGCGCCGTAGTGCGTTGTGTGGCAGTTGCCCTTATGAAATCGGCGCCGCGTTTGCTTGGTCAAGCACAAAGACCTATTTGCCCATGTGTCAGACAATTTCCTGGATAGCATGGCGTCCAAGGAGACACGAATGCTCACCACTCTTATCACCCTTGTTCTTGCCGCTTCCGCAACACTTACCGTTGGCTCCAAGGCTCCACCCCTTGTGGTGGATGCCTGGGTGAAGGGCGAACCTGTGAAAGAATTACAACCGGGCACCTCATATGTTGTTGAATTTTGGGCGACATGGTGTGGACCTTGCATTCAGGGCATGCCACATCTCACTTCCTTGCAAAAGGAATTTCCCTCCGTGCAATTTATCAGCGTGGCTTCGAGCGAGAGGGGCGAAAAAGACAAGCAACTTGATAAGTTAAAAACTTTCGTCACCGGTAAGGGTGAGGTCATAGGCTACCGCGTGGCGTATGACAGCAACCGTGAGATGGGCAAATCCTGGATGGACGCCGCCGACCAAAATGGAATTCCGTGCGCCTTTATTGTTGGCAAGGACGGCTTGATCCAGTGGATTGGACACCCAATGGAAATGGACAAGCCACTGGCCGCGGTCGCAGCGGGCACATGGGACTTGTCAAAAGCCAAAGCAGAGGCCGCAGCGCAGGCACAAAGAAAAGAGGCGAGCATCCAACTCTCCAAACTCATGCGCTCCTCACAAAAGAGCGGCGACTACTCCGCCTTGCTTGCCAAATTAAATGAAGTGATAATGAGCGATCCCAAGAACATTCAAATGTTGATGACCAAGTTCAATGTTTGCGCTGGTCCCGCCAAGCAACCGCAAGAGGCGATCGCTGTTGGCAAACAACTCTTGTCGATGGATCTTGGCGCCATGGAATTCAACCAACTGGCGTGGGTGAGCGCCACGGAAATGCCTGAAAAGTCGCGTGATTTGGACTTTTCCCTAGCCGCCGCGCAGAAGGCTGCTGCCCTTTCAAAATCCACCGATCCCGCCATTCTGGACACGCTTGCACGCGTGTATTGGGATCGCGGCGATAAGGCCAAGGCCTTGACCACCCAACAGCAAGCAGTTGATGTTGGCATGAAGGATGGCGACATGGACGCAGACATGCTTGGCGAGATCAAGGACACGCTCCAGAAGTACAAGTCAAACGCGAACGCTTCACAATAAATTCACGCGTGCACATCAACTTCGTGACCCAACTTCGCTGATGCGTAAATAGCGTCGATCACCGACTGCACTTGTCTGCCCTCGCGCGCGGTGGCGATTGGCATTGTGCCTTGTTGCAACAGTGAGGCGAATGCCGCGGCTTGCGCGTTCCACGCTTGCTTCAATGGATCCTCGGCGCAGAAGTGCGGCTCCAAGTCCGCGGGCATGGCATGACTTTCAGTGGCAAGCGTGAGTGACTTTGCTTGCAGTCCAATGTGGCAGCCAGCTTTCTGTCCCATCAAGATCAATCCATCAGGCATGATGCCATCTTGCACATTCATGGCCCATGTGGTGTTCACCTCAATCGTCAAACCGCCCTCGCAGCGCAGCAACGCCGTGGCATGGTCTTCCACATCACAGACGCCGTTGAATTTGGGCGGACCAGCCCACATGGACACATGCGTGTAATTTTGCATTTGACAGCCAAAATTCGCGTAAATTGCGCCACTGGCGCGCAGGACTTTTGGAAAGCCCGCCAGCCATAGCGACGCGTCAATAATGTGCACGCCCAAGTCGATCAATGGTCCGCCACCCGAATGAGCCTTGTTGGTGAACCAACCGCCAAGACCCGGCACGCCGCGGCGTCGATAGGTGCTTGCCTTGATGTGATACAGCGAACCAAATGCGCCCGTGTTCAAAAGTTTTTTAGCCGTAGCCACGGCGGGAAGTTGGCGACAAACAAATCCCATTTGCACTTGCTTATTGGCCTTGTCGCTGGCGCAAATAATTTCGTCACACTGCCCCGCGCTGAGCGCCATTGGCTTTTCAAGCAACACATGCTTGCCAGCCTGCAGACTTTGCACCGCCAGTGGCATGTGCAAAGCATTGGGAACCGCAATAATCACGCCGGCAATATCGCGCTGCGCCAGCAACGCCTCCACGCTGGGCATGACTTGCGCGTTTGGGACTTCCCCCGCCAATGTTGCGGCGGCATGCGGCAGAATGTCCCATACCGCAGCGACATTCAAACCCGCTTGCACAGCGTGTCGCGCATGCACATGGCCAATTGATCCGCACCCAATGATTCCAATGTTGGAGCCGTTTGATTTCATTGCGATCGTTTCCTTTGATGGTGAATTGATTGCGATTGCCGTGGGCAGTTTCTGCTAGCTCGCCAAGGTATCGCAAAGCCACGCAGCGCCGCGCACGCCGCTGGAGTCGCCAAACTTGGCCAAGCGAATGGGCGTGCTCCAAGAATCAGCGAAAATAGTGGGCAAAATTGCGGGTGTCAGCCGCTCCACCAAGCCGTCCACCAAACTGGCTCCCCCACCAAGCACAATCACATCGGGGTCCAGCACATTGATGACGCCGCCAAGGGCGCGCGCCAATCTGTGAATCCAGCGCTGAATAGTCGCGGCGCAGGCTGCGTCACCGGCCGCCGCTTGCTCGGCAATACGCTTCAAGGGAATGAGCGTCGTGTTGTTCACAAGTGTGTGGTCCATTTCAACAGCGCTGCCAGAAATAAATTGCTCAAGGCAACACGCGCGGCCGCACCAACATTTTTTACGCGCGCGCTCCACGACATCTGCATTGGCAAGCGCGGTGTGACCCCACTCGCCCGCAATTCCGTTGGCGCCGTTGCGCACAATCTGATCCACCACAATTCCACCACCGCATCCTGTTCCAAGAATCACGCCAAACACAACCTTGGCACCGATGGCAGAGCCATCAATCGCCTCGGACAGCGCGAAACAATTGGCGTCGTTGGCGGTGCGAACGCGCATGCCAATCAAGCGCTGCAAATCTTGGCGCAGCGGCATGCCATTTAAGCATGTGCTGTTGGCGTTGCGATGCAACCCAGTTTGCGGATTTTCGCTTCCAGGAGTGGCCACTCCCACTCCCGCTACTTCGCCGCTATTCACCTTGGCCCGCTCAACCAATTGCGCAATCGCCTGCAAAGTGCCCGCATAATCGCCTTTGGGAGTGGGCACGCGCTCACTCCACAATATGTCCCCCGCACTCCCCAATACAGCGGCTTCTATTTTTGTTCCACCAAGATCAATGCCAATACGCTTCATACTGTGCTTCAGGGCGCGCGGCGCGCCAAGACCGTCTTGATCACATCGCTCATCAACAACGCTGTCAATGCCCCAACGCCCTGTGAATCTGTCTCATCGGCAATGCCCTCGCAAATATGAAAGGTGCTCACATCGCGGCGCGCGGCGATATAGCACAACATTTCACGCACCTCTTCAACCGCAAGGCCAGCCTTGGTAGGCGCGCTGGCTGCAACGCCAGTGATTGCGTCCAGATCCATCTCCAAAGCTAAGGGACGCTTTTTTACAAACTTCGCCGCTTCTTCCATTGCTGCAATATGTCGCGCATGCGACCAACCTATCTTATGCTTTTCAAGCAGACTTTTTGGGTTCATCATATGTGTTCGAATCTTTTCCAGTGAAACCGCGTGCAAGCCCTCCTCGTGTTGCAGTTGCTCAAACATGGCGTCGTTCACGAACGGCTCCTGCAACCCCACCACACAATACCTTTGGAGGAATTTTTCACGCCGCGCCGCGGAAAATGCGTTGCCACTGTGGCGCTCCTGGTCTAGGCGCAAATCTGCATGAGCATCAATATTGATGCATGAAACAGAGTGCGCAGTGGCTTGCGACAATCCTTTGAGAATTCCAAATGCGTTTTCGTGGCCTCCACCAATAGCCACCAATAATTTACCGCTACCGACAACTTCCCTTACAACCGCCGCCACGCGGTCATCAACCACGCGCACCAACTGATGCAGCATGGCAAGGTCCGACGCGCGCGCCGCATCCAATGACGCGGCTTGTCGCATGACATCATCCACCACAATGTCACCAAGCACCAGCAATGACTCACCACGCAACGCGGAGTTATCCTGCATGGATAAAAATTTCAGACCCGCCGCCGCCCACAATCCAGCGCACCCAGGCTTACCAAAGTTGGCGCGCACGCCAATGTCACTGGCAATTCCAAGCACCACGACCCGCGCTTTGGTGCGAGCCAGCGCAGCTTGCCACGACTCCCCCACACCGCAAAAATCCGCGGTTTGCGCCAACTTATGCTCGCCTTGGCGTTGGCGAATCTGGGCCAGTGCGTTGGTTTGCGCCATTGTGTGAACCAATTCCTGCATGGTCCAATCCTACCCGCGAACATTCATTTGCCCCCGCACCCAACCCCGCTTGAGTGCCTATCCTGTGTTTGCAATGAAAGAGCCTGACTTCAACGACCCAAAGACCAAACAAGCCATGGAGCACATTCGCTCCATTTTGGGATTCATTGGCGACGATGCGAACCGCGAGGGATTGCTTGACACTCCACGGCGCGTCATCAAGGCCTATTACGAACATTTCTGCGGTTATTCAATGGATCCAGCGGAGCCGCTTAGCCGCACCTTCACCGAAATCGAAGGCTATGACCAAATGGTGTTGCTCAGTGGAATTGAAATTCAAAGCCACTGTGAGCACCACATGGTTCCCTTTGTGGGCAAGGCGCATGTGGCCTACATTCCCGATGGCCGCGTGGTTGGTCTAAGTAAATTGGCAAAGGTTGTCGAGATTTTTACCAAGCGCTTGCAAGTGCAAGAAAAACTGACCGCGCAAATCGCAGGCGCCATTCAGAAACATCTCAACCCGCGCGGCGTGGCCGTGGTCGTGCAAGCGCGCCACTATTGCATGTGCTACCGCGGCGTGCATCAGCCGCATGCTTGGACCACCACCAGTAAACTCACTGGCGTATTCCTGAATAATCTTGCCACGCGCGAGGAATTCCTGCGCCTCATTTCCATCACACAGACTCCGTCTACATAGGTTAATCCCCCTCATTGATCGCGACTTTTCGTCAAAAGACCGTGTCCCGCAATTAGACTTTACGAGCAATAAGTCTGTTCGTCTCTCGAACAAGTCTGTATAATTTTATTTCCGGGCTTCATGGAATATCTTGCCCTTGCAACAAACAGCCAGCTTATTTCTGAATTCACTCGCGAGTTTATTTAATCGCTTTAGTGGCTTGGCCACACAAGTTGTTATGGCGTGGTTTCTGGCGCCAAACGATTACGGCTTGTACGCTATTGCATTGGGTATAACCACCTTCACCACCGTCATGCGTGGTGGTGGCACGGGCGTTGTTTTTCAAACCTTGAAGTTGGATGAGTTTGGCACAATTGGCGGCGGACTTGTCCGCGTCGCATTCGCCTGCGGTCTGCTCGGAACCATCTTCACTTTGGCCATGGTGTTGCCGGCACCGTATTTATATCCACAGGATTCCACCAAGGGTCTTGGATGGCTTCTGTTTTGGATCGCTTTAGAATTTGTGCGCTTTAATATCACAACATATCCACGCGCCAAAGTGCTCTCGCGATTGATGTTCAAACACATTGCAGCCATGGACACGGCAAGCGCGCTCATGAAATTTGGGAGCGCCTATTACTTCGCGGCCAATGGCTACGGCGCGCTCAGTTTTATTTTGTCACAATTTGTCTCGGGCATAGTTGTTTTTTTGTGGAGCCTTACCGTGGCGGGCATGCAGTGGTCGGACTTCAAAGCCTCGCCACAATGGCTGCCTGAAACATATGCCATGCTCAAAATTCCCTTTGCGATGGCGCTGATCACTTCTCTTGGCAGCCAATCGGACCTGTTCTTCTTTAGTTTCTTTATACCTGTGGGGGCGCTCGGCGTCTATTTGTTCACCAATCAAATAGCGGTGCAACCCGTCCAAATGCTCTCCGGCACGCTGCAATCCGTATTGGCCCCGTATGCTTCCCATGTGCGCGGAGATTTGCAACGGGAAAACAACAGCGTGCGCCAGACATTTTTTACGGGCGTTATTTTTGTGCCCCTATTCATCATGGGTATCGCCGCCGTGTATCCCAATTTGGCACATCTATTCTTTGCGGACAAGTGGAATGAAAGCATTTTACCTGTGCAATTCGCCTGCGTATTCCTTATTTTTCCAACCGTACAAACCCTGCTGGAAGCCCCGCTCATGGGTGCAAGGCGCTGGAATATAACCCTTGAGCTTTTCATCGGCCGAATGATTGGCAAACTGGTGGGCGCCATACTGGGCCTGAGCATTATTCTGACCGCCAAATTGATTCAACCAATTCCAGAGGAGTATTACGCATTGACTTTGGTCATTTGCGTGGGATTAACAAGCAGCCTCATTGCCTTTTACCAAATCAGAAAGGTGTCTAAGCAAATTCAGATTTCACCGGACACTTTCCGCTATGAAATATATTCAACACCTTTGTACGCGGTTCTTGCGGCCATCGCCACTGCAGGGCTGGCAAGCAGCATCATCGACCTCATAGATGTGCCCAGCACCTCTTTGCGCACAAAGGCTTTGATTGAGTTCCTGATTTCCTCACTTATGTATGGCGGAGTCTGCTGTGTGTTATTACGCTTTGGCTATACCGATAATTTGCACAACCTATTGCAACTGCTTCCCAGGTATTTGCGTCAATTTATTTACAATGCGTTTGCCTTGAAACCCAAATCGAGATCTTCATTTCAAGCGGACAAGTGACTTGAGGTCACTGAAACCATTTGGCGGTGGCCAGCAAGCCCGTTGCCGCTGAAGTAGCCGCCGTGTCTTGCGACGACACTTCCATGGAAGCCACTGGAAAGACGGCGCTATCAAGGGCAAAGCTACCCGCTGGACGCAAATTACCGCTGCGACCCAAACCACCAAATGGCAATTTGCTGCTAGCGCCCGCAGTTCCATAATTCCAATTTACGCAACCCGCGCGCAACTCTTGCAAGCACTCTTGCCAAACAGAATGTTGATGCGTGAACACCGCCGCCGCCAAACCAAACTCCGTGGCATTGGCCTGCGCAATGGCGTCTTGCAATTCATCCACAACACTCACTTGCACAAGTGGCGCGAATGTTTCGCTGTCGCCGGCTTTTTCAAAGCGCGCCACTTCAATCAAACTTGGCGTGACAAAGAACCCAGCACGATCCATGCGCACGCCTTCAAGCAACACGCGCCCGCCGCCCTCGCGAATGATGGTTTGTTTATCAAAGAACGCGTTCACCGCATGTTGATCGACAAGTGGACCCATGAAGTTGGGTTCCGGGGCGTCGCCCGGAGCAATGATCATGGTGCTGGCAACTTTGGTGAAGGCGCTCACAAACCGCTGCGCGATTGATCGATGCACAATCAAGCGCCGGGTGCAGGTGCAGCGCTGACCCGTGGTGGCATACGCGCTACGCACGCATTCAAGCACCGCGGCGCGAATGTCGGCGTCTTGCCACACAATCGCTGGATTGCTGCCTCCCATTTCAAGTGCCACAATACGTCCAGGCCGATCCAGATTGGCTTGCAGCACGGCACGACCAGCGCGCCATGAACCCGTCAACATCACTCCATCAATATCGGCGTGACAAGTCAAGCGCTTGGCGGTTTCAACGCCGCCTTGCACCAGGTTGAACACGCCGCGGGGAAAGCCTGCCACCTCTGCGATCGCCGCGATCCACTGACCCACCGCCGGAGTCTTTTCGCTGGGCTTGAAGACAACCGTGTTGCCCATCAGCAGCGAAGGAACCCAATGACCGTTGGGCAAATGCGCTGGAAAATTGAATGGACCAAGAACTGCCATCACGCCATAGGGTTGAAATCGACAAAAGCCTTTGCGCCCGCCGCCCGGATCTACTTCAAAGTTGGTCACGCGCGCCAATGTGCTTTCTTGCAGAGTGATGTCGATCTTGTCGGAAATCAATTTCACCTCGCCGCGGCTTTCGGCGATGGTCTTTCCCATTTCCAAGGTGATGACTTGCGCCAAGGGCTCTGCAAATTTTTTGCAGGCCGCGGAAAATGCGCGCAAGTGGTTGGCGCGCTCATGCTGACCGAGTTGCTTCCAATGCGCAAACGCGGCGCGCGCGGCGGTGACCGCGGCGTCCACATGCGTCAACTCGGGCGTGCCCGACCACACCACTTGCCCCGGATTGGCGGGATTTTTGCTTTGAATTTCATCGCCCGCAATGGCGCGCCACTGGCCGTCCACATAGTCCGAGGGATTGCCCACAATCCATTGCGTGGAAGCGTTCATATCACTTGCCACGAGATTTTTTGCGGCTTGAGGAAAGCCCCGCGCGTGCTGCTTCGCCGGCGCTCTTGCTGGATAATTTGGGAGATGTCTTGTTGATTTTCTTTAGCCCGCGTTTACCCGCGCTCTTCAGCGTGCTTGGTTGAACGAGTTTGGCTTTTGGGTGCTCCGCGTGCCATGAAACGCCAACCTTTTCGCCTTCACGCGCATGAATGATTTCGGCGGCGGCCTTGGAAATTTCCACGCCGCCCGCGCGCGTAGCGCACAGCGTTCGCACCGCTCGAAATCCATACTCTTTGCTGCTGTGGCTTACAAACGCCATCACCCCACTCTCGCGCTTGGCAAACGCCAACAACTTATGCTCCTTGGTATCGCGCACCATGGGAATGGCATCGCGGTCGGCCTCCAGGTAGGGACCGCCATCAAATGGATCAACATGCGTAGTCACATGGAAGTTCTGGCGATCAAGCATGCCCTTGGCCGCCAAAGTTTCATCGCCAACTTTTCCAATCAACGCGCGCGCGTCGGGCGGAAGAATGCTGGCAAAGATTTCGCCACGCGGCCACAAATTGGTCATGAACTCCTTTGAGTGTTGGCAAAATAAATCCGCCTCTTGATAGGACAAATTGATGAAGCGCCGTCCCAAATATTCCCACAACAATGTGCGGCTATCGGGAGTGACGGGACCCATGAGTTCAGCCAAAATACGCTGCGCAAACCACTTTTTATGGAGCCCAATAAAGTGGAAACGAATCAGCGACAACAGCGAACCCAACTTTTCCTTGTGGCCACGATAGCCCGGCGCCAGAATTAAACCTCCCACTTCGCTGGGGCCGCTTTCATCGGTGCCAATCTCCAGCGTGACATGGCTCTGCCCCTGCTGCAAATCGTTGGAGTAGAAATGGCGTTTCTTCACCTCCAGAAAAACATGCGGCCAACCCTTCCAACTGATGCACGAAATGGCCGCGCTGGTTCCAATCACATTTCCAGTTTCGCTGTCCTCCAGAACAAACATGAATTGCCTGTGCCGCGGATCGTCCTGGCGCTCGGAAAAACTTTGGCGGCTACGGTTGATCTTGGTGGCGATGATGTCACGGTCAGCCGGCAAATTGAGAAAATGAACCATCTTGGCCAGCTTCAACAGCGTTGGAAGATCTTCAAGTATGGCTTGGCGAATAAAAAACATTTAGGCACTCCGCTGCAAGGACTTTTCCAAAATTTCAAAGACGGGATTCAAATCTGCGGGTGTCATCACCCCAATCGGCGGCAAAAAACGCAGATGGTAAGGACCATGCCCGCACATGAACGCGATCACGCCATCCTCAAAGAGATTTTGCAACAGTTTGGCGATGCGATCCTTCTCACCACCAAAGGGCGTCAAGCGCATCATGCCGCCCACGCCGCCCACAACAGATTTGCTTTCACGGCCAAACGGCTTGCGCACCGCGGGAAAGAATTCGCCGCGCCGCTTGACCAAATCATCAGCCTTTGCGCGAAATGCGGCGTGTAATTTGGCAATCCTGCCGTTGTCGCCGTAGTAGCCGCCATCGCGCAGGCGTGTCAAAATGCTTAGCCCGGCGTGCAGCGAGGTGACGCTGGCGCTGAAAGTTCCACTTAAAAGTCCGGGCTTGGGATTCATATCGGCCGTATACAAGCAGGCGCAGGCTTGGCTTATTTTTCCAATCGACACCACATCGATGAATTCACCAAGACCCAGCGCCTCAAAGGCGAACATACTTTGGGTGCGACCAAAAGTTTGAACCTCATCGTCCCACACTGGAATGTTGGCGGCCTTGCACGCTTGCATCAGTGCCACAAAAAATTCCCGCGGCGCGACGTTGAAGCCCCCCTCGCCCTGCACCAGCTCAAACACAAAGCACGAATGCTGGCCGGGATATCGGCGAATGCACTCCTGCAAATGCCACAGCGCCATCTCGGTGCTGCGCTCGCCCATGTCGGGGTTATAAAATGGAATGTAATCCACCAAAATATTATTTGTGAGTCCTTGGCGGTATCCGGGCTCGTCGCCAATTTGGCTCATAGCAACGCTCCGTCCCATGAAGCAATCGCTGAAGGCGATTACACGCGGCGCACCATGGCGCTTTTGTTGGCACACTTTGAGCGCGGCCTCGTTGGCCATGCAACCAGAATTGGTGACAAAGCAATGTTGCAGCGCACTGGTGCGTGACGCCTCGGTGATCAGCAATTCAGCAAACGCCACGCTGTCGGGATTGAATTGCAAATTGCCTTCCATGACCACATCGGCCAGCGCGGCCTCCAGGCACGCGCGCGTCACGCCGGCGTCGCCGCGGCCAAACATGTGCACGCCAATTCCATTGATCATGTCCCATTTCACGCTGCCATCGATCAATTCCACCAACGCACCACGGCCGCGGCTGCTGCCGATATAGGGGTAATAGCCGCCGCGCGCGCGCACCGCCTTGGCGCGCTCAAGCCATGCGTGCAATGTTTGCTCGCCACCCTGCGTGGCTGGCTTGGTCCCGGTGATTTCATTGGCGGACATTTGCAACTGATTCACAATGAGATCAATCGCGCCACGCACTTGTTCGTTCTTGGCAAGCGGTGACAACAACTGCTCGCGCGTATGGGCACCAACATTCACGGTCGGGGTCACGGGGGTCATTGCCTCATCCTAGCGAATGATATTTTCTTGTTGCGATATTTTTGGATCCACGCTGGGGCGGGCGCAAACCCACGCAAAATGCTCTTTGACAAGCACTTTTTCGCCGCTCCAGCGATACGCCATTAAGCGCCCGCCGCGCGCCACTGAATAATCAACGCATGCGACATTTGATGCCAAGGGTTGCGGCTCCTGCGTGGGAGAAATCCAGTAATGACCAATGAATACGGGCGGTTGATCCGAGCCGTAGTGCTGCATGTCACTGGCCGATCGAGCGGGCAGCAAATCTGTTGGAACGCCATCGCGTTTTGGAAAAGACAAATCGGCGTAGGTCCGCGCCTGACCATCCCCAAACCACCGCGTGCGAATCACCTTGCGCGCAACACCTTCTGCATCAGTCAGCGTGCAGCCATTGGGCAACGCAATTTCTGGACCCTTCAAAATACATTCTGTGGCGATCGCCTCCGGCGTGCCCCGAACATGCGTGGCGCGAATGATTTCATCCGTGGCGCTCCATGAATTGCCAAACGCATTCACAAGCGTTTGCATGTGTGCGGCATCCCAACACGCATGCACGCAGCGCAACCCACCCAAGTCAAGCCACCACGGAATGGAGCGAAACCAATCCAGCCACTCGCTCAATTGCGTGGCGGAAAGTTGCTCCAGCGTGGCGCTTTGAATGCGCCTGTTTTTTTCCGTGTGCGAACGACACCATGCATGCTCGGTATGCGCTGAATGATTTTGCGCGGCATTGTCTTTGCCAACGCGGGTAGAGGTGCCATTGACATGATCACTTGCACTGCTTGTGACCCGATGCGCACATTCATCACTCAATGGAGGCGCCACACGCAAAGTTGCCCACGCCAGTGCGTTCAATTCATGATTGCCAATCACGGCGCGCGCCGCATTGGCATCCACCATGGATCGCACAATCTCCAGCGTTTGGCGAATCTTTGGGCCGCGATCAATCCAATCCCCAAGAAAAATTGCGCTACGGGTAGCGTGGCGATACACGCCCGATTTTTTGGCGTATCCCAACAACTGCAGTAAGTCCTCCAGTTCATCCGCATGCCCGTGCACATCACCAATTACATCGAACATGGGTTTCTCCACTTCGGTCGGGCATATGCGATCAATTCGACGACCATAGAACACATACGGACTACTCCCACTCAATCGTGGCTGGTGGCTTGGTACTGATGTCGTAGACCACACGATTCACGCCGCGCACTTCGTTCACGATGCGGCTTGACACGCGCGCCAAAACATCCCACGGCAAGCGGCAAAAGTCCGCGGTCATGAAATCGCTTGATTCCACGGCGCGAATGCCCACCACGGAGTCATAGGTTCGGCCATCGCCCATGACGCCCACGCTGCGCACCGGCAACAATACCGCAAAAACCTGGCTGGTGGTGCGGTACAAATTCGCGGCGTGAATTTCCTCCAGCAAAATAAAATCGCACTCGCGCAACAGCGCCAAGCGATCCTCGGTGACATCGCCAATAATGCGCACCGCCAGGCCGGGCCCAGGAAACGGATGGCGCCACACCAGTGCCGACGGCAAGCCCAGCACCTCACCCAGGCTGCGAACCTCGTCCTTGAATAAATCCTTCAACGGCTCCACCAATTCAAATCCCAAATCCTCGGGAAGTCCGCCCACATTGTGGTGCAACTTGATATTGGCGGCCGTGCCCGCGTGGCTTTGCCCACTTTCAATTCGATCCGGATAGAGCGTGCCCTGCGCCAAAAATTTCACGCCGCCGCGCACCTCTTTGGCGGCGCGTTGAAAGACATCTATAAAGCGATGTCCAATGCGTCGGCGCTTTTCCTGCGGATCTTCAATGCCCGTCAAGTCCTGCAAAAATTCCTTCCGCGCGTCCACCACTTTCAACTGCACATCAAAGTGGTGGCGAAACGCGCTCTCCACCAAGTCGCGCTCATTCTTGCGCAGCAATCCATTGTCCACAAAAATACAGGTCATTTGACCTGGCACCGCGCGCGCGATCAACGCCGCAGCCACGGCGCTGTCCACGCCACCAGAAAGCCCGCAAATAACCCGGTCTTTGCCCACCTGCTGGCGCACACGCGCCACCTCCTCCTCTAAAAAATCCGCCATGGCCCAACTGCCCGTGCAACCACATACCTGCTGCAAGAAGTTGCGCAAAATTTCCACTCCGCATGGAGTGTGCGTGACCTCGGGATGAAATTGCACGCCCCAAAATTTCTGCGTGCGATGTTTGACTGCGGCGGCCGGACACGTGGGCGTGCTGGCGAGCATTTCAAAATCATGCGACAAGCCAGTCACTTGATCACCGTGGCTCATCCACACCGTGGCGGGCGAGGAGATGCCTTGCAATAATCCCGTGTCAACCTTCACATGCAATTTGGCGCGGCCATATTCGCGCGCGGGCGCATTGCCAACTTGGCTACCAAGCAACTGGCAACCCAACTGCATTCCGTAGCAGATGCCCAGCACCGGAACCCCCAGCTCAAACAAGCGCGGGTCGCACACTGGCGCGCCGGCGTCGGTCACGCTGGCTGGACCGCCGCTCAGGATGATTCCTTTGGGATTGTGCGCGCGCAAATTCTCAAGCGACTCGTTGGGTGCAACCAGCAAACTAAACGCCCCCGCTTCCCGCACGCGCCGCGCGATCAGTTGCGAGTATTGACTTCCAAAGTCAAGAACAAGAATGGTGTCTTTTGCCTGCAGTGTCATTTCAACGTGCGCCTTTAATTTGTACTTTTGAACTTTCTATTTCCGTGCTTCAAGGTCCATATTGCAATCGCCAATATGCCCGTTCATTCCACAGGTCACTCATGGTACAACTCTCACTATGAATCGTCTTGAGAATGAAAAAGCGTCTTTGCCAGCCCGCCAATGAACCCATCTTTGAAAACAACCGCCTGCCTGCATTTCTTCACACGCAACTCGCCCAAGGCGGTCCTGCTGAGCGTGGCACTATTGGGCGCATGTGACTCCATTGATTCTGGCACGCAATTGCAAAGCCCCGACCCCAATACGCGCATGGATGCGGTGCTCAAAGCTGGCAACAGTGGCAACGAACAAACTGTTCCACAAATCCTGCCCGCACTGCAAAGCGAGGACCCCTTGGTTCGATGGGCCGCTCAACAGTCGCTCCAAAAACTGACCGGCACAACGCTTGGATATGGATGGAGCGATAATCCCAAAAGCCGCGCCGCAGCCACGCAAAAGTGGGTTGCTTGGTGTAAAGATAAAAATCTCTTAATTTCAAACGCCTCTTGAGCGGATATTCATATTGCACATTCAATCACCCCATTCTTGGCTGACATACCATTCGCAAATCACGCCCACCTCTGCAACCGCACAACGATTGACACCAACCAAGCACTCATGAACGACCCCCATCTTCACGCACGCATTTTAAGCCGACCAGAACTCATGGCGCCAGTTCGCGCCATGATGTGCGAACTAGCCATGCGTATTGGCATGGATGAGTCGCAATGCGGACACATTGCCCTAGCCATGGACGAGGCGCTGACAAATATAATTCGACACGGCTATCAAAATGATCCCGACAGTCATATTTGGATTTCAGTATGGGAACTGGAAAATCCCAAAGGTTTGCGCATTCAAATGGATGATCTCGCACCGCATGTGGAGTTGGAAAAACTCAAGGGCCGCGAATTGGACGACATTCGTCCTGGCGGCCTGGGTGTGCATTTAATTTATTCGCTGATGGACACCGTGCGTTTTTCCAAACGCCCCCAGGGCGGCATGCGCCTCACCGTTGAAAAATTCCACGCCCAGGCGCTCACAGATCCAGACTTGAAATTGTCCAACCCACCGCACTAAAGCGCGATTGAAGTCGAGCAGATTCATGAAACTTTGACTAGAATTATGTCCATGTCAGGCGCAACCCAACTTGTGGTGGAAACCGAAACCCTTCCCGATGGTGTCCTTCTTCGCCCCAAGGGAGATGTCGACATGGCTCGTTCTCCAGCGCTGCGGACCAAGTTAACCGAGTCGCTCAAAAGCAAGCCAGCTCGATTAGTGATCGATTTGTGCGATGTTCCGTACATGGATTCCAGCGGTCTTGCCACTCTCATCGAGGCTTTACAGACCACGCGCAAAAGCGAAATTAAATTTATCGTTTGCAATTTGTCGCCACGCGTGCGCAGCATTCTGGAAATTGCGCGCCTGACCACGGTCTTCACCGTGGTGGACAGTTGCGATCTCGCACTCAAGGCTTAATACGTGGCTCGACTTCAGAACGCCTCATTAGCACTTCTTGATCGATGGATCTCAACCCTATTGAGTGTCTTTGAGGCCGTCGGCGGACTCACCATGCTTGCATTGAATGTTCTTCGTTGGCTTCAGCGATCGCTGCTTTTGAGGCAAATTCGATTTGGATTTCCTGCCGCCGTCATGCAAATGAACCGCGTCGGTGTTCGCAGCATTGGAATTGTGTCGTTGGTTTCCGGCAGCATTGGAATTATTTTGGCGCTGCAAACCTCGCCCAGTCTCGACACATTTGGTCAAATCGACAAAGTCGCCAATCTCATCGCGGTCGCGGTCTTTCGTGAACTCGGTCCACTTATCGCGGCTATTGTGTTGACCGGTTTTGCTGGAGCCAGCATTGCGGCGGAGCTTGGAACCATGGTGGTTGGCGAGGAAATCGAGGCGCTTGAGGCCATGGCGCTTGATCCCATTCGATTTCTCGTTGTGCCGCGCGTGGTCGCCACCACCGTCAGCCTTATTCTGCTGGCGGTCTTATCCGATCTCATGAGCGTGGTCATGGGCGGCGTGGCGGGCGTGTTCCTTTTGGATATTCCATATGAGCTGTATAAGCAAAACACAATCGACCAATTAAAACTGTCCGACTTCACCACGGGCCTGCTCAAAGCCGCGGTGTTTGGACTCATTTTGGGATTGATCGCTTGCCAAAATGGCCTGCGCGTCACGGGCGGCGCGGCGGGCGTGGGCAAAGCGACCACCGCCACCGTGGTTCAAACCGTTGTCAGCGTGGTCTTGGCGGATCTTTTATTCACCGCCATCTTCTACGCGTTGGGCTGGAACTAACCAGCGCGGTCGTGGACACATACACCAGCGTCAAGCGGCTGGCGCCTCGATGGTGTAAGCGCATACAACAACGCTTCAATTTAATTTCGTATGCGGATTCCGCTGAGTTCTAGGCGAGTCACCGCCGCCATGATTTCCGCGATTCCTAAATTTGTCTTTTGGGAAATTTGGTCGTAGTCCATTGAACGCATACTTTGAGCCGCCGCCAAAACTTGCTGCATGGCCGGCGTCATTTGCAACACTCCCGCGACCGGCTTCACTTCATGCAATACTTCTGCCCCGATATGCGTGCGCGCCGCCATTGCGCCCGCCACCAACATGGAGCTTGATCTCAACTGCTGCGAGACATCCGCGACATTGGTCACCAACGCCGCCCACCCTTCACGGATCGCACGGTGACACCCTTCGCTTGATGGTGAATCAATTCTGCCGGGAACCGCCATGACCTCGCGCCCATGGCTTTCCGCCGCCAGTCGACCCGTGATCAGCGCGCCTGAATTCAGACGCGCCTCTATGAGAAGCGTTCCCAAACTCAGCGCGCTGATGATGCGATTACGCCTAGGAAAAAGTCCGCCCTCACTTGGGTGATAGGTTGGAAACTCGCTGCACAACACTCCGCCAGCCGCCACAACCGACTTAAATAGCGGCGCGTGTTCTGGGGGATACGCGCGGCCAACCCCGCCCGCGAGCACCACCACCGTGCGCCCGTGATGACGAAGGGCCGAGCGATGGGCGGCGGCGTCAATTCCACGGGCCCCGCCAGAAACAATGGTAAACCCCTGTTCCGCAAGCCAGCCAGCGAATCGGTCAGCCTGCTCCATTCCATAGGCGGTGCAAATGCGGCTGCCCACAACCGCCACCGAAAAACGATCCGCCTCTTGAAACGCACCGCGCACCCACAACGCCAACGGCTCCGGCGTGGCGGTCTTTAATAGTTCGGGCCAATCCGCATCACCAGGCAACATTCCGCACACGGATTCGCGCTCCATTTCCTCAAATTCACGATGCACATTCACAGCGTCCATGTTGCGGCGCACCTCATCGGCGCGGCGGCGCAGAACTTGCGATAAATCGGCAACTGAGGCCGCCAACACTTGCGACGGACCACCAAATGCCTCAAGCAAATTGCGTCCTTCAATAGGACCAATTCCACGAGTCATAGCCAACTTCCAATGATCATGCGGAATATTTTTTGGAGTCCGAGGCATGCCCCCACGCTATGACAGATCCGCCGCGATTGAACAATCGCCACCAAATTTCCGCAAAAAGAATTATTTAATCAGCGGCGTGTGGCCACAGTTCTTCGCTCTCGCCGCCGGCGGTAGATTCAGAATTGCCCGCGATCGAGTTGGCGCTTTCCGCTGGCGATACCAACATGTAAGGCTGCTCATTCGCGTCTTCATTCCAGACCCATTTGCCGTCCGCCATTTCGTCATGTATTTCCATGATTGATTCGGCAGCGAACTGCGAGGATGAATGACCCGCGACTTCTCCCGCGACTTGTTCAGCCAAGCCAGTTTGCTCGGCGACGACTGTTTCGCTCAGGAAATCTGTCGGCATTTCCAAAGGCATTTCAAATTCATCATCAGACGAAATGCGTCCATCGGGTGGCTGGTCCGCGTCTGCCTGCAGCGCGATTTCCAAAGGCGCATCGCCCGCGTTCGTTGAGGCCTTTTGCGCCTGCTCCAACCATTGCACCTCTTGCGCGGTGGGAACAAATCGCGTCGAAGGCGTCAGCGGAATTCCCGTTGTCAAACCAATAAACACAATCAGCGCGCCGCCACCCATGAGCCATAATCTTCGTTGCCCCGAAGCCAAGCGCGTAAGCAATGTGTCAGGCACCAAACTTAGCTCGAACGCCTCGGGCGGAACCGTGGCTTCAATCCAATCGCTGACCGTGTGCTCAATGCTGGTCGCCATCAAGACCGGCTCCTCACCTTTGGGCATTAAATTCAACTGGCTTGCGGCAAGTCTGGTCAGTAACGATGGGTCTTGCGCTTTCAACTCCACCAGAAATTGCGTGTAGGCACCCATTCTTTTCTGATTGACTATTTCCTCGTGCTCTAATTTCGCTAACTGCTCTTGTAAAATGGCCACATCCTGCTGCGCGGGAAGCAACGCACTCACCACCATGATGGTGAGTCCTGCCACCGTGAAGAGCCAACCAGGATCAAATCGAAAAAGTGGACGCAAGGCGGACATGAGGCTTCCTATCGGCATTTCATGGGGAACTTCCTTGGAAATTGCCCGCACAATTACCCCGCTTTCGGGCCGCCGCCGCCAACCCGCCCAAATCGAGGCGCTAGGCCAAGTCCGGAAAAATCTTGCGCACAGCGCCAACCAAATCTTTCACATGGGAGATGCTCTCGTCCATCAGTTTGCGCTCATCGCCCACCAAGTCAACTTCAACAATTTTCTCCATGCCTTTGCTTCCAATGACGCATGGCACGCCCACAAAGTAGCCCGCGCCCTTGTGTCCCTTGGCAACACCGTAGGCATCTTCGCAATACGCGGCGCAAGGCAGAATTCGCTTCTTGTCTTTAATAATGGCCTCCACCATTTGCACGGTGCCACTCGCTGGCGCGTAATACGCGCTGGTTCCCATGAGTTGCACAATTTCACCGCCGCCAACTTTGGCGCGCTGCATGCACTTGTTTACAACCTCATCGGACAACAACATTGAAATCGGAATGCCGTGCACGCTGGTGAAGCGCGGCAGCGGAACCATGTCGTCGCCGTGGCCACCAAGCAACAATGCCTGAATATCTTCCACGCTGCAACCCAGTTCCATGGCTAGAAAGCAGCGAAATCGTGCAACATCTAAGCAACCCGCTTGGCCAAGAATGCGGTGCGTGGGAAAGCCGGTGGTCTTCCAGGCGGTGTACACCATGGCGTCCAGCGGATTGCTGACCACAATCACCACCGAGTTGGGCGCGTTCTTTGCAACTTGCTCCGACACGCTACGCACAATCTTCACATTGGTCGTTATCAAGTCGTCACGGCTCATGCCGGGCTTGCGTGGCAACCCCGCCGTGATCACAACCACATCACTATTGGCGATGTCTTTGTAATCGCTCGAGCCAATGACGGAACTGTCAAAGCGTTCAATGGGCGCGCATTGCATCAAGTCCAAGGCCTTGCCCTTGGCCACGCCTTCGCGCTCGGGAATATCCAGCAACACAATGTCGCCAAGTTCTTTGGCGGCGGCCCAATGCGCGCAAGTGGCTCCAACATTTCCAGCACCAATAATCGATATTTTCGCTCGTCGCATGTAATGATTCCTTTTATTGCCGCGATTGCGGGCTGCAAATTATACAGACTTCTGGCGACACGAAACGACAGCGACCGCCCCATAATGGGACGGTCGCGATCAATGCGCCAGAATGGACTCGAACCATCGACCTCGCCCTTATCAGGGGCGTGCTCTAGCCAGCTGAGCTACTGGCGCAAGGCGAAGAAGTATAACCAAATTGCCTGTTTCTGCTTCGCTTGTAATCAGAAGCGCCGCCGCGTGGCGCCCCCAGTAATGTGCGCGATCATTTGCATGCAATCAAGCAAGCATGTCGGATCATTTCACTTTTCATACCAGGCCCCCACAGAACGACAGCGCAGCCCAGCGGCTGGCTCGCATGCGGAAGTGTCCGCGGAGACGCGGAAGCGCGTGTTTTATTTTTTCGCTGGCGTCAATGTGGCCTTGCCAGCGTTATCCACCTTCACGGCGGAACCAGTGCTTTGAATGTGGCGGCTTGGATACCAACCCCACTCGGGTCTGTCGTGTGGACCGAAGAATTCAAATTCTTGACTACGCATGACCTGTTGATTTAAATCTGTCCGCGCTTGATACACAACTTTTTGCTCCTTGGCGCGAACTGCGATCGCAGAGTTGCCAAGATTCACCTCAAGCGTGCGTTCAACCTGCGTTCGTTGTATGCGCAACTGTTCAGGGGTGAGCTTGCCATCATGCGCGTGTTGAACCAGTTGTTCAATTGAAATGGTGGACTGCTCCAACAACTTTTTTTGGCTATCCACACCACTGGCCAATACGGATGTCGTCAAAGCCAACGCCGCGCATGCTTGCGCCAACGGTATGTGCAGCCATGAAATTGCGGACCGATTATTGTGCATTCACGCTCTCCTATGCATTCACATTTCAACATACGACCAACCTCGGTTCATATGTAAAAAATATGGAAATTTTCCTAAAAATCAATACAAATAAAAACTTATGTGCCTCTGGCAATGGGTGTGACCATTCAACCGGCTCGAAACGACCCCACGACCGATTCCAACATGTCGCGCAAACTGGAAATACCCGCTTGCATTTCACCATTGGTCACCACCACCAAGGTCCCCCCGCGCTCACGCAAAACACGCAATGCTTCCGCCACACGAGTTCCCTGGTCCAGTTCGATCGCCGATCGAGCCAAGTCACGAAGCGACTTTTCTGGCGTGACCAAGATATCCATGGCCGACACCACGCCCACGCAATGTTGATTGGCGTCAACCAAGGGATAGGTCGAATGATTTGAATTTCGCAGCATCGCATGCAGATCGACAAGTGAACATTCCTCGCGCAAAATAACGGCGTCATTCCAAGGCGTCATCACATCCAGTAAAGTGATTTCACTGAGTTGCATGACACGGTCCGCCATGGCGACTTGTCGCTCACCAATTGCGCTGGCACTTTCACGAAATAGCTCCAAAAATCGCTGGCGCGCGTCAAGAGCCACGCTGGCGCCAAGGCCTGCGCGCTTCACGATCAAGGATCCCATCCATGTGATCAACGGCACTATTCCAACCGCCGTGAATGCAATGCGAAACAGTCGAAGAAATCCAACGCAGCGGTAACTCCATTGGTCCGTGTGCACGCGGAACAATTCCTTTGGCAACGTTTCACCAAAAATAAAGATCAAGGGCAAAAGCAAGCACGTATTCAGCACGATGCCCTCCAACGGCGAGAAGCCCGCGCCATCCAATAGGTTTGCTATGGCTATGGAACCCAAATCATGCGCGCAGGCGTTGCCAATCAGAAGTGTGGCCAACATTCGATTTGGAAATCGAATTTCCTCAAGCAATCGCGTGGCCGCCTTGCGCGCTCGACCCACTTCAATGGCCAGACGAATGCGATTCAGGGAATAGATTCCCGTTTCAATTCCAGAGAACAATGCCGACAACAACAATGCTGTCAACAACAAACCCACATAGGTCAGGCCATGCTGCACATTCACTGTGGAACCCTTCCTTGATCTTTATCAACGCGGCGCACCTTCATCCAAAGCACTCGATTGCCCTGCATGCTTTGGACAATCATTTCCAGAGCGTCAATCACAAGCGAATCATTGGATTGCGGCACGCGGTTTAAATGCTCCATGAAATAACCGCCGAGCGTTGCCGATTGGGATTGCGGCAATGGCACTTGCAATTGTTCCGCCACCAAAGCCAGATCGCTGTCTCCCGGCATACGCCACCATCCCTGCTCGTCCAGCGTTGCATTTGGTTCGTTGGTCCATTCGCTTGACACCTCGCCGGCAATTTCACCCACCGCGTCGCGCAAACTCACCACGCCGGCAGTGCCACCAAATTCATCCACAACCACGGCGCTTCGCTCACCTTCGCGCTCAAACCACTCAAGAAGTTGTCCCACAGTGGCCAATTCCGGCACAAATCCAATTTTGCGGATGTGCGAACCCAGCGGCGTGTTGGCGCCGCGCGTGTCCAACAAGTAATTGCGCACATCCAAGTAGCCACCGATGTGGTCAAGATCAGGCTCCACCACGATCAAGCGATTTCGTCGCGATGACTTCAC
This sequence comes from Planctomycetia bacterium, assembly GCA_005787685.1. GTDB lineage: Bacteria > Planctomycetota > Phycisphaerae > Phycisphaerales > SM1A02 > SYAC01. The sequence continues at coordinate 86,413 of SYAC01000059.1, forward strand.
CATGGTCAGCACTTGCTCATAGGTTGCGTCGCTGCGGATACAGGCCACAAACACGCGCGCGGTCATCAGATCGCGAACTTGGCGCTCTTGCAATCGGATGACGCGCTTCAACGCGCCCGCCTCCTCGCTTCGCAACACGCCGGACTTGGAACTTTGTCCGATTAATTCTTGCACATCCATTATTGAAATTCCACTGCTTGGCGCCACTCCAACCAAGCGCGACAGTGGCGCCACTATTCCAAAGTCCAGCGCGCGCCGAATGGGTCCCACCATTCGATGTACAAAAAGCAACGGCACGGTCACTACGCCCGCCATTTGAAAGCGCGCCACATTTCCCACCATCTTTGGCAATGTTTCGCCGGTAATGACGAGCGCCACCAATGAAACCAGCGCAAACACAAATTCAACCAAATGAGATGCGTTGGATAATAAAAGAATGCCGCTGGTAATAACAAAAAACAGGGTGTTTGCAGTCATATTGATTAGCAACACCGTCACCAATAATCCGCGCGGCTCGCGCAGCAACTCATCCACCCTGCGCGCCGTGGCGGGCCGCTCGCGCAGCAGCTTGTCCCTGTCCGATTGGCGTAATCCAAAGAGAACAGTCTCCGAACATGATGCGAACGCGCTGACCACCATCGTGGGAAGAAGCGCCAGAAATAATATGATTTGAAGTGGTCCAAATGTCATTGCGCGCACTCCGCATGCGCGCGTCGCATGGAGCGCAGCCTGTTCAACGCGTCGAAAGCCGCGCACCAAGTATCAGGCTCCGGTCGCTTGATCAGCGCCATCATGGCAGCGTCGGTTTCCAATTCAATCGCGCTCAACTGGGCGGATACTTGTGCCACCACCACAGCGCGTGCTTGCTTGTCTTGCGTGGCGGCATCAACGGCCTCGCGTAACGCCATCATGCTCATTAAAAACTCGGCGGTTGGTTTGGGATCGGTCGGCTTGGGCCGCGGCTCAAACGACTTCAAAAGAGCATTGCCGCGCGACATCGGATCCAACAGTTCATTGGCGGCGGCGTTAATGCGTGACGCCTGTTGCAGCGAATTCTGGCGTGCGACTGGATCCGGTTGCCTGTCCGGGTGCGCCACGATTGAACATTTTCGCTGTGCAGTTCGGATTTCTTGCGCCGTTAAGCGCCACGAACGAGGTAATCCCAGCATATCGAAGGAGTCAGCCACTTAATCTCCCCCGGCCACGCGTTCAATCTCTTCAATGCTGGTCACGCCCTGCGCAACCAGTTGATAGCCAAACTTTTGCAGCGTGATGAAATGGCCCTGCTGCAACGCACTGCGTAAATCGGCAATCGTTGGACGCTTCAAGACGGCGTCACGAACATTATCGCTAAATTCCAGCAACTCCAGCAAGGCTTGGCGACCTCGGTAGCCAGTTCCCAAGCAAGCTGGGCATCCCGCGGGCGCATTGATGCTTGGCATTCCCTCCACGGCGCGCCCCATTTTCATCAACTGTTGTGAAGTGATTCGCACAGCTCTGCGGCATTTGAAGCACAAAGTGCGGCACAATCGCTGCGCCACAATTAAGTTAATCGCGTTGGCAACTGGATAACTTTCCACACCTAAATCGAGCAACCGAAATATAGCGCCCATGGAATCGCGCGAATGCACCGTGGAATACACCAAGTGCCCTGTCGTTGCCGCCTGGATGGCTACTTGGGCGGTCTCAAGATCGCGAATTTCCCCCACAAAAATCACATCGGGATCTTGGCGCAACACGCTGCGCAAAATGGTTGCGAATGTGTTTCCCTGTTTGTGATCTATGGGAATTTGCGTGCACCCCTCCAAGGCATACTCAACGGGGTCCTCAATCGTGATCACATTGCGGGTTTCAACATCGATCTCGCGCAAGCATGAGTACAACGTGGTGGTTTTGCCGCTCCCTGTTGGCCCACATGCCAACACCATGCCCGAATCGCGGTTGGCCATGACGCGTAATTTTTCATACATCCACGGCAACACGCCAAGCTCATGCAATCGTGTTGGACTGTTGGATGTATCCAACACGCGCAACACTAATTTTTGTCCATGCAGCGCGGGAGTTAAACTCACGCGAAAATCAACTCTTTGCCCCTTGGTCATGGTGCTGAAATGTCCATCCTGCACTTGCGATTTCTGAGTGGTGTCGATCTGGCACAAGATCTTCACCATGCCAAGCAGTCGGCGCAATAAATCCAAATGTATTTCAGCGGCCATCAACATCAAGCCGTCAACCCGCAAGCGGATGGTGGCGCGGTCGGCGCGCGGTTCCACATGCACATCGCTGGCTCGGCTTCGAAACGCCGTGAGCAATAACAGGCGAAACACGCGAATACTTTCGCTGACATTGTCATCGTCATTGCCGCCCATCGTTGCGGCTTGGTGCACGATTTGCCCGCGCATATCCACCAATGAAATATCCGACGCTTGGAATGGCTTGTCAGGGGAGTCGTCGCAAATTTTTTGCATCCGCAACTCAGGATCATTTGCCAACGCGCCCGCGGCCGCCACTTCATTCAAATTTATATCAATGGTCATTTCCTCTGGCAAGAATTCGGGGGCCACATCATCACCCCAAATTGAGGGTTGAACTCCAGGCAGCGCGCGTTTGGCCTTGCCTTGATCACATGGACTTGCTTCCAGCCGATCAAGCGGAATAGGGGGCAATTGATCATCCGATGGATTTGGGATTGAACCTGGTCCCGGCTTTGATGCTCCACGGCCAGTGTGCAGCGGTGGATTCGGGACTTGCATGGGGTTCTTTGGACCAGGTCGCGCCACCGACTCTTGTGGGGACATAAAGCAAATTTGCAATTTTCCAATCTTAATCACATCTAAATTCCGCAACGCATGAGTGGTCACTTTCCCCCCATTCACGCGTGTGCCATTGCGGCTTTGTAAATCACGGACTTGCCAAAGCCCATCCACACACTCAATAACACAATGAGTGCGCGACAATAGGGAATCATCAGCAAAGATCACATTCTCTGGAAGTCGACCACATGAAACAATCGAACCATCTAGTTCAATGCGTTGCGGCTTGGGACCACCTTTGACTTCAAGAAATGCCACATATAAATAATAGTGCAACAAAGGCTCACACACACCGACTACAAATTGCACGGATACGAAAGGCGTTGCACAAAAGCGCAAACAATCATGGAGGCGGGCAATGGTGCACGCTGAACATGAGTCAGCAAAAAAAGCGTCCGCCCCGCAATGGGGCGGACGCATAAGTTCCAATATAATCAGCGTGAATTAGTCGCGTGAGCCACGGCCGTAGCCGCCGCCACCGCCACCGCCGCCACGACCGCCGCGGAATCCACCGCCGCCGCCGCCGCCGCCGTAGCCGCCCCCACCACCGCCGCCGCCACGCTCAGTGCGCGGTGGACGTGGCTGGGCTTCATTAACAACAATCGCGCGACCATCGACTTGTGAGCCATTGATTGCTGCGATCGCTGCTTCGCCCGCTGTTTTATCTGTCATTGTTACAAAGCCGAAGCCACGTGAGCGACCGGTTTCCCGATCAGTCCCGATGTACACTTCTTGCACTTCACCGTGAGCCTCAAAAGCTGCTCGCAGAATTTCATCCGTCGTACGAAAATTTAAGTTGCCGACATAGATCCGAAACATGTTCAACCGTCCTACTAGTAAACGACCATCGCGGCCGTATAGCGTGAGTCAAGAACGGAACTGAACACCAGCTTCGAACCTGAGCCAAAGTTAGAACACATACTTTAACACAAATTTCCACCCCAATTGTTGAATTTGAAGCGAATTATGTGAAATCCAAATATATAAATGAAAAATCAGCGACTTTCGCCATCTTTTTCAGGCTTGGGGTTGGCTGAGGGCAAAAATTTTGACTGTCCTGGACCCGTTTCATCGGCTAACCTTGACGAACGAGTATTACCGCTTGGATAACTTCTTGGCCCTCCGAAACCCGAACTTCCAGGCGTGCCCTCGGGAGATGATCTAAATCCACTGGCGCCGGTCGAACCGCTTGCGCGCCGCGGATTGCGGCTCGAGGATGGTCGACTTCCACCCGCGCCACCAAGTCGTGGCGTGACCCCGCTTCGTGACCCACTTCTTGGTCCAGGGCCACCCATTGGCCGCCCGCCATCGGGGCGAAACTTGGGACCAAATGGGCCTTGTCGAACTTCGGGTTTCTTCAATTCGGGCTTTAATTTCTTACCCTTCTTCAAAGCTTGATTAATTAAAATTGGCCGACCGAGAACTTTTTTGTCGGCGAGCGTTTCAATCGCAAGCTGCCCCTTCAATTTGTCCTTGAATAAAACAATGGCAAATCCTCGGCTCTTGCCGTCGCCGTCAAGAGCTATGGTGATTTCATCAAGTTCACCAAATGGCTCAAAGAGCGGCTTTAAGTGTTCGGCAGTGACTTTGTAGTCAAGGTTGCCCACATAAATTTTAAACATTGCCATAGTAATGAGCTCCTAAATAAAGATCCCGTACAAATCGGAGCCGGAAAGCGAATAGAGTAACATATAATAAATAATTGTACATTCAAAAAAATGAGCCCTGACGATTTGACTCGTCAGGGCTCGTAAAGTCGGCGATCACCTACTTTCCCGCAGTGCAGTATCATTGGCCGCAGGATCTTCACTTCTGAGTTCGGGATGGGATCAGGTGTTTCCTCCTACGTAAGGTCACCGA
>SYAC01000060.1 GCA_005787685.1 Planctomycetia bacterium
GATTTAAGATCTACTCGCTGGAACGATGCTTGTGGAAATCGATTGATACCTTCAAACCAAGATTCTTCGCACTCTCCGCCAATTCCATATTTTAAAAATAACCCTATCGAATTTTTATTCGGTTTTGGTGTCGCTCCAAGCCACGCAATAATTCCTTTCGCCTCGGAGCAAAGAATCAACTGACCATCGTGCTCCCAACAAAAAAGTGGCTTCACGCCCCATCGGTCGCGAGATATAACAAACTGGTTGGTTTGAGTGTCACCAAATACAAAAGTCCACATGCCATTAAATCGATTGATTGCACCTGTCCCCCATTGAATAAGGGCAGCAAGTAACACTTCCGTGTCTGACTTGGTTCTAAATATAATTCCGTCTTTTTCAAGTTCGGCGCGAATTTCTAAATAGTTATATATCTCGCCATTGAATATTATAAAATAACGCCCGCAATCTGACCAAAATGGTTGATTGCTTGATTCATCTAAATCAATTACAGATAATCGAACATGTCCAACGGCGTAATGGCCGGAGGGATCAATATGAGTTCCACGAGCATTAGGACCTCGATGCTTTATAGCATCCAGGGCGCGCTGCATGCGCAATGTGGTATCGCTGGGAAGTTTGCTTGTGCTTCTACAAATGACGGCGAAAATTCCACACATAGTGGCGTAAAGATATCACAAGACCATACTCTGTAGATTCATATACGATTTTAAATCACAACTATCGCGTTGGAAGATTAGCTGCGCTGTCTCCGTTAGTATTGCATAAACATGGCGGATTCATCATCAAACACTGCTGCTTTGGGTCAGCCACAAAATTTGGGTGGCGTTGCAATGCGCGGATCACTGTTGAACTCGGCGCAGTGGTTGATCAACAAGGCGTTCACCGCTGGAGCAATGTTTGTTATTGCGTATTTTTTAACGCCTGCGGAATACGGGGTAGGTGTTGGGTCTTTAGCCATATTTCAATTTCTTTGTATTTTTCTGCCACTCACGGTTGGCGATGTGTTGATCTCGCACCCAAAACGATTTGAGTTGCTTGCACCTAGTGCTGCGGGTCTTGCACTGATTATTGGATGCTGTACTGCGGTCGTAACACTATTAAGTATTCCTGTGGTGATTTATTTTTACAGTGACTACCCAACCGGTTGGCTCATTGGTCTTTTGGCTGTTCAAGCAATTCGCCCAATCATTGAAGCCAAATTTGTGGTTCCCCTTTCCGCAATGCGCCTGAGGTTGGCATATCCAAAGATGGCTTTTATAGATGGCGTTGTTCAAATGGGTTCAACTTTGCTCTCGGTAGTCATGGCTATTTTGGGTGGTCGTTCTGCATCACTGGTTGTTCCTCAAATTGTAAATGTTGCAGCAAAAGCAACTTGGTATTCACGCCTAGCTACCGTCCCACATTCTGCGCGCTTTCACCCAAAGCTTGCGTTGTATTTGTTTAGGTCGTTTGCAAAAGCCGCTAGTGCCCAATACATACACAACATTATTGTGATGTTGGAAATATTGGTGCTCGGCTTTGTATCGGGCAAATACGAAGTCGGCTTGTTTGGATTGGCATTTAGTATCGCTGGCCAAGCCAACACGGTGATCGCGTACCAACTAGGCGTTGTACTGCAACCAATCTTTGGACGCTTGCAAGATGATCCAGAGCGACAAGTTGCTGGTTTTCTCAAAGCACAACGCGTACTCAGCGCAGTATGTGTGCCGATTTGTTTCACTCAAGCCGTTCTTGCTGAGCCGTTGTTTAGGCTTGTACTAGACGCCAAGTGGCAACCCGCTATTCCTGTCTTTCAAGTGGTGAGTTTGATGCAGGCTTTCTACTTTGCCACCGGCCCATCCATGTCGTGCCTGCGCGCACAACGGCGCTTTGGAACATTTTTTGTGTGGCAAGGAATTCAGCTTTTAATTTCACTTCCTATTTACTGGATGTGCGCCGATTGGAAAGGTGCGCTTGGTATTGCTCTTGCAAGCGGCGCATGTTGGGCAATAAGTGCGCCGCTTGTGGTGTGGTTGTGCACTCTTACCTCGCCGCGCAAGCACTTGTTTGATGCGCTTGCCATTTTCATACGACCATGGGTTGTGTGCGTGCCACTGTTTGGTGGCTTCTACATGCTCACGCAATGGTTAAGTAGTTTTGGTCGTCTAGGCGACATCGCGTCACTATTTGTTGTTGGGCCAATCGCCACACTGCTTGCGATTTGGATTATGCGTTTCTTGCACGCTGACATTCGCAACATTATTGACGGATTTGTAGTCGGCGCGTTGAAAAAGATTCGTCGCTCACCTACTTGATGTCAAACAAATCATCCGCGGGCTCACCGCACACAGCGCGCTCAATGGCGCAGCGCTGATAAGTGGGGTTCCAAAATCGATCCATGACAGCGTGGCACGCGGCTTTCGTTTCGACCGTTGGATACGGAGTTGTTAGCCAGGATTGAATTGCGTCGGCCAGAGATGCGATGTTGTCTTTGTTGAAAAGCGAGCCATTTTTGCCTGGAATAATGGCTTCCCACTCAGGCATTTGATTGTCCGCATCATTGTGCGTGACAACGGGCACGCCGTACACCATACTGTGCATGGCGGTTAGGCCAACCATGCCAGGCGCCACCGTCACATTGCTGGCCATGACAAGTTGCGCAATTCGCTGTTCGTTGTAACAAGCGCCTTCAAAGTGAGTGCGCACGCCGCGTGCGGCGGCTTGGGCTTCTAGTGCCGCGCGCTCTTCCCCGTCGCCAACAATAATTAAGTTTGCATTTATGCCGCGGCGTTTCAACTCTGCAATGGCGTCAATAAGCAAGTCAAGTCGCCGCAGCGCAATGAGTCGAGTAGTGCAAATCACCACGGGCGTGATGGCGTCACCAAAAATTTCACGTCGAATTTGGTCTGCTTCTGCCGCGCTCACTTTTTCACGCGCCGCGATTTGCTCCGCCATGTCTTGGCTGTTGTAAATCACATGTAGATGTTCAGGCGACCAACCGTGCTCCATTGCAATCTGCTTGGATCCGCGTCCATAGAACATGTGCTGATGCGGTATGGCGTAGAACAATTTTCGAACCAAACCTTTCAGTCCGCGCGGTTGCGATAAATATCCGTGGCCCCAAAAGAACACACGCTTGCCAAAAAGGCGGGCAGCGATTGCGCCAATCCATGTGCATGGCCAGTGCGGGACGGCGTGAAAAATGACGGTATCAAATGCGGGGTTCATGCCCGCGCGCACCGCGCCCCACTGCCATCGAAATGGTCCGCCGAATCTATGCGCGGGTGCAAGAATAAATTTCACGGCTGCCGTGAATTGCGCGGCGCGAATGCCGTGCGCGTATCCGCGATCGTGATCATCGCCAATAAATGTGAAGTCTGCATGCTTGCTGCGCGCCAACTCCTCCACGATGGCGCGTCGATAGTGCGGAAAGAAGTGATACACAACAGCCACTTGCGGATGAGTATTGATTGTGGCTTGCTGCGAGGCGTTCATACAAAGGCTTTCGTAAAGCGGCGCGGCATGTTTGGATGCATTTGTAGTTTTGATCGTAACTCTTTGTTTCTATCGGCGATTCATGAGTAACCGCTTCATATCTGGCTTATACTTTGAATGCGTGCCCAGCAATATTTCTGACATATCCGCCGAGAAATGCCCCGACTACGCGCAACACATGCGCGGAGCCACCGCGCTAGTCACTGGTGGCGCAGGCTTTATTGGCTCCAACATTGTTGATGCCCTGCTTGCGGCCGGTGCGCATGTGCGGGTGCTTGATAATTTAAGTACGGGCGATCGGCGCAATATTATTGGCGTACCCACCTCGCCGCATGCCGAACTGATTGTTGGCTGCGTGAGTGACGCAGCTGCCGTACGCCACGCCATTACAGGTTGCAGCCATGTTTTTCACCTAGCCGCCATGGTGGGCATTTCACAAAGCGTGCACGAGCCCGACAAGCATTTCAATAGCAATATTTTGGGTACAGAAATCGTGCTGCGTGAGTGCGCGGCCGCGAAAATTTCAAGCGTGGTTTTCACATCCAGTTCCGCCGTGTACGGGCTCGCTCCAATAATTCCGTCGCGCGAAAGCAATCCATTGATGGCTGCAAGTCCATACGCTGCAGGCAAAGCGCAGGGCGAAATATTTACAGAAAGTTACGCGCGCGCACACAACACCCATGCCGCAAGCTTGCGGTTATTCAATGTGTTTGGTCCGCGTCAAAGCGCAACCGGCGCATACGCCGCAGCCATTGCAGCGTTTCTTTGTGCGGCGCAAGAGCGTGAACCCGCATCGCTGTTTGGCAGCGGCGACCAAACACGCGACTTTGTTCCGGTGGCCAATGTGGTGCAGGCGTTTCTGCGTGCGGCCGATCCGCGGCGCAATCTGCGCGGGGAGCGATTTAACATTGGGCTTGGCTACGCCACTTCGCTGCGGCAACTACTGGACATGATCGCGGACATTACTGATATAAAAATTCCGCCGCGTCACTTGCCGCCGCGTGACGCGGACAGCCCGCATTCATGCGCGGATATTTCCGCGGCTACATCTGTGCTAAAATTTATACCGCAAGTTTCCATGCTCGAGGGCTTGTGCCAAACTTGGCATTGGTTGCGCAGCCAAGCCAACTTGCAGGCTTAAAGTTGCGCCTGAAACCTTTATTGGCCTCCGTTGGGTTCGAATTGCTCTAGTCGTTCAGGTTCCACAAGCCCAGACCCAGTGGTACAACCATTTGATATAACTTGAAAGGCTGTTTATTTTAAATCTGCCGCTTAGACGCCCCCAACAGATTTTGAAAAGATCAAAATTTTTGTCTTTTAACTCGAATTTCGTAAATAAATCCAAATAAACATGGAAAAACCCTACTTCTGGGATAAGTTGTAATGCTCATGTTTAATTCATTCTTTAGTTTGTGCTTGCTTTCAAGTACCACTGTTTACTTGTCGAGCACCGCGAGTCAAAATGCACCTACTGCTCCCACAACGATGAGCAGCCTTGCACTTTCAAACGCAATACAAACCACCTCTGCGCGCAACTCTGTCATAGCGTCGCGCGAGCTTGACCCCACGCTTATTCCGGAACTCATGACGCTCACAACGGATGATCCAGCGCCCGCCGACATTCGCCCCGCTGGTTGCGAGCAGCTTGTGCTTGCGTCCATGAAATCCGACGAATCAGGTTGGCAAACTTTAATCTTTAAAAGCGGCCTTGATTCCACCGACGGCGGCACTGGTAGTGGCGTGCTTGTCATTCGCGGCGACGAAGTTTCTGGTTTCATGCGTGGCGACGATGGCCGCCGTTGGCGAATTCTTGCAAGCGAAACCGGTATCTCCTCGCTTGATTGGATTGATGAATCGCGCCTGCCACCTTGTGCTGGTTCGCCGCAACGCGTTGCACAGCAAGGGAACGCTTTACCAATGAATAGCTTGAGCTCGTGCGACACCGGCAAACCGGTGGATTTGTTGGTGCTCTACACCGCTGGCGCAAAGACTGAAGCGGGTGGCAAGGCCGCTATTGAAGGCCAAATTGCAGCGGCAATTTCCAGCGCAAACTTGGCTTATCAAAACAGCGCAATGTCGGCGCGCATTACTCCCGTTATGGTTCTTGAAACTGACTACGTTAGCGACGATTTTTCAAGTGATTTGGAGCGTCTCGCCAATCCTAGCGACGGCCAACTTGATTGGGCACATTCCTTACGCGATGTCACTGGCGCCGACATGGTGGCGCTTATTCGAGGCGATGGCGAATATTGCGGCATTGCCTACTTGCTGTACGACAACTCAGCTTCCGCGGCAAATGAAGTTCCTTTCAGCGTGACATCGTGGGGTTGCCTAGCCACGCAAACATTCGCTCATGAACTTGGCCACAACTGGGGTTGCTGTCACGCCAACGGCGACGGAGGAGGTTGCACGATTGGTGGTTTGTATCCATTCAGCGTTGGTTGGCGTTTTTATGGTCGCGGTGGAAGTCAATACCGAACGATCATGGCGTATTCGCCCGGTAATCGCATTGATCACTTTTCAAATCCAAATGTTTTGTTTGACAACACGCCAACAGGCGTTCAACTTGGTCAAGCAAATGAAGCCAACAACGCGTACTCGATTGGTTTGATAATCAACACCATTGCCAACGCGCGCTGCTCGCGTGGTCCTACGCCAACAGTTGATTGCAATGTCAATGGTGTGGTTGACGCTCTGGATGTTGCGTTTGGGCGCGGCAGTGATTGCGATGGCAACGGGGCGCTAGATTCATGCGCGTTGCTCAACGCCGCGCCGTGTACAGCGCCGGCAGCGCTCACATTTTGTGACAGCGGTTTAACTGTGCAGACCCTCCCCACCACGCCAGTTGCCAATGATTTCTTTGGAAAAAGCGGGTCTGCCAGCGGAAATACGGCTGTTGTTGGCATTCCAGGCAACGATGAACGCGCAAGTTTTGCTGGCAAAGTATTGGTGTATGACCGCGTTGGCGAACATTGGATTGTCAGCGATTCGCTCACTGCGCCAGACGCAGAGAAGAACGCGCAGTTTGGTAACGCCACGGAAATTGGAACTGGCATGATCATTGTTGGGGCTCCGGGAGCCCGAGCAGCAGGCGTTGCAACAGGCCGCGTCTATGTCTACTCCCTCAATGGCACGTCATGGCAACTCACTCAAACCATTAATTGTCCCGAACCAACCTACGGCGATTTATTTGGCGAGTCGTTGGCGCTCGATGGCAACGTACTTGTAATTAGTTCGCGTGGACATCAAACAAATGGATTGGCTTCGTCCGGTGCGGTGTTTGTATTTCGCAAGTCTGGCGAAACATTTATATATGAAAGTAAATTAACCGCCACTACGCCTCAAATTGGCGCAGCGTTCGCATCTAGCGTTGCCGTAAGCGGGTTAAAAATTGCAGTGGGCACTCCGTATGAAACATCCTCTAATGGAACGCCGGGCGCCGCATATGTTTTTCAAAAAATCGGAAATGCGTGGTCACTTGAAAGTCGAATTCAAGGCACTGTGAACTCATCCCGGTTCGGACACTCCATTGCGCTTGACGGCGACCGCTTGGCTGTCGGCGCGCCCACCGATGGTGCAGATGGCTATCTTTCTGGCGCGGTCATGACCTATCTCCACGCGGGTTCGTGGTATTTCGATTCGAGTTTACGTGGTGGATACGGGGCAGGCCGCAATCAAATTGGCTCGTCAGTTTCTCTGAGCAATGGTCGTTTGCTTGTGGGTGTGCGACCAGAAGCAAACGCCACCGGTTCGGTTGCACTTTATCTCGATTTATCTCCTGGTTGGCAACGACAAGCAGTTTCTTACGCTGGCAATGTCGGTTGCGTTAAAGGTGATTTCGGGTTCATCGGCGCGCCATATCTCAACACTGGAGCCACGCTTTCCGGTGGTGCCTCATTCATTTTATGGTCAAGCGATTGTAATAGCGACGGTATTCCAGATCGCTGCAACATTGATCTTGGCTCTGATTCAGATATCAACGCAGATGGCATTCCAGATGCTTGCCAACCTTTCAACGCTGATGTCAATGGCGATAGCATAATCGATTCAAGCGATGTCTCAATTATTCTTCTTTCTTTTGGAGAGTGCGATGGCTGCCCAGAAGATGTGACACGCGATGGTGTAGTCGATACGGGCGATTTAGCATTTGTGCTGGTTAGTATGGAATAATGATTATTTTGGTTCTGTCTTTTTTTGTTGCTGTAAATTTGTTGGGTCTTGGAAACCAATCTGTTCTCCAAACAGTTGGGGCACCAATTGACAATAAATCACTAGAGCAATCCCCAGAAGAGCCCAAAGAACCTCCGCATGATCCTGAGGGCGTGAAACCCCCCCATGGATTTCAATGGAAATTATGGGCAAAAGAGCCCCTTGTTGCCGACCCCGTTGCGTTCACCGTTCTTCAAGATGGCTCGCTCATGGTGGTTGAAAGCGAGCGACAAGACCGCGGCGTAGAGGATAATCGATATTCACCATGGTGGCTGATAGAGGATTTGCGCGCGCGCACCGTGGAGGATCGCTTGGCGATCTACACAAAGTGGGCAAGCAAGCGCGTGAACGGCATGGATTGGTACACCAAGTACGCAGACCGCGTGAAGCATGTCGTTGACAAAAATGGAACTGGCACCGCCAATACCGCGGTGAATTTTTCTGGTGACCTTCGCGAACCGCTTGACGGCACAGCCGCGGGCGCGTTGCAAGTTGGCGATAGCGTATTTGTCACCTGCATTCCACACCTGTGGCGCTTTCAAGACAAAGATGGCGATGGTGTTGCAGAAGTGCGCGAAAAAATGTTCACTGGCTTTGGCGTGAAGACAAGTTTGCGCGGACACGACATGCATGGGCTTGTTATTGGAATGGATGGCCGCTTGTATTGGAGCATTGGCGATCGCGGCTACAGCGTTCGCACCAAAGAAGGCGCGCTGCTTCAAGACGCTGCGCGCGGCGCCGTTTTTCGCTGCGAACTTGATGGTTCCAATCTTGAGGTTGTCTTTGGTGGCTTGCGTAATCCGCAGGAGTTGGCCTTCAACGATCTTGGCGACCTCTTCACCGTTGATAATAATTCCGATGGTGGCGATAAAGCGCGCGTGGAATATTTACCCGACGGTGGCGACGCGGGGTGGGAGATGCACTATCAAACTTTGGAGAACGCCAACAAGCGCGGACCGTGGGAACAAGAGCACCAGTGGTTCATGTTTGATTCAAACGATGTGGTGCAGCCCGCGTGGATCACGCCACCGGTCGCACACTTCACGGACGGTCCCTCCGGACTTGTGGCGTATCCCGGCGTTGGCTTTCCAGACAAATACAACGGCGCCATGTTTGTGTGCGACTTTCTAGGTGGTGATGCGTACAGCCAAATTTGGTCCTTTCAACTTCAGCCCAAAGGCGCTGGCTATGAAATCAAAGACACTGAAGTTTTTCTAGGCGAAGCGTTGCCAACAGATGTGGACTTTGGAACCGACGGAAGTATGTGGGTGACAGATTGGTTTGATGGCTGGACCAGTGACGGTACCGGCCGCTTGTATAACGTTTGGCATCCAGAATCATTGGAAAAGGCGAAGGCGGCTGGTGGCGCGGAGATTTTAAAAAACGGATTTCACGGCGCCGTCACCGATGATTTATTGGCGTGGCTTGATCACGCAGATCGTCGCGTGCGCCAAGGCGCGCACCTTGAACTTGCGGCCCGTGGTGGCACGGTGATTGATTTACTGGTTGCGCTTACGCACAATGAGCAAACATCTGAACGCGCACGGCTTCACGGGTTGTGGGCGCTTGGAGTTATGGCGCGTCAAATTTCTGGAACAGCCATCAGCGAAAAAGCGTGTGATGAACTTATGCAGCTTGCGGCGGATCTAAATCCAGAATTGAAGGCGCAGGCCGCCCGCGCACTTGGAGATGCGCGCTGTGTCAAAGCGCTTGATCTGCTTCGCGCCATGACACTAGATGAAAGTCCACGCGCTCGCGCATATGCGTGCGCGGCGTTGGGTCGAATGCAAGACAAGGATGCGATCGCCAATCTCACCGCGGTGCTTTGGGAAAATGACAATGCAGATCCGTGGTTGCGTCAAGCGGCCACTACGGCGTTGGCGCGCATTGGTGATCGAGCAAAACTTGAGGTGATGGCCGCGGATCAATTTGCTCAAGTTCGCTTGGGCGCGCTGTTGGCTCTTCGACAAATGCGCGATCCCGCTGTTGGGCGCCTGCTCTTTGATTCCAACGCCAGTATTGCGCTTGAGGCCGCGCGCGCTATTTATGACTTGAATATTGAATCACAAATACCTATATTGGCGGCACTTGGCGAACGATTTTGTGATCGCACAAATAGTTCTCCGACAAGTGTTGGCGAGTTCACCCAACAAGATCCGCGCACGCTGCCACTGTTGCGGCGCATTATTTCCGCCAATCGTCTTCTCGCAACAGCCGAAGCTGTGAATCGCCTTGGCGAACTTTCTCAAAGCGCCCTTGTTTCTCCCACCGTTCGCATGCTTGCCTTTGAAGCGCTTGTGGAGTGGCTGGCGCCTGGCGAGCGCGAACCCGTTCACGGACGCGTGATTGACATTGACGCAAAGACGCGCGATGAAAAAATATGGAAGCGCGTGCTGGCGCTGACCTTACCGGCGCTTGCTACCAATTCTATCGACCAAGAACTGCGGGCCAAAGCGCGCGAACTCGCTGGTCAAGCTGGTATTGAGCTTGATTCCAAAGCAACGCTGCGCACCGCGCTGGACACAAACGCTGATCCTAGCGAGCGCGCTAGTTGCTTGCGACTACTTGCGCAGGAACACAATCCACAATTGGGAATTGCGGTGGACGCCGCGTTGATGTCGCCAAATTCAAATTTGCGTGCGGCGGCCCGCAATGTATTTGCCACGGCAAATCCCGCCAAAGCTATTCCACTTCTGCAGCAGGCAATTCTTCATGGCGAAATCATTGAGCAACAAGAAGCCATTGTTGCCTTGTCTTATATACAAGACGCGGCCGCGGTCGCCGCGCTGCAACCGTTGGCGCAACAACTGTCCCAAGGAACGCTACCCGCTTCATTGCAACTCGAAACAATTCAAGCGTGTGAAAACCGCAAAGAAGCGCAGTTTGCGCTATCTCTGGCCGACTGGAAGAAAAATTATGCGAGTCTAAATCCGTTTCTAATGTTCAACGCCTGTGTGGATGGCGGTAATGCAGAGCGGGGCCAACGCATTGTCGCGGCGAACTCTGCCGCGCAATGCTTGCGCTGCCACGCCCTTGCTGGTGGCGGCGGACACGCCGGTCCATCGCTAGAAGGCGTTGCCGCACGATACGACCGCCGCGGCTTGCTTGAAAGTCTGGTTCAACCCAACGCCAAACTGACTGCGGGATTTGGACCCATTAGCGCCATGCCAACTATGAGCGTCTTGCTTTCTCCGCGCGAGCTGCGCGATGTAGTGGCTTATTTGTCCACGCTGCAACCCAAAGCCGATCCATAAATATCGCCGAGCCAAACAACGCGCGCGTTCAACGCGCCATGTCATATTGATTATTAAAAATTCACTCGCTGCCAACTCTAAACATCAACCGTGACCGCGTATAAATGTTATGGTGATTGAATTCGCTGGCGTTGCTGTCTTGCTCACTGGCGAAAAGTTCAATTGAAACTTTTCTGGTTCCGTAAAATACGCCTTGCCAGTCATCGACCATGCGGGCCGCGTGTCGGACCATGTCACAGTTGCAGTAGTTGAGCCATCGGGTCCTATTGTGCCAGTTATTTGTGCTGAAATCGCTTGATTCCACTCGGTTGAATTAAATCCATCATCGACCAACGAGCCGCTGATGGCTCCGGTTGCCGTTATACGCACCGTGCCCGTTCCCCAATCCGCACCACCGTCATACCAATTCACGGTCCATGTTCCCGTCCACTGTTTCTGAAAATCTGGCATGACAGTTTTTTGGGCCACGCCGTACGGTGGCGCGCCAGCGACACCTTGCTCATGAAGCGCAAGCGTTATTTGATCCACATCACTCAACCCCTTCGAGGTGCTTGCCTTCAAATTTGCGCCAAGCGAACCAGTCGTAGGATGCGACCATGTTCCCGTGTATGAAATATACGCGCCGCCAGTCCAAGTCACGGTTAAACCAATGTCGTCACCAGGTCCCAACAATCCAGATACGGTTGCGATACGCGGTGGAGCGGTAGGGTTGGCTTGCGACCACACCGTATCCGTCATGCTTCCTCGAATGCGTCCCGACTCCTCAATCACCAAGCGCGCTTGGCCGCCAGAAGTTCCGCTGGAATTCATGAATGATCCCGACCAACGCAACGCGGTGGTGGATGTGTCATTTGATTTTGCCGCGCCTGAATTCGCGCTCATACCAGAAACAGACTTGCGCGCCGCGCATCCGCTTACAAGACCAGCGCACAACACGGCTTGAATACAAACAATGAAGCAATATGGAATGTGTGGGGAATTCTTTTTCACTTACCCATGGTAATGCATGCAAACATGCATGTTCAACCCACCGCGTCTTGCTATTTCAAGTCTGCGTGCACATCAATCCGCCATCAACAGGAATGAGCGCGCCGTTCACATAGGCGGCGGCCGGCGAAGCGATAAACGCTATCACCGCGGCGATTTCTTGTGGAGTTGCAAATCTTCCAGCGGGAATTTTTCCAATCATCCGCGACTCTAGCTCCTCAACGGAGCTTCCAGAGCGCTTGGCGCGCCCGGCAATGATGGACTCCAAGCGCTGCGTGCGCGTGCAACCCGGCATGACCAAGTTGGTGGTGATTGCGAAACCTCCAAGCTCGCCCGCAAGCGTGCGCGCCCAATTTGCCATTGCGGCCCGAACCACATTACTCACGCCTTGACCGCGGATTGGCCGCTCGATACTGGTGGCGCCAACAACAATAATTCGCCCATATTGCGCGGCGCGCATTCCAGGCGCGCACACTTGCGCCAACTTGTGCGCGGTGGATAAAAGTTGCGCGAAGAACTTGTCAATTTCATCCGTGGATGCGTCTATTAAATAACCAGCCTCGGGCGCGCCGGTATTCACAACCACAATGTGCACCGCGCCAATGCGGGCCAACAACGCGTCGGCCGCAATTTCTACCGCCGCTGGATTTGCGTGGTCCACCAACATCACTTCATGCTCAGGCGCGGGTTCAGCGGCGCGCGCAAGCGTGGCCAATTTTGGCAATTCCGAAAGTATTTTAGCAAGCCCTTCATCGTTGC
The DNA here is from genome assembly GCA_005787685.1 of Planctomycetia bacterium. Taxonomy (GTDB): domain Bacteria; phylum Planctomycetota; class Phycisphaerae; order Phycisphaerales; family SM1A02; genus SYAC01. The sequence continues at coordinate 12,687 of SYAC01000060.1, forward strand.
GACCGCACGCAATCACTTTGGCGCCCGCGTGCGCCAGCGCGTGCGCTGCGGCGCAACCAATTCCCTGCGTTGCCCCGCATACCAACGCTGTTTTTCCTTGCAAAGAAAAGTCGATCATGTCTATAAAGGTAGCCGCCATACTGTTTACCATGCACATATGGCATTGCCCGCAATAACGGCTGAAGACGCAATTCGAAAGGTGCTTTCTCTGCCCGCGTCGCGCCGCGCCGCTGCCCTGCGTGAGTTACTTCATGGCAACCGCGCCGCGTTGAACAAGGCCTTGGAATTGCTCCCAACCATGGGCGATGCGCCGCAAAGCGTGCTCAGTCAAACAGAAATCAAGCCCGAAATTCGCATTGGTTCGTATCGACTTCGCAGCGTGCTTGGCGAGGGCGGCTTTGGAATTGTGTGGCTTGCGGAACAAGATGCGCCACTACGCCGCTCGGTGGCTTTGAAAATTCTACGGCCTGATCGAATTGATCCAGCCAGCCGCGCGCGCTTTGAAAGCGAGCGCCATGTTATTGCGCTTCTAGATCATCCAGGGTTGATTAAAATTTTTGATGCTGGCGAAGCACCTGACGGTCGTCCGTGGTTCTCCATGGAATTGGCGGCTGGTTCGCCCATTACGCAGGCCTGCGATGTTGCGGGGCATTCCATTGGCCAACGCATTGATCTCATGGCGCAAGTTTGCCGCGCTGTTCACCACGCGCATCAACGCGGCATTATTCATCGCGATTTAAAACCATCAAATATTCTGGTTTCCCTTGACGCCGACGAGGTCATTGTGAAAGTGATTGACTTTGGAATTGCGCGCGCCGCGTTCGATCCAATAAATCCGGATGAGCGCGCCGGAGCATTGGTTGGAACTCCAACATTCATGGCTCCAGAAGCGCGCAATCTTCGCTCTGGCGAAGCCGACGCGCGCATGGATATTTACGCGTTGGGCGCGGTCATGCTGCGTCTGCTCACCGACTGTTTGCCTGATGATTCCAAGGCGCAGTTCGCTCATCAATTGCTGGAAAAACTACCGAGTGAAGAAATAAAGCTTGTGGCTAGAAATCGTTCTACAACTTCCGCAAAGTTGATCTCCACATTGAAAGGGGATCTTGATGCCATTATTGCTTGCTGTCTTTGCCGAGATCCACTTGATCGCTACAACTCTGCGCTCACGCTCGCCCAGGAACTAGAGCGATTCCGCCGCGGCGAATCCGTACAGGCTCGGCCCGACAATCAACTGCGAAGGCTTCTGCGCAGTATGCGTCATCACCACTTGGCTGTCGTATTGACATTCACAGCCATGCTCGCTTTAACGACCAGTTTTTTTAACGCCCGTTCACAGCGCACGGCGGCATTGGTCGCCAAGGATCGCACAGAAATTGCCATGCGCAGCTCTAATGATGCCACCATTCTCATCACTGAATTGCTCTCTGAAATTGTTACAAATCCAAATACAACGCTAAGCACTTCGCAGGAAATTCTGTCGGAAGCTAGTCGACTAGCGGGTCTTCGTCTTAATAACGATCCAATCATGGAGGCGCGTGTTCGTGCTTCCATGGGTCATCTTTGGACTTCACAACATCGCAACGACCTTGCAGTGCAGGAATTTTCGCGCGCCATTCAACTGCTGAAATCAAATAATCAGGCACGACTGCTGGCGGAAACAGAGTTACTATTGGCTGGTGCGCTTCGTGCCGTCGGATCGTTCGCTGAAGCGCGTCAATACGCAGATAATGCTCGCGCCGAATTTGTGCAGGAATCTCCTGCAGACCGCGACGATATTGCCCGCGCATATTTTGAATTAGCCCGAATTTCAGCCGCGCAAGGCAACAAAAGTGAATCCGTTCGATTGATTGAACAAGCCACCACAACCTTAAATAATGCGCCAGAACCATCCGAAAAATTGATGGAAACAATAAATTCATTTTCCAAACGCCTTTCAGATATCTCGGCCAACCCATCTAAGTAATAAATTTTTGCGCTTGCAATGCCCCTAATTTGCGGTCAGTATGTAAGTTCTTCAATGTCCAAGCAAGTAAAAACACTACAATTTCTTTCGATTATTCGGGCGAGTGGCCCTTCCTGTCCTGGCGTACATATTGAGGGCAATGCAACCTGCATCATCGGGCGCGCCACTGATTCCGGGTTGGTCTTGGAAAATGAATCGGTCTCTCGTCGTCATGCCGTGCTTCGGCTTGACCGCAAGGGAGCGAGCATTGAAGACGCGACAAGCTCACTTGGAACACTGCTCAACGGGGTGCGCTTGGAGCCAAACGACAAAATGTATTTACATGACCGCGATGTGCTGACAATCGGCCCGTGGACATTCATTGCGCGTACAACCGATGAAGGTGATAGCGAACAGGAAATTCCGGAACTGCCTCCCGCGCCATCCGACACCAAAGATCCATATCAAACCAGCGCGTCCATGTTGTTAAGGTTGCGCGCCGACGGAACACTTGATCGTCAAGTCGGTTGGAATGATTTCTCAAAATTGTACGGCTCGGTCATCGCCGGCTTTGCTCGCAATGCCGGCGCAAAGCCCCAAGAGGTGGATGACATTCTGCAAGATGTCATGCTTGGTTTCTTTAAACACTCGCGCGTGTTTGAATACGATCCCGCCAAGGGTCGTTTCCGTGGCTATCTCAAGCGCATCACGTTGAACGCGCTGCGCGATCGCTATCGCCGCAAGCGTCCGGGTGTTGGGTTGCCGGAAGATTTTGATCCGCCAGAAAAACAAAATGAAATGAGCGCAGTGTGGGATCGTGAGTGGACCGAGCATTTGCTGCGCCGTGCCCTTGAAAAAGTGAAGATAAACATTCAACCCAAAACGCTGGAAGCCTTTGAGCGCTACGGTGTGCGTGGTGAACCAGTGGCCAGCGTGGCACAAGATTTGGGCATGAGCGAGGCCTCAATTCGACATGCCAAAATGCGCGTATTGGATCAAATGCGAGAAGAAATTGCCCGCATACGCGCCGATGAAGGCTAAGCCCTTGCTCCAGATGAAAATTCTGTATTGCAAAGAATGAAGTAACGGGAAATTCGCTGGTCACAAACCAATACTTTGTCCTTTCCGTACCGTTGCGTCAATGACAAGGCGCACGCGGTGCGCCACCACAAATAGGCGCGTCACTCGCTTCGTATCCACGACTCACCGTTGAGCATCATGATTCGCTTGTCGCCTAACCACTGCAATTGCACCGCCACCGGGTCGCCCGCATGGGGTAGCAATCGCAGGTCATTGTCCTTCACCGACCACTGGCCTTTCGCTTGGACTTTCAGACCAACAAAGGCCGGCAACTCGCCATTTTCTCCGTCCGATTTGGCTATAAATGTTCCATCCGTATTCAATTGCAAGCTTCGCCGACGCGTTCCGTTTTCCTCCAACTTGATCCAGGTTGCACCAGCCAAAAACTGTCTCATGTGCTGGTTGTCCGGAGGCGTTAAAACCGACTTAGTTGCGGGCGCCGCGGGGGCGTCCCAAGGCTTGACCAAAATTTCCTGGGCGGATTGCCCTCGTGATGGATCGTCGTACTTGGCATTTGCGGACGCTTGTTGAGCGGTTGGCTTGGAAGCCGCGTGTTTGGGTAACCACTCTGATTCATTGACTGGCGTAGTGGTTGTCACACAGGCGCAATTCCAAGCACCTATCGCAAAGACCAAACATGCCGCCCCACTTGTGCGGGGGTTGATGTGCGAGCGTGATGACTTCACAAAATTCATATCAATAGGGTATCGAATATGCTTGTAAATATTGTTTATAAATGGTCTGATACAACCATGAGTTCTCCGCCAATTCAAAAGCCAAATCTCAATTCCACTGATCAGCGTCCCGTGGTTTCAGATGACGGATTTTTAAAGGTTGAGAGAGGCAATGATCCTGAACGCCAGCGTTTGGTTGAGGATAAATCTGATCACCGTTGGCGCAAGTGGGGTCCGTGGGTGAGCGATCGTCAGTGGGGACCGGTACGCGAGGATTATTCGGCCGATGGAAACGCGTGGGATTATTTCCCGCATGACCACGCGCGCAGCCGCGCGTATCGCTGGGGCGAAGATGGTTTGGCTGGCTTCTGCGACGAAAAGCAGCGACTTTGTCTTGGGATTGGTTTGTGGAACGGTAATGATCCTATTTTGAAAGAGCGATTGTTTGGTCTTACCAATTCGCAAGGAAATCACGGCGAAGATGTCAAGGAGTTGTATTGGCATCAAGACGCCACACCGACCGCTAGTTACCAGCGCATGCTCTACAAATATCCGCAGCGCGCATATCCATATGAGGATTTGATTATCACCAATCGCAACCGCGGTTTGAATGAACCTGAATATGAATTGCTGGACACCCAAGCCTTTTCTGATCTACGTCACTTTGATGTGACCGTTGAATACGCCAAGGCCGACCCTGACGATATTTTATGGCGTGTCACTGTTCACAATCAAGGTCCCGAAGCCGCGGACATTCATGTCCTGCTACAAACGTGGCTCCGCAATCATTGGAGTTGGGTTCACAACCCCACCAAGCCAATCATGCGCATGCAAGAACCTGGACACATTGGTATAGCGCCACAATTCATGGATCAGTTTGTATTGATATGCGACAAGTCTGATGAATTGGTGTTCTGTGAAAATGAAACCAACACGCAGAAATGTTTTGGCGCTCCGCTTGCGCCGGGTCTGTATCCAAAAGATGGGATCAACGACTACGTTGTGAATGGAAATCGTGCCGCGGTCAACCCGTTACGTGAGGGCACAAAGGCTGCATTTATCCGTAAATTCACCGTTGCTGCAGGCGCCACCGTGTGCATGCGCGCGCGCCTGCGCCCGGCCACCCTGAAGGGTGACGCCTTCAAAGACTTTGATTCCATATTTGATCTTCGCCAAAAGGAAGCCGACGCATTTTACAAACCACTCAACGGCCATCCCGATCATCCGGAGTATGGAGATATCCAACGCAAAGCCTTCGCGGGCTTGCTGTGGAACTTTCAGTGGTACAAGTTCAACATTCACGCTTGGCTCAAAGGTGATCCAACATCCCCTCCGCCACCCAAGGAACGCCAGAACGGTCGCAACGCGCGTTGGGAAAATGTGGACGCGGAATGCATTCTCTCCATGCCAGACAAATGGGAATATCCATGGTTTGCAAGTTGGGATCTTGCATTTCAATCCGTCACGCTTGCCATGATCGATCCCGAGCGCGCCAAGCGCCAGCTTTGGCAAATTGTTCAACCATGGATGCAACACCCAGATGGTCAAGTTCCCGCGTATGAGTGGGCGCTAGGTGATGTGAATCCGCCCGTGCTTGCGTGGGCCGCATACCGCATTTTCCAAATCGAGCAGCATGTGTGGAATATATCTGACCACGATTTCCTTTCTGAGATTTGCCACAAATTGCTGCTTGATTTCACATGGTGGGTTAACCGCAAAGATCGCGACGGGCATAATATTTTTGAGGGCGGTTTCCTTGGCCTAGACAACGTTGGCGTGTTCGATCGCAGCAAGCCGCTGCCAATGGGCGGCGTGATTTTGCAAAGCGACGGCACCGCCTGGGTAGCCAAATATTGCACATCTATGATCCGCGTGGCGCTTGAACTTTCAAACGCGGGGCATCTCTATCAAAGCATCGCTGAAAAATTCTTTGAACAATTCCTGCTCATCGCACAGGCTGCCACGAATCCTGGTGGTCTTGGTCTTGACTTGTGGGACGAGCAAGATCAATTCTTCCACGACATCCTTCGATTGAATGACGGCCGCACATTTCCAGTGCGCGTAAAAAGTATCGTGGGTCTTGTGCCATTTTTCGCCGTGACCGTGATTGATGAACTGGATCTTAAAAATCACCCAAAGCTTGACCAACAACTCACATGGTTCCTAGAGCGCAGACCAGATCTTGCAGATTTGATCTCACGCTGGAAAAATCCTGGAAGTAAACAAACTCGCCTATTAAGCTTGCTGCGGGGACATCGCATGAAGGCGCTTCTATCGCGCGCGCTCGATGAAAAGCAATTTCTTTCCCCATACGGAATCCGCAGCGTGAGTTTGGAGCATAGGGACAAGCCATATGTGCTTGAAATAGACGGCCAAAGCTGGAGCTTGCAATATCAGGCCGCTGAAAGCGATACGCGCTCGTTTGGTGGCAACTCAAATTGGCGCGGACCGATTTGGTTTCCTATGAATTTTCTAATCTTTGAAAGTTTGCTGCGTTATTACTATTACTACGGACCAGATTTTAAAGTGGAGTGCCCCACCAACAGTGGAACGATGATGACTCTGAAAGAGGTGGCACTGTTCTTAGCCCAGCGCATGGTGAATATTTTCCTGCCTGGCCCAGATGGCGTTCGCCCAGTCAATCGTAATTATCCAATCCTGGATAAGTCCCCTGCCTTTGCTGGCAACTTTTGTTTCCATGAATATTTCGACGGTGACAATGGACGCGGGGTTGGCGCATCGCATCAAACGGGTTGGACCGCTATTGTGGCGTTCCTTCTTGCGCCATACGACGACCAGCGCGTCTCAAGATTTAAATAAAGTATCCGCTTGAGCGCATTGCTGTTTTTTTTCACTCTGTTGCATTAGGCATAATCGGTTTTTTGGGATCACAATTCAAGAAATTGATTTATTTCAAACTTAGCAAGATCGCCTATCTTGATCAGATGAAAAATCTCAACATGACCCACTCCTCTTTCGTGTCGGCTAAATCATTTGTGTCCGCGGATATAAGGCAATACACGGTCGCCCGCCTTGCATTGGTCTTGTTCATTGCAAGCGTTCTGCTTGCTTCAATATTTTTTACACGCTCATCGACAGCGCTTGCGGCAAGCCAAGGCACGCCGCCAACGAAGAATCCACCGTTGTCTGTCGCAGCCGCGCATCAACTTCTTACGCGCCTGGTTGGCGCATGGAATATTTCTGGCGAGGCTGTCTCTCCAACAGGCCAGCTTGAAAAGCGCTTGCAGGGTCGCGCTGTTTGGCAGTGGGCCTTGGGTGGCGTATTTTTGTTTGGTGACACCGTCCTGAATAATGGCGCCGCCGCTATTCAGGAAGTGGACACAATCGGTTTCAACAGCGGCGGGCAATTTTTCCAACGCACCCTGTTGACCGATCAAGATCAGAGCATGATTTGGCAGCGCGGTTCATTCAACAGCAACTTCACGCAACTTACGTTTCAATCTCTCGATGCAAGCCCAACGCAAACAGATGCGCCGCGCAGCATCACTTCGTTGGTTGATTTTTCCCAAACCGACCAAATTGCCTGGACCATGCTCTATAGCGAAAGTGGAACAACTATTGGAACCGTGCGGTTGCTTCTAAGCCGTGCACCCGCTGACCAACTTGTTGGCGGCGGTACTGGTATGGGTGGCGGTGCCCAGCAATCTCCAAGCGATCCCGCTGCTTTGCAAGCTCAACTCAATCAAATGGTGGCCGCCAAGCAGCAAATGCAAAAACAAATCGATGGCTACAAAGCGCAGGTCACCGCCGCACAAGCCAGCTTTCAGCAGTTGAACCAGCCGTAAGCCTTACGCATACACTCCGCGCGTGCTTACCCAATCAACGCAATTTAAAAATCTGCAAATCTTTAACCACCCGCTGATCCACCACAAGCTTTCGCTTGCGCGCAATCACATTACACCACCCGAGCAATTTCGCCGTCACTTAAATGAAATTGCAGGGTTGATGGTGTATGAAGTCTCACGCAATTTTTCCACGGCCACCTACACCGTGCAAACTCCGCTTGAACCCGCGTTGGGCAAGCGACTTTCTCAACCCGTCACCCTGGTTCCCATTCTGCGCGCCGGTCTTGGCATGACCGACGGCATTTTGCGTCTTTTCCCAGAGGCACGCGTGGGGCACATTGGCATTCAACGCGACGAGCACACAAAATTGCCTGTCCACTATTACTCCCACTTTCCTCAGGATATTTCCGCAGGTCCTGTAATAATTGTTGATCCAATGTTGGCTACGGGAGGCAGTGCGGTTCACGCAGCCGACCATCTTCAAAAGCTAGGCTGTACCAACATTCAAATGATTTGTCTGGTTTCCGCCCCCGAAGGTGTTCAAAAAATGCTGGCTTCACACCCAAGGATCAATATCTACACTGCGGCACTAGACCGCGAACTTGATCAAAATGCATTTATTCGCCCCGGATTAGGCGATGCTGGTGATCGCGTATTCGGAACACCAGCCTAAAATTGTGTAAAAATGGTCTAAATTGGTTCTATCTTACGCGAAAACAAGATTATATTGTAAAATTTAAATGCCTAAGTTATATGCTTCTTACTCGATAATGCTGCTTATTTACTAGAACTTGATGGCATCCATATAACATCTTGAATGCCGGCATCCTTGTTTACAAGCCTGGCAGCGGCAAACAAAAAATCGCTTACCCTGTTTACATACATGATTAGCCATATACCCACTGGCTCGGTGTGACCCAAATGAATCATTTGCCGTTCAGCGCGGCGACAAATTGTCCGGGCAAGGTGAAGCCTAGATGCCAACTCAGTTCCTCCAGGCAATACAAAGGCCGTAAGTGGGGTATTTTTACTGTCAATTTCATCAATCCACAGCTCAACCTCACTCACATGCTCAGCCAAAATTCGCTGAATCTTTGATTCATTATTAGCGCCTTCTGGTGTTGCCAAATCCGCACCAATATCAAACATGCGACTCTGTAAGCTGACAAAGATTTCTAGAAGTCTTTGATGCAACTTGTTGCGCGCTTCGCAGGCAGAAGCGCACAAGCCCAAGGTCGCATTAAATTCATCGATAGTCCCATAAGACTCTATCCTTGGATGATCTTTGCTTACTCTGGCGCCAGAAAAAAGTCCGGTGGTTCCATCATCTCCTGACTTGGTGTACAGCTTCATAAATTTCCTTGGATAGGCTGATTGTAGGATCGATGATTCGTTGCGATTTAGAAAATGTAGACATAACTAAATATTTACTTTGAATAGCCACGGAATCGAATGTATCATGCTGAACTATTGTTAATTTTACAGAACCTACGAAACCACGGAACCCATCATTCAATCTAAACGAATTGTTTTTACGGCTATGACCAATTCGGATTAACACCAGTATTTTAATTTCAAATTATTTGCTTAATCCTCAGGCGGACTCTGACCGCAAACTCAAAAGGAGCATCCTTTCATGCGTAAGGGATTTACAGTTATCGAACTTCTTGTCGTTGTTGCTATCATTGGATTGCTTGTGGCTATTCTTTTGCCAGCCATTGGAAAAGCTCGAGATTCGGCGCTTTTAACGCAAAGTCAAGCCAACCTTCGGGCCATTGGACAGGCAGCTGGAATTTACGGTGCCGACTTTCAAGATCGACAGTGGACTGCCCTAGCCGATGATATTGGTCGCGATGGCGGCAACTGCGATGTTTTTGCACAAAAGCGTTGCTCCGCGCAGTTGGTTTTGGGATTTACTCAAGACGGCGCTTCCATTGGTTTCTTCATTCCTCAAGCACCAAGTTGTGGCGTCAAGCCACCAAACCCTACCTGTGATGTTGCAAAGGCCTATTGGCCATGCGATTTCAATATGAACGGAACAGGTAATTTTGGTTCGTGGCGTTTAATAAATGCAAAAAGCTTTAATAAATACGCGACGAATAAGTTCTACAGCCCCGTTTTCTATGCCCCAAAAGACAAGACTACTTTGGAAAAGGCAGATCCCTTTCTTGAAACAGGTGATGATTTTAGTGCTAATGCAAGTTCCGCCACGCCCCCCCTTCAACAAGCTGTTTTGAGCAGTTATTGTTGGAGCCCGGCGGCAATGTGGGGGGTAGATGTTCTTTCCAAGAAAAAGGGATACCAAGCTCCAACTAGCACCCAAGGTGGATTTCGCTCGCCTGCGGCAAGCCAGGCCGCTTTTCCTGATCTTAAAACCCGTTGTATGGAGCACCAATGGCTGCAAAACAAACCAAATCTTGACACCATGGACGGATCACGAACGGGTTCAGGAATCGTGGCTGGTGTTCCAAATGTAGATTCGTTCTCTCCCGCTGCGCGAGCAAGGGGCGGAATGCCTTGGTTTTTTAATCAGGGCGGCCAGTCTGCTCCAGCAACAGTGTTCTTTGACTTACACATTGCACAATTAGGCGTGACCGAAGCGATTGACGCAAATAGTCGTGTTGCCAAACAGGATGATGCGTCATTGAAACAAAAGGGAACATACTTTGGAAATGGACTAGGAAGTTCAGCATTCCCTGCAGCAAAGGGCTACAGATTCGGCTCGTTTGATCCGGCAGCCGACCAAAATGGCCAAGCGGTTTCATATCATGTTTTCACAGCTGATGGCATTATGGGTAGAGATACACTTACTAGTAAATAAGTCGGTCAATATGCCAAAACTGTTTTTATACTCTTACAAATTGGAAATCCTATGAATTCAAATTCTCACAAATCTGCGTTTACTGTTATTGAACTTCTTGTTGTTGTTTCAATTATTGGTCTTCTACTTTCATTGCTTATTCCCGCAGTTGGAAAGGCTCGTGATGGTGCGTTGACCACGCAGAGCCTTGGAAATTTAAGAAATCTAGCTGCAGCCTGCGGAAGTTACGGTGCGGATTGGAATGATCGCCAACCAACTTTTGTTTTGGATGACTTGGCTCAACACATCAATGGATCAGTTACCCCAAATGCTGCCCAGCAATATGAAGCTAAAACAGGCGCCTGTCCCCCATCTATTATTGTGGGCTACGGCGGTCAAATTGGTACCTGCAGGCAACCAGGTGGTGGTGGTGGTGGTGGTGGAATCAAGGGCGGCGTCAGTGGTCCCGTATATGGAATTTGGGGCCTTTGGAATGCTTGTGAGGGCGGCATAAATAACGGTGGCGTAGCCTACTCAACGCCAATGATTTTAAATAGTTCTTGGGGTGGTGCAGCTGGTGAAGGTGGTTACAAATTAGCTAATTGCCGCGCGTTTAGTCAATATGTCAATAGTAAGTACTACGACAGAATTTTCTTTTCACCAAAAGACAAATATGCGCTTGAATTGGCACAGCCCGCATTTGAAAGAGGAGATGACTATACAAATCTTTGCAGAATTCCTGGCAAAGGTGTTGACCCAACATATGTTTTCAGTCCTGCTGCCATGTATGCGCCTGAAGCCTTTGGAGCAAAAAAGGGCTGCATCAGTTTTCAAAATCAGGGACTACCACCAGCAATATTTCGATCACCAGGTTCGGGTCAAGCCGCCTATCCAGATTTGAAAACACGAATGCTTGAGCTTCCCTGGCTTCAAAATAAAGAAGGTCCAGAATATAATCCTAATTATAAAGATCCGTATCCATACTATTTTAATAATTGCATTAACTCCACGCCTGCCACGCTTTATTTCGACAGCCATGTAAGTCTTGCTGGCTGTAATGACAGCATGGATGCGAATGCTCAAGTGCTTGGCGAAAATCAGGTGAACAATCCATCACTCTTGGAAAAAGGATTATTTGCTTCCGCCACACTAAACAAGTTGCCTGGAGATTGGGGTAAAATGGGTGGTTATTTCACAGGTCCTGACGGTTCGTCTGGTGCAAATTTCAATTACGACACTCAGGTAAATACTTCATTCCACATTTTCACCGTGGACGGAATTATGGGCAGGGATTTCTTGACTGCGAAATAATGAATTGCGTGTTGGTTGTATGAATTTGATTTAATAGTTATTACTCCGCACTTTTGAAGCCGCGTTGAACGACGCGGCTTCTTTTTTATGCGCAAAGCGCCGCACAACACTTGAACTTCTGTTAGCCATCCTGCATTGCTGACCGAAGATAAAAAATAAAAAGGGTCTTGAAACGCCCATGCGCATCAAGACCCCATGTGTCTACTTTATTTTGGAAAACTTGGGCTTAGAAATCCATTCCATCCATGCCACCCATGCCACCCATGCCACCCATGCCACCCATGCCGCCACCGCCACCACCGCCACCCATATCAGGCTTGGCTTTCTTCTCCTTAATTTCGGTGATGGCGCAATCTGTGGTCAACAACAGTCCTGCAATGCTGGCCGCATTTTGCAGCGCAACTCGCTCAACCTTGGTCGGAACAATTACGCCCGACTTAACCAAGTCTTCGTAGGTGCAAGTCAGAGCGTTGAAACCAAAGTTACCGTCGCTTGACTCCTCAACTTTCTGAACCACGATCGAGCCATCAAGACCACCATTGGTCGCGATTTGCTTTAAAGGAGCGGCAAGCGCGCGGCGCACAATATCAACGCCCACCTTCTCGTCATCATTTTCCAGCGACTTGGCAAGACGATCAAGCGCCTTGCGCGTACGAATTACGGAAACACCACCGCCGGGAAGAATGCCTTCCTCCACGGCCGCGCGGCACGCATGAAGGGCATCCTCAACGCGGGCCTTCTTCTCCTTCATTTCAACTTCGGTTGCTGCGCCGACATTGATCTGCGCTACGCCTCCAGCGAGTTTCGCCAGGCGCTCTTGCAGTTTCTCACGGTCGTAATCGCTGCTGACTGCATCGATCTGGCTCTTGAGCTGCTCGATGCGACCTTGGATGTCTTTGGTCTTGCCGCCGCCTTCGACGATCGTGCAGTTGTCCTTGTCGATGGTGATCTTCTTCGCGCGACCGAGTTCTGCGATGGTCACGTTCTCGAGTTGAATGCCGAGCTCTTCCATGATCGGCTGACCACCAGTGAGCACCGAGATGTCTTCGAGCATCGCCTTGCGACGATCGCCGAATCCTGGAGCCTTCACAGCGCAGACCTTCAACACGCCGCGCAACTTGTTCACAACAAGCATTGCAAGCGCTTCGCCGTCGATATCTTCGGCGACGATCAGAAGCGAACGACCCGCTTCGGCAACCTTGCCAAGAATCGGCAGGAGATCCTTTGCGGAAGAAATCTTCTTCTCGTGAATGAGAACGACCGCATCTTCGAGGATGCATTCCATTGCCGCTGGATTTGTCACGAAATGTGGGCTCAAATAGCCTTTATCGAACTGCATTCCTTCGAGCAATTCCACTTCGGTTTCCAAACTCTTGCCTTCTTCAACAGTGATGACGCCATCTTTGCCGACCTTGTCCATCGCTTCCGCGATGATCGCGCCGATTTGCGTGTCGTGATTTGCCGAGCATGTTCCGACCTGCGAAATCTCTTTCGAGTTCTTCACTGGCTTGGAGAGACGCTTCAGTTCTTCGACAACTTCTCGAACTGCCGCGTCGATGCCGCGTCGAACCATGTTCGGGTTGGCGCCAGCGGTGATGTTCTTCAAGCCTTCCGCGAAAATCGCTTCGGCATAAATCGTTGCGGTTGTGGTTCCATCGCCTGCATCCTTGCTGGACTTGCTTGCAACTTCTTTCACCATTTGAGCGCCCATATTTTCGTATGGATCTTCCAACTCAACTTCCTTGGCGACAGTCACGCCGTCTTTGGTGACGGTCGGTGCGCCGAAAGATTTTTCAAGAATCACAACGCGACCCGATGGGCCGAGCGTGACCTTGACTGCCTTGGCGAGCTTCTGCACGCCACGAAGAATGCGCTCGCGCGCATCATTGTCATAACTAATTTGTTTTGCTGTCATTTGTTACTCCGTATGTAAATGAATGTGAATGAATGAGATTGAATGAGATTGAGGGAAAGCGCGATCAGTCAATGATGCCGAGAATGTCTTCCTCGGTCATGATGATGAAGGTCTCGCCATCGATCTTGATTTCAGTTCCCGAATATGTGGTGAAAAGAACTGTGTCGCCCTTCTTCACTGTGAATGGCATGTACTTGCCGGTGTCCTTGTTGAGGATTCCCGAACCGAGTGCAATGATCTTGCCTTGCTTTGGCTTATCTTTCGCAGCTTCTGGAATGAAGATTCCCGAATCTGTTTTGGACTGGGCCTCGTCGCGCTTGACGATTACTTTGTCTCCGAGTGGTCGAACTTTCATGTGTGCATTACCTTTCTTTTGAAAACTGTGGTCGAAAAACCTGATGAACTGGACTTGATAAAACTGAACTTAAGATTGAAAATGAGATTGATTTGTTGTGGGCCAGTGACCCGAATAGTGCCGCTGGATGACTCGACGCAGAGTCTCCAACATGGATTCGAGCGGAACCGGTCGCTCGAGAACTGAGAATGCCCCTTCGCGCAAGGCTTCGTTCAAGCCTCGAGCGGACTCTCGAGCGGAGACTTGAGGAGGGCGAACGACCACCATCGGTGGGACGGGATTCATTGCCCGCAGAAGATGCAGTACCCGCGAACCGAGTGATTCGCCCTGTTCTTGTGCAATTGCGGAATCGTCGGCTGGTGTTGAGAGGTCGATAACTGCTATATGGACAGGGAATTGAATAATGATTTCGCGAGCCTCGCGGGCGGTTCTGCTTCGAATGCAATGAACTCCCAAAGGCTGGAGGAGTGGCGGCAATTGATCGGCAAACGAATCTTCGCGCCAGCCGCCATAAGCAAGCAATAAATTCAGCCGCTGAGAGCGACCACCGCTGGAAGCGTGAGCGCCCAACTCTGAATCTGCGTGTCGTCGAAGTCCAAGAATCATCGGGCGATGTAGAGCAAACTGCGTGCCACGCGTGGTCGGGGGTGAAGTGGCACCCTTCACCCTGCAAAGTCCCACCCGAGCAGATTCAGCCGAAATCTGCCAATTTGGCGGGAATCCACAGGAGGCGATCCCCCACTACCTTTGAGGAATGATCGATGTCACCGTTGCCCAACTTTTCCGTGATTCCGCTTCATACCTCGGCAAGAGCGTTCGGCTGAAAGGCTGGGTTCGAACTCGGCGAGATTCCAAGGCGGGAATTTCTTTCATTCAGTTGAGCGACGGCTCGTGTTTCGATTCGGCGCAGGTTGTCGTTGCCAATACGGTCGCGAATTATGCGAGCGAGATTCAGCGGTTGACTGCGAGTTGCGCGGTGATTGCTGAAGGCGAAGTTGTTGCCAGCCAAGGCAAAGGTCAATCAGTCGAATTGCAAGCGAGCAAAGTTGAAGTCGTTGGTTGGGTGGAAGACCCAGACTCGTATCCGATTCAACCCAAGCCGCATTCGTTTGAGTACTTGCGCGAGGTCGCGCACTTGCGGCCTCGCACGAACACATTCGGCGCGATTGGCCGCGTTCGTCATTGCCTTGCGATGGCAGTTCATCAGTTTTTCAATGAGCGCGGATTCTGTTGGATTCACACACCGATCATTACTGGCAACGATTGTGAAGGCGCGGGTCAAATGTTCCGGGTGTCGACTCTTGATCTTGCGAATATTCCGAAAACTCCAGAAGGCAAAGTCGATTTCGCTCAAGACTTTTTTGGACGCGAAGCACATCTGACTGTCTCTGGACAATTGAATGTCGAGACATGGTGCGCCGCGCTGAGCAAGGTCTATACATTCGGGCCAACTTTTCGCGCTGAAAATTCCAACACAAGTCGCCACTTGTCGGAGTTCTGGATGATCGAGCCGGAAATTGCATTTGCGAGTTTGGCGGAAGATGCACAATTGGCTGAAGATCTGCTGAAATTTATGTTCAAGGCATTGCTGAACGAACGCGGCGACGATCTCAAGTTTTTCGCCGAGCGCATTGATAAGGAGTGCATCTCGCGATTGGAGAAATTGGTCGAAGCGCCCTTCGAGCGGATGAATTACACCGATGGCATTGGGCACCTCGAAGCCGCGATTGCCAAGGGACACAAATTTGAATATCCCGTTTCGTGGGGAACAGATTTGCAAAGTGAGCACGAGCGATATTTGACCGAGCAACTTGTTGGACGACCGGTGATCTTGATGAACTATCCCAAAGACATCAAAGCTTTTTATATGCGGATGAATGACGATGGCAAGACGGTCGCGGCGATGGACATTCTTGCGCCAGGCATTGGCGAAATTGTTGGCGGCAGTCAACGCGAAGAGCGACTCGATATGCTCGACAAACGCATCGACGAAATGAAACTCGATCGCAACGCATATTGGTGGTATCGGGATTTGCGCCGATATGGAACTGTCCCGCACGCAGGATTCGGGCTTGGATTCGAACGAGCGATCGTGTATGCGACTGGTATGGCGAATATCCGCGATGTCATTCCATTTGCGCGAACGCCGAAGTCTTGCGAGTTTTGAAAAAGTGGGTGAATTTGACTGGGTGCTGTGCCGCGGAGTGATTTATGCCAGCGCCGCGGGACGCATGTCCTGGCGCTCAAACGAAGACGGAATGATTTATGCCAGCGCCGCGGGACGCATGTCCTGGCGCTCAAACATGCTGCGCCTCGCCTACGCGGACTCCGGCTCGGCTTGCAAACTCGCGCAGGAC
>SYAC01000061.1 GCA_005787685.1 Planctomycetia bacterium
CACGCAGGACGATGCGCATTTGTTCTGTCGCGAGGACCAAGTCGCGCAGGAGCTACAAGGCTGTCTACAACTTGTCAAACTTATTTTTGCAACACTGGGCATGAGCGACTACCGCGTGCGCGTTGGCTTGCGCGGGCCAGATTCGGCTAAGTATGTGGGCCTAGCGGAAAATTGGGACAAGGCCGAGCAAGCCTGCCGTGACGCGGCGCAATCGCTTGGAGTTCCATTTAGTGAGGAGCAAGGCGAGGCCGCGTTCTATGGACCCAAGATTGACTTTGTGGTGCGCGATGTCATCGGCCGATCTTGGCAACTTGGCACCGTACAAGTGGATTACAACTTGCCCATTCGATTTGATCTTTCATACCAAGGCGCCGACAACAAGACGCACCGACCCGTCATGATTCACCGTGCGCCATTTGGCAGCATGGAGCGATTCACCGGCGTGTTGATTGAACATTTCGCCGGCGCGTTTCCGCTGTGGCTGAGTCCAGAGCAAGTGCGCGTGCTTCCGATTAGTGAAAAGAGCGACGCCTACGCCCAGGAATTGCACGCCGCCCTGCACCAAGCGGGCTTGCGCACCACGCTTGACACAAGTTCCGAGCGTGTTCAGAACCGCATTCGCATTGCCGCCGAGCAGAAGATTCCGGTCACGGCCATTGTTGGTCCGCGCGATGCTCAGCGGCGCGTGGTCAGCGTTCGCCTGCATGGAAAGGCTGAAAATGCGGGGGAAATGCCCTTTGATGACTTTGTTGCGGCGCTGGTCAAGGACTATCGAACCCGCGCCAGCGAAGCCCTTGTTGGCAAGATCAACCCAGCCGCCGGCTGACATTTGTGCCAACATTCAAAATCATCGCAAAATTGTCTTGTAAATCCTCTTGCATTGGGCACGCTTGCTTAGTTACTTTATACTGTGTAATTGGTGATCGTTTCACCACTTCAAAGTCACTCAAGGACAACGACTGCATGTCTCAAAAATTCTTCGTACAGGCATGATAATTTTGCCCCCGTTGTTTCGAGTTTCTCCGGTCAATCCGGTTTGCATCGCAGTCGCTTTTCAAGTGATTTGTATTTCCATTGTTTCCACATAAAGGATTCTTCCATCTCAGCATTTCCTCCACGCCGTCCGCCCGTGTCACGACCTGAATCCGGCTCCAGCTTTGGTCCCCGTATCAATGATCGCATTCGCATTACGCCTGTTCGTTTAATCGACGAAACCGGAACCATGATTGGCGTGGTTGAAACCGATGAGGCGCGTCGGCTTGCCATGGTGGCTGGTCTTGACCTTGTGGAGATCGCGCCCGATGTGCGGCCGCCGGTCTGCAAGATCATGGACTTTGGAAAATATAAATACGAACAGGCCAAGAAGGACAAGCAAGGCCGCAGGACCAAGACCTTCGAAATGAAAGAAGTTCGTCTGGGACGCAGCATGAAAGTAGATCCGCACGATGTGGAGATTCGCGTGCAGCAAGCGCGGCGATTTCTGCTTGATGGACACAAGGTTCAAATAGTCGCGAGTTACAAGGGTCGCGAAATGGCGCACAAGGAAATTGGCGCCGCCAAATTGAACGACGCCATCGCCAAGTTGGTAGATCTGGCGCGCTTGGATAGCCCGCCGCGTTTCAACGGCAAGCGTCTTTCGGCAATGTTGTCGCCCGACCGCGCGCGCATTGATGCTTACAAACGAAAGCATCCAACTCCCAAGCCCGCAACCTCCAAGTCAGGAAAAGCCGCGACGGCCAAGACTGCAACGGATTCCGCTGCCGCGCAAGATGTGGCGACCTTACCCACGGGCGAGTCCGCCGTGAAAACGCCAAAGAAGACTTCCAAGCCCAAGAAAGTTGTGGCCTCCGATGCGGGCGCTGCAAGAGCCGCATCGACCAAGGCCGACGCCTAAGTCCATCGCGTCAACAGCGTGTCATTGCAAACCAAGACATGGTACGCGTCTTGGTTTTTTTAGTCACCACCTTTGACTTTCCAAGTGTAATCAGCGACTGTTCTATGTGCCCCATGTGGCCGCGCGTTCAGAATGCGGAGCGCATTAAAATTTTATTTTTGTACGCAGACCAAAGACCCACGTTGCGCCGCCTTTGGCCTGCGGGTTGGATGGATCATCGATCAATTGAATGTCGGCGGATATTTCCACGCTGCCAGTCAAGCGCAATCGATAGTAAGTTTCAATTGTTTTTTGTTGGCGATCCCCCGCCGTGGAGGAGTCGGTCCATGCCAGACCCAATCCAACTCCATCGCCAAATCTGCCAAACACATTTTCTATGCCCACTCCACCGGTCAACTCCTGCGCGGCGGGACTGATATTGGCATCACTGAGTTGGTAGGTCAACCACACACCCAGGTCGCGATCTAAAAATTGCTGGGCCATAAATGTTGCGGAGTTGCCATATTGCTTACTCCCTGCTCCAGTGGTCGAGTTTCCAGAATTGGTGTTGCACACAAACACGGAGTAACGCCCGATTAGATCCTTACTTGCGCCCAGGGAGGTGACCAATCCTGCTTCGGCGCCAACCAAATACAGCCCATCGCCAATGGTTTCAAATCCAGTTCCAGAATCCTGCGCACCCATGGGGCTGGTCGCCAATGTGTTCACATAAAAACCTTGAAACGGTATGAATTGCGCGTAAGCGCCAGGAAGGTAATTATTCCAGCCATTCGGCATGGCGTTTCCACCGTCAAAACAACTTGCAAGAAACTGGTTGGTTTCGTCGTCCGCAAAAAAATTGGCGGCGGTGGTGTCGTTGGGAAGTATTTTTCCAGCTCCAACCAGAATGCGATCGTCGCAAAAACCTTGCTGCACAAATAGCCGCCGCAGATTGATGTTTTGATTGGAAGTCACCGAGTCCACCAACACCACATTGGAGCCGATGGCGTTGCCCAGGCTTGTATCTTGCGTGCTCCAGTTGTTATTGACGCGAAAATTCGCGGTGATGGAACCCAAGCCAATACCAGGAATTTCCCACGCTTTCCAGTCAATCCGATAGTTCAAACGATTGCTGATGGCGTAGCGCGCCTGCCCCGCAATGCTGGTACTGGCTTGCTGCGCTACGGTGCAATTGTAAAGGTCGGTTCTCACCCCGAAATTTTCGCGCATCCAGATTTCAAGATTTCTCAGCGGCGTGGCAATGGGCGAGAATACATCAATGCCAATCAACGGATCAATTCGACCATCGTTGACTGGAAGGGGTCGTGGCAGGTTGAGGTTGAGGCGAATAAATGATTTATGCGGACTGAAAAACGGATCAACATTTGGCACCAACCAGAACAGGGCCAAATCTTGCGTCTGGGAAATTGAACCCAATCGTGATTGTTGAAGATCGGACGTGGAGAGCGCCTGTAGGAAGCGACCGGTGGCGTCGTCGCCAAGACAAATGGTGGCGCAGGTCAAGGCGGCGAAGGCAGTTGTTCCAAATGTGCGTCGTTGCAATGAGCAATTCAATACTTTAAAATTACCAAAAAATTATTTATTGATTGTTGCTTTTTTATACATTTATTGCATAATTATACCTTAATGGATACATCCAAACCAACTCGTCGACGCATGATCGAGCGGCTACTTCAAACCGCCCGAGTGACAAGCCAGCACAACTTGCTCAAGCAATTGCGCGCCGAGGGCGTGGATGTGACGCAGGCCACTTTGTCAAGGGATTTGGCTGATCTTGGCGTGGTCAAGGGTCCCACCGGATGGCAATTGCCGGGCTCCGCGGCGGTGAACAATTCAGACATTCGTTTGGCGGTTCAAACCTATCTGTTGGATGTGGATGTGGGCGGCCAAATGGTGGTCTTGCGCACGCGCACCGGTCACGCAACCCCGCTGGCGGTGGAATTGGATCGAATTCGGCTTGAGGGCTCGCTAGGAACGCTGGCGGGCGACGACACGATTTTGTTGGTCGCCAAGAGCGCGTCGCTGGCACGCAACTTGGCCAATCGCCTTAAAAATATTTTACGAGACGAGCCGGACCGACCACGCCGACCGCTTCGCAAATAACATGTCCAAGAACATTTCCAAGAACATTTCATTTTCAAGAACATGCAAACGAACTTGCCAAAAATCATAGACGAGCAACCCATCCGTATCGCCATTGTTGGCGCGGCTGGATACACAGGCGCAGAGCTGGTCATGCTTGCCGCCAATCATCCAATGATGGAAGTTGCCGCGTTGTTCGCTTCGGAGCGCGCCACCAACGCGCCGCGCAGCATGTCCCAATTATTTCCGCGCCTGCTTGGCGTGAATGACATGCCCATTCAAGCGGCTTCCATTGATGCGATTGTGGAGAGCGGCGCTAAAATTATTTTCTTGGCCACTCCGCATGAGGTCAGCGCGGAGTTGGCGCCCACCCTGCTGGCGCATGGACTTGTCGTGATCGATCTTTCGGCGGCCTTCCGCTTGCGCGACGCGGCGGCGTATCCCACACATTATGGATTTACCCATCCATCAAGCCATTTGCTCGCAAATGCGGTGTACGGCTTGCCGGAACTCAATCGAGCGGCGCTGGAGGACGCGAACCTGATCGCCTGCGCGGGCTGCTATCCCACCTCCGTCATTCTGCCGCTGCGGCCGCTTGTGAATTCCAATCTTTTAAATGTATCTCGGCCCGTTATTGTTGATTCCGCCAGTGGCGTGAGCGGCGCGGGCCGCGGAGCCACCACAAAAAATTTATTTTGTGAAGTCAGCTATCAACCCTACAGCCCGCTACAGCACCGCCATCAGCCAGAGATGCGCCAAGAAACGCAACTTGATATTTTGTTCACTCCGCATTTGCTGCCGCTTGATCGCGGCATTGTCAGCACCATTCATGCGGAAATTGCGCCTGGTGTGGACGAGTCACGCATTCGTGAAACGCTTGCGACGCACTATGCAGACGAGCCATTTGTGCGCTTGCTTCCTTCGGGCGTGTGGAGTTCCATTGCCGCCGTGGAGCGAACCAACTACTGCGACATTTCACTCGCGGTGGACGCTACGCGCAATCATTTGATTATGGCGTCGTCCATTGACAACCTAGTCAAGGGCGCGGCGGGTCAAGCCATTCAATGCATGAATATACGATTGGGATTGGCGCACACCATGGGCTTGCTTCCCGCCAATGCGGTTGGAGTGCCCTGTTGACTTCCACCCTCAACATGTACACCGAGCCAAAATCCTTCAACATTGCGCCAATTGTCATTAAATTAGGCGGCGCGTTGCTGGACACCCCGGAGGGTGGCGCGGCTTTCTTTGAGCACCTAGCGGGCTTCATTGCACTTCATCCAATTGTGGTGCTGGTGCATGGAGGCGGCAAGAGTGTCGACCGGCACTTGGAATCCCTTGGCCTACAAAGTGAAAAGCGCGACGGCATTCGTATTACCCCGCAAGAGCACATGCGCGAAATCGCCGGAGTGCTTGCGGGGCAAATGAACGCGAGCCTGGTGGGATTGCTGCGCTCGCGCGGCGTGAATGCAGTTGGCCTTACTCTTGCCGATGGCGGCACCACCACCGCGCGCAAAACACAAAAATTTTCTTTTGATGCTGGCCGCGTTGGCGAAATCACCGGTGGCAGCCCGCAACTTATTCAAGCACTCTTACGCAACGGGTGCATCCCCGTCTTCAGCAGCATTGCCATGGATCGCGGCGGCCAACTTCTGAATATCAACGCCGATGAAGCCGCCGCCGCCATCGCCCGCTTGACGCAAGCGCGTCAACTGGTATTACTGACGGATGTCGCTGGCGTAAAGGATGAAGCGGGCAACATTGTGCGCACGCTTGACCGCGCTGGCGTGGAGCGCCTCACGCAAAGTGGTGCCATCACTGGCGGCATGCTCGCCAAAGTTCGTGGAGCGCTTGAGGCCAGCGAACAATCGGGCGTTGAGACATTGGTCGCTGGCTGGAACGACGCCAATGTGTTGGAAAGCCTGCAATATGCGGGTACAGTCAAATTTGTGGGCACGCAATTTCTTGCAATCCAAACGGCGCCCCACGCGGAGGTCGTTTCATAATGCACACCCGCCTTGCCACAAAAGATGTGACCCGCATCATGGATCTCAGCCCGTATGAAATCATGCCATTGGTTGAATTGGGACGCGAGCTGAAATCCGACATCCGTTCGTACAAGGACCATTTTGCCCAGCGCTCGTTGGTGATGCTGTTTGAAAAGCCGTCGCTCCGCACGCGTGTCAGTTTCGAGATTGGCTTTGCCCGCATGGGTGGCCACGCGGTTTATTTAGATCATGAGAAATTGCGTATTGGTGAGCGTGAAACTATTGCCGACTACAGCCGCAACTTGGAGCGTTGGTGCGACTGCATTGTGGCGCGCACCATGAGCCACAACACCATCACCACGCTTGCCGCCAACGCCACAATTCCCATCATCAACGCGCTTTCAGATATCCACCATCCTTGCCAAGCGCTCGCTGATTACATGACATTGGTCGAACTTGGTTTTGATTGTCGGCAACATCAACTGGCTTGGGTGGGCGATGGCAACAATGTCTGCCACTCGCTCATGGAACTCATGGCCACCATTGGCGCCTCCATGATCGTGGTCACGCCAGAGGGCTTTGAGCCATCCGCGGATATTGTCCGTGATTGCCAAGCGCGCGCCTGTCGCACTGGCGCCACATTGCGCCACACCAATGATGTAAAAAAAATCAGCGGGTCTTTCGCCGTGTACACCGATACCTGGAGAAGCATGGGTCAAAGCGAAAAAGTCGCAAAAGAAACGGTTTTCAAGCCCTATTGCGTGACTCCAGACATCATGGCACTGGCAGGTTCTGGAGCATATTTCATGCACTGCCTTCCAGCGCATCGTGGCCATGAAGTGGTGGACGCGGTCATTGATAGTCCATGCAGCGTGGTCTTTGATCAGGCTGAAAATAGAATGCACATTCAAAATGCGCTGCTGTTGAATCTGCTTACAACACCCACTCAAGACTCTTTGGGTAAAAATACAACTCGCACCTTACCCACCACTCGGAGCCGTCCATGACAACCATCACTCAAAATAATTCCGCCTCATCCGCCACCCCCCCAGCGCATTCCAAGAAGCCCAAGCGTGTGTGTGTGGCCTACTCGGGTGGTCTTGATACCAGTTGCGTGATTCCATGGCTGCGTGAAACCTACGACTGTGAAGTGGTGGCCTGTGTGGCGGATGTTGGTCAAGGTGCACAAGAGTTGGTTGGCATTGAAAAGAAAGCCGCCGACTCCGGCGCGTGCGTGTGCGTCATCAAGGATTTAAAGCAATCGTTCTTGACGGACTTTGTGTTTCCAATGGTCATGTCGGGCGCGGTGTATGAGGGGCGCTACCTGCTTGGCACCAGCATTGCGCGTCCTTGCATTGCGCAGGCGCAGGTCGTGTGCGCGCTCGAGCAGAATTGCGACGCCGTTGCCCACGGTTGCACCGGCAAGGGCAACGATCAAGTGCGCTTTGAAAGCGTGTACGCGGCGTTGGCGCCGCAATTGCGCGTGATCGCGCCGTGGCGCGAAAGTACTTGGCAATTACGCAGCCGCGAGGCCATGTTGGATTATTTAGCCAAGCGAAATATTCCATGCGCCGCAAGCGCGACTAAAATTTATTCCCGTGACGCCAACTCATGGCATGTGTCACATGAAGGCGCGGAACTGGAGGACCCATGGAACGCGCCGCCAGAGGATTTGTGGATTCGTACAACCGATCCAAAGTTGGCTCCCAATGAGCCAGAAGAAGTGGTGGTTGGATTTGAGCGCGGCTTGCCCGTCAGCGTGAATGGTAAAAAACTTGCAGCCGTCCAATTGCTTGAGGCGTTGAATGAAATCGGAGCCCGCCACGGCGTGGGCCGCGTGGACATGGTTGAGAATCGACTCGTGGGAATGAAAAGCCGCGGCTGCTATGAGACGCCAGGCGGGACTCTCTTAATGGAGGCACTGCGCGGCCTTGAACAAATTGTTCTTGACCGCGACTCCATGCGCTTTCGCCAAGAGTTGGCCAATGAATTTGCGCGCGTGATCTATGACGGTCGATGGTTCGCGCCTTTGCGCGAGGCGCAATGGGCTGCCATTCAATCGCTGGCGCAACCGCTCACTGGTGAAGTGGCCGTGTGCGCATATAAAGGCAGCGCCACCACCACGCGTCGGCGCAGTCCAAATTCCCTGTATTCGCAGGCTTTTGCCACATTTGGTGAAGACGATGTCTACAACCAGCAACATGCCGAGGGCTTCATTCGTCTGTTCTCCCTGCCCAGCCGCATTCGTGCCCTCCTTGGAATAAGCAAGTATGCATCGGGCAAGAATGGAGTGCATCGGTGACATCAATCTGGCAAGGACGAGTTCAAGGCACGCAAGATTCACTCTTTCGAACTTTCAATGACAGCCTTCCATTTGATCGGCGACTGATTCAAGAGGACATAGAGGGCTCCATTGGTTGGGCGCATGCGTTGGCGCGCGCCGAAGTCATAAGCGAGGGGGACCGAGTGCGTCTTGAAAAGGCGCTGCGTGAAATCGCTGCGTTGGTGGAGCATGATGCAACGCTGTTGACCAAGGCCACCGATGAGGATGTGCACAGCTGGGTTGAGCGCGAGTTGGTGGCGCGCGTTGGCGATCTTGGAAAACGCTTGCACACCGGCCGTAGCCGCAACGACCAAGTGGCTACGGACTTGCGCCTGTGGTGCATAAAGCAGACGCGCGTTCGGCTTGCGGAAATTGACGCCGCCAACTTTAGTTTGCTTGAATTGGCCGAGCGTGAGCGCGACACGGTATTTCCTGGATTCACGCATTTGCAGCGGGCACAGCCTATTTTATTCGCACATTGGTGCTTGGCCTATGTTGAAATGTTGCGGCGCGACGCCGACCGCTTTTCCGACGCGCTTGACCGCGTCGCGCGCTGCCCGCTTGGATCTGGCGCGCTCTCGGGAACCGCCTATCCAATTGATCGTCAAAAGTTGGCCAAGGATTTGGGCTTTGATGGTCCAAGCGCCAACAGCCTTGACGCCGTCAGTGACCGCGACTTTGTGGTGGAGCTCATCGCCTCCGCCTCGATGTGCATGCTGCATCTGAGCCGCATGGCAGAAGATATTATCTTTTACGCCACGGGCGAGGCCGCCTATGTCGAACTATCCGATGAAGTCAGCACTGGCAGTAGTTTGATGCCGCAGAAAAAAAATCCTGATGCATTGGAATTGATCCGCGGAAAAACTGGCCGCGTGATTGGCGCGCTCACTGGAATACTGGTCACGCTCAAGGCGCTTCCATTGGCATACAACAAGGATTTGCAAGAGGACAAGGAGCCGCTCTTTGACGCCATGGACACGCTGTCCATGTGTTTGCGCATGATTCCGCAGGTCATGTTGGGTCTGAAAGTGGATCGCCTGCGCGCGCGCAAAGCGGCCATTGCCAGCTACGCAAATGCCACGGAATTGGCTGATTATCTTGTGCGAAAGGGCGTGGCATTTCGCGACGCGCATCATCAAGTTGGCCTCTTGGTGCGTGAGGCTATTGCCCAAGGCAAGCCGCTTGAGGAGTTGTCGGTCGCCGACATGGTGAAACTGGCTCCGTTGGTGACAAGCGATGTGTTTGTCACGCTCACGGTTGATTCCGCGCTGGGCCGTCGAAGTGTTTCGGGTGGCACGGCGCCCGATCAAGTCAGCGCACGCGTGAAGGAAGCCAAACGAAGCTTGCGTGCCACGCGCCGACCCAAGCGCCGCAGCCCGGGTGGCGCAACCGGGTTGCGCGACGCCGTGGTAGAAGACTTGGACGATATCAAGCGTTTGGTGGATTTATGGAGCCTGCGCGGGGAGAACTTGCCGCGCACGCGCGACGAGATCATGGAAAAGATCACCGACTTCGCCATCGCCGCGGTGGACGGAAAAGTGCGTGGCTGCGCGAGCTTGTGGATCTATGAATCTGATCTGGCGGAAATTCGATCGCTTGGAGTGGACGAAGATTTTCAAGGTCGCGGCCTGGGCAAGCAACTGGTGCAATTTTTCATTGACAAGGCACGCAGCATTGGTATTGAGCGATTGTTCGTTCTCACGCGCATGCCGGCGTTCTTTGAAAAGTGTGGATTCCGCACTGTCAGCATCAATAGTTTGCCCCAGAAAGTGACGAAAGATTGCGCCCAATGCCCCAAGAATCAAAACTGCGATGAGATTGCCATGGTGTTGGAATTAAAGGAAATCGAAGTTTCATGAATCAAGAAGAATGTATTTGGCCGGCTGGCTTTCGCGCCGCGGGTCTATCCGCCGGCATTAAATCAAATGGGGCGCCCGACTTTGCCATGCTGCGCATGGATCATGGCGCGGTGGCCGCGGCCATGTTCACCACCAATCTATTCGCCGCCGCGCCCGTACAGATTTCGCGGCAGCATTTACACAATTCGCGCGGACACGCCAGCGTGTTGGTTGTGAATTCCGGTTGCGCCAACGCCACCACTGGTCCACATGGATACGCGGATGCACAAACCATTGGCGATTGCGTGGCACAGGAATGTGGTTGCGCCCATGAGGCGGTCTTGATGAATTCCACAGGCATCATTGGTAAGCGATTGCCCCTGGCGAACATGCTGAAGTGCGTCGCACCCCTGTCGCAACGTTGCGTAGAAGGAAGCGTCGAACCCTTTGCCCGCGCCATCATGACCACCGACACGCGCGTCAAAATGTCAACGCGCTTAGTGGCAACGCATTCCGCACCAATTCGTGTGACGGGCGTGACCAAGGGCGCGGGAATGATCCATCCCAATATGGCCACCATGATCGCAGTCATCACCACCGACGCCGCGCTTGAGCCACATGAACTTGACGCCATGATGCGTGTGGCCGTGGAGCAATCCTTCCATAGAATTTCTATTGATGGCGACACCAGCACCAACGATTGCGTCTTTGCATTTGCGAGCGCCCAACGCGCAGCCGCGGCGGACCACAAGGAATTGCAACGCGCATTCTGCGAAGTCGCGCGCGACTTGGCGCACATGATTGTGTGCGATGGCGAGGGCTTCACACGCGCGTTTGAAGTGCGTGTGCGTGGCGCCGCCAGCGCCGCCGACGCGCTGGCTGTTTCAAAAACAGTCGCCACGAGCATGTTGGTTCGATGCGCCATTACTGGCGGCGATCCAAATTGGGGTCGCTTGCTTGCGGCCGCGGGCAGAAGCGGCGCCAAGCTCGATCCATCGTTGCTCACGCTTCGCGTTGGGGATATTTCTTTGTATCACAATGGGCAACCCACCGAGACCTCCAAAGAAATCGCCGCGGCCGAATTTTCGAAACCCAATGTCATGATTGAATTTCATCTGGGCTTGGGCCTCCATGATGATTTCTTCATTTCCAGCGGCATGACACAGGAATATGTGAAGCTCAACAGCGAGTACAGCACCTGACATTGCGGCGTGCGCCCAGGGAACTGCGTGGCATGGATGGCGCTCCAATCGCTGGCAAGGCGAGCGTTTCAAACACGCGTCGACCGCCAATTCAATCAACATATTGCTGTATTCTGAAGGCATCCCCTTCATCTTTAGGCGATAGAAAGTTACCATGCGATTTCGAATCATCACCTTCACATGTGCGACTTTACTTTTAGCTGTGCCGGTTTTTCCATACGGTGCGCTTGGACATGAAACGGTCGGCGCCATAGCGGACATGAAATTGGCGGGAACGCCCGCGGGGGCGCAAGTCACCAAACTGCTCAACGGGCTCACGCTTTCGCGCGCCTCTGTGCTGGCCGATGAAATCAAAGGCTGGGACCGATTGCCAAAGGGACAACCCAAGCCCACCATCTTGAAGAATCAGCCGCGATTACAAGAACAATTGGTGGCATTTTGGAACGCCAATCCCCCCACCAAAGCCAAAGGCAGCGATGCGCCAACTCACAAGGAATTTCATTACACGGATGTGCCCGCGGTGGATGGAAGCAAATATGTCAAGGGCAATCTTGGAACGGAACCCTACGACATTGTGCAAATGATTCCGTTCTGCGCGCGCGTGCTGTTGGGGGAAGAACCAGAGAACAACGATCGCAAGATCACCAAACCCGTCGCCCTCATTCTGCTGGCGCATTATGTGGGCGACATTCATCAACCCCTGCATGTGGGAAACGCATATTTCTCAACTGCTGGCAACTTGGTCAATCCAAGCAAGGGCGGCAAAAGCTTTCCAGACCACGGCGGCAATGGCTTTCGTATTATTTTGGCCGACGAAAAAAATGCCAAGGGCGATACAAAGAGTAAAGGCAAGCCAAGCTCTCAAAAATCAAACAAGAGCAAAGGCACCAATCTGCACAGTTTCTGGGACAGCGAGGCGGTTGATGAGGCCTTGAAACAAGTCGATGAAACTATCGAATCGCAGCCAAATCACAAGGGAAAAGTCACGGACGAGCAGGTGATCGCCTGGTTTGCCAACGCTGAACCTACGGACTGGAAACCACCAGCGAAATCAAAGCCAACCGAATGGGCGCAATTCTGGGCCAATGACATTCTTCCAATGTCGACCCAAGCCCACGAGCGACTCGCGTTTAGCAATGTCACCATCAAGAATGACAGCGCCAATGGCGACGCCACGGAAATTAAAATGCCTGATGGAATTTCCTACTTAAACTGGGCAGGTCAACGCACACAGGAAGAATTGCACAAGGCCGGTTGGCGCCTGGCCGCGATTATTGAGGCCTGCTTGGACACTGAAAAACCGGCCGCAAAAAAATCAAAGTCGACTCAATAAATCGACTCACGGAGACAAGGGCGTGTACAAAATTTGATCGCGCAAATCAGCCGCTTGCAGGGCGATTGGATCAGTGTCGCCAAATGCCGTGGCCACATCCGCTGCCAACACGCTTGCGTTTCCTTTCGAGCGCTCAATCTCTCCAATATTTCGCAGGCAATCAATGCGGTCCATGGCCACCAACACCAACACCTGCATACGCCATGGCGCGACACGCTTTTCACGCAACCACCTATTGGTGTCAAATCCCTCAAGCGCCTGGTCATACAACTTGATCGCGGACCGGCAATCACCGCGCGCCTTGGCAAGCGTTCCCAGCGTGGCCAAGGGCAACCGCGGATCTTGCAATGTTTTCAGTGTGATTCCAGCCTCCACCGCGGCGCGCAAACGCTTTTCCAAATCAGGAATTTGATCAGTGGCTCCGGCCGTGCCAGCAATGCGAATGGCCTGCTCCAAAGCCAATGGCTCCCGAACTTGCGCGGCGCCCGGCGCGGCAAAACAATCCAGCAGCAATTTGGATTCATCCCATGACTCTTGCAATTTGCCAAGGGCAAGCAGCGCCTCGATCTTCAACCGGCTGCGATCCAGCGACACGGGCGACAAGCGATCATCCGTTACCAACGCGGCCTCGGGCGAATCCAGCCATGTCAACACGCTCGCTGCGCCATGTTCGCAATATTCAATACGCATCAACATATTGTTCAACGCGTCCAGTTGCGCGGGCGACATATTCTGAGATTTCGCCGCGTCAATAGCCAAGCGCATTTGCAGTAGGGAACGCGTGCCGTCGCCTTCCTCTAAAGACTGCACGGCATTGTTGACCAGCATTTCAACTGAATCAACATTGTTGCTTTGGGGGGCAACCATCGGCGCGATCTGCGGCACCTGCGCCGCGGGCGATGGTGTTTGAACCACAACATTGGGCGTGCTGGCTTGGAGTGTCTTGGGCGCGCCTTGGCCATTCACTGGCGTTGGATTTATTTGCATCACCAATGAAATGCCGTAGACCAGCGCGATGGCCGCCAAGAGAAGCACAACCAACTTTGCGATCAATGTGGTGCGCATTAAAATTGCCTGAGAAATCGCGCGTCATTCTCATACAGCCAGCGAATGTCGGAAATTCCATGACGGCGCATTGCGATTCGCTCCACGCCCAATCCAAACGCGTAGCCAGACCACACTTCGGGGTCGATTCCCACGGACTCAAACACCGCTGGATCAACCATGCCGCAACCACCAAGCTCCACCCAGCGCCACTCGCCTTTGATCTTCATCTTCATATCCACTTCAGCGCTTGGCTCGGTGAAGGGAAAGAAACTTGGACGCATTCGAACTTCCGCTTCTGGACCAAAGCACGCGCGCGCAAATTGCCACAGGGCGGTCTTGAGATCAACCATGGAGATATTTTTATCCACGCATAAACCCTCCACCTGATGAAACATGGAGAAGTGCGTTGCGTCATGCGTATCCGGTCGATACACGCGGCCAACTGCCACAATCTTCAGCGGCGGCTTTTCCTTTTCCATGGTTCGAATTTGCACGGTGCTGGTTTGCGTGCGAAGCAATCGACGAATACCCCCCTGCTCGGCCATGTAAAAATTGTCCGTGGCCTCGCGCGCGGGGTGCCCCTCTGGAATGTTCAGCGCCGTAAAATTGTGCCACTCGTCCTCCACTTCGGGACCCTCGGCAACGCGGAAACCCATACGACCAAAAATATCCACGATGTCGGCGATGGTTCGAGTCAGCACATGGCGGCGGCCAACCCCCGCGGGCAACCCCGGCTCCGTCATGTCAATGTCTGGACCACTTTCAGCGGCGCCCGCCGATGTTTTGAGGGCAAACTCCGCCTCTAACTTTTGCTTCATGGCGTTGAGCTGCTTTCCCAGCGCGGGTTTTTTATCTTTTGGCGCGCTACGAAGCGCCTCCATCATGGCGCCAACGCGTCCAGAAGTTCCAAGCCATGCGATACGCCATGCCTCCATCTGCGCGGCGGTTGTGGCGGCGTTGAGCGCGACCAGAGCCTCATGTTCATTGGTTTCAATGGAATCAAGCACGAATAAAGTCTAGCGATTTTGCGGAGTTTGAGCCTGCACCAAAATCTTAGAGGCGGCCACTTGCGAAAGCATGACAGGCTTGGCGTGCGCCGCGCGCACGGTCATGGAATGAGCTTGTGCGCTCACGCTTTGCACCACCAAACCCACGCCAGGCTTCAATCCATTGTCCGCGACAAACTTCAAGAACGCTCGGTTCTGATCAGTAATACGCGTTATGCGTACTCGTTCACGTGCGTCACATTGATGCAGCTGCTTGCTGCGTGCCTTTGAAAAATTTCCGGCGGCATCTGGAATTGGATCACCATGCGGATCGGTGGATGGCCGACCAAGAAATTCGTCGAGTCGATCCAGAATGCGCGGGGACAACGCATGCTCAAGCCGCTCGGCCTCCTCGTGCACATCGCCCCAATCCAGTTTCAGCGTGCGCACCAAAAAAGTTTCAATCACGCGGTGGCGGCGCAGCACATCCAAGGCAATCGTGTTGCCCTTGGCGGTGAGCGCAATACCGCTGTAGGGCTGGGACTTCACCAGGCGCGCCAACGACAGGCGCTTGATCATGCTGGTAGCAGTGCCCTTGGTCACGCCCAGTTCCTGCGCCAAGCGCGCGACCCCGGCCTCGCCGCTCGGTGATTCTTGGCACAAGGTGTAAAGAGCCTTGATGTAATTTTCTACGGTTTCGCTCGCCATGGCAAGCGCATGGTAGCTCCCGCATCAGCGCCAGCAATGCCAAACCACCAAATTACTACTTTTGGCACCATTTCCAAGCATCTCAATGTTTGAGTGCTCCGTTCATGAAAGTTTGATTCGTCAAACTTATTTGCTAGACTCTATCACGAAGCGCGGGCGTATGCCCACGCAAGCATTGCGCTCTTGGCAACATCTCCACTGGTATGAACACCAACAAGTCAAATTCTTCCAGCGCCGCTTGGCGCGCAACTCGAAGCGTGCATTCCTTGCCAGAGGCGTACTCCACCGTGCCGGTGCCGTTGCATGGATCACGCTGGCGCAAACTGATGGCCTTCAGCGGTCCCGGACTCATGGTTGCCGTGGGCTACATGGACCCTGGCAATTGGGCCACAGACTTGGCCGGTGGCTCGAAATTTGGATACGCGCTGCTCAGCGTGATTCTGATCTCTAATCTGATGGCGATCTTGCTGCAACATTTGGCGGTGAAGCTTGGCGTAGTTGCGCAACGAGATTTGGCGCAGGCCTGCCGCGATCACTTCAGCCCGCCAGTTTCATTTTGCTTGTGGGTGCTGTGTGAAATCGCCATTGCCGCATGCGACTTGGCGGAGGTCATTGGCTCCGCCATAGCGTTGAATTTACTTTTTGGAATTCCTTTGGTGTGGGGCGTGTGCATCACGGCCGCGGATGTGCTGATGATTTTGTTTTTGCAAACCAAGGGCTGGCGCTACATCGAGGCGTTGGTGGCTGGTCTTGTTTTTCTCATTGGCGCTTGTTTTGCCTATGAAATGATCGCCGCGCGCCCCGAACTCCCGGAGTTGCTGCGCGGGCTTGTGCCCACTCCAGAGATCGTGGTCAATCCGGCCATGCTGTATATTTCTATCGGCATTCTGGGAGCCACGGTCATGCCGCACAATTTATATCTGCATTCGGCCATTGTGCAAACGCGCAACTATCCACGCGATGACGCTGGTAAGTCTGTGGCCATTCGCTACGCCACGGCCGACTCCACCATTGCCCTGTTGTTCGCCTTCTTCATCAACGCCGCCATTCTTATTCTTGCCGCGGCAACATTTCATAAGACAGGCCATCAAGATGTTGCGGGAATAGAGGACGCCTATGAATTACTCACGCCAGTGCTTGGCGCGTCGCTGGCAAGCACGGTGTTCGCAGTGGCGTTGCTTGCATCGGGACAAAATTCCACGCTCACTGGAACGCTGGCTGGCCAAGTGGTTATGGAGGGATTTCTCAATATCCGCCTTGCCCCATGGTTACGCCGCTTGGTCACACGCCTAATCGCGGTCATTCCCGCCGTGATTGTGTCGGCCCTGTATGGGGCAAATGGGGTAAATAAATTATTGATCCTGAGCCAGGTGATTCTTTCCTTGCAACTTTCATTTGCGGTCGTGCCGCTGGTGTGGTTCACCAGCAGCCGACTCAAGATGGGACGCTTTGTCAATTCCCCCGCGCTTGCAACCACCGCATGGATTGTGACGGCCATCATTGTGCTGCTCAACACCTACCTGCTGGTGCAGACATTCCAAGGCTGAACTGTAGGAACCCGCGCATTTATGGCATGACTTCAAGCTTGCGCAACTCAAAATAGCACTTGGCGCAGGCGCGCACATCTACCAAGGCGTCATGGCCGCCTTCAAACGCAAAGCCAAACAACTCCGTATGCAGCTCCTGAAGCTTGGGCCATTTATAGCCATAGTTTCCCGAAATTTTGCAAAAGTCCGTTGAAGATTGCATGGTGCAAACCCGCGGCTTCTGCAACACAACATTCATCCTGCCAGCGCGCAGAAACTCGCTACCCAAAATATTTTCGTCAAATGACATGTTGTGCGCAAATAAATTGTCCGCGCTCAATATGTCCTTGGTTATTTCATCCAGCACCGTGTTCAATGCCACGCCCTCGCGCATGGCTTTGTCGGTCGTAATGCCATGAATGCGTGACACCTCGTCTGGGATCACAAATCCATCGGGGCGAATAATGTGGTTGATGGCCTTCAACTCACGCCCCTGCTTGTCGGTCACCATCCATCCCAACTGCACCACGCGCGGCCAGTTCAACAAGTCCGATGGCGGCGCCTTGTAATTTCTGGGAACGCCTGTAGTTTCGGTGTCAAAAAATAAATACATGCCTGCTCCTTCAATGCCGAAACGCCGCGCCCGCGTCGCTGTCCGCGTCACCTTCCATGCGCAGATGCTCCAACTCCAGGCGCACTTGATCCGCGGGTTGCGCGCATCGGGTGGCCATCCAAAACAGCGGCACGGACAGGACTGCAATAATCAGCGTGTCGAATGAATTTTTCAAGTCGCCTGTTCCACCAAAGTCCTCGCTGCCAAACCATCCAACTGCAATCACCACCAGCGCGGTTGGAGCCAACCATATCAACGGCTTCCATGCGTTCACTACTGGCGCCTTGCCGCGCAACTTGGGAATGGCGTATGCAAAGAACACAATCACGCACAGAGCCACAATGACAGGAATGTACGACTTCACTCCGCTCCAATACACAATCAACAAGTTGGACGCGAACGCCACAAACGCCATGACTATTCCGCCTGGCATTTCAAAGGGACGCCGCGACTTTGGTTCGATGCGTCGCAACACCACCACGCTCACTGGAACCGAAATCACATTCAAAAAATAAGCCGCGGCGTTTAAATTCGCCAACTCTGTCCACTTGGGGTATGCAAACACAACCACTGAACTTACAAACCATGAGAACACCAGCGCCAAGACCGGCACGCCTTGCTTGTTCAACTGCAATAAAATATTCCAGGCGAATCGTTGCTGCGCCGCCGCATACACCACGCGCCCGGTACTGCCCACATATGCCAGACAACTTCCCCCGGGCGAAATCACCGCGTCGAAATATAAAATTTTCACCATAAGCGGCAACCCCGCCACCATTAAAATGGCTAAAAACGGAGCGTTTGCCTGGGGAATTTGAATGCTTTTCCAGCCGTTCGCATACTGATCCGTGTCCAGCGCGCCCAGGAACGCCAGCTGCACAATGAAATACAGAATCAGCGCAAACACCGTGGACATCAGAAACCCAAAGGGAATATCTTTCGCTGGATTTTTCGCCTCACCCGCCAAGTCGCCAATAATGCGGAACCCGCATAGCGTGAACACAATACCGCCCATGGACAGCGCGGCAAAAATACTTTGCACTCCACCCGGCATAAAGCCCGCGCCATTGGATGTGAGATTAACGCTGTCAAACTTGGTGAACATCAACACCAACCCCACGCTCGCGGGAATGGCGATCTTCCACCATGTGATCACGCTGTTCATGCGTATCAACCAGCGCACACCAAAGAAATTCAGCACCGTGAAAAATGCGATCAACAAGACTGTGACTACTTGCCCGGTGTGGCTTAAGTTGGCCTCTTTGCCAACGGTCAACTCTGGAAAATACATGGCGCTATACGTGACAATACTGGTGGCTTCAATGGACGGAGTAGTGACATAAGCAAAGAACAGCAGCCACATGTTGATCAGCGACATACCGCGGCCGTGCGTGGCCGATGAAACTTGCGCGCTTGAACCTGACACCGGAAACGAGCACGCCAATTCCGCCAAGCAGTATCCCATGATCAACATCAATCCCGCGCCCACCACCCACGCCAACAGCGAGGCGGGACCCGCCTGCTTCACGGCTTCCATGGGAGCGTATAACCACCCAGAACCAACAACTCCGGAAATTCCCAGCGCCACCAGTCCCCATCTGCTCACATCGCGGCGCAAATGAGTACTTGGTTCATTCATCAATTAATGGTAACGCAAAAAAATCATCGCACACC
The DNA here is from genome assembly GCA_005787685.1 of Planctomycetia bacterium. Lineage (GTDB taxonomy): Bacteria > Planctomycetota > Phycisphaerae > Phycisphaerales > SM1A02 > SYAC01. The sequence continues at coordinate 19,215 of SYAC01000061.1, forward strand.
TTCGCTTGACGGCGCAAGTGGTTCCATGGGGGCAGCGGCGGAAGTTGACATTGCAAGCAGAAGGCAACCCAAATCAGCGCTATCCATTTCACCATCGCAGTTGAGATCGGCAATCAACAATTCTGCGGATTCAAGTGCGCTGATGTATGCAACCATGTCACAGTCGTCCACCGTTCCACTTAAATCCACATCGCCTTCGGCGCGCTGACACGCATCAAGTATTCCGTCCATGTCCTCATCAAGCGTGGCTTGTAACTCAAGTTCACGCAACCTTCGCTGCGAGTCGATCATGTCCACAGTGGGCTGCTCCACGACCATCACCCCAGTGACCAGGGCTGGCAATCGCTCATGCTCGACGGCGATTCGAGCAGCAATGATCAAGAATAATTCATCGCATCGTATTTGCGACTCCGTGCGCGGGTCGCCATCCGCATCCGCACTCGCTCCATCTATTTCATCATGTCCATTCAAAGAATTTAATTGCGAATTGGTTGGCGCGTCCAATGTCCCAGGGCTCGAACAACTTGCGGCGTTGGTGGCAGCGGCACTGGGCTTATACGATTCGCTTGAACTGGCATCATCCCCAACCAAACTGTTCGAGTCTTCGGATACCCGAACACCAGTGGCGCTATCGCTGCTTGGACCAAGTCCAAGCGCAAAGACGGCACGCACGGTGTAGGTGTGCGTGGTGCTCGGCGTGGCGGTGGTGTCTTGTACCTGCATGTGAGTTGCATTACCAATTACTTTGACCGACAACTGGACTCCATCCCGATAGACACGATAGAGCTGCACGCCTTCCAACCTGATCCAGCGCACATCAATGCGGTCCGAAAAAACACTAGAGGCGGTCACGCCTCTAGGAATGGGTCCGCGCCAACCATAATTTCCAAAACTCGACGCGCTCTTTTGATTGCCAAACTTGGCTTTGACCGTGTACAGATAATTCACCAGAGACAAAGCTCCAGTACCAAAGCTGTCAATATGCGTGGAAGTACTCACTGAACCTGCAATCACGACTCCATTACGCGATACTTCGTATCCTGTCGCCCCAACAATTGGCGTCCATGTCACTTGAATTGAGGATTCAAACGCGCCATCGCTTGCCGCAACTTGCGTGGGCGCTGGCATGCCGCGATAGCCGGTATCCACGGAGCTTTCTGGACTGAAGCCAGCCGCTGAATTGGCGCGCACCGAATATCGGTACACCGCATTAGGACTTGCGCCTGAATCGCCGCCACTTACAGTTGTTCCCCCTACGACTGTGGCGACAGTCACGGGAGTATCCCCACTGTTCACGCGGCGCAATACTTCATACCCCGTTGCGTTTGCCGCGGCCGTCCATGTGACAAGCACTTGCGTAGACATTGTTCCCTCGCTTGCGCGCACGCCCGTAGGAGGCGCCATGCGGTAGCCAGTGTTGCCCACACTTGCGTCGCTCGCACCAGCCGTGGATACCGCTTCGACCGTGTAGTTGTAAAGCGTTCCCATGACCGCGGTCACATCATCGCAAGTCACCACGCCATTTCCAGTCACGCTGCCCGCCAACACTTTCCCGCTGGGGTTTGTTCTATACACGGAATATCCAGTCGCGCCCTCGCTGGCTACCCATTTCACAGTCACTTTGTCAGCGAGTCCATCCGATGCATTCACGCTCAGGGGAGCGGCTACCTTGCGATATCCAGAATTAATCAAACTGGACGCGCTTGGAACAACTGGATTCACCGCGGATCCCGCGGCACTGATGGCCTTCACAGAGTAATTATATTTTTTACCAGGCACGGCCAACGAGTCACTAAATGCAAGAGCACTTGTGGTTGAACCAATCGCTCCAGTAGTTCCGCTGCGGAAGATTTGATAGCCCACCGCATTTGCCACGCTGTTCCAAGTGACATCCACTCTCGTGGTGAACGCGCCGTCAGTCGCCGCAACATTTGATGGCGCAAGAACATTGATGAAGCCCGTGTTGGCGGCACTCGAAGCGCCTAGGCCAGCCGGAGTTGACGCCGTAACCGTGTAAGAGAAAGTCTGACCCACTGCCACCACATCATTAAAGGTCGTCGTGGTTTGAACTTGCGCAGTGCGAATAGTTACACCATCACGCTTGACCTCATAGCCAGTCGCACTCGGTACAGCGTTCCATGACACGGTGATCTTATCTGTGAAAGTTCCATCAGTTGCATTTAATCCAGTCGGAACTTCAGGCGCCCGCCAACCGATCGCAGGCGGAGTGCTGAGTTCGCTTGAACCTGTAGCGGCGACCGACTTCACGGCATATGAAAAGTTCACGCCAATCGTGGCGGTCGGATCGTCATACTGCGTTGTGGTTGATGTCCCAATGATTGTTCCATTGCGGAATATTTCATAGCTTGTCGCGCCGACCGCCGCGTTCCATGTCACAGTGATTTTGTTCGTGAACAAACCGTCGCTGGCCGCGACTCCGGTTGGCGCAACAATGTTGATGTAACTAAAGGCTGCCGTTGCCGATGCCGTTCCTAATGGCGTCGTCACCACGACATCTTTCGCGCCCGCAATTCCCGCAGGCGTCACTGCGGTAATCAATATGTCGCTCAGAACAACAACACTTGTCGCCGCAACTCCGCCAACAGTGACGCTGCTTGCCCCGGTTAAATTCGTTCCCGTGATTGTTATGGCCGTGCCGCCCAACGTTGTTCCTGAAGTTGGCGCAATGCTTGCGATAATTGGCGCGCTTGTCTCAACCAAATTTAAACCGCTTACAACAAAGATCGACTCGGCGCCATTGACTTCATCCACCGCAATAACGGTATGGCCATCTGCTGAAATGCCGCACTGCTGCGGATTGCGGGCGGACATATTTATGCCTTGGTCGGTGAGATATATTTTGAGATCAATAATCTCAGTTGCCTCGGACCACAGACATGCAACTTGGGATTGACCCTCTGCATCGCGCGAACCCGCCACAATGGTGCCGTCGGCGCTCAGGCTTAACGAGTGAATGTGACGCAGCGCCTCGGGCAACGCAATCAACGCGCCAGAGGATTGTCTCCACAAAAATGCGCGGCGAATTTTTGTGAACTCGGAGTTATTTTCATAGTGCTCCGACATTCCCAAGATCACATTGCCATCTTGGCTGACAGCCATGGGCCAGTACAAATCATTCAAAGTGTCATCAGGCCAATGTGGATTCTCTACCATGCCAGCGCTAGTCCAGCGGAACACTTTACTTTTATTGCCTTCACCAAATGCGATGCTGGTTCCAACCACCACCGAACCATTCGCGCTGACAAAGAACGCCGCCGAGTTCCCAGTGCCTTGAAGCCTGCCTAAATCTTGTAGTACTCCATTGTGGTATCGAAAGGCGGTCAGATTGAACGGCTGTCCCGTGACAGAATTAATTCCACCAATGCTGGCCCCCACCACCGTCGAGCCATCACCACTCACCGCAAGCGCGGTCGACGAGGAATCACTGTTGAGCGCACCTAAGGAAATTGGCACACCGCCAGCGCTCCAAGCGACCGCATGACAAAAAGATCCCTCGCCATTCTTATTCAAACTACTTCCAACAACCACCGTGCCGTCGTCGCTCACGCACCTGCCACCCTGGCTTGAATCGTGGTCATTATTTGTTGTGAGATCGGTGTTTACATTGCCAAAACCAATAAATGATTCTTGATCGCCACCCAAAGGGCTTAAAGACAATTTTGCGCCCACGCTATTAAAGCGAAATGCCTTTCTGCGGGTTTGATTTGTTTGCTCGTCATACAGGCGCGCCACGCCCACGCCAACCAAACCATTGCCGCTGACCATGTCGCTTTGGGAATCAATTTCTCCCAGGGCGGTATTCACACCAAGATCAACATTGCCCCCATTGGTCCAACGAAACGCGTGGTTTCCCATGTCTCTACTTGCATGGGCATTATTGCTTGAGAACAAATCACCAAACTGCGCCGATCCCACCACCACCGAGCCATTGGTGCTTATATCCGACGGCATGATTGGCGTTGCAAGCGCGCCAAGTTTTTGTATTCCACTCATGGCCGTCCAGCGAAAGGCGGTGAAATATTGATACTGGCCAAGATTTACAGCGGTGGCCACAACGCCCACAACAACTGTGCCATCGGAGTTCACCGCGTTTGCACTTGCGTCCGTGGACCCAAGCGGCAATCCCAAATTGTTGAAACCATTAGCGCTTGTCCAACGCACCGCGTGAAAACCTGTCGATACTTGCGACACAACATGCCACGTCTGTCCAACCAAGATACTTCCATTGCCATTGATGGCATTAATTTGGGCATGCGTGCTGCCACTAGGCAATCCGCCAAGAGTTGTCATGCCGCTCTGGGATGTCCAGCGAAAGGCGCTTCGATCCAAACCTTTCAACGCGGTTCCAGCGATAACCAATCCATCGGCGCTCACCAACGCAACTGCGCTGTCAATTTTGGGGACAGGCGTGCCACAATTCAACCAAGATTGAATCCCAAATTCAATTTTCCAGCGGAAGACATGCACATTGAATTGCCCCTCTGACCCGGGAATAATATAAGTTCCAACAACGCAATTACCATCCGCGCTGAGATCGGTTGCAACCGCTTGACTATTGAATACAAGAAATATTTCCTGCCAACTTCCAAATGAACCTGTTGGATCAGACCACCGGTATGCGCCACCAGATACTTTGTTGGCAATGATCACGGAGCCATCGCTGTTGATGCGCGCGCTGCCGGCAATCCAAGAATTTTCGGATGTCAGTAAAGACCAATTTCCCGTGGCATTTGTCCAGCGCCAAATTTTATAATTGGAACCGCCTTGACTCATTGCCACAATCGTGCTGCCATCGGCGCTGATGCGCGGGGCATTGATCTGGTCCCAAGTTTCGCCAGATGTTGGCGGCTGACCCAAATCTTGCCAGCCGACATTTTGCGTCCAGCGCGCTATGGAGCGCTGGAGTTGACCGTTGTTGTACGCGTCATATGTTCCAACAGACACGGGCGCGCCACTGGTGCTTGCTCCTGTTGCGATGGGAGGATTTTCTTGCGCGTCAATGCCGCCAAGGCTGATCATGCCACCGGCATTGGTCCACCGAAATGATGTGTTGGCGCTTAGGCCACTCACAAAATTGCCGTCATTGCTTACAAATTTGGCGTTGGAGTTGGCGGTGAAACTTACAACATCTTGCAGCGTCACTTGGGCGTGCGCGCCGCGCGCACAAAGAACAACGACAGCGTACGCAAACAAAAGCGCACCCTTAAACCAAATACAAGGTTGCCTACGGCTCGTCGTCATTGCTTGTGCTATTGGATTTTAATCCTAAAGAAGAGCTTTATGTCACGAATACATTCATACCATCGCATCACACACATTTGTCATTCAAAACACCATGCACCAGGGCGCCATGCCCACTGCCAAACTATCCCATACAAACTAAAATTTGAGAACATTTTTTCTGTGTTTAAGTTGAATAACCTGAAATCCAGCTGAAAACAAGTTATGAGCCCTCAATAAAAAACGCCCCGACTTTATAAGGTCGGGGCGTTGTGCAAATTATGTAAATGCGTGCCTTGCAATGGCGGGGTTAGCCCAGCCAGCACAACTCACTCGCTCTTGGCTTCAGACTTGTCTTGCGCCTTCGCGGCGTTCTTGCCGTCGGCGATTTCCTTGCGCTTCTTGGCGGCAAACGCCGCACGGCGATTGGAAACTTTACGACGATTGCCAGCTCGGCCACTCACTTGGCTTCCGCTTTCGGAACCAACGAGTTGAAGAATCACAAGCATGGTTGCATCGCCAACGCGGTGCTTGTCCTGCTTGATGATGCGGGTGTAGCCACCCGCGCGATCCTTGTAACGCGTAGCCACGCGGGTGAGAATGTGCTCGATCAATCGAGGCGACTTGCGCACTTCACCGAAGCGGTTGAACTCGATTGAATCCACCGCGGGCAGCTCCCAATATTCACTGGTCTTGCGACTTTCTGGAACATTGGGGTCCGCGATCCACGCAAAGACCTTGCGATCGGGCAACTTGCTGAGCAACTGTCGACGCGTGGTCAAAGACTTGGTCTTGGCCGTGGTGATCAGCTTCTCAATAAATGGTTGCACCATCTTGGCCTTGGGCAAAGTGGTTTCAATCTGTCCGTGTTCAAACAAACCTGCGGCAAGATTTCGAATCATCGCGCGGCGATGATCTTCCTTCAGACACAGTTGTTTTCCAGCTACTTTATGGCGCATTGCAAATTCCTCAATTCAAAACGGGGCACAATCAGATCGAACACATTAAGCGTGTGAATCACTGGTCGCTGGCTTGAAGCCCTCAGGCATAACCATGCCCAAGCCCAAACCTTCGTCTTCCAATGACTTCTTCAATTCTCGCAAGCTGGTGCGGCCAAATGCCCGCAGACACAGCATGTCGTTCTCGGTTTTACGAACCAGTTCATGCACAAATTTAATCTTGGCGCTTTCCAGGCAATTACTCACACGAACGGTGAGGTCAAGCTCGGAGATTGGCATGTTGATCTTGCGCAGCAACTCAAGTTCGGCGTCTGGCTCGTTGGCAATATTGGTTGGAACAGTTTCTTCACCTTCATTGTCATACATCACAAACGGATTCAAGTGCTTGCGCAGAATCTTGGATGCTTCCACTAAAGCCATTTCTGGCGAGATGGTTCCGTTGGTCCAAATATCCAGGATCAAACGGTCATAGTTGGTGCGTTGCCCAACTCGGGTGTCCTCAACGCGGTAACGAACGCGAAGCACTGGACTGAAGATGGCGTCCACTGGAATCAGTCCAATTTCTTGCTCCTCAATCTTGGCCCATTGCTCGCTCGCAGGCAGATAGCCGCGGCCCTTCTCAACCGTGAATTCAGCGGCGAATTCCTTCTTTTCGGTCATTGTGGCCAACACGGTTTCTGGATTGTGAATTTGAATCGAAGCGTCAGCCTCGATCAGATCCGGCGTCACTTCGCCGGGACCCTCGGCCAGCAGCCGCATGGTCTTGGCGGTGTCGCCCTCCATGCTGACAACCAACTTTTTGATATTCAAAATAATGTCGGTCACATCTTCATTCACGCCGGGAAGACTTGTGAACGCGTGCGTCACGCCCGCAATCTTCACGCTGGTGATAGCCGCGCCTTCAAGGCTGGACAACAGAATGCGACGAAGACTGTTTCCAATGGTGGTTCCAAAGCCGCGCTCAAATGGCTCGGCGGTGAAACGACCAAAGGTTTGTGTCAGACTCTTTTGCTCAACAGTGACATGTGACGGAAGCTCTAATCCGCGCCATCGAACGTGCATGGTGAATCTCCAAAGTTGCGGCAGAATCCAGAACAGGAAACTCTTGGACTCACGGCGAATATTGAACTCTGCTGCAACAGTTCAATACGCCTTCTTGGCCAAGAGAAGTACGATTTGCAAACACCCAGCGAAACTAGGCCCGCGACCACAAAACACGGTCGGGCAGTATAAGCGAAAAACCCTTCCAAATCAACGCTCTTACACGCGTCGCTTCTTGGGGGCGCGGCATCCGTTGTGCGGAATTGGTGTGTGATCTTCAATGGCGATCACCTTTAAGCCGTTGTGCGCAAGGCCAGTCACGGCGCTTTCGCGGCCAGGACCTGGTCCCTTCACACGAACTTCCACCTCACGCATACCTAAACGCTTGACCTTGCCCGCGACTTTTTCAGCGGCGCGGCTGGCGGCGAACGGAGTGCTCTTGCGAGCGCCCTTAAAACCAACGCTGCCGGCTGAATCCCATGCCAGGGTCTCACCGTTCACATCGGTCACAGTAACAATGGTGTTGTTGAAGGTCGCGTTCACAACCACGATACCCTTCACGATATTTTTGCGGACTTTTTTCTTACTTGCCATATGAATAATTCCTGTTCTTCAACCTGTTCTTCAAATTGCGCGACGGGATCAACCCTTCACGCCCTTCTTGCCGGCGACCGTTCGCTTTTTGCCCTTACGAGTGCGGGCGTTTGTACGAGTTCGTTGACCACGACAAGGCAATCCCTTGCGATGACGCTCGCCGCGGTAGCAGCGAATGTCCTTGAGACGTTGAATATCCTGCTGAGTTTGGCGGCGCAGCGCGCCCTCCAAGATGTAGCTTTGATCAAGCAATTGGCTGATGTTGGCCAATTCCTTGTCGTCCAGTGTGCTGGCTCGGCGTTCGCCATCAATGCCGGTCTTGGCAAGAATGTCCTTGGCGAACTTGGGGCCAATGCCGTGGATGTATTGAAGAGCGAAAAGAATCTTCTTGCGCTCGGGAATGTCGATACCTGCTAGTCGTGGCATGGGGTGCTCCTTAAAATCTTTTCTGAATCAGCCTTGTCGCTGCTTCAAACGGGGGTTCTTCTTGTTGATGACGAAACGCTTGCCTTTGCGGACAACGATTTGGCAATCGCGGGTTCTTCGTTTAATGCTGCTGCGGACTTTCATAATTACTCTTTCTTAGAAACGGTAGACAATGCGACCCTTGGTCATGTCGTAGGGACTCAATTCGATAGTGACTTTGTCGCCAGGAAGAATGCGGATGAAAAACTTCCGCATCTTGCCACTGACATAGGCGAGAATTTCTTTGTCGTTCTGCAAGCGCACCCTGAACATGGCGTCTGGCAAAGCTTCAGTGACTTCAGCGTCGAGTGTGATCTTGTCATCTTTGGCCATTTAGTTTGAGCCTTCCAAGATCGCGCTCACCGGAACGACCGTGAGAACGCGGGCACCTGTTTTGGTGACCACAATCGTGTGTTCGAAATGCGCCGATACCAGGCCATTGGCGGTGACAACCGTCCAGTTGTCCGGCAAGATTCGTGTGGCCACGCCCAACACATGTCCATCGCGATCGGTGGCGCTTACAGAACCGTCATTCATGGTCAACATGGGCTCAATGGCGATCGTCATTCCAGGAAGAAGCGTGAAGTCGCGCCGCTCCAGCAAGGAACGGCTGACGCTGTTTGGCGCCTCTGGCCATTCATGCAATGTGCGGCCAATTCCGTGGCCCATGAGATCGGTGACCACGCCAAATTTGGCTTCAATAGCCATGTCTTGCAGGCGTTGCGCAATGGTGCTCCAACGCACGCCAGGCTGCACCAAATCAATGGCCTCTTGCAACATGGCTTGGGTATGCGCGACCATGGCGCGAATTTCTGGGGACACATTCCCTACGCACACGGTCACCGCGGCGTCGGCGCACCACTCGCGAAAGCGAACGCCGCAATCAATCTTCACCACATCACCATCGCGAATCACGCGGCTGCTTGGAATGCCATGCACCACTTCATTATTCACGCTTATGCATGAACTTGCGGGAAACGGCTCGCGCGTGTCCGACTTGCCGTAGCCAATAAACGCCGCTTCGGCGCGGTGGGCGGCAATCACTCCGGCGATCACGCAATCCAAACTTGCGGTGGAAGTTCCAACGACGCAAGCCACTGTGGCCGCGTGCAGCGCAAGCGCAGCAATATGACCGGCCTCGGCCATGTGTTGAATTTCTTGCTCGGATCGAATTTCACTCGCGACCGCTCGGCGCGTTGGACGCAAATCGCGGGCGTCATCATTGGGTCGCACCGCCACCGTGCCGGCGACAAGTTTTGACCACCAAGCTGGCTTGGTCGTTGTAAGCGGTGTTGGCGACTTGATGGCTGTACTCATGATCGCGAACTCCGAATGCGCGGACCCTTGGAGTCGCTGCCTTTCGAGAGGAACCCAGAGTAATTGCGCATGACCAAGTTTGCTTCAATACGCTGCACCAAATCAAGCCCCACGCTGACCACAATCAATAATCCAGTGCCGCCAAGGAATTGGCTGACGTTGAATGGAATGCCCAATTGTTGGGTGACAATCGTTGGAATAATCGCGATGACCGCCAAGAAACCCGCGCCAACATAGGTGATTCGTTCCATGGTGCGCTCTAAATATTCGCTCGTCCATGGACCTGGACGAATGCCCGGAACCATGGAGCCGTGGTCGCGCAGTTGCTTGGACATTTCATCGGGACTGAATTGAACCGTGGTCCAGAAGTAACTGAAGAAATAAATCAGCGCGATTTCAGTGACCACATATGGATAGGCCCCGTGCTGGAAATTTTCCGACAAGAATGTGGAGATCCAGGTGATGACTCCAGTGGAGCCTTCCGCTTGGGAGCGCGTGGAGAGCCATCCAAAGATCGCCGATGGGAACACCATCAAGCTAGAGGCAAAGATGATTGGCATGACACCAGCGTGGTTGAGACGCAGCGGCAAATATGTTTTTTGTCCGCCATACATTTGGCGTCCAGTGGTGTGCTTGGCTTGTTGAATTGGAATGCGTCGCTGCGCGACCGTGATCACGATGGCGCCCGCGGTGACAAGAATGAATCCGCCCGCAAGCAACAGCACGCCCACCAATCCAACCTTGCCTTCGGCGTCGCTGCTTTGGCGTGGATCAAAATTCTCCACGACCCAACCCACCGCCGCTGGCATGCGCGCCAAAATACCCGCCGTTAAAATAATGCTGACGCCGTTGCCAATTCCATACTTGTCAATTTGCTCACCCAGCCACATCAGAAACAAACTTCCAGCGGTCAACGCTGAGAAACCCGCGACATAGAACACGATCAAGTTGGCGCCTGATTCAAATTCTGGCTGCACCAGATTTGTCTGGCGCAAGTAACTGAGCCACATCCAACCTTGGAACACGCACAAGCCAACGGCCGCGTAGCGCGTCCATTCGGAAATTTTTTGCTGCCCGCTTGCGCCTTCTTTTTTCAAATCTGCAAGCGCAGGCACCACGCTTTGCAGCAACTGAAAGATAATGCTGGCTGTGATGTAGGGCATAATGCCCAGACCGAATATGGTGCTTTGCTGCAAACTTCCGCCAGAAAAGATGCTGGCGAATTGCGCGATGCGGCCGAAACCCGTTGCGTTTTCGCTGGCTTTGGAGGCCGCCTCCGCAAGTTGGGTTTGATCAACACCGATCAGTGGAATCCAGAAACCAATGCGATAAATAACCAACATGCCCAGCGTAAAGAGCACGCGGTTTCGCAATTCTGCGACACGGAAGATGTTGATGAAGGCTTGGATCACGAAATAATTTGGCGATTACGCGGCAGTTGCCGCGGTTCCGCCTGCTTTCTCAATTTTGGTTTTGGCCGTGGCGCTGAACTTTGCAGCGTTCACAGTCAACTTCTTGGTAATTGCGCCGTGACCCAACACCTTCAACGGCAACTTGGTGTCGCGAATCAAACGCTTGGCGGCCAACGCCGTCACATCAACGGTGGCTCCATTGTCAAAGTGCTTGTCCAAATCCTGCACGTTGATTTCACAGAACAACGAGCGGAAGCCCGTGTTGGAGAAACCACGCTTTGGGAAGCGGCGAGCGATTGGTGTTGAACCACCCAAGTAACCGGGCCGACTGGTCCAACCCGCGCGGCTCTTGGCGCCGTTATGTCCGCGGCCGCTGGTTCCGCCTTTGCCGCTGCCTTCGCCGCGTCCAACGCGCATTCGCTTTTTGTGGGCGCCAACTTTGGCGGTGATGTCTTGAATCATCATGATGAAATTCCTTCTGTTCTTAAATTCAAATCCAAATTGCAACCAAACTCAATGCACATGTACACATAAACCATTACGCCTGGGCTGGTGGTGGATCACCCGCCAAAGGTGCGCCGGCATCAGGCCCGCGACCGCCACGACCGCCACCACTACCACCGCGACCGCCGCCGCTTCCGCCGCGACCGCCGCCACTGCTACCACCACGACCACCGCCGCCACGACTATTGCGACGCTCGTCACCAACGGTGTTGACTGGACCCTGCGCCTTTTGCGCGCCGCGAGCCGCCGGAATGGCCGCGCTACCACGGGTGATGGCGTCCTCCACTTCGGTGTTGCTCAGCGTGATTCCACGAAGCGCCTCCACCATTTCACGAGTGCGCAATTTGCCTAGCGCGATCATGGTGGCCTTGACGAGATTCTTTGGGTTGCTGCTCCCGAAACACTTGGTCAAGCAATCTTGCACGCCAATCATGTCCAAGATGGATCGCACCGATGCGCCGGCAATAACGCCAGTTCCTGGAGCGGCTGGAACAAGTCGAACCTTGCTGGCGCCGTAGCGGCCTTCAACCATGTGCGGAATTGTTCGACCCTGCATGTTGAACTTCCTTTGCTTGCGACGGCTTTCCTTCTCCGCCTTTTCAACGGCGGATGGAACTTGCGTGCTCTTGGCATAGCCCACGCCCACGCCGCCTTGGCGATCACCAGAGACCACCATGGCCGCGAAAGAAAAGCGACGGCCACCGGCCACTGTTGTGCTGGTTCGATAGACACCCACGGTTGTTGTGTCAGCATCTCGAGAATCGTTGTTGAATCCACTCATAATTAATTCCTATTTGAAATCAGAACTGCAAGCCGCCCTCGCGGGCGCCTTCGGCAAGCGCCTTGACGCGGCCGTGAAAGAGGTATCCGTTGCGATCAAAGACCACCTTGGTCACGCCCGCTTTGGCGGCTCGTTCAGCAAGGGTTTTTCCAATGTTTTTCGCGGAGGTCATTTTGCCCTTGCTGGCGGCTGGAGACTTCTCACGGTCGCTTGCGGCCACAAGTGTGCGGCCGGTTGAATCATCGATCACCTGCACATAGATGTGCTTGAGCGAGCGGAACACGCTCATGCGTGGCCGATCGGTGGTTCCCATGATGCGCTTGCGCAAGCCCATCTTTCGACGGGTGCGGCGCTTTAATTTTAAGAGTGTTGCGGATGACATGTTTGTAATTCCTTTATTGATTAACTGCCGAACGCCTTGCCCTGCTTGCGCTGAATCACTTCGTCGGTGTATTTGATGCCCTTGCCGTTGTAAGGCTCTGGCTTACGGCAGGCACGCACATCGCTGGCGAACGCACCAACGGTTTGCTTATTCGGACCAGAGACTTCAATCAAAGTTCCGTTGATCACCACAGTGAGATTGGCGGGAATAGCCACTTCAATCGCGTTGGCAAAACCGATCGCAAGGACCAACTTCTTGCCTTGCACCTTGGCTCCCCAACCGACGCCAACAATCTCCAACTTTTTCTCGTAGCCCTTGAGAACGCCCTCGACCATTCCATTGATCACGGAACGCGTGGTGCCCCAATAGGCATTGTTGTTTCCCACTTCAATTTGGCTTTCAGGCACCTCGCACACAATCGCCTTGTCGGCGTCGTTGTAGGAGACCTTCACCTCAGGGCGATGCGTCATGGAGAGCTTGCCCTTTGGACCTTGGAAATCGATGACGCGCGTTGACGCATTGATTTGCACCTTCACGCCGGCTGGCACTGCGATTGATTTTCTTCCGATGCGACTCATGACGACTCCTTGGATTCTGAAGCTTGAATTCTTTGCAGTTCTTTATTTAGCAGACCACAGCGACCACTTCGCCACCGACTTTGCTCTCGCGACAGCGACGATCGCTCATCACACCAGAACTTGTGCTGACTATGGCAATGCCCAAACCTTGTTGTGGCTTTGGCAACGCGTCCGTTCCTGAATACACGCGGCGACCGGTTTTGGAGACGCGATCAATGGCGTTAATGGCGCTCTCGCCAGTGGGCGAATATTTCAGGTCCACGCGAATCAAACCACCCCGGCTATCCGGAATGCGCTCAAATCCGCGAATGAAACCCTCTTCTTGCAGCACTTTGGCAACGCCGCAATTGAGTTTGTTGTCCAAGACCATGACTTGCTTGGCATGAATTGAAATAGCGTTTCGAATTCGGGTAAGCATGTCAGCTGTGAGATCGTGTAATGGCATGTTGATTCCTTAAATTGTGATGGCTTACCAAGAGGCCTTGCGCATGCCAGGCACCATGCCTTGCAATGCCAGTTCACGCAACATGTGGCGACACACGCGGAACTTGCGATACACACTGCGGGCGCGGCCGGTAATTTCACAACGGCTCATCTTGCGAGTGCTGAACTTTGGCTTCTTCTTCATTTTTACAAAGACTGCTTTACTTGCCATAGAATTTCCTTTAATCAGGCTTTCTTGTTGGACACTTCAGGGCGTGCGAACGGCATGCCAAGTTCGCTCAACATAAAGCGACTCATGGCAGGCGTGCTATTTTCAAACACCAAATTAATGTGCATACCAATGTTGTGGTTGACATTGGCCATGTTGATTTCCGGCCATACGGCTTGCTCGGAAAGACCCATGGCCCAACTGCCACCACCATCGAAACTTTTATCGTTCACGCCACGAAAATCCTTGATACGCGGAATGGCGAGATTGATAAGCCGATCCAGGAAGCCCCACATGCGGTCGCGACGAATGGTGACCATGAATGCGCTGGGCGCGCCTTCTCGAACTTTGAAGTTCGACACGGCCTTCTTGGCCTTGATCATGATGGGTTGCTGACCTGTGATCTTGCGATAGGTGTCGATCACGGTGTCGCGCAATTCTGGCTTGAGCTTTTGATTCTCAAGTCGCTTGCCCACGCCGGTGGAGACGATGATCTTGGAAAGCTTTGGAACCTGATGCCTGTTCTTGAGTTTGAACTCCTGCATCACCTTTGGAACCACTTCTTCCTTGAAGATCTTATGTAAACGAACTGTATTTTCTTCGGCCATTGTGTTCTCTTTCTTACGAATGTCTGTGAATTACTTCTTCTTGGAGGATGTCTTGCTTGCGGCCCGCAATGTGTGCAACTCTTTGCCGCCTTTGACTGCGACGCGAGTCTTGCTGCCATCGGGTTTGGTTTCAAAGCGAACGCGCGTCGGCTTGCCATCGACCACTGGGCTGACATTGGACATGTGAATTGGCGCCTCTTGCTTCAACAGGCCGCCTTGCGGACGGGCCTGCGTCTTCTTCAAGTGATGCGTGCGGATGTTGACACCCTTCACGATCACGCGATTCTCATCGGGAAGAACGGCCAGAATTTCGGCGACAGTTCCACGCTGATTGCCTGCGCGAACCATGACCATGTCACCTTTACGTACATGCTTTGGCATCACACCACCTCCGTTGCCAATGAAACAATCTTCATGAAATTCTTCTCGCGCAATTCACGGGCCACGGCGCCGAAAATGCGCGTGCCGCGTGGGTTGCCTTCTTCATCAATCAGCACGCACGCGTTGGAATCAAAGCGCACATAGCTGCCGTCGTCGCGACGGGTTGGATACTTGGTTCGAACGATGACCGCGATGGCCTTGTCGCCACTCTTGACATCGCCAGTTGGAATGGCTTTCTTAATCGCCACCATGACTTTGTCGCCCACGCCCATGGCCACGCGCGTGAACTTGCCGCGCGCAGTGCTGACGCCCATGATGCCGATGACCATGGCCAGCTTCGCGCCGGAATTGTCAGTGACTTCGATCTTGGATTCTTTTTGAATCATGTTGAATTGCGGCGCGCCTTAGCGGACCGTCTCCTCCATTGCTAAAAGTTTCACTGGCGCTTTTTCAACCACGCGAACAAGAATCCAGTTCTTGGTGCGGCTTATTGGTCGGCACTCGGCCACTTCAACGCGGTCGCCAAGACCGCTTTCGTTTTTCTCGTCATGCACATGAAGAACGGTTCGCTTCTTCACATACTTTCCGTACTTTGGATGCTTGGTCACAAAGTTCACGACCACGGTGCGGGTCTTGAGGCGCTTGTCGCTTTCGACAACACCAACACGGCGTGGGCTTTTCAATGGAATGGTAACGGCGGCTGTCTTATGACTCATGATTTCACCTTGGCCTTGGTGGCCTTGCTGGCGGATTGAACCTTTGTTGTCGCTGGCGACTTCACTTTGCTCTTTACACTCGTGGCCCCAACCGTGGCGGACTTTTTGCCGCCAGCCTTGGTGTAAGTGGATGGATTGACAACTTGTGGAAGCAGCTTCTGGCGGCCTTCCTTGGAAAGCCCGCGGATCATCTTCTTCACCGACGCTGGATTGGCGGCGCGGGCGCGGGCGCCCTGCTCCGTCAGCAATCGCGCGATGGTGTGGCGCAGTGTTGGAAACTGGCTCACATTGGAGACCTTCTCGGTGACGGCTTGCGCGCGAAGACTAAAAATCTTGCGGCGAGCTGCGGTGATCTCATCCTTGATTTGTTCCGATGTTAATTTTCTAATTTCATGAGCGTTCATATATATGACTCCAATCAGACGGCGATACGGCGACCCACGAAGCGGCACTTCACGGGCATCTTGTGTGCGATACGAGCGAAGGCCTGCTTGGCCAACTCCTCTGGAACACCGGCGATCTCGTAGATCAAGGTTCCAGGCTTGATGCATGCGGCCCAATAATCCACAGGAGCTTTACCAGTACCCATGCGTGTTTCCAGTGGCTTCTTTGAAATTGGCTTGTCAGGAAATACGCGGATGTACAACACGCCTTGACGGCGCAGGAAGTGCTGCGCGGCGACGCGGCCGGCTTCAATCTGCCTGGCGCTGAGCCAATGTGTCTGCAAACTTTGCAAGCCATAATCGCCGTAGGCGACATAGTTGCCACGCGTGGCATTGCCCTTCATTTTTCCGCGCTGTGATTTGCGGAACTTGACTCGTTTTGGCATGAAACTCATGTGACTGATCTCCTAAATGCTGAACTTGTTTCTATCAATAACGACCGCGGGCGCGCGCGCGGCCACCCGCCGCGTTGGACACCACTTCGTCGGGTTGTGATTCGTTGTACATACCCTTGAACACCCACACCTTCACGCCCAGCGCGCCGCTGGTTGTGAACACGTGCGTCATTGCGTAATCCACATTGGCTTGCAATGTGCTTAATGGAATTGTTCCCAAGCGCGTGTTCAGAATGCGGCTCATTTCCGCGCCACCAATGCGGCCCGAAACTTGAATACGCACGCCAAGCGCGCCATTTTGCATGGCGGCCTCGCAGCGTTGCTTGAGCACCTTGCGGAAGTTGGCTCGCTTCTTGACTTGGTCGGCAAGCGAATCAGCGATCAACTTGGCGTCGATTTCTGCATTCTTAATTTCAATAATGCGAATGACGACCTTGCGGCCAGTGAGAATTTGTAGATCGGCGGTGAGCTTTTCAACTTCAGCGCCCTTGAGTCCAACCACTTGACCTGGTCGCGCTGTCTTGACAATCACGGCCAACTCTTCGCGCGTGCGCTCAATATGCACATCGGAAACGGCCGCGTAGGGCGGCGTCTTGTTCAATCGCTTGTCAATGAATTGGCGGATCTTGTAGTCCTCGATCAGCAATTCACCGAAGAGCGCCTTTGGTGCGAACCAGCGGCTTTTGTGCGCTTCTGTAACTCCGACGCGGAAGCCGAATGGATGTGTTTTTTGTCCCATGGTGTTTATTCCTTAGCGATCAGCGAGCGTCCACTGACACATGAAGGTGGCAGGTGCGTTTATGAATTGGATGAGAACGGCCACGATCTTTTTCTTGGAAGCGCTTGAGCGTTGGACCCTCGTCCACGCGGCTCTCGCTCACAAAAAGACGACCTGGATCAACGCTGGCTTGCTCCGCTTGAGCGATGGCCGAACGAAGAACGTAACGAATGAAAGCGGCGCCACGCTTGGTGCTGAAGTCCAGAGCGGTCAGCGCTTGATCAACGGGCTTGCCGCGGATCATGTCAGCCACAAGGCGCGCCTTGCGGGGAGCGATTCGAGCGAAACGATGACAAGATTGATAGGCCATTTTATTTTTCCTTAATTTCTATTCAAGTCACTTATTTCTTTGAGTCGCCCTTGCCGCCACCAGCTGGGGCACCAGAACCAGGACCGGCGTCAAGGCCTTCCTTCTTATTGGTGTGACCACGGAACACACGCGTTGGCGAGAATTCGCCAAGCTTGTGGCCAACCATGTCTTCGGTCACGAAACAATCCAGGAATGATTTGCCGTTGTGAATTTGAAAGGTCAGACCCACAAATTCAGGCACGATTGTGCATGAACGCCTGTAGGTCTTCAGCGGCATGCGACGCTCTGAAGCCTGCATCTTCTCCGCCTTGCGGAAAAGTTTCTCATCAACGAACGGTCCTTTTTTAGTCGATCTACTCATAGTTCATCTCCACAAATCAAAGTTTCAATTGACCATAACGGCGACTGAAGCGCCGACGAATAATTAGTTCATCACTGGCAAGGCCGAAGCGACGAGTTCGACCGCCCTTGCTTCCAGTTCCGCTGGCATTGGATGGTTCTTGGCCACCCTTACTGCGTCCTTCACCACCACCGTGTGGATGTTGATGATGGCTCATGGCCACGCCGCGGGTACGGGGACGACGGCCCAACCAACGCGCGCGACCGGCCTTGCCAAGAACAACATTGGCGTGATCGGCGTTGCCGACCGCGCCAATAGTGGCGCGGCACTCAAGCAACACTTGGCGAATTTCACCGGACGGCAACACCAATGTCGCCATGCGTCCTTCTTTATTTGTCAGACGCGCGCTCATTCCAGCGGAGCGCACCATGGTGCCGCCCTTCATTGGAATCATTTCCACGCAGTGCACATCAAGACCGGCAGGAATATTTTTCAGCGGCATGCAATTGCCAACATTTGGATCAATCAAGTTTTCACTGGACAAAAGTTTTTGCCCAACCGTGATGCCCTTCGGAGCCAAAATGTAGCGCTTATCGCCGTCCGCGTAGGTGAGCAACGCGATATGGCAGGAGCGGTTTGGATCGTATTCAATCGTGGTGACCGTGGCCACAACATCATCCTTGCGGCGCTTGAAGTCGATCAAACGGTAACGGCGCTTGTGGCCGCCACCTTGTTGAATGACGGTCAACTTGCCTTGGCAATTTCGGCCGCCAGTTTTTGACAGGGGACGACACAGACTTTTTTCTGGCTTAGAGCGCGTGACTTCAACGTGCATGTTCACGCTTGCGTTGCGACGACCAGCTGATGTTCTTTTATAAACTCGAATAGCCATTGGAATTCCTTTGCTCAGAAGAGCTCAATCTTGTCCTCTGCATGAATCTTCACCATTGCGCGCTTGGTCAACTTGCCAGCGACCAAGCCAAACTTCATGGCGCGGTCGCGCGCTTTACGAATAGACGTGTTCACGCTGAGAACGCGGACGTTGTACAGCTTCTTCACTGCTTTTTTAATGTCCTCTTTGGTGGCTTTGCCATCCACCTCAAAGGTGTATTGATTTGATTTGCTCGTTGCGAACGAGGCTTTTTCCGTGACGATTGGACGACGGATGACGACGGTAGATTCCATTACGCGGCCTCCTTGGAGTCATTGGCGGTGAACGCCGATCCATCAATAAATGATTGCAGCGACGCCTTGTCCACCAACAAAAAGCGGTGGTTGAGAAGATCAAACGCCGTGAGTTGCTCAATGCGAACAACGCTGACGCCTTCGATATTGCGCGCGCTGACGATGGTGTTGTGATTGTCGCCATGCACTGCGACTAGGCATGTGCGATCAACGCCGCAGGCCTTGAGCAAGGCGGCGAAATCTTGGGTCTTTGGATTCTTGAAGGACAATTCCTTGATGCACTTCACTTCGCTGTCGACCAACTTGGCCAGCAGCGCGTTGCGATTTGCAAGTTGGCGCATCTTGCGCGTCATTTGCGTGCGGAAATCTTCGCGGGTTCGGGTCTTGGAGAAAGCAACACCACCGCCCTTGCGATGGGGAACGCGCGAGGCGCCGACGCGGGCGTTACCCGTGCCTTTTTGCTTGTACAACTTTCGGGTGGAACCAGCCACGCTGCCGCGGCTTTTGGTTCGCGCGGAGCCTTGGCGTTGGTTGCCGTGGGTGATGACGTAGGCTTGTTTCAGTAAAGCGTGTCGGACTTCGCCGCCAAGGGTGGCCTCGTCGATCTTGAGAGTGTCCACTTTCTTGCCGCTGCTATCTAGGATTGGTAGTTCAATCATGGTTCTTACCTTTGGTCGGTTGATCCGACCGTCTCGCCTACCCTCCGCACCCGTTACATCGGGGTTTGGTAGGGATCGACTCGGTTTGTTTCTGCAAACTGTCGCGACTGGGTGGTTCCGAAACGGCCTTCCCAATCTTTCAGACGGTTACTTTGCCGCCTGAAGTACTGCCTTTGTCTTATATAGACGCTTTGGGGTGCGAATAAATAAATATCCATTGGACGCCCCAGGCACCGCGCCTTTGACGACCAGTAAATTCTTTTCTACATCAACCGAGATCAGATCAAGACTGCGAATTGTTGTTCGCTCGCCACCCATGCGGCCGGACATTTTCTTGCCCTTCTTAATCTTGGCGCCGTGACCGCGATCGGTTCCGTGGCTGCCAATGCTTCCAGGTGAACGATGCTTGCGCTCTGTTCCGTGGCTTGCGCAAATGCCTTTAAAGTTCCAACGAACCATTGTTCCTTGGAAGCCCTTGCCCTTGGAGACACCGCTGACATCGACAAACTTCATGCCAGTGAAAGTGTCCACCGAAAGAACTTGTCCAAGCTCATAGGCGGCGGCCTCATCATCTTTTTCCAAGCGCAGTTCTTGATGCACGCGCTTTGGAACTGAACCGGCCTTGGCGTCATGGCCAATGAGTTGCTGGGTTGTGGCGCGCGGTTTGGAGTCATCAAAAGCCATTTGAATTGCGGCATATCCGTCAGATTTGCCGGTTTTCACCTGGGTCACCACACATGGACCAGCTTGAATCACGGTCACGGGAATATTGCGCCCGTCTTCCATGAACCAGCGAGTCATTCCAATTTTTTTACCGAGAATTGCGATTGGCATTGTGTGGTCCGTTTCTTACGCCTTGATTTTTACAAACACGCCAGCGGGAACAACCAGGCGGTTGAGCGCGTCGACGGTGCGTGGGTTGACATCGGTGATGTCGATGATGCGCTTGTGCGTTCGAATTTCGAATTGCTCGCGGCTTTTCTTGTCAATGAATGGTGAGCGATTCACCGTGTAAATTTCACGGCGTGTTGGAAGTGGAACAGGACCAGCAACTCGCGCACCAGTGCGCTTGGCGTGATCAACAATTTCACGAGCCGAAGCATCGAGAGCTTGGTGATCGTACGCTTCCATTCGGATGCGGATTGTGCCAGCGGTCATTGCCATTGCAGTCCAAGCCCTTCATCAAGAAACACAGCCCACTTGCGCGCGCGGCTCGATGCCGTGCGAAGGCACAAATGGGGAATCGACAAAGGTAGGCGATTGTGCGTTTCTGTCAAGCGCTTAGGGGATATTGGTTGCAAATTAAATAATTTCACCTGTCATTTCATGTACTCTTGTGGGCGTGAATAAACCCCTGCAGCGCAAGTGCATGTGCTTGGCTTTTTGGCTATTTTTAGCCATTTTTGGCTCTTTACCTGCCTCCATGGCTCAAACAACAGCAAATGATGGGGAAACTGGGGAAAATAGCGTATTAAAGTCCAATAATAACAGTTACCAGACCCAAAATAAAGGCGTTTCTGCCCCAAATTCGGTTCCAGGCAAGCCATTGGCGCCGCCGCCAACTCCAGCAAAGGTCCCGCTTGAAAAAATTGAGTTGGAGAGCAACCCATACGATTTTGAATCCTTGGGTCTCAAAATTCAACTTCCCAAGGGCACCCTGGTCGTTAAAGATTCCGCGGGAAACGCAATTTCGTGGATGGTGGCGGACGAGCGCGATCCCGCGCGCTGGCTGTTTCGCGTCAACGCCGTGACTTCCAACGATCCGCAAAGCGACACCGAGTCGCAAATGCAAAATCATTTGCAAACATTGAAAGCCGCTGGAAGCGAGTTCACGGTGTTGTTTGATCGTCCAACAAAGATCTGCGGATTGCCTGCGCGTTTCCTTTGGCTGTCTACTCCCACCGGAGATATTCGCGCGATCAGCGGATGGTTCATGCTGCAAACTGGAATTGGAAATTTTATTGTGTTCAGTATTTTGACAACTGAAAAAGATTTTGAATACGCCGAGTCGGCGATTGACCGCGCCGTGTCCACGATTGAATTGCGCGACATGGGCACAGTGCAAATGGAGCGTGAGGCGCGTTTGCAACTTGGGGCGCTCGTGTTGAAGCCATTGACGCCCGCGCTGTTAAAACAAAAAGCGGATGGCAAGAAGCGCCTATTTCGTTCATGGCGCGAAACACCCGAAGGCGATGTCGAATTAGCCTGGGTTTCCATTGAAATTTCACAGGCCCCCCGCGGCCTGGTTGACATGGGGGCCAATCTTCAAAACCTCACGGAAAGCGGCAAAGAAAGTGGTTTTTTAATCGCGATTGATAGCCGCAGCATTGGCGATGACGGACTGACCTTGACCAGTTCGCGGAATCGATATTGGGTGGCATGGGATTGTGGAAGCGAGGCTTGGTCGGTGCGAAGCGTGCCGCAAATTCCTGGTCCTAAAAATATATTTTCGCAGACTGGTGCGCGCTTGCGGGTGTCAGGGGAACTGCCCGGAAAAGATTTGGCCGTATTGACCAGCGGCATCGGCGCGTCCACCGAGCCGCAGACCTGGACCATTCCCACAACCGCCTATCTTGCGCATCCACTTTCATTCATGCTCGCCGAAATGCTTGCGCGCAATCCAGACACGCCGAACCACTTTGCCTTTTGGAGTTTTGATCCCGCCTCGGAAAAAATTTCACAACGCACCTGTAAGTGGAATGCGGACAAAAGCAATCCTGGCCAATGGATTTTGGAAACACAAACTTCGCTTGATGCCCCAGCCACCATTGATGTGGTCGATGCGCAAGGACATCTTGTCCTGCGAAAGGATCCCAACGGCGTGCGCATGGCGCCTACAACGCTGTTGGAAATTGAACGCCTGTGGAAAGTCAAAGGCTTGCAGCCTTGAACGCCGCGCCGTGACCACATTGGGTGGCGCCTGAATGTGGGGCGGTCACCGAGAATGACAATAAAAAATTAGCAATTTGGGAGTATTCACAAAAAATATGAGCGATTTCTTTTGAAACTTACGCAAAAGATTGAAAAAGTTTGCAATTTTTTTGGGCAATAAACGCCGCGCTCCCTACCCTGCATCTATAGGTCTTCCATGTTGCCCGATCGATCGCACATTCTGCTTGCCATTCCGGTCTACAACGAAGCCAAGTCCATTGAGCGCGTGTTGCGTGATGTTGGAATTTTCGCGCGCGATGTGTTGGTGATCGACGATGGCAGCGCGGATACCACGCCGCAACTTTTAGCCAATCACAAGGTCGAGGTCATTCGCCACGCGCAAAATCGTGGCTACGGAAGATCCATGCAGGACATTCTGCGCTGGGCGGACTTTGACGGCTACGAATGGGTCATCACCATGGATTGCGACGAGCAGCATGAGCCTGCGGAAATTCCATCGTTTGTGCGCGCCATTGAGCGCAACGACGCCGACATCATCAGTGGAAGCCGCTACATGATTGAGCGCATTGACGACGACGACGCGCCGGAAGATCGGTTTCGCGTGAATCGAATCATTACGCAAGAGGTGAACACCGCGCTACAACTGCAACTGACCGACGCATTCTGCGGTTTCAAGGCGTACCGCACCTCCGCCATGCGCGCATTGCGCCTGAGCGTTGATGGCTACGATTTTCCCATGCAATTTTGGGCGCAAGCCGCCCATATGAATTTGCGCATCCGTGAAATTCCGGTTCGCCGCATCTACAAAGACATGCGCCGCACTTTTGGCAATGGGCTTGACAATCCAGAAACCCGCTTGCGTTTGTATCGCAATACGCTGCAGGCGGCCATAGACGCCTTGCCGCAGCTTTTGCAAAGCAGCTCAATGCCTGATTCAATTGCTGAATAATGGCCCATGATGCCGCGGAAATTTTTGTTGAACATGCGCAAGCGTGCGCCGATTCCCACGCACACATTGAAGGCCGTCCACTGACCGCATGGCGTGGCGAGGCCAAGGTGTTTTTACATTTGCCCGACGCGCCCGTGGTGGCCACTGGCCATCAAGCGCAAGCGTGGCATGCGGGCATTCTTGCTAAAACATTTTGGACCGACGCGCGCGCGCGCCAACAACACGCCACGCCGGTGCATGTGGTGGTGGATCAAGATGCCTTTGACGGTCTTTCGGTGGAATGGCCGGCGCAACGCCATGGATTTTGGCGTGTGAACGGGCATCGATTCAGCGAGGGCCAACTCAACAGAGCGGCGCTGGCAGCGCCGGCGTTTCGCGCCCGTGCGATTGAGCATGTTGGTGACACGCCAGATTTTGTGCGCGCTGGATTGACGGGGCTGACAAGCGCGCTGCACATGAGCGCGGACTCGCCCAATGCCGCGTTGCAAATCACGCGTGCCCTGCTGCATGGCGTGGCGCACATCATTCAAGCGCCGCGCGTCATTCTTGCTTCCACCGTCATGGGCACGCCATTCGCACAGCATTTGCTTGAGCGCATGTTGCGCGATCCGCCAGCGTGCGCGCGCAGCTACAACTTGGCGTTGCAACTTCATCCGCGCGCGTCGCGGTCATTGCGCGTGGACGGTCACAGCAGCGAGTTGCCGCTTTGGATCATGGATGAATCCGGGGAACGCTCTCGCGCCACTGCGGACAGCGTGCGCGCCGCTCGTTTGAACAATCATTCGCTGCTGCCACGCGCGTCGCTGCTTGGCGTGCTGCTGCGTACCACGCTGGCGGATCGATTCACCCATGGACTTGGCGGAAAAATATACGAGCAGGTTTCCAATGACTGGATCATGCGTTGGCTTGGCTGGCAACCGCCAAACTTTGATGTTGTCAGCGCGACTCTGCGTTTACCCTTGGAAATCCAGCACGATCAAGCGATGCTTGCGCAACATCAACCCCATTCATTTCGCAGTGCGTGGTGTGATCCAGATTTGACCGCGACCACACAGGCGGGTCCCAGCGCTCGCCGACGACAATTTCTGCAAAGCATGGCGGCCCTGCCAAGACGCGACCCACAGCGCAGAAAACTATTTCAAGAACTCATCGCGGATCGTCAGGCGCGCCGTGGTGAATTTGCGCACGCGCTCACTCAACTGCGGACCTCATTCAACGCCCATACGCAAGCGCGTCAATCAATAGAGGTCGCAATGCGCCGATCCTGGTGCGTGGCGCTGCATCCACCCCAAGCGCTGAAGGCGTTGCACGCGCACCTTTGCAACCGTGCGCAAACCGTCCATCACTCGGCCTGAGCGGGTTGGTCAATTTTGGCGGGAGCGCGAAGCGGATCAGGTCGAAACACCCGCACATCCAGCGACCAAACCTTGTCGCTAAATTCGTGACCTGGCTCGCTCACATCGAGGCGATCACGCGCCGCGGCCACAAGCGTGGAAGTTGTTTTGGCGTCGAGATTGTCCAGCATGGCCACAAACATGGCCTCTGGCGTGCTCGGCAATTTGGCCGCGCCGTGTTCCAGCGATCCATGATGACTAATGACAATGTGCAGAAGCACCCGCAAAGCGTCGGGCGGAATGGGTGATTTCTTGGCCGAGGCCGCGGCCATGGTTTGCAGCCAAATTGCCCCGCGCACAACATGTCCAACTAAATTTCCTTCGGTGGTGTATGCGAAGCCACGCTCCCATTCCAGTTCGACCGTCTTGCCCAAATCATGCAGGAATAGTCCCATTAGAATGAGGTCGCGGTTCAATGCTGGATACAGCGGCAACATGACATCCGCAAGCAACATGAGTTGCAGGGTGTGCTCTAGCAATCCTCCGATGTACGCGTGATGCACGCTGACCGCCGCGGGCGCGCGTCGAAATTGCTGCGTGATATGTTCATTGGCCAAATATTGTTCCGCCAACGCGCGCATGCCTGGGTGCTCCAGGGTGTGCAGCAATCGCTGCACTTCCATCATCATGCCGTCAATGTCGCGGGTGGTAGCGGGTAAAAGTTTTTTCAACTGCTCGGTCGAAACATCCGCGGCGCAAATCTTGTCCGCGATGACCTGAATTTGTCCCGCGTAACTTTGCGTCTGTCCAATGATGTGGACAAAGCCAGTACGAATAGTCTCTCCCAAACGCGATTCATCAAAGATCCAGACGCGCAGCGCGGCCTCGCCTGTGGCGTCACGAAGAAGCGCCTTGAAGTATGGCTTGCCCGCGCGCGTGGTTCCAACCTGTGGATTCACCAAACCATAAATCCCCCTGATCTGTCCATTGATTCGGAAATCCTTGATTGAAAGATGCTCGTCGTTGTTCATGGGGCGAGTGTATCCATGAACAAGTTGAACACGATTTGCGCCTTCAAGAAAATTCGCCTCGAAGTTGAGCCACAATGGCGGGAATGCCATCGGCAAGTTCCTCTGGCAACAGTCCGGCGTGCCCATGCGTGCGCGACCACGCGACCGCGGTGAGCGAATGCACTTGCACCGCCAAGCACGCCACCTGGAAAAGACTCAACGCGTTCGCGGAATGTGTCCGCGCAAACTGCGCCGCGAATGAGCCTGTGATACCCGCCAACACATCGCCGCTGCCGCCAATAGCAAGGGCCGCCTCGGCAAACTCGCTACGCCACACTTGCAGTCCATCGCTGACGCGCGTGTACGCGCCCTTTAACACGACAATGCAACCCAGGCGCGCCGCAAGCGTGGTGGCCGCCGCATCGCGCGTGGATTCATTCACTGGATCAAGCTCGAGTTCAAGCGCCCGAGCCAGCGCCGCGAACTCGCCAGGGTGGGGAGTGACAATAGTGGGCGCCTTCAAGTCGCGCGCGAAGTCGGGCGTGCGGGCCAGGGCTCGCAGCGCATCAGCATCCAGAATCAAGGGCTTTGTAAAAGTGTTCAATAGTCGAATGACAATTTGTTGCTGCGCGTCATCGTTTCCAAAGCCCGGACCAACCACCAGCGCATCGCTGCTGGCCAGTGCCTGGTCAATCACTTGGGCGCAACCGGCGGAAAATAATTTGTGCTGCGCATCCACCGGCAGCGCCACGCCGGTGGCTGCGGGAATAATGGAAAGCACCGCGGATAGAATGGGCGCGGGCACCGCGACCGTGCACAAGCCACAACCACTGCGAAGCGCGGCGCGCGCGGCCAACGCGGGTGCGCCAATCATTGGATGATCGCCGCATGATCCACCCACCACACATACTTTTCCAAAAGTTCCCTTGAAGCCAAGCGAATCGCGTGGCGGCAGCGTTGGTGAATTATTGATTCTGTTCACCAATGACCTCGATGGAAAGATTTCCCATGGAGGTCAAGAGACTGCTCCATGCGGGATCGCTGGCGGCGTCGGTCAACGGTGTCACCGCAAGCAACACATGCCCAACATGGAATGGCTGCGCGTCCGCGGCAAGCGTGGCGTCCAAATCAACCCAACGGCCGTCAATGAGCGCCTGCGTCCACAAATGCCAAGCGAACACATTTTTTTCGCCAGCGAAATATTCCGCCCACACCAGTCCCGCAGCGACGCGGCTTGGAATTCCATCGGCGCGCAGAAGCGCCGCCAGCAACACCGCGTTCTCAGTGCAATCGCCAGACTTGGCGCGCGCGGTTTCGCTCGCGCTGCCAAAGGCGCTGCCCAGATTTTTGGTGGTGATGTGATTCGCCACCGCGCTTCGAAACGCTCTGGCTTTGCGCAAGGTCTTGCCAACTTCATCGCCTTGCGTGTTGGCGTCGGTGAACGCCTGCTCATTCAATTTCCATTTTGCCAACACGCTCTCCTTCAACGCCATGACTGCGGGGTCTTTCCAATCAATCATGGGCGACGATTCCATGAAGGCCGCGTCCTGGGCCACGCTTGTCAACGATGGCTCTGCCGGCTTGTCAAGATCAATGGTGACCCTGAATGATCCATCGGAATTGCGCGCGACGCGTTGCGCCCCCTCTTGCGGCGGCGGCATGATTGGCGGCTTCTTGGCATTGACCAGGAATGTCATCGCTCTTTGACCCTGCACATCGTTCAGCGGCGGATCCACTTTCACAAAACTCGCCACCATCACTTCGACCGGCGGCTTGGCTTCGTTCACCGCGGCCAGCGCCGTTGCTTCATCGCATAATTTATTTTGCAACATGCCCAAGCCTGTTGGAGTTTGACTGAGCACAATTTCACCCGAGGCGTTGAGCCACTCCTCGCTGCCACTGGCGATCAATGGTCCCGATGTTTTCCATCGTGTGCATGGCAGCGATTGGCCCGCGACCACCACACTGGCCTCTTCTATCTTTTGCCAGCGATTCAGCGAGGCTTGCAGTCCTTGCGCCGGATCAAATTGAAGCAATGTGAAATCGGATTTGCCCGCGGCACGGGCGGCTTGCGCGGCTCGCAACGCGGCCACGGGGCCAAGCGCCTGCTTGTCTATCGCAGGCAAAAGACGCTCTTGCATGCCCGCACCTTGCGTGCGCCGCTCACGCACTCCATTTTCTAATTTCTCCCAATGCATGCGAACCGACATGCCACCGCCAGTTTGACTTTGTCCGGCTCGCACCAAATGTCCCTGATGATCTTCGTGCACCCAGGCCGTGGTGGACATTCCAATAATTTGCTTTTCACGCGCCATGCGCAACCGAGTTTGCGATTCGGTTTTATACCCACCATCCATGGACTGAGTTTGCGTGCGTGACCAACCCACTGGGACATCGTTGATGGTGATGACATACCAACGCGCAGGTGAGTCCGCCACTGGTTGATCGCTTGCGGGCGCGCTTGAAGTTGCGGGCGCTTGACTGGCCGCGATCGCACCCGACAAATAGCAGGCCGCGACCATGCACCCATACATCGCTAACAATCTTGGCATCACTGCGCCTTCATCAACGGGAATAAAATAACATCGCGAATGCTTTCACTATTGGTCAGCAACATCACCAAGCGGTCAATACCCAAACCCATGCCGCCCGTTGGTGGCATGCCCACTTTCAGGGACTCTAAAAAATCCTCGTCCAATGTGCGGAAGGTGGTCTCCTCGTCGTTGATGCCCTTGAGTTGCGCTGTGAATTTGGCGCGCTGCACATCGGGATCGTTCAACTCGCTGTAATGCGGTCCAAACTCCATGCCGCCTATGAATAAATCCCCGCGCTCGCACAAACGCGGATCATCGGCGCGCGGACGCGTCAGTGGACTGACGGCGCTAGGCCAATCCGTGACAAATGTTGGCTTGCAGGGATCGATTTTTGACTCAGCCAACATTTCAAAAAGTTTCTCCACGCGCAGCCAATGATCCATGGTGGCGGCGTTTGGAATGTGGCGATTCTGGGCCTCTTGCAGCACGGATGGTTCATCAAAAATATCAAGACCTGAACCTTGCTTGAATAATTCAGCGAATGTCACGCGGCGAAATGGCAGCGCGTAGTCCACTTTGAATTCTCCAAAGGTAAGCACGGGACCTGCGGGAACATCGGATTGCTCCTTGGCCACTTCACTGGCGCACTCATGCACTAGGGCCTCGGTCATCTCCATGATGCTGTTGTAATCGCCAAAGGCTTCATAGGCCTCCATGGCGGTGAACTCGGGATTGTGGCTGCGATCAATGCCCTCGTTGCGGAAGTTGCGGTTCATTTCAAATACGCGCGGCATTCCGCCGGTGATCAAGCGCTTCAAATACAACTCAGGCGCCACGCGTAAAAATAAATCCATACCCAGCGCGTTGTGCGTGGTCACAAATGGACGCGCGGCCGCGCCGCCGGCCAGTGGCTGCATCATGGGAGTCTCCACCTCCAAAAATCCGCGCCGCTGCATGAAGCCGCGGACCATGGAGACAATGCGACTTCGCATTTGAAAAACTTGCATGGTGCGTGGCGTGGCCCACATATCTACATAGCGCTTGCGATAGCGGATTTCCGCGTCCTCCAAACCGTGCCACTTGCCCGGCGGCGGAGCCAAACTTTTGCATTGCAGGGAAACATTTGTCGCCCAAATACAAATCTCGCCTTTCTGGGTGCGGCCAATTGGTCCTTGCGCGCACACAAGGTCGCCGTAATCAAGCGCCTTTGCAATCTCGAATGATTTGGCATCCGCGGCGGCTTTACTCATAGAAATTTGCAGGTCGCCAGTGTGGTCACGCAACCAGAAGAAAATAATTTTTCCAAGGTCGCGGTATTGCACCACGCGGCCAGCCACTTTCAACACGGGCCGAGTGTCC
The DNA here is from genome assembly GCA_005787685.1 of Planctomycetia bacterium. Lineage (GTDB taxonomy): Bacteria > Planctomycetota > Phycisphaerae > Phycisphaerales > SM1A02 > SYAC01. The sequence continues at coordinate 49,034 of SYAC01000061.1, forward strand.
ACCACTTGAAACGCTGGGTCAGCCTTGGCTTTGGCGCTGTCCTGTTCATGTTGCGCTTGCGCGTCGGCGTTAAAGGCGGCTCGCGCCTGGGTCAGCGCCACCAATCCCGTGACGCGCGCTCCAAATGGATCCACTTGCATCTCGTTGCGGTAGCGATCCAACTTGGCGCGCCGCGCGGCTTCAAGCACCGATGGATGAACTTCCTCTACGCCGCCAGAGCCGTCATGATTGGCTGGAGATTTTTCCTGTGTCATTGAAAGAATGGTACCGCTGAAGTGAAAGATGGCGGTGAGTGGCGCGCTGGTAAAAGATGGTTACGATCAGACGCTTGCCATGACACCTCCAGAACAAATTCGTCGGATTGGCGTTCTGACTGGCGGCGGCGATTGCCCAGGCCTGAACGCCGTGATTCGTGCCGTGACCAAGACCGCCATTTTGCAGTGTGGCATAGAAGTATTTGGCATTGAGGATGGCTTTCAAGGATTGATTGACGACCGCGTTCGCCCGCTGACCTCGCGCGATGTCGCAGGAATTCTGGTGCGCGGCGGAACTATTTTGGGCAGCAACAATCGCTGCAATCCAAGTAAATACCATGTTGGCAATGACGAACATGGCGCGCCGATTTTTCGCGACATGACCCAGCGCTGCGTGGAGACCGCCAAGCGCCATCGCCTGGATGCAATCATTGTGATTGGCGGCGACGGAACCATGAGCGCTGCTAGCCACATTGTGGACATGGGCCTCAATATTATTGGCGTTCCAAAAACAATCGACAACGATATTGTGGGAACCGAAATTAGTTTTGGATTTCTCACCGCGGTCGCCACGGCCACTGACGCGCTTGATCGACTGCACTCCACCGCCGACAGTCACCACCGCGTGATGGTGTGTGAACTCATGGGACGCAACGCGGGTTGGATCGCCCTAACAGCCGGCGTGGCCAGTGGCAGCGATGTGATTCTACTTCCAGAAATTCCATTCAGCTTTGATCCCATCTGCTCGTTTGTGAATGAGCGCATGAGTAAGGGTCCAGGTTTTGCCATTGTTGTGGTGGCCGAGGGCGCCAAACAAATATGCGGCGAGCAAATGATGGCGCGCGTAGACCCCACAAGTCACGAACCGAATAGACTTGGCGGCATTGGCGCGTTCGTGGCTCAAAACATTGAAAAAAAGTGCAATGTAGAGACCCGCACCACGGTCCTTGGCCACATTCAGCGCGGCGGTCCTCCCATTGCGGCCGATCGAATTCTGGCTACACACTTTGGCTATCACGCCATTCTCACGCTCATGGCTGGCGGACACAATCGCATGGTGGTGCGTGAAAATAATATTTTCTCCGATGTGGACCTGTTGCACGCCGCGGGCAAGCAGCGATTGGTTCCGCTGGATCATGGGTTGATCGCAGCGGGCCGCGCCATGGGCACGTGCTTTGGAGACATCGTTCCACATATGCATTTCTCAAAATCAAAACCGGCGGTTGTGGTGTGAGTTCGCCCTCCCGCCAACCCGCGTTGCGACCGGCGGTTTTTCTTGACCGCGATGGAACGCTGATCGACAACGCGGGTGACTTGGGTGATCCCGATCAACTTCAAATTCTTCCCGGCGTCCCGCAGGCTCTGCGACTTTTGTTGGACCACAATTTCATGTTGTTCGTGGCCACCAACCAAGGCGGCGTGGCGCGCGGCAAGTACAACGAGGACGCCGTGACGCGAACGCACGCGCGGCTTGAGCGCATGTTGTGCGAACAAGTGGGCGCGCCTCATGTGATCACCGAATATTATTACTGCCCGTTTCATCCCCAAGGAACCGTGCAGAACTATCGCCGCGAACATGAATGGCGCAAGCCCGCTCCAGGAATGTTGTTTGCCGCCGCGCTTGCCCACGCCATTGATTTGGAAAAAAGCTGGATGGTGGGCGATCAAGAACGCGATGTCCTTGCGGGCGCGGCAGCACAATGCCGCACCATTCTTCTTTGCAGCGATCGCGATCAAGCCGCCGCCAGCGCCAGCGACTTTGTGGAGAAGGACTTGCTCAACGCCGCACGGCGCATCACGGCGCCCATTCTTCACGCAACCGCCGTTGGCGCCGTCGCCTTGCACGCGCGTCGATCTGATATTTTGTTGGACGCCATGTTCCAAGAAACCATCAAGTCCATGGCGCTGGCGTTGGCGCAAAAGACTGGCATTCAACTTCTGCAACTTGATTTCCACGCCAGCAATGTGACCGTCATGGTCGCGGGCGGCGAAGTGATCGCGCTTGGATTTGTCACCGAGCTTCGCCGCGACACCGAGCGTTGGTGGCGCTCGCATCGCGCAGCTGAAAGTCCGTGGGGTTCCTAGTTATGAAAGCACCGCTGCAAAATTGCCAGCGTCTGTGCGTCATTCTTCCCTCGTGGATTGGCGACACGGTCATGGCCACGCCAGCCCTGCGCGCACTACGAAAAAATTTGCCAACCACGCATATCACCTTGCTCGGCCGCGCTGGTTTGCGCACCATACTTTCTGGTCTGCCGTTCTTTGACGAATGCGTTGAACATCGAATGCGCGGCTGGCTTGGCCCCTTGAGCAATCTCAAACCCATCCGCGCCATCAACGCCGACGCCATGTTGCTTTTTCCAAACAGCCTGCGCAGTGCGTTGATCGCGTATGCCAGCGGCGCGCGCACGCGCATTGGTTGGAATCGTCAACATCGCGGCTGGTTTTTAACTCATCCTGCGACTGCGCCCTTCATGGCAATTCCCTATAGCAGTGTGGATACCTACTGCGATTTGACCGAGTTGGCCCTTGGAACCACCATCAGCGATCGCACGGTTCAATTGCGCTGCTCCACCGAGGAACTTGCCCATGGCTTTCGCCTGCTTGATGGCTTGGAGCGGCCGCGCGTCATTTTGAACCCCGGCGCCAACCGCATTGACAAGCGCTGGAGCACCGCCAAATTTGCCGCGCTGGCCATTGCGCTGCGTAAACAATGTGGCGCGGGTGTGGCGGTCACGGGTTCCGAAAATGAACGCGCGGTTGTGGACGCCATCGTGTCTGCAAGCGACGGTGCCGCCATTTCAATGATTGATCGCGGTGTCACACTGAATGGACTCAAGGGCGCCATTGCTCAAGCCGATTTATTGATCACCAACGATACGGGCCCACGCCACATTGCCGCGGGACTTGACACGCCATGTGTTTCGTTGTTCGGTCCAACCGACCACCGCTATACAACATTGCATGAACCGCAAAGCGCCAACTCCAACGCCCCCCCGCGCGAGTGGTTGCTGATCGCGGATCCATTTCTTCCCAAGGAAGTGATTGCCAATCATGTGGCGCAAATTACGCGCGTAGAGCGTATTTCCGTTGGCGATGTCGCACACGCCGCCACGCAATTGCTCAACGCCAAAGCTGGCTAAGTCGTGGCAACACCTGCCCGCCACGGCGCACCCAACACCACGGGTCGCGCGCATTCACACAATCTCAGCATAAAACACTACTCTTTCAAACATGAGTTTGTTTGGCGCGGTCAGCGATATGCAAATGGATATGCGAGCGATCATTGAAATTGCCGCCGCGTTCTTATGCGGCAGCATTCCATTTGGCGTGTTGATTGCAAAAACAAAAGGCGTGAACCTGCGCGCCGTCGGCAGCGGCAATGTGGGCGCAACCAATGTGGGACGCGCACTGGGCCGCAAGTGGGGCTTCATCTGTTTTGCACTGGACGCGCTCAAGGGCGCGCTGCCCGTGCTGATCATTGGACATATCAATGAAGTGCTTGGCCACCAAGTCAACACCATTGCGCTCAACGCGCTCACGCTTTGGATTGTGATTGCGGTTGCCGCGATCGCTGGACATATTTTCTCGCCGTGGCTGAAGTTCAAAGGCGGCAAAGGCGTGGCCACCGGCTTTGGAGCGCTTGTGGCCATGTGGCCGGTGCTGACCTATCCAATGCTCATTGCGCTCGCTGTGTGGATAATGTGCATGAAACTTTCGCGCATTGTCAGCCTTGCAAGTTTGATCGCCGCCAGCACTTTGCCCATCAGCGCAATTCTAATTCTTCCTTGGAATGCAAGCGCGCCAAGCGCCGCGCCACTGGCCACCACGACTCTTGAACCAACCACAGGTACGCCAATGCCGGCGGTGATTGCGTGCGCGCTGATCTGCGCGTTGGTATTCGTGACGCACCGCGCCAACATAAAACGCCTGTTTTTAGGCACGGAATCACGCGTTGGTCACAAGCCAAAGCCGTCCGATACGATCGCATTGTGACCACCAACCACGAGCATTCACCCTTCAATGCAAACGACGCGTGGCAGAGCGCTCTCTCCACGCGCTTCGCCTCCAGTGAAATGCAGCAGGCATGGTCGGACGCGCGGCGCGCGCAACTTTGGCGCGGCGTGTGGCTGGCTGTGGCGCAAGCGCAGCAAGAACTTGGCGTGAATATTCCGCAAGCCGCCATTGATGGCATGCGCGCCAATATCAAGACCACGGATTTCGCGGCGGTTGCCCAGCACGAGAAGCGGCTTCGACACGATGTGATGGCGCACGTGCGCGCATTTGGCGAATCCGCTCCCGCCGCACAAGGGTTCATTCATTTGGGAATGACCAGCCAAGATGTGGTCTGCAACGCCGATGCGCTTGTTCTTCGCGACGCGCTGCAAATCATCGCCAACAAATTCGCGCGCGTGATTGATCGCATCGCAACATTCGCCCTCAAGCAACGCAACCTGCCCTGCTTGGGTTTCACGCACTTTCAACCCGCGCAACCGCTCACGCTGGGCAAGCGCGCCACATTGTGGGGTCAAGATTTTGCCATAGCGCTGCAAGACATTGAGCTGCGCCTTGCGGGCGTAAAACTGAAAGGCTTGCGTGGCGCCACCGGCACGCAATTCTCTTTCCTGGCACTGCTGGGCGACGCCGCCAAAGTTGAGCAACTTGAAGCCAAATTCTGCGCCTTTTTGAAGTGGAGCCCCGATGCCGTGTGGAGCGTGTGCGGGCAAACTTCGCCGCGCGTGTTTGAGGCCACCGTGCTCAACGCGCTGGCCGTGGGCGCGTGCGCTATTCACAAATGCTGCAACGACATTCGCCTGCTGGCCAACTTGCGCGAAGTAGAGGAGCCCTTTGAACAAGATCAAATTGGCTCCAGTGCCATGCCCTACAAACGAAATCCAATGCGATGTGAGCGTGCCACCGGCCTGGCGCGATTTGTAATTGGTCTTGCGCCCGTGGCCATGGCCACCGCCAGCGAGCAGTGGCTGGAGCGAACTTTGGATGATTCAAGCGCGCGCCGGCTCGCGCTGCCCGAAGCCTTTCTGGCACTTGATGGCGCGCTTGATGTGATGATCAATGTGCTTGGTGGACTTGTGGTGAATGAGAGCGTGATCGCCACTCGCTTGCACAACGAGCTTCCATTTGTGGCGACTGAGGATATTTTAATCGCCGCAGTGCGAGCCGGCGTGGACCGCGAGCAGGCGCACAATGCGATCCGCACACATGCGCTCGCCGCCGCCGAGCGGGTGAAGCTTGGTCAATCCAATGATCTTGCCGCGCGCTTATCCGCCGACGCGCTCTTTGCCAAAATCAATATCGCAAGCGCCCTTGATCCCGTACGGCTCACGGGCCGAAGCGCGCAACAAACTGACCGCTGGATCGCCAGCGTGGCCGCGCCCATTCGCGCAAAATTTGCGGCCACGCTTGCGCACCAGCCATTATTAAAGGTGTGATGGGTCACACTCCCCAGACAGATTCAAAGATGTATTAGCGCTTTCTATTGCAAAGCCCGCCAATTCACCCGCCAACTCACCCTGAAAGAAATCCAATGACAATTCCACGACTGCAAGCCGCTGACTGCGCCCTGTTGGTGATTGATATTCAAACCAAGTTTGCCAAGCACATCAGCAAATGGGATTTTTTAGTTGCCAACAGCGCCATTCTGGTGCAAATGGCAAACGCTCTGAGTATTCCCGTGATCGTGACTGAGCAAAGTCCCCAAAGTCTGGGCACTACAACTCCAGAAATTACCCAACACCTGCTACCAAATACCCCCGTCTTTTCAAAGACCCGCTTTAGCGCCCACACCAGCGATGTGACCGCTCAACTGCGTACGCTCAAGCGATCGCACATTCTGATTTGCGGAATAGAAGCCCAAGTGTGCGTGTTGCAAACGGTTCTTGACCTTGCCGCCAACGGTCGCCAGCCATTTTTTGTGACCGATGCCATATCAGCCACGGATGTCAGCCAAATTGCACCAGCATTTCGGCGAATGGAACGCGCCAACGCTATATGCACGGGAACTCTGAGCGCCATGTATGAACTTCTTCAAGACGCAAGGCACCCCAACTTCAAAGCCTGCCTAGATTTGGCCAAGCGCATTCAATATTAAAATCCTTGAAATCAACTTGAATTGCCACTTTGCACCAGGTGAAACACCGCAGCACTAAAAACATAAAAGAGAGGCAAAAACCTCTCTGTCATGTATTTCATGTTGAATAACAAAAATTTGACGCTTAAATATCAAAACAAATGCGCCAAACCCAATAGCAGCCGAATTTAACCCGCAGCTGGTGGCTGACGAGAAATTTCTAGCACTTTAATTCTAATTTCCTGTGCCTGGGCCTTAATGTCTTGCATTGCCTTGCGAACACGCGTGCTAGCCGCTTTGTTACCGCCACTAGCCTTAGCAATATCGTCTGCCGCTTCTTCAACCTTCTTTTTAAGTATGTCGTAGCATTCCATGACTTCAGATCTCCTCGTGTTATGGTGTCAAAAAGGCGAAATCGCCACTAATTTAATTATAACGCCAAATCGGGCGTTTGGAACAACTTACCCCAAAAGTTCCAATTTAGTTATCTTTAGCGCAACGCCCTAAATTGGGGTAAAAAAGCCCATGGCAAACGAACTACTTATAGATTTGAATTCCATCGATATAACTGCCGTGGCCCTTGGTCCAGCCGAGGTGGACAAGTTGTTGCCCCAAACTGGCCCCATGCGGCAACTGGATCATCTGATTTGGCGCAATCAAGAATACAGCCGCGGCGTCGCCGTAAAGCGCATCCGGGAAGATGAATTTTGGGTGCCCTACCACATTCCCGGTAGACCACTCATGCCTGGCGTACTCATGATTGAAGCCGCCGCGCAATTGTGCAGCATCATGCAAACGCTGGCCATTCCAGATGTGGGATTTCTTGGCTTTACCCGTTGTGATGACACATCATTTCGCGGGCAAGTGGTGCCAGGAGATAACTTTTATACGCTCTGTGATTTGATTCAACGCAACCACCGCCGATTTGTGTGCCAAGTGCAAGGCGTAGTGAATTCTAAATTAGTATTTGAAAGCACCATCACTGGAATGAAACTGTAACCCTGTCATGCCCGCGAGCACTTGCACCAGTCCTGTATTGTTGCAGCCTCTTGCCAAAGGCCGCGCCTGGGGTGGAACAACTTTCGCGCGCTGGAAAAAATTCCAGGCACCAGCGGCTGGCGAACTTGCGATTGGCGAAAGTTGGGAAGTGGCGGACTTGCCGCAATCCATAGCCCATGGCTGCTCGCGCGTGGCCGCGGGCGCGGGTGCTGGAAAAACTCTGCATGAGCTTCTGGATCTTGACACCCCGGGCTGGATGGGCCGCGCGCGCTTGACAGCGCAAGGGCGCTTTCCACTTTTGGTCAAATTCCTAGACGCCGCCGAGCATTTATCAGTGCAAGTGCATCCTGATGAAGCCTACGCCGCAGTCAATACCAACGCGCATTTGAAAACCGAATCGTGGTTTGTGTTGGCCGCCAATCCAGGCGCAACCATTTGGCGCGGCGTGAAAGAGCGTGTCACCAAACAAGAATTTGAGGCGCGCCTGCGCGGCGGCGCCAGCATTCTTGATTTGCTGGTCGAGGTTCGCGTGCAAGCGGGCGATTGCATTGATCTGCCCAGTGGTTTATGTCACGCACTTGGCCAAGGCATCACCGTGGCGGAAATTCAAACTCCCAGCGACACCACCTTCCGCGTGTTCGATTGGAATCGCAACGACCCCGCGCGCCTTCTGCATATTGATCAAGCCATGAAGTGCATTCAATTTGGAAAGTCGCAACGCCTTGACCACCTTCCTATTCGTAATGCGGCCACCGCCCCCGCGGTGCAAACGCGCTCATTGCGCACCACGCTTCTATCGCGCACCGACCACTACAGCATTGAGCGCTTTGAAGCCATGACCGCCACCACGCTGAAAGTGATCACGCAGCAACGACCCGTATGCTGGCTGGTTCTTCAGGGAAGCGTTCATGTGACTGGCGAAATGCCAGTGACGGCCAACGCGTGGCAAACACTTGTTTTCCCGGCTATTTCCGAAGGCCGTGGCGCCCAACTGGAAATGGGCACCACCTTCTTGCGCATTACTTTACCCGATCCAATGGATCGATTCATTGCGTAGGCTGTTCTTGTGAATCACGCCCGCATTTCAATCCTTCAAATACTTCACGCCGGCCTGCTGGCCATTCTGCTTGCACCCGTCGCAAGCGCGCGCCAATCCGTAGGCTCACCAGCCGCCCCACAATCGCCGCCCATTCCCGTGGCGGGAATCAATATTCTTGGTGGACGCATATTCAACATTGAGCCCGGCGTGGCTTTCAATTCACTTGCGTCTTTTTTACAACCTGGCGACGAAGTGCGCTTGCTGCCTGGCGTGCACATTCCATTTGCCTTGGCGGACTTGAATGGCGAGCGCGACAATCCAATCATTATTCGCGGCTATCAAACCAATCCTGAATTGCCGCTGCCCTATGTGAAGGGGGAGTTGTTTAGCATCTCGCTTCTGCGCCCGCGCAATGTGATTGTGCGCGACTTGCTCTTGGGAAATTCATCGGGTCCAACAATTTATGTAGATGGATCGATCGTCGCCTCGCCGATCGTGCAGGAAACTCCGTGGGACTCCAATCTCATTCTCACCAATCTACGGATCAAACAGGATGGCGAGGCCGCCAATCAATCCGGGATTTATTTGCGCAACATACAAAAAGTGGATGTCATGCACTTTTTTATGAAGGGTTGGAACAACTCGGCGATCGTACTTGACAACTGCAAAAAAATTGCGGTTGCACAAGCCACATTGGACACATCCAATAGTTTGCCGCAGTACCGGGGCGTAGCTATTCGTTCTGGCTGCGAAGATATTTCTTGCATGTACCTCAGCTTTGGACCCAAGGTGCAAGTCGCGTTTGAGCTCGGGGTGTGCGACGCCCCCAATCCAAATGCAACGAACTCCCCCGCCCCACCCCCAGCGCAACGAATTCAAATATCGCACAACGCCGCGTTGGATTGCCCTTGCTTTATCTCGCTGGGATTGATTGATCATTGCACAATCACCAACAACTCGATTATTGAAAGTACAAAATATATTTGGAAAGCCGACGGATCATGCGGCGTTCCAAATCACATCACATTTCAAAATAATTTGGTGACTTGGGTTCCGGGGCGCATCGACAAAATTAGTTTGGTGGCCAAATCCATTGCGCCCGAATCCATCACTCTGCACAGCAATCTTTGGTGGAGCGAGGAACTTCCCCTAGGGTTTGAAATTGTTGGAAAGCCCTTTGGAATCGAAACGGCCCCCCAAGTCTTTGATGTCAATCCAAAGGTGGAAATGCGTAACTTTTCCCCGGTGGATGAGAAGGCTAGAAGCTTTGGCTGGAGGTCCAATCAGGCAACAATCGCCCCTGTAGCCCCAAAAACGCCCCTTGGACCTTTAGAGCCGCCCCAAAAACCATCCTGACCATGCCTTTCTGCCGATAGAATGACTTCAATGGAAATCAATGGATCCATGATCACTTTGGCTAGTCGCAATAGCATTTCAAGCGCGACCCCCACCATGCATGGCATGGCAGCGGCCAGGGTTCCCATTGCGCCAGACCCATTTTCCGCGCCGCTTTTGAATGCCGGTCCCGATCGCCTGCAGTTGTACACGCGCGCTGCCGACCGAATTGAGATTGCAACCGGCCTTGCCCGCGGTCGCCTGCTCGATATTCAGGCTTGATATAACCATTCAAAGCCTGGGCTGGGGCTGGCTTTTATTGGCGCTTTTTGAATCGCCCATTGCAAGATCAATTTCTCCGCATTGAATGGCCGCAACATGAAGATCATCTGTGGCGATTTTGCCCGACAAACGCTATCTTCCTAGCCCCGCCACAGGAAATGTTTCCCGTGGTGCCGCACTTCCAACAACGGATTCCACATGGCCTCCACCGGCAAAATTATTCAAGTCATCGGCAGCACCTTCGACGCGCAATTTCCTGAGGATCAAATTCCAGAAATTTACAACGCGGTGCATGTGGACTTTCAACTGCGCGGCGAGAAGTCGCTGCTTGTAGGCGAAGTCGCCAAGCACATGGGCGGAGGCATTGTTCGATGCGTGGCCTTGGCCAGCACCGACGGCGTGCGCCGTGGCGATACCTGCAGTGACACCGGCGCCAGCGTGAAAGTTCCAACTGGCGAAGGCGTGCTTGGCCGCATCTTTAATTTGCTTGGCCAACCTGTCGACGGCCGCGGCGAAGTGAAGTACGACGAGTTAATGCCTATTCACCGCGAGCCGCCAACATTTGTTGACTTGAATCCAAAAACAGAAATGCTTCCAACCGGCATCAAGGTGATTGATCTTCTGTGCCCATTCGTGCGCGGTGGAAAGATTGGTTTGTTCGGCGGCGCGGGCGTGGGCAAGACCGTTGTCATTCAAGAAATGATCGCGCGCGTGGCGCGAAACTTTGGTGGCTACAGCGTGTTCGCCGGCGTGGGCGAGCGCACGCGCGAAGGCAACGATTTGTGGCTAGAAATGCAGGAAGCCGAATACATTGATTCCACGGGC
>SYAC01000062.1 GCA_005787685.1 Planctomycetia bacterium
GCCGGCGCCGTTGGGGCCAATGAAACCAACGCGGTCGCCGTCGGCCACGCTAAATGAAACGCCGGCGAATAATTCGCGCAGACCGTGTGACTTGGAAAGTTCTTTTGCGGTGATAAGCATGATTGGGCAACCCGAGCGAAATGCCGGGTCGGCGATCATACGAGAAACGCGCCGCAATGCGTTAGTGCGTGAAAGTGCCACGGCGCGTGGCTCAATACTCTTGTCAATTTCTTATAAATTAGAAATCAATTGTTCATTGACTAGCCGCGCCTTGACAACATATTTTTCACGCGCGCATTGACGCGTTACGCCCCGCCACCAGCTTGCACCACTGGTTGCGCGCCGCGATCGCTGACCAAAACCACAAGCAAATTGCTCACCATTTGCGCTTTTTGCTCGGCGCTCATGACCGCCAATTTCTTAGACTCAATTTGCGCCATGGCCAACTCCACCATGCCGACCGCGCCTTCAACAATTTTAAATCGCGCCGCCACCATGGCCGACGCTTGTTGCCTCTGCAACATGGCGGCGGCAATTTCTGGCGAGTAACTCAAACTAGAGATGCGGCTTTCCAACACTTCAATGCCCGCGCCGCCAAGACGACCATCAAGTTCTTCTTTCAATTTTGCGCCAACCAAATCCGTGCTACCACGCAGGCTTGTGCCGTTCACATCGGGCGAGTCGTAGTGATAGCGACTTGCCAAATTGCGCAGCGCGGACTCGCTTTGAATCTCCACATAGCGCTCGTAATTTTGCACGGCGAACAGCGCCTCCGCTGTGTCAACAACGCGCCACACAACAACCGCCGCAATATCAATTGGGTTGCCGTCAAGATCGTTCACCTTCACGGGATGGCGTGAGCGAGTGGCCTCGCGAATCACTTTGCCCGTTTGATCTTTCACGGCCTCGGTCTCAAACGCGCCAGTTTCAAATGTGCGCACGCGTAACGTGATTCTTTTCTTCATAGTGAACGGATTGGTCCAGTGAAATCCAACTTTGCGAACCGTGCCGCGATAGTGGCCAAACAGCACCATGGCGCGACTTTCATTGGGACCCACCACAAAGAAACCCGCGATACAAATCATCAGTGAAAGAAAAATCAACACGGCCAAAATAATTCGCGGCGGTTCCTGCTTGCGCACGCCGTCCATGAAAATAGCGATGGCGAACACCAGAATGGAGATCCACAGCGGCACAATCAGCCAGCCCGAAAATGGCTTGAATAGATTCTCGCGAAAGTGCGACGCGCCGAGCAAGCGTTGCTTGGTGGAAGGACCGTCACCGGATGTTGTTGATGTGGTATTGGTCATGCACCCATTATAGTCTTGATTGCGCTTGCCACAGGCGCGTCGCCTTCGCGCTTGCGTCACAAACTTCCTAAAGTAGCGGCAAGCGTGGCCCATCAAACGAACGAAATCATTTCAGAAAACATTCCAATGAGCGACATTGATACATACAAACAGCAAGTCCCATCGCAACTGAAAACTAAATAGCGAAGTACTTGGCCTCTGGGTGATGCACAATAATGGCGCTCGTGCTTTGCTCAGGGTCAATCTGCCAATTTTCAGACAAGTGGCAGCCAATGCGCTCTGGCCTTAGAAGCCTGAAAAGTTTTTCCTGATCGCTCATATCGGGGCATGCGGGATAGCCAAAGCTGTAGCGACTGCCACGATATTTCTGAGTGAATAATTCCTTCAGGCGCGGACTGTCATCGTTGCCAATGCCAAGCTCGGCGCGAATGCGTTTGTGCCACAGTTCGGCCAGCGCTTCGGCGCACTCCACACCCATACCGTGCAAGTACAAATATTCCGTGTATTCGTTGCGCTCAAAAAGTTGCTTGGCGCGGTGGCTTACTTCTATGCCCATGGTGACGCAGTGAAAGGCGACCACATCGCGCTCGCCGGAACTGACGGGGCGGAAAAAATCGCTGATGCACAAACTTTGGCGCGCGGTTTGCCGTGGGAAAGTGAAGCGCTCCAACTCGCGCTCGGGATCGGTTGGGTCGTACACCACCAAGTCATTGGCTTGGCTGGCGCACGGAAAAAACCCGTAGACAACGGCGGGCCGCAAAATATTTTCCTGCTTGCATTGCGCTTTCAGACGCTCAAAAATTGGCTCGGCGGTGTCGCGAATCAGCGCTTCGTGTTGCTCCTCCGTCATGTCGCCGCGCTTAAAACCCCATTGACCGCGGTACAGCGCAATCTTGTTCACATAGGGATAAATGGCGTCAAGATCAATGGATTCGACAAGTCGATCGCCCATGAATGGCGGCTTGGGAACTGGAATATTTTGATCCACATCACTGCGGCCTGGCGCGGTGGCGGTTGCGGAATCGGCGGCTTCAAGTCGTTGACCAACTTTGGCGTCTACTTCGGCGCGCTTGGTGAGTCGCGCGGAAATTTCCGCGTCTACATTTGCAAGCGTGCCATCGGCCAGCGCGTTGCAAACCGCAAGACCTTCAAAGGCGTCCTTGCCGTAGTACAGCGGGCCGTTATACACGCCGCGCAAATGACTTTCGGCGTAGTGACGCGTGAGCGCTGCGCCGCCCAACATAATGGGCACGCGAATGTTGAGCTCATTAAGTTGCTTTAAATTTTGCTCCATCACGGTGACGCTTTTTACAAGCAAGCCGCTCATGCCAATCGTGTCGGCGCCGGTGGATTTCCACGCGTCGATAATTTGTTGCAGACTTTGCTTAATACCAATGTTGTGAACCTTGAAACCATTGTTGGACAAAATAATGTCCACCAAATTCTTACCAATGTCGTGCACGTCGCCAGCCACGGTGGCCAACACAACGGTGGCCTTGGGTTTCTCCGCAACGCCTTTTTTTGCCATAAAAGGCTGTAAATACGCTACGGCTTTTTTCATCACGCCCGCGCTCTGCAGCACAAACGGAAGCTGCATAGTGCCTGCGCCAAACAATTCACCAACGGTCTTCATGCCCGCAAGCAAGTGGTCATTGATAATCACAAGCGGCTCGTACTTGGTCATGGCTTCGGTCAACGATTCCGAAAGCACACCGTCGTCGCCATCAATAATGTGGCGCTGCAAACGCTCCTCCAGCGGAAGGTCGGCCATTCCCTTCTTCTCAACTTTTTGTTCCTCGCCATCTGGAAACAAACTGATGTAATACAACAGTGGATCAAACTCCGCAGGCTTACCTTCAGGTCGCGAGTCGCCGCGACGATCAAAGATGAGCCACTCGGCGGCTTCCCATTGCTTTGGGGCGATGCGATTTTTTGGAAGTAGTTTGGAGAAATGCACAATGGCCGCGGTCAGTCCGCGCTTGCGGGCCTCGCCCAAGAACACGGTGTTGAGCACGGTGCGCGCGGAAGGCTTCAAGCCAAATGAAATGTTGGACAAGCCAAGAATGATTCCGCAGTTTGGAAATCGCTTGGCGATCAATTCAATGCCATCAAGCGTTTGATAGCCAAGCGCGCGGTCGTCCTCATTGCCTGTGGCAATGGTGAATGTCAGCGGATCAAAAATTAGATCATTCTCATTCAGCCCCCACTTGCGCGTGAACAAGTCGTGAATGCGCGTTGCAATTTCAAGCTTTCTTTGCGCGGTTTTGGCCATTCCGGCTTGCGGGTCCTCATCAATGGTCAACGCCACGCACGCGGCGCCGTAGCGCTTGAGCAACGGACACACCGTGTCCATACGGCCTTCGCCATCCTCCAAATTAATTGAATTCACAATGCAGCGGCCCGCGGATCGCTTTAGACCAGCCTCCAGCACGGGCGCCTCCGTGCTGTCGAGCATCAGCGGCGCGTTCACTTGCCGCACCACGCGCGAAACTAATTCACCCATGTCTTTCACGCCGTCGCGACCAACAAAGTCAACGCACACATCGAGCAAGTGACTGCCATCTTTCATTTCTTCGCGCGCCATGCCCACAAGTTGGTCCCATTCCTCCTCATCCAGCAAGCGTTTGAACTTGCGGCTGCCGTTGGCATTGGTGCGCTCGGCAACTATTAAAAATGAGTTGTCCTGCTTGAACTCCGTCATGCCGTACAAACTGCTGCATCCTGGCGACTGCTCCGTAGTTATGCGTGGCGCGCGCGCACGCGCATTGCCAAGAACATTTCGAACTTCTTGAATATGTTGCGGAGTTGTGCCACAGCATCCACCCACAATGTCGATCTTGTAGTCGTTTATGAAGCGGTGCATGGCGCTGGCGAATGCTTGGGCGGGCAGCGGATATTCCGTGCGTCCATCAAGCAAAATAGGCAGACCGGCGTTTGGAATCACGCTGACCGCGCGATCCCAATGTTTCGCTAAATATGCGATATGTTCAGCCATTTCCACTGGTCCGGTTGCGCAGTTCAAACCCAAACTGGCGATTGGAAATGGCTTCAGCGCGTTCACCACCGCGGCCATGTCGCTGCCCAGCAACATGGTGCCGGTGGTCTCCATGGTCACACTCACCAAAATAGGAATGTCATTCACAGTGCGACCCGATTTGGCAAGCGCGTCCAAACACGCATTGATCGCGCATTTGACTTGCAACAAATCTTGACATGTTTCAATCATGAAACAATCAACGCCACCATCAATGAGTCCAAGCGCCTGCTCGCAATAGGAGTCCAGCATGCTTTCCCAATCCGTGTTGCCAAGCGTGATTAACTTTGTGCCCGGTCCCATGGAGCCCGCGACAAATCGTGGATGATGCTGAGTGGCGTGCTTGTCGCAAGCGGCGCGCGCAATTTGCGCGCCAAGCTTGTTCAGCTCTCGCGTCCACGCCACCATCTCTGGATCAAAATCCGCGCCGACAAGTTTGTTGGATCCAAATGTGTCGGTCTCCACAACATCGGCGCCAGCCAACAGAAAAGTTTCGTGAATACGCTGGATCATGTCGGGCCGCGACTTCACAAGAATGTCGGTGCAATTATCGCGCCCCAAATAATCCTGGGGCGCGCAATCGGTGCAACTATGAATACTGGTGCCCATGGCTCCATCAAATAGAAGCACGCGTTGTTGCAATGTGTCTAAAAAGCGACTTCCCATGTGCCAATGATATATTGAATTGGTCGGGTATTCAACCGTAAATCCGGATAAACGGATTGATCTCACGCGCACCCTTGTGTCTACACTGCCAACCTCATGAAAATCCGCATACTTTGTCTTGTTATTTGCGCCCTCTGCGCCGGCGCGGCATTCAGTTGCAGCGCCAACAAATCCGCCTCCACCATGTCCTTTGTGGCCTCTGGTCAGCCCAAGACCCCCATTACCCAAGAAGTTGCGTTGGCCACATTCGATGAAATCTGGAGCACCGTTGAGCAATCCGATGTAGAGCGCGACCATGGCGGAGTGGATTGGGTGGCGGTGAAAGTGGAGCTGCGACCTAAGGCCATGAATGCCACTAGCCGCGAGGAGTTGCGCCTGATTCTGCAAGATATGTTGTCGCGCCTTAAGCGCAGTCACTTTGGAATTATTCCCGCCGAAAGTTCCGCCGCACTTGCCAGAGAGGAAGGCGAAGTTACTCCAGCTGAGATGAAATCGGATGGTTTGGAAAAAAAATCTGCTGGCGCCGCTGAGGTGCTGGAAAAGTTTAGCGCCGCCGCCAGTGAAAATGAAATTGAAGCACCGCACAAGCCGCAAGAACCCTTGGCCACCAAACAATCCTTGACCAAATCAAATCGCGCTGCCGAAGCCGAAGCTTCCTTTGGTCTGACGCTGCGATTGATCGAGAAACTTCCAACCGTCACTGGAGTGCGCGCCAACTCCCCCGCCGACAAAGCTGGAGTGCAAATGGGTTGGATCGTGACATCCGTGGACGGCGTGGACATGACCACTGCGCAACCCGACACCACCACTGGGACGGCGAAGTATGTGCAAGAACTTATTTTGCAAGGCGCCGATGCCGGCGACGTGGAGAGCCAAGAGACTTGGATCTTTCAGGGCGAGGCGAATGAATTGCATACGACCACATTTTCTCGGGAACGCAGCGCTGGAATTAGCACAAAACTAGGGCTTTTACCGCCATTTCAAGTGCGCTGCCAAGAGAGCGTGTTGAGCAAGCCCCAATTGCGAGCGCTGGATTTGCCCGATGACTTTGACATTGTGGTGATTGGCTTCAACATTTGGATGCCTGCGATCGCGCAAAAAGTGGACGAGACCTTTCAACGCCATCTCAGCGCCGACGGAATAATTATTGACTTGCGTGGAAACCCTGGCGGCGCTGGCGGCATGGCCATGGGTGTTGCAGGCCATGTCATGGATCAACCAAAAAGTTTGGGCACCATGCGCACGCGCGACACCACTCTGGAGTTCAAGGTGAATCCACGACGCAGCACGCCGCAAGGCGAGCGCGTGGAACCATTCTCAGGTCCAGTCGCCATCATCATGGATCCTCTTTCAGCCAGCACCAGCGAAATTTTCGCGGGCGGTCTTCAAAAACTTGATCGCGCGCGCGTGTTTGGACGCATCAGCGCTGGCGCGGCGCTACCTGCTCAAACAAAATCACTCGCGTCGGGCGACGCGCTTTTATTTGCCTTTGCCAATTTCACATTGCCCGACGGCTCCACCATTGAGGGCGTGGGTGTTCTTCCCGATCAAATCACTGGAACGTGCCGTGATGATTGGACACCCAACCAGGACGCCGACATAAACGCCGCAGCGCGCTGGATTGCCTCGCAGTATGAGGAGAAATTGCGTTAGAAGTTCATGTCACCACCTTTGTCACGCTGGTACACTTGTCACTCTTCAAAGGAACTCAATGAAATTTATTTCCGTTGCAATTCTGTTCGCGGCTTTCTTCGCACCAACGTTGCTTGCGCAAGGTGACTCATTTGGTTCAAAACCAAGCGGCACGACAGCGCCAACCGCGACACCACCCGCGGCAAGTCCACCAGCCGCAACACCAGCCGAGCCGAATAGAGTAAGCAAAGGCGATGAGACCGCAGCGCCGGCTTCAAAGGCAACCCCGCAATCCTCCGCGCCAACACCCAGTTCAATCATCACGCCATTGATTCAACCGCCGGATGTGCTTCCTACGGCCAAAGACATTTTCGCAAAAAGTCTCACGGCGATTGGTGGCGAGGCGGCTATTCGTAAACATACGTGCATCCAAACCAAAGGAACATTGTCCATATCCAATGCTGGTATGGAGGGCACATTGGAGATCATCACACTGGCTCCAAATAAAATTGTGAGCACTGTGGATTTTCAAGGCGTGGGAAAAATTAAGCAAGGATTTGATGGCACGGTGGGCTGGAGCTTGAACCCAATGCAAGGTCCAAGTTTGATTGAGGGAACCCTTTTGGAGGAGCTAAAAAAATCCAGCGACATGTATAAAGACCTTGATCCAAGCAAGATTTGGAATCAAGCTGAATGCAAACGCGCCGTGAATTTTGGTGGCGTTGCGTGCTACGAAATTGCCGTGTCGGGCGGTCCAGGGGAAGGCGCCTTGTATTACGAAATTGAAAGCGGCCTCACCCGAGGCATGGTGTTGACCGTGGAAACTCCCATGGGCAAGATGCCCTCGACCACCATCATGAGCGAATACAAGGAATATGATGGTGTGAAGATTGCCACGCGCACAGATGTAGAAGCCATGAATATGCAACAAGTTCTGCTTGTGAATTCTGTGAGTTTCGCGCCAATGGACGCAGCGCTCTTTGATTTGCCCCCAGAAATTAAAGCGCTTGTAAGTGCCGCTCAGAATCCAGCGGCGGCCGCACCTGAAAAAAGCGCAAAGAATCCAAACAGAATTCGAGTGAAGCCAAATGCGGCCAATAGTCCACCACCTGGCTCGCCAACACCGCCGCCCGCGTCCGCGCCAACACCGCCGCCCGCGTCCGCGCCAACACCGCCGCCCACCGGCGCAAATCCATAATTGCACATGCTTCACATGCTTGAAAAATACCCTATTTTTCAGCAACCAACGCCTTGAATCGTCTCTCGCGCATCATGATCTTTGGCCACACAACACTCTGCGCGCTGGCCCTGATCAGTATTTGTGTTGGCGCTTTGGCAAACCCACTTGCCCAAAGCGCCACACCAAGCACTGAAATTGCTACGAAGCCTGCGAATGAACCCCCCGTTGACGCGCTGGTGCAACGCGCCATTGATGTTGTTGGCGGCCAAAAGGAAATTCAATTCTTGCGCATTGAAGGAGTGGTCAGCTCGCCACAAGGAATAACGCACATCCAAATATTGGCCAAGGGCGCAGGTCCTGAAAAATTTCGCGTCATTCAAAAGTTGCCTGGCGGTCAAAGTATGGAAAGCGGTACGGATGGTGAATTAGCGTGGCTTCGAAGTCCGCTTGACGGCACATGGCGCTTGCTTGATCGACGCGGTGTGCTCACCGCCGCTGTCGGCGTGCTTCCCAATCGAATGATGGTCGCCATCTTTGAACGATTTCCAAATCGCAAGCTTGGACCGTTAGAAAAAAAAGATGGTGTGATGTGCCAACGCATCGACATGAAGGACCGCGAAGGTTTAGAGGCCGCGGCATGGATTGAAGAATCCACAGGGAAATTGCGGGTTTTGCAGACTTCGGAGGGCGCCGCAACCTTTGTTCCTACCATGATGACCATTGAGGCGTGGACCAAGGTGGGCGACCTTGATATTCCACGGCGCATTTCTATTCGCCGCGGTGAGTCGTTGACCACCAGCGACTTTACCCTCATCTCTGGCGATCCAATCGACGCCGCGTTGTTCGCGCCCCCCGTTGAAGTTATGCTATTGTCCAAAGGTAAAGACCCGAATGATAAATCCCGTTCAACTTCCAGTGATGCCCCTTCGATCAAACCTTAGCATCAAGTTGTAACGTCAAGACCTCATCATTACACAGCGATTACTGAACCATCTCCTGAACACTTTGTGATGAGCAACATTGTCATTCAACTTGCAAATGTGAACAAGCGCTTTGGCGTGTTGCACGCTGTGCGCGATGTCTCGTTTGAAATTCAGCGCGGTCAAGTCTGTGGATTTCTTGGTCCAAACGGCGCCGGCAAAAGTACAACCATTCGCATGGTCATGAGCATCCTGCTTCCAGACTCCGGCGTCATCACGGTGCTTGGCGGCTCAGCGCTTGACGCCAAAGACCGCATTGGATATTTGCCCGAGGAGCGCGGCCTATACCGAAAAATGCGCGTGGCGGATTTCCTGCGCTTTATGGCGAAACTGAAAGGCATTTCGCGCGCTGATGCCGACTCGCGTATTCGATCGTGGCTTGAGCGCGTGGAATTACCCAACGTTTCTCAAAAACGCTGTGAAGAACTTTCTAAGGGAATGCAGCAAAAACTGCAGTTTATTGGGGCAGTCTTGCATGAACCACCCTTGTTGATTTTAGACGAGCCATTTTCCGGCCTAGACCCTGTGAACCGCCGCCTACTCAGTTCGGTGGTGCGTCAGTTGAAAGAAAATGGAACCACTATTTTATTCTCCACGCATCAAATGGAACAGGCGGAAGATCTGTGCGATCAAATCCTGCTTATACATAAGGGCGAAAAAGTATTGGACGAAACTATGTCCCAAATTCATAGCCGATTTGATCCGCGCACTATTTTGGCGCAACCCGCCAACTCGATTGATACCGCGACGCAAGCGCTGAAAGTTGTGGCTGGCATTGAATCCATGCGCTGGTCCCTTGAGCAGAAATCATTTGAGATTCGACTGCTTGCAGGCGTTGACCCTCAGCGCGCAATGGTGGACATCATGCGCGCCACGCCTTTGCGTCGGGTGGAATTGCAACGCGCCACGCTGGATGATGTCTTTGTGAAATTAGTCGGCGGCTCAGTTACAAAATTCGAGGCAACATCCGCCACTGAACAAGTCAAGGTGAACCATGGCTGAGCGCGGAGCAACTCGTCGCGTACGCGTGATCGCCTGGCGCGATTTCCGCTACACGGTTCTCACCAAGGGCTTCTTGATTGGCGCCATCATTTTGCCTGGCATCATGTTCGCCGCAATTCCGTTGCTGCCACTGTTGATTGATTCAAAGACCGCGCCGCTCACGGGGCGCGTGGCGGTGATCGATCCATCAAATTCCATTGCAAAAGCCTTTGAAATCACGCTTCGCAAGAATCCGGCCCAAACCATTGATTTGGAAGAGGACGCAACCAACACCTCCACAACCGATGTTGCGCTGACCGTGGAAAGCGTTCCCGACCCATCGCGCGTCGAAGAGTTGCTCCTGCAACTTCGGGATAGTTCGCTGCAAGCATTGATCATCATCTCGTCCAACGCCGATGGCCCATCCACGGAACTTCTGATTCCAAGCGAAGCCAGTCCACGACACACAACCATCCTGGAAAAATCACTTCGTGAGGCCGTCACCCGAGTGCGCGTGTCCAAAGCCAACGAGGACTATGAACGGATCACGAAACTTTTGGCGCGCCCCAAAATAGACACGCGACGCGTTTCCCCCGATGGCAGTGAATCCAATGAAATTGCGCAATTACGAATGTTGGTTCCAGCGGGATTCATGTTCCTGCTATGGATGGCTGTGATCACAAGTGGAAATTATTTGCTCACATCCACCATTGAGGAAAAGTCCAGCCGCGTGATGGAGGTACTGCTTTCGGCTGTAAGCCCCATTGAGTTGCTCTGTGGAAAATTAGTGGGACAAGCGGGCGTAGCTGGCGTGATGTTGTTGATGTACGGCGGCGTGGGACTTGCGGGTCTTGGCGCGGTTGCAATGTTGGATGTTGTTCCGCTGCCCCACTTGCTTTGGTTGGTGGTGTGGTTCCCATTGGCGTACTTCACCGTGGCGGCGATCATGGTCAGCTTGGGCAGCGCGGTGTCAGACCTTCGCGAGGCGCAATCGCTGATCGGTCCAGCCATGATTTTGCTTACAGTTCCGCTGATTTTGTGGTTGCCAATCGTGGAAAATCCCAATGGCACTTTGGCCACGGTGTGCAGTTTCATTCCCCCCGCCGCACCATTTGTGATGATCCTTCGCTTGACTGGCGCCAACGAGGCCGTTCCTCTTGTGCAAGCGTTGCTTGCCATGTTTGTGAGCGCGGCCACCGTGGTGGCCATCTTGTGGGTCGGCGCGCGCGTGTTCCGTGTGGGCGTGCTCATGCAAGGCAAGCCGCCAAGTCCCATAGAACTCCTGCGCTGGATCCGCGCTCGCTAAGCGACGGACATGAACTCCGAAATCACATTGATATTTATTTGGATTGCGGCGCTGTTATTTGCCTTCATTACTATTTACACATTGTGGTGGTCTTTATATTGGGATCGCTCGCGTGGTCAACGGCGCTGTCCAAGATGTTGGCATCTGGTGCTTGATCGATTTCCATTTCGTTGCACCGAATGCGGCTACTTCACTCTGTTCAAAGAGAATCTATTTCGCACGCGGCGACGATACGGATGGTGCGCAATTGCAATTCTTACCTTAATCACCGGAACGATTTGGTTGCGCGACCAACTTACAATGCGGAGTTGGTGGTCCTTGTTTCCTGATCGCATGGTCATTGCCATGTTGCCTTGGGCGGATGATGGCGAGACGCTGCGGGAAATTCCCTTGTACTTGGCTAACTCTTTAATTCTGGGCGAAATCAGCGACGCCAATCGACTCAGACTTCTTTCCAAATGCGTCCAAGGCGACTCGTGGGGCACACCGGGCAGTCTGGTATGGATGAGTAAATATGCTTCAATTGTCGAGAAAATTGACCTATTTCCAAACGGGGTCATAGTGCCCGCCACCACCCTGGATGAAATTGACCAAGGCCTCAACGCCATGGCTCCGGTCTTTGAATTGAATATGCCCGACACATGGAATCCAGTGGACCCCATGTTCATTGTGGCGAATATCTACGACTGGTGGCCCACGCAGTCCGATGTGACATTGCGTTTATGCGCGATCCGTGGAATTCCCGTCACCGCGTCCACACTCGAAAGACTCGCCAGAGAAATCTGGCAACGTGCGAGTTCCACCAACGCCCAAAGCACCGCCTACACCATCAATCTTGGTCCACTGCCCGTAGGCAATCATTCGGGTGAAATCTCAATCGAGTGGAAATCGACTTTACCGGCGACCGCGGCATCAACACCCGTGTCGCATGCCCATGGAGTTGTCACCATTCCTATAAGCGTTGATGTGATTCCAACAATAAATAGCATGTCGCCCATTTCAAATCCGGAATTGGACGCGCTTGTGAAAGAGGCGTTCGCACCCGGAATGATTCGTTGGCCGCTTGGTCATGCCCGCCATGCGTTTAGCTATCAGCCCTACCAAACTGCGTCGCCCGAATTAGAGGCCGTGGGGTTTGGAATGATCGCCGAGGCGCTTGAAGATGGAGTGCCGCGGCGACGCCTCAATATCTGGTGGCGCGGCGGCCGCGGCGGTTTGCGTGCGGGTTTTGAAATTGAGCTTGAGGACCAAATCGCCCTTGATCGCGCGCAAAATGGCTCCAATTGGACTCTGCGCATTCGCGGCGACGAAGCCTTGGCGCGGCGGGTGGCGGGCATATATGTGAACACGCCACCCACACAGTGGTGGTCGGGCACTGTTGAAATTCCACTGCAAGTGTCCGATCGCATGAATGATCGCACCACGGGTCGATCTGATCGTGGTCGAGCATGGGTGCTGCAAGAACCGATTGATCCCGCGAATGTCAAATCCAAATAAGTTGACCGCGCAGCGTGTACTATTTCAAGAATGCAACGCAACCTGTGGGCACCCTGGCGCATGGCGTACATCCGTAATCTTGAATCGCAGGCCGCGCAAGCCAAGATCAATTCACCCACGGACTCCAACGAAAATTTTCTGCTCGCAGCGTGGAATAATCCTCAACTTGATCCTGCGCAACATGTGGTCTATCGAAACGAGTACGGATTGATTTTGCTCAATCGATATCCATACTCCAATGGACATTTATTGGTGGCGCTTGGCCAAGCGCGTGCGCGGTTGATGGATTACTCCGCCACACAACGCGCGCACTTCTGGAGTCTGGTGGATCTTTCAGCCGCGCTTGTGGATGTGGCGCTGAAACCGCAAGGCATGAATATTGGCGTGAACGAAGGCCGTGCCGGCGGCGCGGGACTTCCGCAACACGCGCACGCGCATATTGTTGCGCGCTGGAACGGGGATACCAATTTCATGTCCACCGTGGCTGGCGCGCGCGTGATTCCAGAGTCGCTTGACAGCGTGGCCGAGCAATACAAAATTGCTTTGAATGAAGCCAAAAAACGAGTGGGCTGAGATGAAGTCCAGGCACTCTGTCCAGGCGTCAAGTCCAGGCGTAGACTAGAACATTCGACTCTTTGCCCCGTCGGGCGACCTTTGGCCACGCGTCCGGACCGATGCGAACCCCCAGGGATCCCTACTTAATGGCTGCGTCAAAGATCATGCCTCTCGCGTTCGCGCGGCGTGGAAGATCGGGAACGATGGCCGGGGAACCCACGTGAAAGCGGGGTTCGGGCAACATCGTCAGAGAGCGCTTCCTTGTGAAGCGACAGAATTTATTTCTGTTCCTCCGACGGGGCAAAGAGCCGAAATCATGTCATGCATTTTCACCAAAGTTTATCCACCTATGCTTGCCGAATCGGATGAATGCCCCCACTGACATCAAACGCGAGGCGCGTGCGCCAGAAGGTTTCCTGACGCGCTTTCATCCGCGCCACTTGCCGGCCATGTCGCGGCCGGCGTACATCAATGAAATCCTGAGTTGGGCATTCCTACCATTTTTTCTTGGCGCCATTGAAGGCGGCACGCTGGGCGTGGTGGTTAAAAAAACATTTACTGGTGTTGAGGGCATTGGAGCCACCGAACTTAATTTAGCCGTGGCGCTGGTCACCGCCGCGCCCAACGTTGCAAACTTGACCAGTTTTATCTGGGCCGCTCACTCGCAAGGAAAACCGAAAGTGGCGTACATCGCCACCCTGCAAACCATGACCGCGGTATGCGTGGCGTCCATCGCGCTTATGCCCGAACAACGCTGGGGCTTGTGGATGCTTTGCATTTTGGCCACGCTGGCGCGCATCACATGGACGGGCGTGATCACGCTGCGCTCCGCCGTGTGGCGCGCCAACTATCCGCGTGAAATTAGAGCCAAAATTGCAGGAAATATGGCCACTGTGCAAAGTCTGGTGCTGGCGTTGTGTGGCTGGGCCATTGGCGGGGCCATGGACTTCAACTCCAAAAGTTTCCACATTCTTTTTCCCGCTCTCGCCGTGCTTGGCATTGCGGGAAATATTTTGTGGCGGCGCGTTCCTATGCGCGGCGAAAAAAGAATGCTGCGTGCCGAGCAAGCCGCGCCCAAGCGCAGCGGTCCGCAACTCAATCCAACCTCCGTGCTGCGCGTGCTGAAGCACGATCCTCAATACGCCAAATTCATGTTGTGGATGTCGGTGTTTGGGCTGGGCAATCTTATGATCTCAGCGCCGCTGGCGATTGTGTTGGAGGACGAATTGAACGCCACCTACGCGCAGGGAATTTTGGTGACCACCGTCATTCCATTATTGATCATGCCGCTCGCCATTCCATTTTGGGCGCGTCGACTTGACCGCTCGCATGTGGTTGACTTCCGCGCCATTCACGCCTGGACATTTGTAAGCGCGGCCGCGCTAATTTTTATCGCGGCGCTGGCCAAATCTATGCCGCTGTTTTATATTTCCGGGGCTTTGCTTGGCATTGGTTTCGCTGGCGGAAGCCTTGCGTGGAACTTGGGCCACCAAGATTTCGCGCCGCCAGAGCGCGACGCGGAATACATGGGCGTGCATGTCACCCTGAACGGTATCCGCGGTTTGATTGCGCCGTTTCTTGCGGTGGGTTTGTACGAGTGGCTCAAGGACCACAACCTTGGCGCGTGGAGTTTCTTTGTGTGCCTTGTGATCAATGTTGTCGGCGCATGGGGATTTGTGCACATGCGCCGCGCGCGCAAGCGCCATCGAAAAGCCACGCTGGTGAGCGCCTCGCAGGCGCAACCGCTGCCCTACGCATGAAATGAAACCTTTCGCCGCTCTTTGATGAAACTTTCATTTGCCCTTTAATTCAAGCGATTTTTTCGCTACCATGACCGACCCGGCATTTCGCTGGCGCCTTTCACGGACGCGTGTCCGGGGCGTTTATTTCTGGCCGAATTCGCGGCGTGGTCCGCGCGGCTCATCTCGCACCCTATTGAAACGACAACATGGTTAATCACAATCTCATCGAAGCCCTCGCTCTTGAAGCAGGCATCGCGGACAAAATGCTCCGCGAGGCGTACGGTCAAACAGAACTCAATCTTGAGGAAATCCTTGGCGCCGAAGTCGCGTCACTTGGAACCGGCAACATTGTCAAAGGACGCGTCGTAGGCATCAGCGGCGACTTTGTCATTGTTGATATTCGCGGCAAGAGCGAAGGCCAGGTTCAAAAAGAGGAATTCGAGGAATCCGGCGGCGTCACCATTGGTGATGAAGTTGAAGTCCTTGTTGAAGAAACAGAAACTCCAGATGGAAGCATTATGCTTTCCAAGCGCAAGGCCGACCGCATTCGTGGTTGGGAGCAAGTGCTTGTCAGCCGCAAGGAAGGCGACATTGTTGAAGGCAAAGTCCTGCGCAAGATCAAGGGCGGACTTTTGGTGGACATTGGCGTGCCCGTGTTCCTTCCCGCTAGCCAAGTCGATGTCCGCCGTCCCGGCGATATTGGTGAATTCATTGGCAAAACAGTGCGTTCCATGATTCTCAAAATTGATCTTGAGCGGCGCAATATTGTTATTAGCCGCCGCAAGTTGATCGAGGATGAGCGCGAAGATTCCAAGCGCAAGTTAATGGACAAGGTGAACGAGGGCGACATTGTCCGCGGCACCGTGACCAACATCGCCGACTTTGGCGCCTTTGTGGATCTTGGCGGGCTTGATGGCTTGCTGCACATCACCGACATGAGTTGGGGTCGCGTGAATCATCCAACCGAAATCCTGAAGATTGGCGATGAGATTGAAGTCAAGATTCTCAACATTGACCGCGAGCGCGAGAAGATCGCCCTTGGTATGAAGCAGAAGGAAGTCAGCCCATGGGAGGAGATCGAGAAGAAGTATCCGGTCAATTCCCGCCTGAAGGGAACCGTCGTCAGCTTGATGAGCTACGGCGCCTTCGTGCGCCTGGAAGAAGGTATTGAAGGCCTGGTGCATGTCAGCGAAATGAGTTGGACTCGCCGCGTGAATCATCCAAGTGAAGTTGTGAATGTGAATGACGAGATTGATATTGTCATTCTTGAAATTGACAAGCAGAAATTGGAAATCAGCTTGGGCATGAAGCAGACCGAGGTGAATCCTTGGGAACTTGTGGCCGAGAAATATCCAAACGGAACCATCATTGAAGGCAAGATCCGCAACCTGGCCAACTACGGCGCGTTTGTTGAAATTGAGCCTGGAATAGACGGACTTTTGCATGTCAGCGACATCAGTTGGACCAAGAAAGTGGCGCATCCAAACGAGATCTACAAGAAGGGCGACAGCGTGAAGTGCGTTGTGCTTGATGTGGACCGCGATAAGCAGCGCGTTGGCTTGGGCACCAAGCAATTGTCGGAAGATCCCTGGGTGGAAGCGATTCCAAGCGCGTATCGCCCTGGCATGATCGTCAAGGGAACCATCACCAAGATCACAAACTTCGGCGTGTTTGTTGAGCTTGAAGAAGGGCTTGAAGGATTGCTGCACATCAGCGAACTTTCCGATCAGAAGGTTGAGAATCCGCTGGATGTTGTGAAGCCAGGTCAAGAAGTGGACGTGAAGATCCTTCGCGTTGACATTTCCGATCGCAAGATCGGCCTGAGCTTGAAGCGCGCTCAGTGGGGCGCGGGCATTGATCCAGACATGCGGGCGGATATTGCGGCGGATGCGGCGGCCCTGCGTGATCGACCAACCCGCGGCGGCATGGATGATCACGGCGCACTGGGCACCGACAAGATCAGTTTCTAAGTTTGATGTCCTGTGTAAATTCTACGACCGCGGTTTGAAAGCCGCGGTCGTTTTCTTTTTTCACCAAAGAGAATCGCTGATCGTTGCCAGCGTTGGTGATAGGCGCAGCAGTGACCCCCGCTCAACACAAAGCGATGAAGCCTACAAGCACAAGCAGCAGCATCTGTTTGAAACGCGCGCGTTGGACATTGTTTTGGGGGAAAAACTTCATGGTCACCTGTGGCAGTACTTTGACGAATCCGCTTCCATCAAATGAGTGCAATCAAGCGGCTCGGCTACATTGTTCACCATGACGCCCTTTTGCAGCCTGTCCAGACAAATCTCTCTTCTGCATGCCATTTTCATCATGACGGTGCTGGTTATCACTCCAGCGCGGGCGCAAGTGTGCTCTGTCGCCGACGCTCAGATATTGTTTCAAGCGTCGCGCCAGTGGCTTGATCAGCAAACAGCGACTGAGGCGCTGAATGTCAAACCCCCCGATTTCTCCAAAGCCATTGCACTTTCACCAACATTTTCGACCACGGCCGCGGGCGTTGTGTTGCGTTTACATGGCCGCCCGATTGGACAAGCATGGGTCAAACAAAATAAAGACAGTTCATTGTGCCTTGCAACCGCGCTTCAAAAAGCCTTGCAGCAAGCCTTGAATGATCGCGTGATCGCATCGCTTCCAGTGGAAGTACGTGCCAACTGCGCGCAACAGTGCGCGCTGGAAATGGAGCTTGTCGGCGACATGCGTCCGTTCACAGGCGACCGCGTTGATGTGCTTGCAGCCAAGATTGATAATGGCCGTCAAGCCATGGCCATTCGTGCGGGGGATCAATGGGCGTTCTCCCTTCCCTCACTTCAACAATCGCTCAACCAAACCCGACTGCCGTGGTACACCATGGTGCTCATGGCGCGTGAAGTTGGCGTAGAGGCTGGCGCCGATAAAAAATTTATCGTGCCCCAAGGCGTGGTGATCTATCGGGCCGATACCCGCCGAATGGCGCAAATCACTCCACAAACTCCACCATTTGAAGTCTCGCGCGGCATGGTTGCCGTGCCGCTTTCGGATATCCGCGCCTCCACGCTCGACCAAATGGCAATAGCGATCGCCACACATCTTGAAAATCGAATTCCAAAAAAAGATGGACTTTCATCCGAAACCATTGACACGCTTACGGCACTTGGACCAGCGGGTGAATATCAACCCGCGCTTGGATCCATGACGCAACAAACATGTTCTCCATTGGAACAAGCCATGAGCGCTTTCGCCATGGCGCGATTGGGGCAGATGAATTTCCCGGAAAAGGACAGGCTTGCGGCGCAAGCGTACGCCACAACCACGTTGCAGTCTTTGCAACGCGTAGTCGGGGAAGAATTGAATCCGCTGGATAATCCGGCGGCGGCGGCGGCGTGTCTTCTTGCCTGTCAAACCATGAATCACTGCCTTGTGTCTTGGTCAACCCCAGAATGCCAACAGTGGGAAAAACAACTGGCGACCAAAGTGTTGGCGCAATTTGAACTTGGACCTCGCCAAGATATGCAAACATGGGCTTTGTGCGCGGCGGCGTTGGCGCAAGACTTTCCCACTGAAGTGGCCAAGGAGCTCGCGCAGGCGTGGAAAATTCGACCCATAGACAAATTACTTTCGGCAAGTCCCTGGTTGCTTTTGGCGCAGCAATTACTGGATAAAGGGTCCGACCATGCCAACGCCAAAGAGGGCTGGAAATTGCTGCAAATCATGCTTGTTCAAAATCAGCTCTCCAAGAAATTAGATCCAGATCTTGCGGGCGATCTGGAAGGCGGCTGGCCCATCATCACCAATGGAGTCACCGGCGCCACATCTCAATCTTCCCGACCCGCGCTGGCCATGGCATTGGCCATGAATCCAAAACTCTTTGGCAGCGTGACTACCAACGAAAAAAATATCGACATTGAATCTCTTCAATTGGCGCTGCGATTTCTAAAACAATTACAGGTGGATCAGGCATCCTGCTACGCGTTTCGCGATCCATTTAAAGCACTTGGTGGAATTCGCGCCGCACCTTGGGATAGCACGCAACCACTGGGGGCCAATGCCACCACCCTGTTAGCTATTCTTGAAGCACGCGCGCTATTTGCTGGCGAGTCAGCGGCAAAAGATAATTGACGCGGCCTCGCCTATTTACCGTAAAATAAAACCATGCGATTCATTGGGCAAATCCATTTCCGCATTCTTCGCGGGCTGCTTGTTGGGAGCGCGTGTTGCTTGATCGCCATCAATACAACCGCGTTTGCCACGGGTATGCAAACCACACCAAAGAATGACGCAGCCCGTGATCAATGGGTGGCAACGCTGTTCACACGCAAATGCACGGTGACATTCAAACAAGTCCCCATTGTCCAAGCGTTGGCGACGATCTCACAGAAAACAGGCGTTCCCATTCAAATTCTGCTGCAGGACCAGCCCGCGGGTTCGCCGGGTATTGATCCTGAAACTGCCATTGATCTTGAATGCAAGAATGCCACGGCGCTCTCCATTGTGGAACTTGTCCTGCGCCAAGTGAGCGACGCAACGCAAAGTGAATACCGCTGGCAAACCACCACCAGTGGAATTGAGATTGGTCCCAAGTCGCGTTTGCTTCGGGCGAGTGCCCTAGAGCGGCGCGCGTACTCGGTGACGGATGTCGGTTTCAAGGCTCCCGACTTTCAAGCGCCACCCCTGCAAAGCGGTGGTGGTTCGGGTGGTGGTTCGGGTGGCACATCAAGTCCACCATTCACTTCGGCGCACAATGATGCTCGTTATCAAAAATTAAAATCACTCATTGAAGCAACCGTGGAAAGCGATGTGTGGTCCACAAGTTCTAGCGGCGCCTGCACCATTTCTGTCTTTGATGACAAGTTGATTGTCATCGCTCCCGACTTTGTTCACCGAGCCATCGCGCAAAGGCGCCTTACGCAGACCATCACGCAACCCACTGGCAAGCCGACGCACTAAATGAATGACGCCGTGCCCGACGACCCCCTGCCCACACGCCGCGATTTCAACGCATGCACTGGAGACGGTGCGACCTTCTGTTTAATGGTGGGCGCGGGTGAAACATACATTGCGGCCTTGGTGCTGGCGTTGGGCAAAAGCCCGCTGATCGCGGGGCTTATCATCACAATTCCCATGCTGATGGGCGCCACCGTTCAGCTGGCTTCCCCGGCGGGGTTGCGCCGCGTGGGGTCTCCGCGCAAATGGATTCAAGGCTGCGCCATTGTGCAGGCAATTTCATTTGTCCCATTAATCTTCGCCGCGGCGTACGGCGACATTCCAACATGGCTGGTGTTTGTCACGCTTTCCATATATTGGAGCGCGGCCATTGGCGCGTGGCCCGCGTGGAGCACTTGGGTGGCGCGACTTTTCCCGGCGTCGCTGCGCGCCAATTACTTCAGTAGACGCAATCGCATTTGCCAAATTTCCCAACTCCTGGCCATGCTGGTCGCGGGCGGGCTTTTATACATGGGCGAGCGCGATGGTTGGCAATTGACGGCCTTCATGTGGATCATGATCTTTGCGGCGCTGGCGCGTCTGTCCAGCGTTTGGTTTCTTCATTACCAAGGTGATGTCAAATTAAATCCAAATGACATTGCGCACGTCGCCTATCGCTCCATGCCCAAAAGACTTGGTCGCGGCGGTGATCTTCGCATTGTGCTGTGTCTGATCGCCTTGCAGTTTGCGGCCAATGTCAGCGGACCATTTGTGAATCCGTGGCTGCTGGATTATTTACATTTTAATAAAGCCTCCTATTTGCTTGTCATTTGCACGCTCTTCGCATCAAAATGTTTGGCGCTCACGCTGCTTGGTGGCATTGTTCAAAAATTTGGGGCTCGGCGCGTGTTGCTACTGGGCACGGCTGGAACATCGATTAGCGTATTCATGCTGGCCATATCAACCAATCTGGCATGGATCACCTTTGTGCAAATTTATAGCGGAGTCATGTGGGCGGCTTGGGAACTCGCCTCATTCTTGGTGCTGCTTGAAAGCATTAAGCATTCCGAACGCACCTCCATGATGGCGCTTTATAATTTCATAACGTATTTCGCAGTCGCAGCTGGATCATTCATTGGCGCGACCATTCTGAAATACATGGACTCCTCTGGCGGCGGGTATGTGGCCATCTTTCTTCTTTCAGGCACATTGCGCTTGGCGGTCTTGTGGTTGCAACCAATCCGCGTGCGTGCGGCGGTTGAGGTGGTTCATTCGTGAGCGCTGATCTGCCGCTAATCTTGGGGAATGTTTCACGGACCGCTAGAAATACTGAATGAAGCCGAGGTCGGTAATGGCTGGCAATTCGCCGCGCAATTTATTGAGCCAGGTGGAACACTTCGTCCTATCACGATTGGTCTGAATTGGGCCGACTACGATTTGCTGTGTCCCGACGGGGGCACGCAGCCATGCCTTGTGGCGGAAACGGTGCTGCGTTGGCTTATCGCCAACGCACCCGCGCATCAGCTGACAAATCGCACGGATGCAAGTTTGGCGCGACGACTTGATCCCAACGCCGACGCGCAAATTCGCCGCCTGTTCATTGCGCGCGATCAGCCATAAGCGGCGGCAATTTCTTGGCGCGAAATTCCAGCGGCATTTCAACCCAGAACATGGAACCCTTGTTCGCCTTGGATTCAACCCCAAGCTTGGCGCCCAACATGGTGGAGAGTTCGCGGCAAATAGCCAATCCCAGACCAGTGCCGCCATGGCTTTTGGTATGGCTGGCGTCCACTTGACGAAACTTTTCAAAAATAGTCTGCTGCATATCCAACGGAATTCCCGGCCCGCTATCCACCACGCTCATGCGTAATCCAGGCGCGCCATCAACGGCCCACACATCGGCGCGCACAATGACGCGCGAACCCTCGGGCGAAAATTTAATGGCGTTGCTGACAAAGTTGTAAAGAATTTGCTGCAACTTTCCGGGATCGGTTTCCACCGTGGGCAATTCATCTGGATGTTGAATCTCCAAATCAATTTTTTTAATGTCCGCTTGCGGCCGCATGATGGCGCAAATGCCCTCAAGCATGTCGGTCATGTTGGCGTTGGAAACGCTTAACTCCATGCGACCGGCCTCGATCTTGGCCATGTCCAACAACTCGTTGATCATCTCAAGCAAGCCGCGACCGCTTTTTAAAATATGCTCTATGTATCGGATGCGCTTGGGGTCCGCGGCCGCATCCTTGCGCGCCAACTCCGCCAACAATTCCGCGAAACCAATCACGCTGTTGAGCGGCGTGCGCAATTCATGGGAAACATTGGCCAGAAATTCGCTCTTCAATCGATTGCTTTCAAACAAGCCCACATTGGCCTCGCTTAATTGAACCAACTTAAAGTCCAAGCTTTCATTCATGCTTTGCAGTTGTTTTTGGCTTCCATCCAGGGTGGCCACCATGTCGTTGAATGAATTTCCAAGTTGCTCCAATTCATCTCCCGTGCGCAACTGGCTGCGGCTTGATAGATCGCCGGCGCGCACACGGTTGGCCACCTCGCGCAGCCGCCGTACCGCGCGCAAATATCCACGCACCACCAACAGGCGCGCCGCGACAATAATGCCAATCCACGCCAATCCACCGCCAATCAAAATATAAATACGGTCCTGCCAAATCAAGCGCGCCGCACCCACGCCGGAGCGCTCAATGGAAAATACGCCGGTCAGTGGCAATTTTCTCCAAGCGGCATCGGGGACATCCAATGAAATGGCCTCGCCCTTCGCCACGCGCTCGGCTTGATCGCCACGCAAGGCGCGCACGTAGCGCGATAAAGGCGCATCGACGCCATATTGCAATTCATAGCGATCAAAGACATCGGGCGTGTCGGCAAACTGATCGAATGCGCTTGCAAGAAATTGGTCCCCCGCTGCGGCTTTCGCATCGGTGCCTTTGACGAATCGCAAACGGTCGATCGAAATGTCGGGCGTCTTTGCCCACACTTGCGACATGTCGCGCATGCTTTGCAATTGCTGCGCCACGATGGACTCGCGAATTTGAATCCAGGGAATGGACATAGCGCCTGAAATGGCCAGCGCCGCGGCCACGCCCATTGCAAGTTGACTTCGTTGCGTGAGACTCAGTCTTGCCATGTTGCACGAAGCATAGCGGGCGTGCGTATTCTGTCATCATGCATCGACCTGGATCCAATAGCGACCACATGGAACCTGAAGATTTTCTCTGTGACTTTTGCGGGCGACCGTGGCCCGTGGCGCAACCATTCGTGGAAGGCCATCAAGGCAGTTGCCTGTGCGGACAATGCTTGACCACGGCTTTGAATGCGTTTGTGACGAACGACGTGGAGCCAATTTGTGGCGATCTTTGCACCATGTGTTTGGAGGCGCGCAAGGAACCCGCCTGGAGCATTACCGCCCCCGCACAATCTCCGCCCGATCGGACAACCG
Source organism: Planctomycetia bacterium (assembly GCA_005787685.1). GTDB lineage: Bacteria > Planctomycetota > Phycisphaerae > Phycisphaerales > SM1A02 > SYAC01. The sequence goes on from SYAC01000062.1 coordinate 23,243, forward strand.
TACGGGTGTGCAAACCTTGCTCCACACAAGCCAAACGCACGCTTGAACGCGATCCTGAATCGGGCTGGAAACGCCCAGTTGCAAACACCTAAGTCGTGCGCGCCTTGAACGCGTGTGTGAATCCATGGCACAACCACACCCGGAGTCGATCGACAGGTGAAAACATTATGCGCGCTTGATCAGCGTCGCCGAATGAAATGGCCGACCCTCGCGGCGATATTTACGCTCAAAGTTTGTTCCCACCACTTCGCCTTCGCCCGCGCTGGCGGGCGGCGCAAACTCCTGGCGCGTGAATAGATCTTGGGACGCCTGGAGCAATTCCTCGTACCACTTCCATAAATCGTCGTGATCCGTGACGAGACGAACTTCACCATTCGCTTGTAAAACCCTGTGAAATTGCTGCAACGAAGCGCGCTGCAACACACGGCGCTTGTGATGGCGCGGCTTGGGCCAGGGATCGCTGAAATATAAATGAATAATTGCCACACTACGATCGGGAACCCAGTGCGTGACAAACTCCACCGCGTTGGCGTACAACATGCGGACATTCTTCAACGCATGCCGGCTCACGCGATCGGTGGAGTGACGAAAAAATTCGCCGGCATTTTCAACGCCAAGAAAATCCCTTTCGGGACAACGCGTGGCTTCTTGAACTAAAAAAGTTCCCTTGCCAGAACCAATTTCCAATTCATACGGCCGCGACGCGTCTCGCCCGGGAAAGAAATAATCCGCCCCAATCTTGCCGCTCTCTGGAGATGGTAAATCCCGTTGATTCCAGCCCCATGGCCTTAAATCTGGAAGGGCTCGCTCGATCAATCGATTTACAGGCTAGAAGACTTCTTGCTTGACTTCTTGCTTGACTTCTTGCTTGACTTCTTGCTTGACTTCTTGCTGGACTTCTTGCTGGACTTGGTCGACGCGCTCTGAACGGTGGAAACTTTCTTTTTCGCCGGCTTTTTCATGGTGGATTTCGTGCCGCGAACTTTCTTGGCCGACGCTTTCTTGCTGGACACTTTTTTGGTCGTTACCTTTGTGCCGGCAACTTTGCCTGCGGATGAATCCACAACGGGCATCATGTGCAGCGCGGACTTGCCGGGCGTCGAATTGGAGGTGTTATCCGCTGTTTGATTGGCTTTGGCTGGCGCATTGCGCCGCCATTCCACGCGCGGCGCGTCAGCCCACATTCCCTCAAGGTCATACCAAGCGCGCTGGCCTGGTTCGAATAAATGAACCACCACATCAACAAAATCAGCGGCAATCCATGTCCCATTGGTGTCGCGATCGCGCTTCCAGCGCGGCGAACCATGCTGCGCCCCAAATGCCTTCAACTGATCGGACACCGACTTCATTTGCCGATCGCTTGTGCCACTGGCAATCACCAAATACTCGCACAGTTGATTGCGCCCACGCACATCGATCACCACCACTTGCTCGCACTTCAACTCAAATGACAAGAGCGCCAATTCAATCGCGAAAGCGCGAATGGTTTTGGGATCGCCTTGACTTTGCGAACGGGACAGGCTCACGGGCTGCGCAACATTCTTCGCGGCCTGCGTCAGGCTTGCGGAAGAAACTTCAGTGGTCACTCGCTGCGACCTCGCGACATGCCACGGTCACCAGCGCTCTTGAATGACTTGCCCTTGGATCCGGCTTTCACGCCCGCGCTGCCTTCACGGCCAGTCGCAGCGCCCGGTCGAACCAATTCAAGCGGAGGAGGTCGACGCACTTCACGGCGCTTGCGCTCGGAAGGCTTCTCGTAGTACTGGCGCTTCTTGACCTCTTTGGTCAGACCTTCCTTCTCGCAGATTTTCTTGAAACGTCGCAGAAGTTGTTCCGCGGATTCACCAGCTCTAGCCTTCGTACGTATCGCCATAGTTTCAGTCGTCCTTTGTGGGTTAAAGTGAAAGAGCCACACATCATGACCGTTTTATGCCTTTGTCGCAAGCGGTCATACTTATGATTTTTGAGCCATAATGACCCCATGCCCCTCTTAGTCGACACCCTGAATGTGCTGCATGTCACAGGGGTTTTACCGCCTGAATTGGCTGGTCCAGAGCCCGCCAACCTGGCGGCATGGATTGAGCGCAGCCGCTACCGCCGTCAAAAGGTGTCCCTGGTGTGCGACGGGCAAAGACCTTCCCGGCAAGTTTTTTCGCACGGCAGTTTCGTGACTTTGATCTGGACGGGCTCGCAAACAGCCGATGATCGAATCGCCGCGCTGCTGGAAAGTTCCAGCCATCCTCGTCAACATATTGTGGTCTCATCCGATCACGCGGTAAAAAAGACCGCCGCGCGTCGGGGCGCTAAAGTTCTTTCAAGCGCCGCGTTCTTGGAACATCTAGTGAGCGATCTTCGGCGAAATCCGCGTGCACACACACCCAATCGCAATGTGAAACTCGATAATGAAAGTGTTGCGAAATGGCTGGAAACATTTGGACTCTCCGACATCAAAAACGTGAAAGGAAAAAATGACCGCGACAAGTAGCAACTTTGATTTTGATCAGCCCCCCTTGGACCCTGTCGCGGCGTGCCTAGATTGGTTTGAGCAAGCCAAAAAACTTCCGCTGGCCAATCCAAACGCCATGACGCTATCCACCGTCGATGCCAATGGACACCCGACATCACGCATTGTGTTGTTGCGCGGCTTTGACGATCGCGGCGCTGTGTTCTACACCAACCGCGAAAGTCGCAAGGGACTTGCCCTGGCGGCGCACGCGCGCGCGGCCCTGCTCTTTCATTGGGACGAGGATCCAATTGGCCGGCAAATCAATATTGAGGGCGCGGTCACCCACACAAGCGACGCGGAAAGCGACAAGTATTGGCTCACGCGCCCGCGCGAAAGCCAGATCAGCGCCTGGGCCAGCGCCCAAAGCCAACCAATCGCCAATCGCGCTGCCATGCAGCAAAAACAAGCTGAATTTGAAGCCACATTCGCCAATCAATCAGTGCCTCGACCCGCTCATTGGGGTGGCTACCGCGTGGCATTGGAGCGCATTGAATTGTGGCAGGGCAATAAATTCCGATCGCACGATCGCGTGGTGTACACGCGCGCCGGCTCGGACTGGAACGCTCGGCGATTGTGCCCGTGAGCGCGTTGCACAACGCATGCAAAGCGTCATGTTGGGCGGTTGATTGAAATTGCCGGCAAGCGCGTGCAACCACCCGCCGCGCATTCTCAAGCCATGGCTTCAAAATTGCGCGACGCGCCTTGCCAAGCGCGCGGTTTTTTACCCGGCGGATTCCAACCACCATGCACAGTGGCTTCACCAAAGTCCCCCAGCATGGCGCGCATGCGCGAAAGTAAATTCTGATCGGGCACCACGCGCAAGCCGCGCGCCATCATGACGACTTCGCGGCCGTCCTCCAGTTGCACACGCAACCATGTATCCACCGGCCGACCATCAAGCGCTTGCATTCCACCAGCGGCTTGTCGTAACACACCCGCCACCATGTTCCATACTCCGCGCAACTGCGCGTCGGTTTGTCCGACTTGGGCGCGCAAACGAATTTCTAATTTGGTGGCCAGGTATTCCTGCGCACGCTCAATGGGAATGACGCGATCCATGATAATGCTGGGTTCCGCGCGCGATTGATCCAAATGGCCTATGACCGCGACAATGCGATCGGACTGCAGGAATTCCCCATATTTGGCGAATGACTCTGGAAAAATCACGCCATCCACTTGGCCAAAGCGATCCGACAAAGTCAACATAGCCATGCGACGGCCGGGATCACGCCCCTTCTGGCTCACCGTGGCGCGCACCCGACTGACAACACCAGCCAACACCAATGGCGTATCACCGGACATTTGCGCCACGGCGCGGCTGTCCGCCGTGCAAAATGTTTCAACCACATCTTTAAAGTCATCCAGCGGATGTCCACTCACATGAAAACCGATCGCCTCTTTTTCCATGGCCAACATGGTGGCTCGGTCCCACGGCGCAACCTGTTGCAGCATTGAGGAGGCGGAATCTTTCTTGGCGTCCGGCGCCGCCTCATCGAATGCTCCGAACATGCTCAGCTGGCCATTGCGTTTATCTTTGGCGCGCTCTTGACCAGAGCGAATGGCCTCTGGAATGGAAGCCACCAACGCGGCGCGCGCTTGCACGCCGTGCAGCGAATCAAACGCACCGCCTTTGACCAAAGCCTCCAAGGTCGCCTTTGAAATAGCGCGCGTGTCGGCGCGATCGCAGAAGTCGAAAAAGTCTTTAAACAAGCCGTTTTTATTGCGTTCTTCCACCGCGGCGCGCACCGCGGACTCGCCCGCACCGGCAATCGCCTGCAAGCCAAAGCGCACATGTCCATGCAGGGCGTCCACGGGTTCCCCATCTGCAAAGACAACGGCAAAATCACTTTCACTCAAATTGATATCGGGGGGTCGAACCTCAACGCCAATGTGTGGCTTGGATTGAGTGGAATCACTCCACAAACATTTCTTGCAATCCTCCAAGTACAAAGCCCACTCCTCCAATTTGCGCGCCTGACTTTCCAAACTCAGAACCGCCGCCATATAAAATGCGGGATAGAAAGTCTTCAAATACGCTGTTTGATAGGCGACAATGGCATATCCCGTTGAATGGCTCTTATTAAACCCATAGCCGGCAAAACGCAAAATTAAATCAAACAAATTCGCAGCGTCTTGCGAGTCCACTCCACGCGTCTGGGACCCCGCAACAAAATCAGCGCGCGCGGATTCAATCACATCGGTTTTCTTTTTACTAATAGCCTTGATAATGGTGTACGCGGCGCGCAGCGGAATGCCACCAAGCTGATGCAGCACCTGCATGACCTGCTCTTGATACACCATGATGCCGTAGGTTTCGGCAGTCAATCGATCCACCACATCATGCAACTTGGGCACGGGTTGGCGCTTGTTTTTGCGTGCGTTGAAATCGGGGATCAAGTCCATAGGACCGGGGCGAAACAGGGCGTTTGCCGCGATTAAATCCTCCAATCGATCAGGCTGCATGTCCACCAACAACTTGCGCATGCCGCCTGATTCAAACTGAAAAACACCCATGGTATCGCCGCGGCGAAACAGCGACAAAACGCGCTGGTCATTGGTGACAATACGATCAAGATCAATCGGATGCGCTGCGCCATCGCCCACCACGCGCCCCACCGCGCTCCAAATGGCGTCCTCATGTAAAGCTGCGCGAATCATGGTGCGACAACGCTCAATGGTGGTCAGCGTTCGCAATCCAAGAAAATCCATTTTCAACAAACCCGATTCTTCGCATGTTGGTCCATCCCATTGCGTGACCACTTCCTCGCCCGCGCTCGTGGCGCGGCACAGTGGAACAATTTCATCCAAGGGACGCGTGGCAATCACAACGCCAGCGGCGTGAATGCTGGCGTTGCGCGCGTGGCCCTCTAGCGCCAACGCGTGCTCCAACACTTTGTTGATCAACTGATCCGCTCGCATAGCATTTTTTAATTCGGGCTCGCGATCAATGGCTTCAGCGAGCGTGATATTTAATTCCCCGGGCACCAAATTAGAAAGACGCTGTCCATCCGTGGGAGTCAAACCCATCACGCGCGCGACATCTTTCACGGCGGCTTTCGCCTTCAATCTTCCAAAGGTGATGATCTGCGCCACATGTCCATATTTCTGACGCACATACTCCAGCACTCGGGCGCGGCCGTTTTGACACATGTCCACGTCGATATCGGGATATTCGTTGCGATCTGGATCGGTAAAACGCTCAAAAAGAAGCCCAAATCGCTCGGGACACGCGTTGGAAAGCCCCAGCACAAACCCGACCATGGTTCCCACGCCACTGCCTCTGGCGATGGCCGGAATACCTTGCTGTCGCGCCCAATTCACAAAATCCCAGACAATTAAAAAATACGCGGAGATGCTTTTGTCCGCCAAAATTTTCAACTCGCGCTCACAGCGCGCTCGAATTGCGTCAGTCACTCCATGCTCGCCGTAGCGCCACACCAAGCCCGCCTCCGCCAACTCATACAACGCCTTATCGCACTCCTTCTTTGCAGCGGCGCGATCCTTGTCGGTGGCATTGGTGGCGTCAAAGGGTTGCAATTCATACGCGCGACAAAATTCCTTGAAAATTTCCGTGGCATCGCTGACTTCGGAATTCTTGTTGCGCTTATTTTTTTTCACGCGCACAATCGGCGCGTGACTTTCACCATGCGGCAACTCCACATTGCAACGCTTGGCAATCAGGCACGCATTCTGCAGCGCCTCTGGAACATCCGAAAAAAGCGTGGCCATTTCCTCCGGGCTCTTCACATACAACTGCTCCGGATACCTCATGCGATCCGGCGTGTCCTTGTTCTTGGCCAGGCTTATGCAGCACAGCGTGTCATGCATGTCATGATCTTCTTGGCGCAAAAAATGCGCGTCATTGTCGCACACCACCGGCAATTTCAATTCCTTCGCCAACTTTTGCAACAGCGGATCAATGCGCCATTGATCCTGATTATGCCGCTGCAGTTCAATATAAAAGCGCGGCTCACCGCGCTCATTCTGCGCGAAGTTCTTGGCGTGCCACAGGGCTTCGGCGCGGGCGTCTTGCCAATGCTTTTCATCTTGATTTTGCGCGAACAAACTCAAATGAAAGGCAATGCTTGAGCCCAAGTGTCCGTTCATGGCGATCAAGCCTTGGCCCCATTTTTCCAATGTACTTTTGTCCATGCGCGGCTTGTAATAAAAGCCATTGAGATACGCGTCGGAACTTAACTTCATTAAGTTGCGCCAACCCGCCACATTTTCCGCCAGCAACACAAGATGAAATCCACCATCCTTCACGCCCGTGTGCGTGCGATCACCGCGATCGCCCAGCGCGACATAGGCCTCGATTCCTAAAATGGGTTTCACGCCAGCCTCGCGCGCCGCGTTGTAAAATTCAACGGCGCCATGCAAGTTGCCGTGATCGGTTAAGGCTACGGCGTCCATACCCAATTCCTTCACGCGCTTGACCAATGGCTCCATGCGATTGCCACCATCAAGCAAGCTGTACTCGCTATGCAAGTGAAGATGAACAAACTGCGGGGTTTGGCTAGCGTGAATATTGTCGGGCACTCAAGTTCCTCTTGAAGTATGGATCAACGGACAAAGCCATGGTAATCACCTGGCGCGTCGGCTCCAATAATTTCCAGGTTGTCCACAATCACAGGCTTAATTCGCTGGCGCGGGACATTGCGCGGCCACCAGCTGCAGCCAGCCTTCACGAAGTTGCCCCGACAATTGCCCTGGTATGCCTGAGCCAATCTTGGCATTTTCAACGCGCACCACCGGCAACACGCCCCACGCGGCGTTAGTTAAAAAACATTCGTCGGCGCTCAACACATCGTCGATCAGCAGCGCCTGGCTGCGCACCCGCGCGCCTTGGGCGTGCGCGATCTCCATGATCGTCTTACGCGCAATTCCAGGTAACACCGGACTCGCGCTGTCCTCGTCCCCCGCTGGCGGCGTGAGTAATTCGCCGCCCTTGACAAGAAAAACATTGCTGGTGCAACCGCACGCCAAATGGCCGCGCGTGTCAAACCAAAGCGACTCACTGGCCCCACTTTGCGCCGCTTGCCGCAGAGCGAACAAGCGCGGCCAGTACGCCAATGTTTTGTGCGCCGCAAAGCGATCAGAATTGGAAACTCTTTGATCAGACACCATCACGCCCACGCCGCGCTGAAACAACTCCACGGGAAATGGGGTGGCCGCGCTGGCCACGATCAATAATGTTGGATCGGTCCGCACCGGAGCGGGTTCGGGCGTATTTGGCTTCTCAACTGGCGCCGCCTCGCGCGCGGCGCGCAACATGTTCACCACGCCGCCAGTCAAAGTAATACGAACACGCGCGTCGCTGTCACCCCACTTTTTCAACACCTCACCAACCGCCTGTGCTAGCGGTTCAATATGCAGCGAGCTCATCAATTGAAGCTCCGTGGCGCTGCGGCGTAGTCGCTGCAAATGATCTTGCAGCCGAAACACCTTCCCGTTGCGCGCCTGTAATGTTTCAAACAAGCCAACTCCATGTTGCAAGCCCGCGTCAAGCGGCGAAAGCTTTGCGTTGTCGGCACCAAGAAACGAACCATTGAACCAGATCACCATGCCTACAAGGTAACGCATGGCAAAAAGAAAGTCGGGCGTTCAAATTTGTTGAATGCCCGACTTGGAATTGTAAATTTTAAAGGGACGAATTGCGGATCAGGCCTTGCGCAACACAATTTGATTTTGATCGTCACGCACCTCAATAGACTGCATTTGGCTCATATCCATGGCCATTAACAATCCACCCGTGATCTTGCTGCCACCGATGATTTTGCCCATCTGCAGGCTTGATCCATCCTTCTTATTTATGCGGACGATGTAATCCTTGTTGGTCTGCAAACCAAAGCCAATTAGGAATGATTCATTCGTCTTAAGATTGACATAAAGAACACCTGCCATGTTCTCGTTGTTGGCCGCCACCAATGACACAGTCTGGCATGGATTGGCCAGAAACTGGCTAAAATTGGTTCCCAATTCCTGAATGACTTCGGCTTCAGTCCATTGGTTCAAGGCCATGCGATTGGAGTCCATGGCTTTGTTGGCAATAACCGTAACCCACATGAATGTGGCCAGAAGCGACGCCGCCAAACCCACAGTCGCGGCGCGCCACGCCATGAGCGAGCGGTTCATTGAACGCACACGAATCGCACGGCGCTCAAATTGCAGGTGTTGCTCAACATCATAAAGTTGATTTGTTTCGGTTTGTTGTTCAGTGCGCGTGTTGCGCAAGGCGCCAATGGTTGCGATGGGAGCAAGTCCCTGGCTCGCGTCATCAATTTCGGCAAGAACCGCGCCAATAACCTTGTTGCGCAGAAACGCAGGTGGCTCCTCATCCGACACCAATTGAAGATCAGAGGCAATGCTGGCTTGCAAAGCGCGAATTTCGTCTTGCACCATACGAGGCGCGTCCAGAAAGCTTCGGCTGAAATATGCGGCTTCATCAGCCTCAAGCATGCCCAAGGCATCTAAAGAAGCCATCTCAAGTAGTTCATCTCGTCGCATTGGTTCAGGAGTAGTCATTGGTTCAATCTCCATCGGCAAAGGAGTTAAAGCCCTTTAACCTAATTTATTTGCTGCATCATAGTGATACAACAAGCACCCTTAAGGTAGGCCCCTGCAGTCCAACTTAGACCACTTACGAGGAGCAAACCTATACGCAAAAGTCGTTCAACGACCCTTGCCACTCCCTCGTTATCAATGGCATATCCGCAACCGATGACCTCTAGGCTGCAATAAATTTAAGTTTTTAAACAATTACTATTTATAATGAATTTTCGCCTAAAAAATGGCATAAACACAGGGTATGAAAGTACAAACCCAATCACCGCCAATGTCCTAAAAATAAAACCTGCGAGGCAAAGCCCTCGCAGGTGATTATTTACAGATTTGCTCTCACAACCAGAGACGAACAAATTTCATAAATGAAAACGGCGAATTAAGCCCTTTCTTCCATGGAATCATTCATTCGCTCACGCATGCGGCTCAAACCGCGGCTCAGAGCGCTTTTAATGGTTCCAAGCGGCACATTTAATTGCTCGCTGACCTCACGAAGGGTGTGCCCCTTCAAATAGGCACGCTCTATCACTTCGCGTTGCAATTCTGGCAATTCAGCAATCTTGGCTCGAATCGCTTGGTTCCCTTCGCTGACCGCCATTGGCTGTGACGCATGGCTCGCACGCTCATTCAATTGCTTGAAACTGCCGTTATCCGCTTCAAAACCAAGGGTTTCTGGGCGAGAACTCTTGCGACGCAATTTGTCAATTAAATGACGCCGGGTGAGCAACATCACCCAAGTCACTAATCGCGCTCTTCGGAAGTCGAACCGATCGGCCGTCTTCCAAAGTTGGATAAAAATTTCTTGAACGGCATCTTCGGCTTCGGCGCGACGCGTCAAAACTTGACGCGCAGATTTGAACACTAAAGCCCCAAATGCATCATATAACTCAGCGATTGCGGCTTCATCACCTGAAGCAACTTTCGACATAAAAACCCACTCTTCTTCGCCTGATTGAAAGGTCATTTCCACTCCTCCTGGTTGTGCGAGGGTCCCTGAATTAGGACCAACGTTAAAGACAACCTAATACGGTTTTTGGAAAAGTCACGAAGAATTTGAAAATAATTTGTACTTTTATAAAATATGTGTCAAGATAGTGTTGTGAGACTGGGATAGGGTGCGAGATTGTTCTCGTGAATGAAGGCTGTTATCGGATGAAAAAAACCGAATACACATCTTTGACCCATTCCTTCCGACTCGTCCAATCGTCGGCTGGCTTTAGTCTGGTTGAACTTCTCGTCACACTTTCAATCATCGCGCTTTTATCTGGCATCATGATGCCAACGGTCAAAAGCGTGCGTGCTAGCGCGGAAAAATTAATGTGCGCCAACAACATGCGCTCAATTTATTACGGCATAAATGGATACGCCATCGATCGCCTGAATAGTCGCCAATACATGCCGTCCAGTATTCCGCACGACACCAAAAATTTCAAAGACACTATGGCAATCACCGCAAAAGATTACGGACCCAAAGCCAATCAAGAGTGGGATGGTCTTGGTCTTTTATGGCGCAATAAAAGCATGGGTTCTTATCTTGATAATTGCAAATGTTTGTACTGCCCATCCCATCATGGCGAGCATTCATATGAGCGATATAAACAAGATTTAGAGCACTCAAACAATTCCTTGTCTCCCGTCAATTTAGTTCGCCAATTATTTTGCAACTATCAATACGCTGGCGGGCGTGACATAAAAAATGGCCTGAGAATCCCTTTCAATTCACCTGGCAACAATGTTATTTTGACTGACGGTTTACGCTCCAAGTCGGATTTCAACCACCTCAAAGGAAGCAACAGCCTGAGCAATAGCGGGGAAGTTCGTTGGCTCTACAATGAAAAGTTTCTGAATCCCAATTTCATATCGCGAATGACGGATGAAGTTACAAACGATCGATTTTCAGAAATCTGGACCAAAATTCAAAGTGAAGTTGACCGCTAATTGGCTTGATTTACAGCGGTCGCAGCGATATTACATTCATACGATGTTTGGAAACTCCGGGGTTGATTGTGACGCTTGAAACAGCGCGCATGTCTGGTGCAAGCAGCACATGATCTATGGACCACAGTGGAAATAGCCTCGGCCAAGAAGCGCGTAATCCAGAACCAGCCTCCGTCCATGAATCGTGAAATGTTGGAAACACCCGCGACAGAATCAGACTGCCAGGAAGCGCGTTGAAATCCCCGGCCACAATATCCACCGCGCCAAGATCACCGCGACGAATGGCGGCAGCAAGTTGCTGCGCCACCTGCATACGCGACAAGGTTGGCTTGCTCGGCAAATCAACCATGGCAATGCGCAGCGCTTGCCCATTCCATGCTGGTGGACGCACAACGAACTTAGCCAACCACACCATGTCAAAGCCTTGACCAGAAACGGCAATGACACGGGCCTCTTCAATAGGAAACGCTGTCACGCATGCAAATGGTCCAGCGCCAGCGCTGAAAAATCTTGGACCAGCCCACTGTTGAACGCATTCTTGCGTGGTGATTGAACCGCGGTTGCTGATTAAAAATAAATCCGTAGCGTACTGCCCGCGAATATTCGCAAGCGCCGTCATGCTGCGTGGATCGTTACCGCTTGGATGATCCGTGTTCCACTGCACAATGCGAATATCTTGGGTTGATGGAGCGACTCGATTTGCCCACGGCTTAAAATCTCCACGCAACGCGGCGCCAACCACCAAGGCAGCGCACGCCAATCCGCCCCAGCGTCGCAAGCGATGTCGGCGACGATCCCCCGCCCGACAGGCCAGCCACACGCACCCAAATCCAACCAAGCCCAGAGTTGGAATCCAGGAAATCCACTGCACCAGACTATTTCTGTCCCCAAAGATTCGCCCGATGAACCAGATTGTGAACAAGCTGAACCACGCGGCATCTAAGGCAATGGCGGCCCAATCCCAACCCGTACGGGGTGCTTTGGAAATTGGCGCTTCTTGAGTTTGAACAACCTCCTTGGTCATGCCAAAAATTCCGCGGGTGCCGCTTTGGCAGCGCTTGGATGGCATGGACAGGTCGAAATTTGAATTTTAGGCGACATGACACTTCTATCGGCTTGCCAAGCCCAATTGAATGGGCTTTCTCTTGTAGGGAATTGGATTCTATTATGTTTGGCATCGCTCTTGCACTATGCAATTGTCCCCAAAAATTCGTGGACAGAAATGGAACACAACAATGGCTGGAAAAATTATTGGAATTGATTTAGGAACAACAAACTCATGCGTTTGCGTCATGGAGGGTGGTCAACCCAAAGTGTTGATTAACGCTTCGGGCAGTCGCACAACCCCAAGCGTGGTGGGATTCACCGAAAAGGGCGAGCGACTGGTTGGCCAACCCGCGCGCCATCAACAGGTGACCAATCCCAAGAACACCGTGTTCAGTATCAAGCGTTTCATGGGTCGCCGTCATAGCGAAGTGGAAGGCGAAGAGAAGATGGTGCCGTACGCGGTCACCGGTGGCCCTCAAGATTTGGTCAAGGTGGAAATTCGCGGCAAGGAATACACCCCGCCCGAAATTAGCGCCATGATCTTGCAAGAGCTCAAGAAAGTGGCGGAAGATTATCTTGGCGAGAAAGTGGATCGCGCGGTTATTACCGTGCCCGCGTATTTCAACGACAGTCAGCGCCAAGCCACAAAGGACGCTGGTGAAATCGCTGGCCTGCAAGTGGAGCGCATCATCAATGAGCCAACCGCCGCGGCGCTGGCCTATGGTTTAGAGAAGAAAAAGAGCGGCCGCATTGCCGTATTTGATTTGGGCGGCGGAACATTTGACGTCAGCATTTTGGATATTGGCGACGGCGTGTTTGAAGTCATGGGCACCAATGGCGACGGCCACCTGGGTGGCGACGACTTTGATCAACGCTTGATCGATTTCATCGCCGAAGAATTCCGCAAGAAGGAAGGCATTGATGTGCGCAAGGACGCCATGGCCTTGCAACGCCTGAAGGAAGCCGCTGAAAA
>SYAC01000063.1 GCA_005787685.1 Planctomycetia bacterium
GCAAAAAGTGCGCCCTGACCAGTGGCCGCCGATCTGAACCAACGCACGCGCTCACTTGGACGCACCAATGGTTGATTGGGAAGCGCCGCCCTAAAATTATTGGCCGCAGTTGAAAATCGATATTGCGGATCTTCTTGATCGGGACGCGCGGGACCAGTTGGTCCATACATGTCATACATGTCGCCAATGAAAGGTTCAGTGGTAACTGGTGGAATTAGGCCCGTACTAGCTGGCTGGCCATAGAAATAATCGTTCCACGTCCCAGTGGTTGAACGCAAACCCAACGCCTGTAAGAAACTTGGTTGACCAGCGTCGTGTGTGCCCGCAGGTTTGCTGATGTCGTAATAGGTTGGATATCCCGCCCATCGATAGGGATCAAATTGCACACGAAATTGGGGCGGACTACTAAACCCATCAACATCATTGTCACTGTCATAAGAATTTAGTGTTTGGTTAAATGGATTATCGAACAACCCAACAAGAGTGTCGGTTTGCGTTTTATTTGATGGCGCTTTGTCATCGGGTGAGCCTTCCGGCTCGCTTGTCACCAGCGCAATATCCGAGGGAGTAAACCCAACCGTGGTGCGCCTGTCGGCGCGCGTGGCCACATTTAAGTCCACCATGGCGGCGTTGTCGATCACACTCACGCCAACAATAGTGCGAACATTGCGTTCCTTTCCCACGGGCGCTAAGAACCAAAAGCTGTCGGTAAAGCCGTCCCCATCGCTGTCGGTGAAGGTGCGCGCCACAATGTTGCGTGGAGTATTTTCTATCCACTCGTCGCTCTTGGGAACGCCTTTGGCTGTCGGATTCAGCGTGCGTCCAACACCCAGTGGGTCATCCAACTTGAAAAAGTTTGGAAGCGTCAGCGCCGCGTTCGCGTTTAACACCGCCGATTGATAGCCACTGCGCGTGAACCAGGCGTCTCGTCTTGTCTTGAACGCGGTCACCCATGCGGTGTTGTCCGCCAATGGATCAGTTCCCGCTTGAGGGATTGGAGTTGGCACAACATCAGGCAACCATTGTTCATAGGGCGTTCCAAATCCGTCGTTGGTTGGCTGATTCATGGCGCCTTGCAACAGAGTCGATTCTATGTCCGCAATGTCTTTCACAACTCGATATCCGTTGGCAGGCGTAGGCAACCACGACAAGTGTGGCCAATGGCTGAAGCGATCGCCGTTGGGTTCGGGAAACAATCCAGGTTCTCCAGGCGAGGCAACATCATTTTTGGTTTTGCGAACAGGCTCCGTGCTGCGCAACCAACGCGTATCGCCAAAGCCTGGGTTGCCCAAGGGGTTGCCGTTGGCTTCGCCAGTGACATTGAATCGAGTTCCTGAAACTGTGCTGGTGGGACTAAGAAAGTCCGGCCAATTAGTCCATGGAATAACGCTGTAGGGAGCGAAGTTGTATCCATCTGTAAAATTGTCAGTTCCCAGCACAAGCGCTGCGTTGCTTGCGGGGTCCCTTGACGGGTCCACAACGTTGCTCAGTTGATCCCCCTTACTCACGCCATAGCGAACTGAGTACAAGCCAGGTGGAATGCGATTGCCGGCGCTGTCGCCACCGATGTAATTGGCTGTGCCACTTGGATCAATGGGCTTGGCAAACAAGTGCATGGCGATTTCAGACGCCAGTTGTTTCTTGATCGAATCAATTCGGCGGTCATCACCGCTTCCATTTTGCATGGCGGCGGAGGTTTCCCGCTGCGATTGCGTTCGCGACAAGAACGCCGTTGCGATAAGCACCAACAGCACCAACATGGCCGATACCAACACCAAGGCGTTGCCGCGGCGCCAGTGCGTGCATTCTGCGTGGATGAACATGGAGTCAGCGCAAATTACTGGTTTTATGGCTTTATTCGCCGCAGATTTCATGGTTTGCTTCATTATTGATTCGCCTTTGGCAGGTCCACCACAAATTGAAACACGCGCCCTTGTGCCAGCGCCAACTTTGGATCATGCAGGGTTATGGTGAAACGCAACGCGGTTGGCCATGGCGTGTAATCATTTCTCAGCAAGCGCTTGGTGCCACTAGGAACTCGAACTTCTTTGTATGGCTTGTCGCCATTTGGACCAAAGATGGCTTGGTAACTGTAAACCTGGATCGAATTTGACAGTGGTCGTAAAATTGGACCAACCCCTTCAATGCGCGCGCAATCAATAGGTGGAGTAGCAATCGCAATGGTTTCAATATCTGTCGCGGTGGGATTCAGAGTTTGGCTGGCGGCCAATGGAGTCAAGGCTCGAATGGGTGTGGCGTAAGCAGGCCCCTGAATTGAAGATGGAATATCAGCGATCAATGGTCCAGCCAAACGCGTTACGCCATTGCGCTGAGAAATTGGAAACATGGAGTCAGGTAATCCGAACCACGGAATGGCGCGAGTGAGACCCAAGGTTTGCTTCGTCTCTGATTGATTATCGTTCTTGGTGATGTCGACTGGAGTGTTTGCGGGATCAAGTAGAACCAGGTCCGTTTCCGTTGAATTGAGTTGTCGAAATGGTTGCACCGGCCAAGGAACCGTTGTTAAACCTGCAAGTGGAACATCAAAGATAGGTTTGTTTGCACGGACTGGAGCCGCGGGAAGGTCCGCCAGCAATGGCGTTGCATCTGGACTTTCAAATCGCGCGGTACCCGTGCTCCAAGTCCAATCTATCTGTATGGAACTGCAATTACCCGCCAGCAGTGGACCAGCCACCATGCCATCAAGGCGATTCATGCTTGGCGCAACCTTTTCCGCGCGCGGATAGCCCCACAATCCGTTTGATGTGCGACCATTGGGTAAAATGGGCGCTCCAAAAAGCGCGTTGTAAATTCTATTGCGGATGTAGCCAAGAGATAAGTTTGGCGTTAGAGCCTCTCTGTCAGACCACGGCAAGCGGCCAGTCGAGTCAAAATTAAAGTCCTTGGAAAAATAAGCGGAGGTCGCGCCTTGTTCAATGAGCGCTCGGAAATCCGCAATTGAAGTGGCGGCAATATCAACACGAGAAGAAGTCAACGCACGGTTTGGAAACAATTGGTCTTGTGGTATGAGAAAGTTTGTGGCGGTTGGATCTGGAGTGGGGCTTCCACCCGCATTCGTACCGAACTGCGCAATCCCTGTGGCGCTGTTGGCTGTCATGCCACCTGAGAAAATTCCACCACTGCCAGTTTGTTCCTTCGCGTGGAACCATGTTAGATTTTTCCCAGTGGGCTTAATATTGGTGTTGATGCCGTCATCCGCCAGCAAAATAACTTGGCGCGCCAGCGTCCACTGCCTGGCTTCTGGTTGGCCCGCCATATATTTCAGTTGATTCGCCGCGCCATCAAAGTACGAACTGGTCATGACTGGCCTATCGCTCCACATCCAAGGCACTGGTGGGTTTCCTTTGCTCGCGGTGTCAAAAAAATCCGCGTCGGGTCGAGAGTTTGGATTATTGCTGTCCACAAGCAATGTTGGAAATTGAAGGCCGTGTCCAATGCGAACCATGAACTCTTGCGAGGTGAACTCGGGGGTAATTGTAATTGGGTCTGAGGCAAATACCCTCACCGCGTAGGCTTGATCAGACCTCGAACCGCCGCGCGTGCCCAAATACACTTGACTTGTTTCACGCCCACGACCAAAGAACACCAATTGGTCACAGCGCACAAAATCAGTCAATGCAATCGTGGGATTCAGTAAGGGCGCCTGGGGATTTGTGGGTATTCGATTCACATCGTTGCGAACCGCCACGCATTGAATGGCCAACATGCCGTCGCGCGCGATGCGCTCAATGTCGCCGCGGATCATTTTCTCCACTGCGGTGGCGGTGGCTTGCAAGTCGGCGCTGGCTTCTCCAATGGCCGCCACTTTGCTGGTGGTTCCAAATATTCGTGCGGTGGCGATAATGACAACCAACAACACGGACAGCGACACCAGCAATTCAATTAATGTGAATGCGCGTCGCGACATTAAAGTTCCTCCACGCAGGCAAATACCGGAAGCAGTTGATTGCCGTTGGCGTCATAAGGAGGAACAAACCACAAATCTTGAATGCCAAGTACGCCATCGCCGCCAGAGCCTGGCGTGGCAAGTAGCGCGGAGTCAATGGCTGGTGGAACAGGAACAGTTTTATTGCCCGCGGTGTTTACATTCCGCTCATTTGTATTGCTGGCGTCAAAGAGTGAATTTGAATAGGGTTGGCGTGGAACAGGCTTGGCCAAGATCACTGGACCGTCATCGTGTGTGCGCCTGCCTTCAACCACATGGTGCACATTGTTGTATTGATCAATCATCCATTGGCCAGGTTGTTGCCAAGTTTCGGCATATGTCAGCGCGGTTGGATCGGTCAGCGTTGGGGTGGTTGGTCCCGTTCCAGGCACTCCGCAATCGTCACGATTGGGGCTGTACTTGGCAGAATTCAAACTGCTGCCAACTCTCGCATCAATACCGCCTGCTCCCCAAACATTGTTGGCGCCATCGCCTGCGTTGCGGGATAAGTTTCCCATTTGAGACCGACTTGAAACCCACTGTGGAATGGGTGGGTAGTTGCCAATCTTTGGCGCATAGATGGGGTCAATCGAAGTGGTCACTTGCGCGCTGACATACGGAGTACCCATGGGTTGGCCGTTGTTCGAGGCGTAATTACCGCCGCGCAGACCGTTGGCGGGTAGAACGCGGTACACAAACATGCCCACCAATATGCGCCCATTGAATCTGCGGAACATGCAGTCCCACACATATTTTGGCGTGGGTGTGGTACCGACCGCGTTGGCGGGCATGGGCCAATAGCGTTCGCGCTGGGTGATAAAGACCGCGGGTTCGCGCAGAGCGTTGCCGGAAAGATTGTTTCCATTTGGAACCGATCCAGAGGCGGGAATTCCATTGTGGGCGTAGGTCCAGGCGTAGTTTGGTTTTGAGACATCGAATTGCTCGTCATACAACTGACGGTTGTACGGAATTCCAAACAGACGATGTCGAGCACTGGATGTTTCGGGGATGTCGGACAACAGCGTCGAGGCGCTGAATACCGGCGGCAAGTCTGGCTTTGTGAAAGTTCGCGAGCCCCCCACTTGATTGCGCGTTCGGTAATAACTAAATATATCGTACATGCCGGATTCATCGCACCCAGTTGAAACAGGATCATCGACGGTGATAAATCCTGGTCGTTTCCAAATCCAATCTTTGGGAATTGTGTTTGCGATATTGGTGCTCCTTTGAAGTGGAATTGGATCACACACCGTAGTAGTGTCCGACGAGAAATCTTCAAAGCAGCCAAAGTCCTCTTGCCTCAAGCGCGTGCGCAGCAATTCCATGGCGTGTTTGGCAACCAGCGGTCCGTAGACATCGTCCTCCGCGATCTCCTGCTGCTTAATGCCAGCTGGAAACAGCGCGGCAATGGAGATCATGCCAATGCCAAGAATAAAGATGGCGATGATGAGCTCAACCAAACTGAAGGCGCGGCGGTTCATCGTTTCATGGTCTCCGCGCGACCCGTGTAGCGATTGAAATAAATTTTTTCGCCAAATTGGTTTATGTACTTCGATTGGTCGCAGTTCATGCGGGAGCGACCGATCGCAAGGCTGGCGCATGGAGGCGCCCATTCTCTGGTAAAACTTTGTCCTTTCCAATTGTTCACATCAAACAACTCGCGCATGGCCGTGTCGTTGAAAACAGACAGGAATGGGGCCAATTGAATGTTGGGTTCCTCTCCTTCAATGTTATAGGTGAACCAACCAGCTGCGTTTTCTATTGTGTTGAGTGGCCGTTGCAA
>SYAC01000064.1 GCA_005787685.1 Planctomycetia bacterium
GCACTGGCGCGCGCCATTGTCATGCAACCCGCAGTGGTGCTGTATGACGAACCCACCACTGGACTGGATCCCATCACCAGCGACGTGATCAACGAGCTCATCATGAAGTTGGCGCGCGAACTCAGCATCAGCAGCATCGTGGTCACGCATGATTTGGCCAGCGCCTTCAAAGTGGCCGATCGCATCATCATGCTGCATGATGGAAGGGTTGAACTGGCCGGTACGCCAGAGCAATTACGCCAATCGAAATTGCTGGTGGTTTCGCGCTTTCTCAAAGGCAAGGCAAGTCCCGAGGAGCTGGCGCAAATTGAGGCATAATTCAAGCGCGCATTGCGCCATCCATGCCTCTACCATGGGAATCAATCTATGAAATCATCCTCCCGAGATTTTATTGTCGGTTTGTGCTCCATGATTGCGCTGATTGGGTTTGCGTTCATGCTGCTTTTATTTGGCGAGCTCACCTGGCTCTTTCAAAAGAGCTATTCAATTTCTGTACAGGCCAATAGCGCCGCGGGATTGCGCGAAGGCAGCCAAGTGATGCTTGAAGGCGTGGTGGTCGGACAAATCAGCTCCATTACCATTGAGCCCATGGAGGCCAATCCGGTGCGCTTGACGCTCTCTATTCATGAGAGGGCGCGCTTGCCCATTGGTGTTGTGCCCAAAATTAGCGCGGGCTTGATCAGTGGATCAAGCAAAATAGATTTAAAGATTCCCGCCAACTATGACAAGAGCGCTGGCTTGATCGACCCCACCAAGCCAGTGATGTTGGTGGCGCGGTTTACCACGATCACCGATCGACTAGACGCTATTGGCGTTGGCGTGGAACGCGTGGTGGCGGGCGCGCAGGAGTGGCTTGGCGATGAACAACTGCGCGCCGATTTCAAGAGCGCGGTCTGGAAGGCCAATGATTTAATCACGCAAGCCACGGCCACGGCCGAAGGCATAACCAAACTTTCAGCACAGTTGCAAAGTGATTCCCATGAATTGCTTCAGCAAGTGGCGCCGGCCTTTGCGGGCTTGACCGCGGCGCTGGATGAAATTCGCGCGCTTGCCAAGAAGGCGACCGATGGCGAGGGAAGCGTTGGCCGATTGATGAGCGATCCAGAATTATATGAAAATCTTTCGGACGCTTCGCGGCGATTAGAAATGACCATGCGTGATTTGCAATTGCTGATCCGCAAGATCAAGGAGGAAGGCTTGGGAGTGAGCTTCTAAGCCATCCACTTGCCGCCAAATCTTCATTCACGCTGCTGCGCATCAACGCGCGTCGCGCGCCAATAAAAAGTGGCCCGACTCGCATGAATCGGACCACTTTGGCTATCGCATAGGAAATGTCTAACGCTTAGTTGCCGACCACGATCACTTCAACACGGCGGCTTTGCGCTTTGGTCTTCAAGGGAACATCGGGACCAAAGCTAGAAAGTGAAATCACTTTGCCATCGAGTCCCTTGTTGATGATGTATTCACGCACGGAATAAGCGCGGTCGAAACCCAAATAATAATTGTCCTTGAACGCCGACTTCTTGATTGGATCGGTGTCCGTGAAACCGGCCACGCGAATATATTTGCCAGGATATTTTTCCTTCAAGATGGCGGCAACCTTGTCCAAACTTTTCTTGGCATTGTCCTTGAGCGCGGCCTTGCCAGAATCAAACAACACATCGCCTTCAATGCTGACATGCAATTCGTTGCCAATTTGATTGGCAGTGACGCCCTCAATGCCCACGAAATTCTTGTCGCCTGTCGCGCCTGACTTGTTCTTGTCGGATTCATCGGCGCGTGCAAGAGCGGCTTGCCGCTCGCGCTCGGAGGCTTCTAACGCCGCATTACGATCATCGAGTTGCTTGCGAAGACTTTCATTTTCGGTTGTGAGCTCATCGACTGTGCTCTGATTGTTCTTGCACCCTACCAATGTGGTGGCGGCGACAAGTGCGAGTAGTGAAATTAAACGAGTTGGTTTCATAATGCGTAATCCTTCCATATGTGCGAGCCCTGAACGTGTCCCTGTGACATGATCAAACGAACTCTAATTTGATTTGTAGTGGCAGTGCAAACGCAACGCCATCATTTGTCAAGCGCAGAATGGAGAATGGGTGGAATTTATTGCGCCGTGGGAGCAAGCAGCGCGCGCAGGAACGGTTCGATCCAGGGATTGCCCAAATATGAAATCATGCATGCCAACGCCAAATATGGACCGTAGGGGATTTCACGCTTTTCTTTTCCAAGGATTCGGTTGAGTCCGCCAGAGATGGCGAGCCAAAGAAGCGCGATGAATGGCGCCAGAAAGAAGCTGATCGTCACAATCTTCCAGCCCAGTGCCGCGCCCGCCGCGCCCAGAATGTGCACATCGCCCAGGCCCATGGCCTCTTTGCCAAATGCAATGGACGCCAAAATACGCGTGAACCAAATAATTCCCCCGCCCGCAAGAAATCCAAACGAGCACAACCCGTACACGCCAAAAGTCGCGGCTTGGCATTGCGCCTGAATGCTTTCAAATTGACCAAGCCAATAGCCAAACGCGAACGCGCCAACAATGGGCAACAAAAAAAGAGTCTCCTTGAGCATTTCAAACCGAATCACGCGCGGTGAAATATATTCCTGCTCGTAGTCAATCCAACTGCGCGGGATCACGCCGCGCCACAGCAGCACGCCTGACACCAGCAGCCCAACCATGGCGGCCACGGATGCGATGCAAAGCCGCGTTGAAAGAATCTCCATGCCCCAGCGTTCGCGCTCAAATTCCTGCGCAATGGAGGGCACCAACGCTTGCATGCGCCACAACACAAACGCGCCAACGGTGGCGGCCGCGGTCATGCGAATTGGAACATAAAAAGTGCGCGCGTCGATCAGCGACACGGTGGCCAGCATTGCCCAGCACATCAAAATAGCGAGCAAAGCTGGCAGGGTCGCGATGGGTCCATTGCGGGTCCACCACCAAGTTTCTTGCGCCGCTGGAAAGCTCCATGGACCCGCATACAACATGAGATAGGTGACGCAGAACAACGCGCCCACGGTCAATTCAACCGCCAGATGTTCAAAGCCAAAGTTGGTGCCGCAGGTGCGGCAACGTCCGCGCAAAATCAAACACGACAACACGGGAATATTTTCAAACCACTTCAAGGAACGGCCGCACGCGCCGCATCGGCTTTCGGGGTGGATAATTCCCTGGTTGCGCGGCAGGCGCCACGCGATGAGATTGATAAAGCTGCCAACGCATGCGCCTCCCGCGAATATAAAAAAACCTTGCGCGAGATGCGGCAAGAACAAAATCAATCGCTCTAAAAATTCATTCATCACTAGTTGATTATTCCGGCTCCGACTTACTCAATGCGTCGGCGGTCAACGTTTGAATTCGCTTGGTGGCGTTATCAAGAATGCCGCGGCAATGATTGGACAAGGCGCGTCCGCGCTCAAAGGCCTTCAAACTTTCCTCCAGCGAAATAGAGCCGTTTTCTAATTGCTCCACAATGGATTCAAGTTGCCTCATGGCGTCCTCGTAACCCAATGTAGAAATCGTCGGGTCGGCGCTGGCTGTCTGTCCATGAGCGACGCTGTTTTGATTGCTTGATGTCTTTGCCATGATGGAAATCTACCCGCCCTTCTCTATTCGTGATTGCACTTCGCCATCGGCCAAGATGGTTTGAATGACATGGCCTGGCTTGGCGTTGGCGACGCTACGCAGCAACTTTCCGTCGCTTGTCCGAGTAATGGAATAGCCGCGGGCCAATGTTCCAAGCGGACCCACTGCTTGAAGCTGCGCGTGCATGGCTTGCGTATGGCGCAGTGAACGAGCGAGCAATTGAGTCATGGACATGTCAAGGCGCTGGCGCGTGGCCTGCGACTTGGCTTGGCAACGGCCAAGCGTGGCGGTGGGCGATGCGCTTTCCAAACGGCTTGAAAGTTCCAGCATGGTTCGCCGCGCGCGCTCCACGCGCGCCAGCATCTTTGCCGGAAATTCCCGAGTGAAGTGGGCCAATTTGGTGCGCGGCAAAAGTAAAAGTTGCGACGGATCACGCAGGCATGGACGGCTGGCAACTTGAGCAAGGGCGCGCGATTTGTCCTGGCAGAATTGCGTCAGGGATTGGCGCAGCGACGCGCTCAGAAAATCCAATTGTTGGCGCAACTCGCCGCGGTCTGGAAGAATGTGGTTCATGGCCGCGGTAGGCGTGCTGGCGCGCACATCGGCCACCAGTTCAATGACCGATGTGTCGGACTCATGTCCAATGGCCGCCACAATTGGAGTGCCGCTGTTGAACACGGCGTCGGCGATCAGGCGATGATTGAACGCGTCAAGATCCTCGCGGCTTCCACCTCCGCGGGTGACCAGAATCACATCAATGCCCATGCCACGCGCGGCCAGATCAACCGCGTGGATGGCGCTTGCGACGGCGGCTGGGGCGCTGGCGCCTTGCACCACAACATCGACCACGGTGATTGCAACCGAGGGAAACTTGCTTGCG
The DNA here is from genome assembly GCA_005787685.1 of Planctomycetia bacterium. Taxonomy (GTDB): domain Bacteria; phylum Planctomycetota; class Phycisphaerae; order Phycisphaerales; family SM1A02; genus SYAC01. The sequence goes on from SYAC01000064.1 coordinate 4,461, forward strand.
GCGACGGCCAGGCAATCTTGCAGCGCGGCACCCGAGGCGCTGGTGACAATGGCAATTCCCCCAGGCAACATGGGCAAGGCGCGCTTGCGTGATTCATCGAAATAGCCAAGCTCTTTCAATTGCGCGCACAAGAGGCGGAACTTGGCGTCTAGATCGCCCTGTCCAGTGGCGCGGATGGAATCCACGATGAAGGAAAGCTTTCCTCCCTCGTCCCAATAGTTGAAGCGGCCATCCACCACCACTTGTACACCATTGAGCAATGACATTTTGATACTGGAGGCTTTTGATTTCCACACCACGCAAGCCAGCACGCATCGCGCGTCCTTGATTGAAAAGTAAACATGCCCAGATTTGTTGGGGCCACGGTAGTCGCTGACTTCGCCCTCGACGGACAATTTTCCAAGCGCCGCCACCTGCTCGCCAACAAGTTGCGCCGCCTCGCTCACTTGCAAGGGGCGCGGCACTTGCTCGCAATGATCCAAAGATTGATCGACAGGTTGAGCCAAGGGCTTGCTCGGAGTCTTGGCGTTATCCGGCTTTGGGGCCGGCTGGTCAAACAGCCCGCCTTGCGCAAATGTTGGATCAAATGGTGGACGCTTCATTCTTGAATAACTCTTGGGGTATCGTACGACAGAGTTCAGGCGATTCATGGACCTTGGCAAAAATCTTGTGGACAATGATCATCACGCGTCTGGACATGTTGAATTGATTCAAGGGCACACCAAAGGCGAAGCGGCAGAAGATGGCACAAAACAGCGCGACAAATTTGATTACCGCCAAGACCGCGCTTGCGGATATTCCTGGCATTGGCGCGCGTTTGGCGGAGCGGTTGAAAGCATTTGAATTGCTTACCGCGGGCGATATGGTGCGCCACTTTCCAATGCGCCACGAGCGCAAGTTGGCCGAGCGCAGCATTCTCGAAACGCAGCGCGAGATGGCCGACGACCAAGCCGAAATTCGCATTCGCGGAACCGTGGCTGCGGTGCGTGTGCGACGCGGGCGCGCCACCATGGTCGAGGCCACGCTTGAGGATGACTCAAGCAGCGCGCGCCTGGTGTGGTTCAACGCCAGTTGGATGCGCGACAAAATTCATCCTGGCGATTCTGGCGTGGCGCAAGGCCGCGCCAAAGTGCGCAATGGTTTTTTAGAGCTGGGAAATCCACGCTGGATTCCAGATCCCGCGCCCGATGAAACCATGGCGCAGCGTGCCGCCATGCCAAGCAACGCGACGACCGAATCGACCAACTCCACAATCAACATTCCCCGCATCAATCCCCCGTTGCTTCATGTGCACGATCAACTGCGCGCCATTTATCCCGCCTCGGAGCAATTGCTCTCCAGCGAGATTGAAAGCGTGGTCGCTCAAGTGTTGGAGCCAGTGTGCTGCGCCATTGATGATCCGCTGCCGCTTGCATTTCGCCAGGAGCGCGGCCTGATCGCGCTGGCTGACGCGTATCGCTTGTACCATCAGGCACGCGCTGAGGACGATGTGGTCGCAGCCCGTAAGCGGTTGGCGTTTGATGAATTATTCCTGCTGCAACTGGGCGTCATGATGCGACGCGCGCAACTGCGCTCGCGCACGCGCGCGCTGCCTTTGAAGTTGGAAGCAAACATCAACCAACACATTCGCTCGCGTATTCCATTCACGCTCACGCCGCAGCAGGATCAAGTGATTGCGGAAATTGTGGCGGACATGAGCCAGCCATTCGCCATGAACCGTCTCCTGCAGGGCGATGTGGGCAGCGGAAAAACCGTCGTGGCCGTGTACGCCATGTTGCTTGCGGTTGCGCATGGATTTCAAGCCGCGCTTGTGGCGCCTACGGAACTTCTGGCGGAGCAACATTACGCCGTGCTTGGCGCAATGCTGCAAGGCAGCAATGTTCGCATTGCGTTCATCACCAGCTCCAACACCAGTGCCGAGCGACGCGAGCGCGTGGCTGGCCTGGCCAGTGGAAAGTTTGACATTGCCATTGGTACGCACGCTTTGCTTGAGGGCGGAGTTGCCTTTCGCAATCTCGCCGTCGCGGTGATTGATGAGCAACATCGCTTTGGCGTCAAGCAGCGCGCGGCGATTCGCCAAAAAGGTCAGGGCGAATTGCCTGTTGTTCCGCACACGCTTGTCATGACGGCCACCCCCATTCCGCGCACGTTGGCCATTACGCTGTACGGCGATTTGGATACCAGCGTATTGCGTGGCTCGCCACCTGGACGCGAACGCATTATCACGCGCGTGGTCGCGCCTGAAAAAGCGCCAGAGGTGTATTCCTATCTGCGCACGCGCTTGGAACGCGGCGAGCAGGCCTATGTGGTTGTGCCCGCCGTTGAGGAATCTGATCTGGGATTGAAAGATGTCGCCAATCATTTGCGCTATTTGCAGGAGGGTCCATGGAAAGGCTTCAATCTGGCTGTTTTGCACGGGGCCATGGCGCGCGAGGAGCGCGACGCGACCATGAACGCCTTTCGCTCAGGCAAGGTGCATGCGTTGGTGGCGACCATTGTGATCGAAGTTGGAGTGGATGTTGCCAACGCCAGCATCATGGTGGTTGAGCACGCTGATCGATTTGGCTTGGCGCAACTGCACCAACTTCGCGGACGCGTTGGCCGCGGCAGCACGCAAAGCTTGTGCGTGTTCCTGGGCGAGTCCCCCACTCAGGATGGCAAGCAACGCTTGGAGGCTATTCGCAACACCGATGATGGATTTATGATCGCCGAAACGGATTTACGCATACGCGGGCCTGGAGAAGTTTTTGGAAGCCGTCAATCGGGCTTGCCTCCATTTCAAATTGCGGACTTGGCTCGCGACGGCGAACTCTTGCGGGTGGCGCGTGCGGACGCACATGCGTGGATTGAAAAGGATCCGGAACTGAGCGCGCCGAGCGTTGCCGCGCTCAAAAATAAATTGCTAATCACTTATGGCAAAGCGCTTGGTCTTGGCGATGTGGGCTGACCCCGCTACTATTGCCCCAATGACCTACGCCGTACAACTTGCCGATGTGAGCTTTGGCTACGGCGAGGATTTTTCATTGTCCATTCAAGAACTCACTCTCAAGACTGGTGAAATGGCGCTTGTTTCTGGAGGTTCGGGTAGCGGCAAAAGCACATTGCTGTGGTTGATCGCTGGGTTGCTGCGCGCCCAAAGCGGCTCCATTACCGTGGCGGGTCAACGAATGGACGGCGTTCATGAAAGCGCGACCGACCGTATTCGCGCGCGCCACATTGGACTGGTTTTTCAGACGCATCACTTGTTGCCAGAATTCAGCGCCCAGGACAATGTGGCATTGGCGTTGATGGCCGCGGGCGAACCAGAAAAATCGCACGCCGCGCGCGCCCGTGACTTACTGAACAAACTGGGCATTGAACGGATCACAGTTCCAGTGGCAAATTTAAGCGTGGGTCAACAACAACGCGTGGCCGTGGCGCGCGCCATAGCCTGTAAGCCAACCATTGTGTTGGCGGATGAGCCAACCGCCAGCCTTGATGATGCGAGCGCATCGCAATCAATGGATTTGATTCAACAAGCGTGCCAAGAAGCGGGCGCGGCGTTGCTATGTGCCAGCCACGACCGCGCCATGCAGTCACGCTTTGAACGAGTTATCCAAGTTGATTCGTTCGCCACCACCAAACGCGCGCGCGCAAAGCCGGGAGCCCGCGCATGAATGACATTTCAATTGTCGTCAATAGTTTGCGCGCGCGCAGGCTGAGCACCATCATCACCGCATCCAGCGTTGCCGTGGCCACGGCGCTGCTGCTGACTATGCTTTCGCTGCGCACCGCAAGCTTTGAGGCATTTCAACGGGGAACTGGCACAACACATTTGCTGGTTAGCGCCGACTCCAGTCCGCTGACCGCGGTGCTCAACGGCGTGTTCTACGCCAATGCCCCCAGCAATCCAATTTCGTGGGCCAAATATCAGGAAATTAAAAACGCGTTTCCATATGACTGGGCTGTGCCAACTCAACAAGGCGATTCCTTTCGCGGCTTTCCAGTGGCCGCGATCGCGCCAGAGTTTTTCACGCGCTTTGAGCCTGTGCGTGGCGAACCATGGCAATTAGCACAGGGACAATTTCCAAGCAAGCCATTTGAAATTTGCATGGGCTCCACGGCCGCCGCCGCGACCGGTCTTCGCATGAATCAAAAGGTATTTCTCACGCATGGCTCCGGTTCAAGCCGCGAAGGCGAGCACGCGCATGAGCACGCCGAGTACCCATTTACGGTGGTTGGCATTTTGAAGCCCAGCGGCAGCGCGCATGACCGCGTCTTGTTCACCGATTTAGACAGCAGTTGGATTTTGCACGCGCATGACCGACGCGAGCGTGAGGGCGTTGAAGGATTGACCACCCTTGCCGATTTGAAGGATGAAGATCGCAAGATCACCGGCATTTTGCTGCGTTTACCCACCAGACCAGGCCGCGACGCCAGCGCCGCCGTTCAACAACAGTTTGACTCCTTGCGACGCGACACCAGCATTGTGGTGGCGCAACCCGCTCAGCAAATTGACCGACTACGAAATATTATCGGGAATGTCGACGAGTTGTTCATCGCATTGGGCGTGGCCGTGCTGTTGTCCAGTGGAATTTCAATTTTGCTTTCCATGCACAACTCCATGGCGCAAAGGCGCAAACAAATCGCGCTGCTGCGCGCCTTGGGCCTGGCGCGTATGCGTATCACTGGAATGATTTTGATGGAGGCCACACTCATTGGATTTGCGGGCGCCATTGGTGGATGCGTGCTGAGTTTAATTGGCAACGCAATTGCATCCGGGTCGCTCAAAGCGCGCATTGGTTTGGTGGTAGACCCCACGCTTGATCCACGAAGCACCGTGATTATTGTGGCGGGCGCGATTGTGTTGTCAGCGCTGGCTGGTGTGCTGCCCGCCATGACCGCGTATCGAACTCCAGTGGCAGACAATCTAAGGCCAGAGGCGTAATGAAGATATTCTGGAGCGTATTCCTGTTGGTTGTTTTAGCTGGATTTGCCGCGTTTTTTTGGCCTGTTTCAAATGGCGTTGGCAATGACATGGATGACTTTGCAAAATCGGCAACCGCGCCAACCGCCGCGCCTGCGCCAATCGCCGCGCCTGCGCCAACATCTGCTCCCTCGGTTGCGCCCATTGCGTCCAACGCCGCACCTGCCCCCGCGCCTGCGGCTGCGCCGATTGCATCAAACGCCATACCTGCCCCCAAGGCAACTCCTGCACCCGCCGCCAAAGCGTCATCGCCGTCGGTGGTTATTTCACCTGACTCATTGAAAGACGGCCTTGACCGCAAATTAGGTAACGCAACTATTGTTGCGGGAAATCTTCTCAAGCAAGCCGACGGCTCCATACTTGCCGACAACAAATATGTCATCTCCGGCGAGGGCACCGTGGAAAAACCATACCGCGTGACTTGGGATTGTTTAACCAGCGCTTCGCAAACCTATATTCCACGCCTTCAACAAAATAATATTCCGCAGCGCGTGGCCATGCTTGACGGCAAGTGGATTCGCATAGAGGGCTACTTGGCATTTCCATTGATGCTGCAGGAAAGCAGTGAAATTTTAGCCATGCTGAATCAATGGGATGGCTGCTGCATTGGCGTTCCGCCCACGCCCTATGACGCGATCGAAGTCAAGTTGGCCATCCCGGTGAAGCCCGGGCGCCGTCACACCTACAACTTTGGAACGATCACAGGCAAATTCAAAGTGGATCCATATTTGGTTGAGAATTGGCTGGTGGGCTTGTACCAGCTAGAGACCGCGTCGCTTCAAACTGACATGTGAGAAACATTCACGCACACCACAGTGGCGTGTTTTCAATACGACATGGCGGCGCCATCATGCGCGGGAGAGGTTAAAAGCGTTTGTGAACCGCACGACCCTCGGGCGCGGCAATTCCAAGCAGTAAGCGAATGCTGCGCAAATCCTCCGGCACCGTCACTTTGAGATTGCGAAACTCGCCATCCACCACCAACACTTTGGTGCCCATGCGCTCCACCAATGACGCGTCGTCCGTCACGCCACTGAGATCGGTTTGCGCGTAGGCGCGCCGCAACACATCCGCCTTGAACACCTGCGGAGTTTGCACCGCGACCAAGTGACGGCGATCTACGGTGGCCTGCACAAATCGGCCTTTGGCCTTGGACATGTCGGCGTCCTCGCCCAAAATGAAATCGGCAATGGAGTCCTCTTTCTCGGCTTGCACGCTTTCCTCGCTCACGCGCTTGAGCGTGTCAGCGACATTCAGCGCGGGAATGACCGCGTCGTGCAAGCGCGCGGCATCGAACACACGCGAGATCAAGTCGTCGCTGGTCGCCGGACGCGCCGCGTCATGCACGGCAATGTGGGTGGCGTCCGCAGGCACGGCCTTGAGCGCGTTGCGAATAGTTTCCCATCGATCAATGGTTCCACCGGCAACAATGGTGACGCCGTGAAAACTGAGTTGCGCGCCAAAGCGATCACGGAACTCATTCATCGTGTCTGGCGGCGCAGCGACAATGATGGATCGAACCTCATCGCGCTTGGTGAACAATTCAACGCTGCGCAACAGCAACGGACGGCCGCCCAAATCTTGACCAAGTTTGTCGCTGCCATAGCGGGTGCTCGTACCAGCGGCGGCAAGAATGAGCGATACTGAAAAGGATTCCATAGTTCACCTTGAAAAATCAAACGCGCTTAAAGTCATACAACGCTGCGATTGATATTTTACAAACTTGGGCGCGCATTGGAATGGCGAAGGGAACAGGTTGAATGCGGGCGTGCTCATGCGTTCGAATTTTCAAATTGCGGCATATACAGCAGCACATTTTGCTGATTTCCATATTCGCGAATTTCAGGTCCGTCAAAGCCTTTTATGGTTGGCGGCGGATCAGAAACTTTGGGCAGACGGATGACAAGAAATCCCTTGGCCAGAAATAGGCGACGCGTGCGCGCCGCTTGTTCAAGAACATCCTTCAAACCTTCATCCGTTTCCACAAGTGCGAATGGTGGATCCATGAGCACCACATTCACCTCGGGCTCGGCAGCCATGATTGCGGCTTCTCCCAGTGCGTCGGCTTGCACTGCGACGGCGCGCTCGGCGCACCCCAGCGACTCGATATTGTCGCGCAGCAGCGCAAATATTTTTCTATCCTTCTCCACCATGAACACCTTTGTGGCGCCGCGACTGACTGCCTCCAATCCAAGCGTGCCCACGCCCGCGAACAAATCAAGCACGCGAGCGCCATCAAACCAACCACGCAGCACATTAAATAAACCCTCCTTGGTGCGGCTACCCATGGGGCGCGTCACGGAGTCGTCGTGGGGCGTTTTAAGAATCCGGGATTTAAATTCGCCAGCGAGCACATGGAGCATTGCGTAATGCTAGTGTGTCTTTGAAATGCGAACATATCCATTGGGACGCACACCGACAGAATTTATGTGAATCATTGCCCTATGCCTGATCTTGCAACAACACTTCCCCGATCATTACTGACGCAAAGCCGCGTGCTGCGCCTAGGTTCTGCTGGCACCCCGGCCTTGCTGATCCATCCCCGCTTTGACCGCAACCTTGAAATGCCCCCGCAACCCGCGCCTTTTTTGCTGTGGCTGCATGGACGCACCGCCCAAAAGGAATTGGACAGCGGCCGCTATTTACGCCTGTCGCGCGCCGGCATTGCCACCGTGGCAATTGATTTGCCCTGCCACGGGGAGCGTGCGGATCCTCAAAAACAAACCTCGGAATTTTCTTTGCAAGTCATCGAGCAATTATTGGTGGAACTTCCAGGAGTGCTTGAGGCGCTGCAAAAGTTTCCAGAGTTTGATCAATCCCGCAGCGCAATTGGTGGATTTAGTTTGGGTGGCATGTCCGCACTTGCTGCGCTTTGCCAACCGCACTCATTTTGCGCCGCGCTGATCGAAGCCACCAGCGGCGACTGGAGCGAGATGGCTTCCGCCAAGCATGATCCCGCGCGCGCGGCGCGACTAGAGCCGCTGCGCCATTTGGACTCATGGAAACCCCTGCCGATTCTGGCGCTGCATGCCAGCCAAGATCAGATGGTTCCCGTGGCGCCACAACGCGCCTTCATTGAAAAAATCCGTGCGCGCACACCCGCCAATATTTGCGTGGTGTGGGAGGAGTTCGCGGCGACAGGCGCGTTGCATGAGCATATTGGATTTGGATTGTTTGCCGCGCACGCCAAGACCCTTGGCACAAAATTCTTAGTGGATCATCTGGCGCCAAGCACGAGCGCGTAAAAGACTGACCAAAGCGAATTGGCAGAATCGCATCGGGCCTCAATGCCTAGGCGTGCCCCACACGAGGCGCCGTGATAGATATTTCGTGGCTTTTGGAATAGGACGCCCATGCAATCGATCAATGATTGTGACTGCAATTTATTTGGCTACGGTTTGCGCACCCAGCATTTGCGTGGTGGCGATGCGTCGATAGATTTCGCAGCGCGTCAGCAACTCCGAATGCGTGCCCGTATCCACCACTCGGCCAAAGTCCATCACCACAATGCGGTCCGCCGCAAGCACTGTGCTTAATCGATGGGCAATCACAATCACGGTGCGGCCAACTCCAAACTCCGCAATGGCGTTGTTGATTTGCTCCTCACTTTCGGCGTCCACTTGGCTGGTGGCTTCGTCCATCAATAAGATGGCTGGATCGCGCAGAATGGCGCGAGCAATGGCCAATCGTTGACGCTGGCCACCAGACAAACTGGCTCCCTGCTCGCTGACCTGTCCATCGAGTCCGCCTGGAATTTTGCAAATAAAGTCCCAGGCATGGGCGCGCTTGGCTGCCATTTCCACATCGGCGCGCGTGGCGCGGCGGTAGCCCAAGCGGATATTTTCGTAAATGGTTCCTTGAATCAACACCGACTCCTGCGTGACCAAGCCAATTTGGCGGCGCAGACTTTTGAGTTGTATATCTTGAATGTCGAAGTCATCGATGAAAATGTGGCCGGCGGATGGCTTGAGCAAGCGAGGCAACATGGCCAATAATGTGGTCTTGCCGCATCCGTTGGCACCAACAATGGCTATCTTTTCGCCGTGGCGAATGACGCATGAAACCCCGGCTAAAGCATGTTGCGTGGCGCCGGCGTAGGTGAAATCAACTCCCTGAATCCTGATGGAATGCGCGTGGCGCATCAGTCGCGGCTTACTTTGCTCCAGGCGGTCTTCACGCTCCATCTTCAACAGGCCGCGCAAGCGCGAGGCCGGCGCCGCCGTGGCTTGAAACTCATTGATGAATCCAGTGAGCGGTTTCAAACTGCTTGCGGCAACGGCAAGCGCGCCCAGCGACATGAGGAAATTTTGAAACTCCAATTCACCGCTCAAAATATTTTTGGCCGCGATCAACGCCAAGCCCGCCACCACGAAGATGGCCAGCATTTCAATCAGGGGACTTGCCAATGCGCGCGACTTGCGCACGCGCAAATTTTGGCGCAACACCTGGTGATTAAACAACGCGAAGCGGCGTATGGATTCCAACTCCGCCGTGGATCCCTTCATGGTGCGCAAGCCCTGCATGGATTCCTGCGTGGTGCGCAGCAGTGATTCCTGCGCCTCGAGCGCGCCACGCGTTCCCTTGCGAATTGATTTACCGGTTTTACGCAGCACAACCGCCAGCAACGGACCCACGGTGCATGAGACAAACACCAATCGCCAATCAAAATAAATCGCGGCGCCAAACGCGGCTAGGCCTTTGGTCAATTGCGAAATAGTCTTGCTGGTCAACGCCTCAAATCCACTGTTAAGCGCCGAAACATCGCTGTTAATGCGACTGGTGAATTCGGATGGTCCTTGCCGTGTAACAATGGAAAGCGGCAAGTGAATGACATGGCGAAATACTTCCAGGCGAATTTTTGCCGTGGTGCGAGCGCACAAACCCATGGACACAAGTTGATGGATGAAGTTGGCTGTGGCGCCGAACACCGTCAAACCACACAAGCCCGCAAGTATGCAAATGACCCCGTGATATGGATCGGTGGGCAATACATTCACAAACCATTCTGGCGCTTGAATCCAATCGCCCTTGGCGTTGAAGTTGCGCACAATTTGCTGCAGCGAAGTTCCGTCCTTCAAAATAAGTTGCAGCAAAGGCCCAAGACTAAGCAAGCCTGCGCCCATTCCGCCCGCGCTCACAAACGCGCCAACAAGCGCGATCAGGGCTTCATGCCGTGGCCGCAGCAGTCCGCGCGCGAACCACCAAAAATCGCGCATGCCGCCTTTGTCATCGATTGCAGATTGATTCATCATGCGTTCCCTTGCATGCCCGACAATAACCGATGCCAGTCATTCCAGAATGAGGGCCAGCTTTTTTCAACGCAGCCTGGATTGCTGATGCAAACACCTCCACGAAATGCGCCCGCCACGGCGGCACTCATGGCAATGCGGTGATCGGCGTGCGGATTGACCGTGATTTCTGCGGGAATCGCCTTGCGACGCGTATGTGAATTGGGGTTCGTTGCCGCGTTCATGTTGGCGTGAATTCGAATCCAATCAACGCCACTTTCAACCGCTGCCCCGATGTCTTGCAACCACTGGCTCATGGCGTGAATGCGGTCACTTTCTTTTGCAGCCAGGGTGGACAAGCCACGAATTTCAACTGGCGCGCTGGCAAACGCGGCGGCGGCCATGACGGCCAAACTTCCATCGGGCCAGCGCGAGGCATCAAGCACACCTCCATGAAGCGGCTTTCCAAATCCAATCGCCGCGCATTCTTGGCGAGAGCAATCACGCGCACCCAAATGAATCAACGCATCGAACACCGACATATCTGGCTGATGTGAGGAGCGCGGCAAATTGGGAAATGAAATTTCACTTCCAGGCACAACGGCCGCCAGAGCCATGGCGTATGCCGCGCTGGATGCGTCAGGCTCAATGACCACATGAAAGCATTTCAGGCGCGTGGCCTGAACATGAATTGCGCCACCGCCAGAATTCCACACAACATCAACCCCGACCCGCCGCAGGCAATCCACTGTGAGATCAATGTAGGAAACGCTAGGTTGCCCGCCTGTCAAGCGCACTTGCATCGCGCCGCGTAAGCACGGCGCGATCAACAGAAGCGCTGAGATAAATTGACTGCTGGCATGGGCCGCAACGGTGCATTGACCGCCCTGACGAAAGAGATCCGTAGGCGTTATGCGCAGAGGAAGCTGTGTGACGCCAACGCGCGCAATATCCGCGCCAAGTGAATTCAACATGTCCACGCCATCCTGCATGGGACGCTGTCGCAATCGAGCGGAGCCATCCAGCGTGGATGTTCCGCTGGCCAAGCAAGCCGCCGCCATTAAAAAGCGCGCGGGCGTTCCGCCATCCACCGCGTCCAGATTTGCGAAGCCAGGAAAAACTCCATTCACGCCGTGCATCAGGAGCGGTCCGCCCTTGGGCCACTGCACGCCCGCGCCCAAAGCGGCAAGTCCCGCGGCAAGCGCGCGCGTGTCAACGGAATCAAGCGCGTTGTCAATTGTGCTTACGCCATCAGCGAGTGCCGCCAACATCATGTAACGCTGCGTCAAACTTTTTGATCCAGGCGGCGAAAATGTAGCGCGCACCGCGACTTCAGTCCGAGGCGCGCGCAGAATGTCGCCCCCCTGTGCGGCGCTCATCACTTCGAGGCGTCTCCATCGTTGGTGCGAAACACCGCCACAATGTCCTCGATGGGAATGACAAACAAGCGGTTATCACCTTCAAAATCAACGGGTATTCCATTGCGCGGATTGAACAGCACGCGGTCGTATTGGCGAATTGGATAATCCTGGTCGCGCTCAATCTGCAAACTAATGGCAACCACTCGGCCAGTCAGCGTGGGAATTTCCATTTTGTCGGGCAAATGAATGCCAACTTTGGTGATCTTGCGGTCCTCATCCTTGCGGATCAGCACGCGCTTGCCAACGGGTTCAACGGTTTCAAGGCGAAGGGTCTTTGCTTTGGGATCGGCTGCCATGGTGATCATGGTAGCGGCGCTTGCCAAAAAACTCATTTCATATTGCAATGCCAATATGCCCACCAAACACCTGCGCACACTGATTCGGGATGTCGCAAATTTTCCCAAAGACGGAATCTTGTTCAAGGACATCACGCCATTGCTGAAAGACCCCGCCGCGCTGTCCATGGCCGTTGAACTCATGGCCAATCCATTTCGCGGCAAAGGCATTCACGCCGTGGCGGGCGCCGAAAGCCGCGGATTTATTTTTGGTATCGCAGTGGCACAGGCTCTCTCATGCGGATTTATTCCCATCCGCAAGCGCGGCAAATTGCCGCCTCCCATTCGCGCGGTGACCTACGACCTTGAATATGGACAAGAAACGCTTGAAGTGCGTGATGACGCGGTAAGCGCAGGTCAAAAAATTCTCATGGTGGATGATTTGCTTGCCACCGGAGGCACTATGCGCGCCTGCGTTGACTTGATGAAAAACTTAGGCGCAAATGTTTTTGGCGCAACCGTGTTGATTGAATTAAAGGCTTCGAATGGCCGCGCGGCTTTGCCTGGCTTGGAAATTCACGCGCCGATTATGTATTGAAAGCATCGCCAAGCGCGGCCTGCGGCGCGTGGAAGCCACTACCCATTTCATCCGTCAGTTTGGACTTGGGGCCATATCAAGCTTGGGTTCCAATTTCTTGGGTGTCCCCGCGGTGAAGACCACGAAAAAAAAGATAATGGCCATGCCAACAAGGAGGGCGATAAAGAGTGTGATTGCTTTTCTAGTGCTCATGGTGTTCGACCTTGGTTTCCAAGCATATCCATATAAAATAAAACTGGCTTTCAACTTGGCATAGAAATTTGCGCCAATGCGACTAAACTAAACATCATGTCAAAGACCGCACCCGCAACCCACACCGCCGCCACAGCCACCGATCCGCTTTCCCTGATCGATGTGGATTATGTCCATTTCATTGTTGGCAACGCCAAGCAAGCCGCGTTCTTCTACGCCCAAGCGTTTGGATTTCAAGTAGATCAGGTGTCCGACCTCACCACGGGCAACCGCGATAGCGCTAAATATCTGCTCACGCAGGGCAACATTCGCATTCTGCTGGAGACCCCCCTCACATCAACGCATCCTTGGAATGCCGAATTGACACGCTTTGGTGATGGCATTAAGGACATTGCGTTGACCGTGTTTGACGCTGAAAAGGCTTACGAACAAGCCATTCGCAATGGCGGGGAAAGCGCATACGAGCCATACACGGTTTCAAACAATACCGGCTCCGCCACATTCGCTGGAATTAAAACCTATGGTCGCACCGTGCACACCTTTGTAAGCCGTAGCGGCGCATACGCCCTACCCAATATCAAATCCGGCGGATTGTTCCTTCCAAATTTCGCCAAAGTGGAAAATTACGCGCTCAATCAGTACAACCGCGAACATGTGTGCGGCCTGAAGTTCTTCGACCATTGCGTGGGCAATGTGGAACTTGGAAAAATGAATTATTGGGTGAACTGGTACGAGCAAGTCATGGGCTTCAAAATGTTCAAGTCCTTTGATGACAATGATATCTCAACCGAGTACTCCGCGTTGATGAGCAGGGTGATGGCCAGCGGCAATCAGCTGATCAAGATGCCTATTAACGAGCCCGCCCCGGGCAAGCGCAAGAGTCAGATTCAGGAATATTTAGATTGGCACGATCAAACTCCAGGCGTGCAGCATTTGGCGTTTCGCACCGACGATGAATTGACCAGCGTAGCTGAGTTGCGCCGACGCGGAGTGGATTTTCTGACCATTCCAGAGGCCTATTACAAAAATGTGTGGGAGCGTGTGAACGCCATGCTGATTCAAAGCGGCCAAGCGGCCGTGAAGGAAGACCATCAACGCGTGCGCGACCTTGGCATTTTGGTGGACGCCGACAACGAAGGATATTTGCTGCAACTGTTCACCAAGCCGCTCCAAGATCGTCCCACCATGTTCTTTGAAATTATTTGCCGCCGCGGAAGTCAAAGCTTTGGCAAAGGCAATTTCAAAGCGCTCTTTGAGTCGCGTGAAGTTGAGCAAGCCCGCCGCGGCAATTTGTGATTTGAATTGCGCACGCCTACGGCGACTGCGTGTTCTATGAGTTTGAATCCTCGCCCATGCGCCGTCCCCGATTGGAAAGTGATCGCATGTTGTTTTGGATGAAGCAATCACCAGACGGAGGTTCCCAAGTGGAAGGCACGGCCACCCAACGCACTTCGCGATTGTGGAGCGAAGATTCCACGCATTGAGCGTTATGAAACGGCGCTGAAAAATAAATATCTTGCAAATTGTGGCTTTCACCCGAGATGAATTTCCTGATTGGCGCATTGTCGTACTTGATCCCGCGCGGCAAGTAGGCATACAGACGGATTTCTCCCATATGAACACGACTCTTGTCATTCTTGCAACACTGCTCGTGGTCGCCGCTTTGGGGCTACTGGCGCTGACCCGAGTGGCGCTAGGCATAAAGCTGATCAGTCGCCCATGCAAAGTTGGCAGCGTCAACATTGGCGCGCTTGAGCATTCAACACATATCGACCAGCGCGATCGCGGCGCGCCAATTGGCTGAGGGCATTCAACACATTCAGCCACGCTGCCCAAGCGTGCGGTTACTATTTCAACAATGTCTAAACCAAGCAAAGATGATGTGGAGCGGCTCAGCCGTGGCATGCCTACCCGCGCAAAGATTGGCAGCCGCAACACTGGCCACCGACTCACGCAAAAAGAGCGGATTCTGTTCGCGGCGGCACAGAAGCAGGGATTTCTCAAGTTGCCCGTCACAGGAATTCGCTCAAATGTTCTCAATGTTTATAAGCTGTGGTGTGAGGCGCAAGGACGCGAATGCATTGTCAAGGGTGGCCCCAAATAACGGGCGGTGACCGAGACATCTCAAGTCCGTCGGTCATTTCAAATTCTGGTCGACGCCATCATCTATATTGCGAGCATGACTATTCATTGCCGCGCCCCTGAATTCGAATCACAACTTGCTCTGTATGCGGCAGGCGCGGCGATCCTGCGTAAGGCCGTCCATGGAGTTGCGCCGCGGGAACTGAGCACCCGCATTGCGCCTGGAACATGGAGCATTCAAGAAGTCATCGTCCACATGATCGACAGCGACCTTGCGGCCACTCATCGCATGCGACGGATAGCCGCCGAAGAAATGCCGCTACTTGTTTCATATGACGAAGATGCGTTTATCGCACGCTTAGCGGCGGAGAAAACAGATATCGCCGAGGCACTCGCCCTCTTTGATGCCAATCGAACATTCACGGCGCGCTGGCTTCGAACACTTGATTCTCCGGCGTTTGCGCGCGTTGGCATTCACACTCAACGCGGAAAGGTGACGCTCGGGGAAATTCTTGCCATCTATACCCAGCACCTTGCTCATCACATGGTTTTTATTGAGGGCAAACGCAAAGCATTTGGTGTGTGAGCGCGCACCGCGACTTATGAATCACGCGCAAGAATGTCAGACCAAGGTCCGCGAGTTTCTTCTCGCCCACGCCCTTGATGTGCGCAAACTCGTCAAGCGACTGCGGCTTGCGCGCCAACCACCAACATGGCCAATCCTTGCCCTTTGTTTCTGGTTGCAGCTCGCGCTCAGGAGCGCAGGACCAGGCAGGTAGGAGCACATTGCAAGTTCCTGGTGAAGTGTGTCAGGTTTGATCAGAACTTGCCAGCTTTAATAAATGAGCCTGCCGTGACAATGCCTTGCAAAACCACGGTCGTAGGTGCTCTGTTCGAAATAGTTACAGGGCCAACGGAGTTCCCACAAGTGGAAGTCGCGATTATCAAGAACTCAAACTCCCATGATTCATTGGCTGCCAAAGTGAGAGCCAAACTAGTGTCATTGGCAAGCGTATTTGAATTGTTGATGCTCTTGTCCGCAGTGCGGCGGATTAAATTAAGGCCGTTGCCAGTCGCGCCAGTCGCGCCAGTTGCACCGATTGAACTCGGCCAAGCAGCGACTCGACCGATCCAAGGTGGCGCATTCTTGTTTCCCAGCGGTTATCTGGCGAACGAATTCGTGATGTACGCGGCATCCGATTTAAACTTTGATGGCGACACGAATACCGCCGATCTTGGGGTGTTTCCCCTGAATTGGGAAGAATGTCCAAACGGGACATGGGGTTGCCTGGGCGACGTGAACTATGATTCCCATATTGTCTCACAAGATATTGGGTTACTACTTTGAGAATGGGAATAAAAAAAGTTGAAGGCTGAGCGCCTTACAAACATTTTTCTACTGAATAGAAATTTATTTTTTCTTCAATATGGCGCCGAAGGCGTCGGCCATGGTCTTTAGACCAAGTTGTGCACTGCCCCAATCGCTCATCTTTTCTGAGCTGAATCGCTGCGTGTTTTGCGTGCCTGCATAAGCGGCAACTGGCGCGCCGTCCTTGCCGTCAAGTGCGTAGATTTCACAGGCCACAAAGCCGTAGCCCCTACCGCGCATTTGACTTTGCGGCACGATGTTGAGCGCTGGAATATTTTGCTTCAGGCCAGTGATGGACGCGCGAATTTCCAACACGCCAGGACCAACGGCGGCGGCGACAGGCAACCCAACAGCGCCAATGATGTCATTGCGCAACTGAATAGAGAGGTTGCTGGCCTCGTCAGGATTGTCGCCGTTGGCTTCAATTTTTACTTCTTGAACAAGCACTGACTTGAAAGCGCTCATGTCCTTCATTGGATTTTTGTAGGAGTGAATTTCCGTGCTCTTGTTGTAGTCCAAGGGAAACTTTGCGGGAATGAAGCCAGTCAACTGCACATTGGTGCCCTTGTTGCAAGCGGAGCACATGAAGGCAAGACAGACAGTGGCGGCAAAATTGGCGATTTTCATTTTGGTTTTCTTTTTTTAAAGTGATGCATGACAGGCATCAATTATAACTACAAAGTGCATGTGTGACTTGCGGCGCACACGCTTGACGCACAGTGCTTGGCGGATTCGATGCAGATGATTCACGCGCAAAAATTCACGGCACAAATCGTGGCGGCGGCGGCGCGGTCACCGTCATGCCATCGATAATTATTTTCCACGCATGCAATGAAAAGTGTGATGGCCCCTGCGCGCCGTAGAGCGTGTCGCCTTCCAGTGGATGCTCCAAGTATGCAAAGCCCGCGCGAATTTGGTGGCGTCGACCAGGCCCGATCAATTCAACTTCAACCACATCCACACCGCGCGCGACAATGTGGCGTAGAACTTTCCACTTGCAACGACCGCCGGTTTCCCATGAACCGGCGCGTGAAACCGATACTTTCGCCGAGCGCTTGTAGCGGCCCTCAAAGTGAAGACGGAAATTTCCTTCCTTGTCCAAGCCGCCTTTGACAAGCGCCAAATATGTTTTGGCAATTGCTCCGTCGGCGCCGCCCATGGCCGTGCGCAAGCGCTCATGCGCCTCCAACGTTTTTGCAATCAACAAGCATCCGGAAGTTCCCTGATCCAGTCGATGGCACAAACCCGCCTCTGGAATGCTGCGCGCAGTTGGCTCGCGGCGCTCACGCCACGCTTGCACGCTTTGGTCGTGATCAGCTTGGCTAATGTCGGTTTGTTTTTTTTTAGTTTGGCTACGCGCGGCTTCAACCCGCTCGCCCTGCTCTGCGGCGTCATTCTCACCCTTGTCAACTTGGCGCGAAACACTGTGCCAACCCGCTGGTTTATTCACAACCAACCACTCCTTGGTTTCATGCAGCACCGTGGGCGAGGCGTTGTGGGTGTCCACTTCATCTTTCATATGCGCAGCGTAGCGCCCGCAACGGTTGCCCACAGTTTCGTACACTCTAGCCATGGCGTACTACACAAGCATGGGCAAACTCCCCGCGAAGCGACACATTCAATTTCGCCGACCCGACGGCGCCCTCTACTCCGAAGAAGTCTTTGGCACTGAGGGCTTTGTTGGTCCAACCAGCACGCTCTACCACATTCATCCGCCCACGCAGGTGATTGGCTGGGAACCGCTCTACGACACCAAGCCTATGTATGTGGAGCAATCCGTCATGCGCATGCGCCACATCAAGACGGCGGGCATGAAACCAAAAGGCGATCCACTCACGGGCCGCGTTGTGTTGTTTGGAAACAGCGATGTTGAAATGTTCGCGTGCGTTCCCGCCGAGAGCATGCCCTACCACTTTAAGAATGGTCAAGCCGATGAATGTTTGTTCATTCACTTTGGAAGTGGAACGCTAGAGACAACTTTTGGCACGCTGAAATTTGGTCCGCGCGATTATTTAATTATTCCCAAGGGCGTGATCTATAGGATGACCTTCAACAAGCCCGCTGCGGGCGAGCCTTCGGCGCGCTTTATTGGCTTTGAAACTGCCAATGGCAGTCATATTCTGCCGCCCCGGCGTTACTTGTCAAAAACCACCGCGCAATTTTTAGAGCACGCCCCTTACTGCGAGCGCGATCTACGAATTCCGCAAGAACCGCTGCATGTTGATCAATCTGGCAAGTTTGAAGTTCGCATCAAGAGCCGCGACCAGGTGCATCGCTACTTCTACAAGCATCATCCATGCGATGTCGTTGGCTGGGACGGTTGCTATTACCCATATGCGTTCAACATTGACGACTTCAGTCCCATTGTCGCCAAGCATCACATGCCACCGCCAACGCATCAAACATTTGAAGGCCACAACTTTGTGATCTGCTCATTCTGTCCGCGGCTACTTGATTTTCATCCGCAGGCCATTGTGCTTCCGTACAACCATTCCAATTTGGATTCCGACGAAGTGCTGTATTACGTCCACGGCAACTACAAGGCGCGCCGCGGCATAGAAGTTTCGTCCATGACATTGCATCCACAAGGCATTCCGCATGGACCGCATCCTGGCACCATTGAGCAAAGTATTGGCGCCACCGTGACCGATGAACTGGCCGTGATGTGCGACACTTTCCGTCCGCTCTTTCCAACGCAGGCCGCGCTGGGCCTGGATGATTTGGCGTATCCCAAGAGTTGGGAAGATGACAGCGCCCCCACTACCCCCGTGGCGCATGACGCCAAAGGTCAGGGACCAAAAAGTGCGAACACATGGCAATAAAATAGATTTTTCATCCGGCGCGTCTGTGCCAATGCGCGCACCTGAAACCAAGCGTGAGATAAAAATACCAACTTGCATTCAACATGGACTTCACATCATGAAAGCGTCAATCAAACTCGGAGTTGCAGTTTTACTCATGGCCAGTGTGGTGGGATTTGTGACCTTCAATAATTCCCCGCAATCAACAAGCGGCGCCACCAATAAGACCGTCCAGCGCAAGGCGGCGTCCGGTTTACCGCTGGAGTTGGTCACGATTGGTGGCAAACCATTTGATTTGGAAGTTGCCGCCGATGCACCAAGCCGCACGCGCGGTTTGGGGAGGCGCGCCTCCGTGCCCGCGGGAACAGGAATGATCTTTGTGTTCAAAGTCTCCGAGATGATGAGCTTCTGGATGTACGACTGCTTGACCGACATGGATATTGCCTATCTCACCCGCGACGGCAAGGTCATCTCCATTTACACCATGAAAGCCGAACCACTCAAGGCCCCGACTGAAACCGAGGAGGCCTACCGCGCGCGTTTAAAACACTACCCAGCGGCGGCTGAAGGCTTGTACGCCATTGAATTACCGCCAGGCGAATTCACCAAGTTAGGCATCAAGCCTGGCGACACCATAGCGCTTGATAGCGCCAAGTTCAAAAGCTATTTGCGCTAAGGGTTGCGCAAATGGTCGCTTGCGGGGTGGCGCTGGCTAGGCTGGCAAGTTTGGCAAAGTTGGCACGCGCGGCTGCGAATACATAGTCGCGGTCGCATGGATCAAGCATGTGAAGGATGCGGGGCGTTCTGAACTTACTTCGCCGCAAGAATGCGTCCACGGCATTCACCTAGTCCAATGCGCGGCATGGTTGCCTTGGCGGGCAGCCAACCACGCATGATGATTTCGTCGCCATCTTCAAGAAATTTGCGTGTGGAACCATCGGGTAATTGCAGTGGTTCAGTGCCGCGCCAAGTGCGCTCCAACATGCTGCCGCGGCTCTGCGGCGTTGTGCCGCTTACGGTGCCGCTGCCCATGAGATCGCCCGCGTTCATGGGGCAACCCGTTGATGTGTGGTGCGCCAACATTTGCGAAAGTGTCCAGTACATGTCGCGATAGGAGCCACGACTCACTTCAAATGGCGCCGCGTTCTGCTGGCGCATGGATTCGCTCACAATGGACACCGATAATTGCAAATCAAATGTGAAGTCGTCTTTCCAAACCAAGTACGGCAAGTTCGCTGGCGCGTCGGTTTCTCGCACAGGACCGCGTTCAAACCACGGCTCAATGGCGTCAAGTGTGACAATCCACGGCGACACCGTGCTGGCAAAGTTTTTCGCGTTAAATGGACCAAGCGGCTGATATTCCCACTTCTGGACATCGCGCGCGCTCCAATCATTGAGCAAACACACGCCGAATAAATGCTGACGCGAATGTGCAATATCAATGCGCTCGCCCATGGCATTGCCCTTGCCCACATACACGCCAACTTCAAGTTCATAATCCAATAGGCGCACTGGTCCAAATGTTGGCGGACCATCATCGGTGGAGGAAGTTTGCCCCATGGGCCGGCGAACATCAACACCACTGACCACAATGGAACTGCCACGGCCGTGGTAGCCAACGGGCAAGTGGCGCCAATTTGCAAGCAGCGGATTGTCGGGACGAAACATTTTTCCGACATTGGTGGCGTGGTGAATACTGGCGTAAAAGTCCGTGTAATCGCCTATTTTGGCGGGCAACTGCATGCATGCCGCGCTGGCGGGCACAACCATGTCTGCCCTCTTTGGATGGTCCTGCAACGCGCGCTGGTCACTGGACAATAATTGTGTTATTTCTGCGCGCGCCGCCTTCCATGCGCTTGCGCCCATGTTCATAAATTCATTGAGCGACTCGCAGCGCAGCGCGGCTTGAACACTGGGCGCAAGTGTGCAAAGAAATCCGTGGCCTAACGCCTCGCGCACGTCAAGCACTTGGTCGCCAATCGCCACGCCAATGCGCGCGCCACAGTCGCGGTCCGCGCGCGTGAAACAACCCCACGGCAAATTGGCAAGCGGAAAGTCACACTCGGGCGCTTGCGCCGACACAACCCAACTGCTGCTCATGATGCGGTCTCCCCAACAGGGATGAGGCCAAGTCGGTTCAAGTCGGCAACGGGCTCTTCAAATGAGCAGCTACCAAAGGAGCGGATGAATTTCTTGCGAGCCTCCGTGATTTGTTTCAGCGTCAAGCGATCGTCCTTGTACTTCAAGCCCTCGGCGGTGAATACAAATTGTTTCTCATCGCTTTCGCTGAGCACTTTGACCAACTTGTCGCCTTTGGCCAAACCATGAAACGCCAAGCTTGCACCAACATAGAGATTCAAAAAACCAAATTGTTCGCAGCCCAAACTTGCGGACATGTTGCGCGCAGGATGATGTATTGCGGCGGTCGGCTTGAAAAGCGCCTTGGTGGCGGCCGCGGCCTCAATGAACACGGCCAGCGCCTCGGGTGTTGGATGCGCCTTGGCGGTCATACCACCCGTGCGAATTTTGGCGCCCACATCAAATCCGCCCAGCGCCGCGATCATTCCGCGCGGATCCTTGTCCCAGGGAATTTCCACCCACGCTTCATATTCATCGGGAATCAACTCGATCAATTCGGCGATCATTTCACTATCGGTGGCCTTGGTTTCAATGGCCTCGATATGCACTGGCGTTCCACCCTTCTTCTTATAAAAGGTGTTGAACTCGTCGATTTGCTCCAAGTCGCGCTCCAATTCCGGATCATCAAGCGATGACACCAACGCCGTCACGCGCCACATTTGATCATTGAGGTCCGTGGTGGACTTTGGCCACAGCGGTGCGGCGAACTTTTCGAACTCGGAGAGTCGCTTGGCGGGAATCACAATGCGCGAAAGCAACCAACGCTGCGATGTCTGCCGGTACTTGGCGAACATTTCCACTGTCTTTTCCATGGAGTACGAAGCGGGCGGAAATAAACCCGCGTAGTCAATGGAACCCTCGAGCAATCGTGTGAGACCAATCATGCGTCCAAGAATAGGGGAAATCTTGATCAATGCGAAAGTACAAGTCACGGCGTTTCATCCATTGCTACCATCACTCCATGCTTGAATGCTCGCGAGTCACGGTTTTTGTTTTACGCTTATCACATAGACCAGGCGAATTAGCACGCCTGTGCACCCAATTACGCCAAGTCGATGTGGAGATGGTTGGCATGTGGGGACCCATCATTGGCCGAGCTTCTGTTGGATTTCATTGCATTCCAGAGAGCCCGGATCAATTTCGATCATTCGTGCGCGACGCTGAAATGCCCGCCACGGAGTTTGGCGCTTTCTTGATCAACGACAAATCCAACGGCGGCAGTTTTGTGTCGCGCTTGGACTCCATTGCGGGAGCGGGAATTAATATTGAGGCCATTCAAAGCTTGACCATTGACGGGTCGTTGTCAGCGGTGATTTGGGTGAATGGCGCCGACGAAGATCGCTTGATTCAAATTTTAAACAAAGCGTGATCACAGCAGCGCAATGGCCACTTCGCTGGCCAACATTCGACCGCGCGCGCTCAAGCGAAGCCGTCCGTCAACCTGCTCGAGCAATCCATCGGCGCTGAATTTCGCAATAGCAATTCGCCGCACCGTGGCGCGCGCGCCCTTGGCAAGCAATTCATCAACGCGCTCGCACGCCATTCCATCAAGTAATCGCAAGCCCATCATGAAGGTCTCCCCCACTTGGCCATCCACATCAAGCCGCTCCACATCTTGCACCGGGGCAAAGCCGCTGGTCTGCAGCCAATCCGCAAGCCGCGGCACATTGCGCCAACGCAAACCATCAATATGACCGCTGGCCGCCGGACCCGCCGCGAACCAATTATGATTTTTCCAATATGAAATATTGTGCTGGCAACGATGGCCCGGCTTGGCCCAATTTGAAATCTCATAGTGTTCGTAGCCTGCATCGGCCAGCATGCGCGCCGCAAGTTCGTGCATTTGCACCTCTGCATCCTCGCCAATCGCCTTGACTTCGCCGCGCTTATGGCGCACGCCAAGCGGCGTGTTTGATTCAAACATCAATCCATAACACGACATGTGCTCTGGGTTCAACTCCATCGTGGCTTGCAAATCGCTCCGCCACAAATCAATGGTGGCGCCGGGCACGGCGTAGATTAAATCGAGATTGATGCCTTTGATTCCCGCTTGACGCAAGCGGCCAACGGCGCGGGCAACCGACGCGGGATCATGCGTGCGCTCCAGGGCCGCCAGCAATTCAGGCTGAAAACTTTGCGCGCCGAGTGAAACGCGCGTGACGCAATGCTTGGCCAGCACATGGGCAATGTGCTCACTGACCGTCTCGGGGTTGGCCTCCACGGTCCACTCCGCTCCAGCGCGCCACTTCAACGCGCCGCGCAGGGCGGACAACATTCGATCAAGTAATTCGGGTCGCAACATGGTGGGCGTCCCGCCACCAACAAAGAGCGTTTGCAATTCACCGCGCTGCACACGCGCCCACTGTTGCAACTCAATTTCTATGCGCGCCACAAATTCTTCTTGGCGATCTTGCGCGTCAACAAAGGAATAGAAATCACAGTAATGACATTTGTGACGGCAAAATGGAACATGCACATACATGCCGTCGCCACGCACGCCTTCGCCCGGCAACTGATCGGCCAATTGCAAATCTGGCGGCGGGTTGGTTGGCGCCATGGGCAGCGATGTGGTGACGGAAAGGATGTGCTTCACACTGTCCACAATAGACGCTCTTGGGCAAACTCCAAATAGCGACAGCGCGCCCATGAACAACGACATGAATTGCCCCACAATATGCCCACAAATTGCAAAGCCCATGCCGTAGGATTGGACCGTGAAAGAAATCAAAAATACCGCCGTGGTTGGATTGCAATGGGGCGATGAAGGCAAGGGAAAAATTGTCGACCTGTTGACATCTCAACATGATGTGATTGTGCGTTACAACGGCGGCGCCAACGCCGGCCACAGCGTGGTGGTGGACCAGGAACGCTACGCGTTGCATTTGGTGCCCAGCGGCATTTTGCACTCCAATAAATCATGCGTCATTGGCAACGGCGTAGTGGTGGATCCAGAAAAGTTGCTGGAGGAAATTGATGGTCTGCGCAAGCGCGGTGTGCGCGTGGCGGAGAATTTGCAAGTGAGCGATCGCGCGCACGCGGTGCTTCCCTATCACAAGGAGCAGGACGCGGCACTGGAGGAATATTTAGCCAGCGTGACCGAGCATGAGGCGGGCAGTTTGGCTATTGGCACAACCCGTCGCGGCATTGGTCCGGCCTATGGCGACAAGATCAACCGCTCCACTGCTATTCGCATGGGCGATTTGCTGGACGCACGCTATCTCCAGGAGCGACTGCGCGTGATTTGCCGTTTGCGCACCAAGGAATTGCAAGCCCTGGGCGTGAATGCTCCGCCACTTGATCCTGATGCCTTGGCTGATCGCTTTGCTAAGGCGGGCGAAACGCTGCGGCCGCACATCAAGGACACCGTCTACGGATTACACGACGCGTTGAAAGCCGGAAAAAGAATTTTGTTCGAGGGCGCCAACGCCTGCTTGCTTGATATTGATCACGGCACCTATCCATTTGTGACCAGCAGCAATTGCTCCACGCTTGGCATTCCTGCTGGCACCGGCGTGCCTGGCAGCAAAATTCACCGCGTGCTGGGAATTATGAAGGCCTACACCTCGCGCGTTGGCGCGGGTCCATTTCCAACCGAGTTGCTTGATGAAGTTGGTCAAGGCATACGCCAGCGCGGCCGCGAGTTTGGAACCACCACTGGCCGGCCACGGCGCGTTGGTTGGCTTGATCTTGTGGCGGTGCGCTATGCGGTCATGATTTGCGGAGCCACCGGCGTGGCATGCACCCTGCTGGATGTGCTCAGCGGCGTTGACCAACTCAAGATCTGCACCAAGTACCGCCTGGCCAACGGCCAGGAAACCGATCGATTTATTCCAGATGCACACCGCCTTCAAGACGTTACGGCTTTGTATGAAACCTTGCCCGGGTGGTCGGAACATGTTCAAACTGTTGAGAATCGCTCGCAATTACCGCCAAATGCCCGTAAATATTTAGATCGCATCGAGGCGTTCCTGGGCGTGCCTATTGAAATGGTGGGCGTTGGTCCAGAGCGAACTCAAACATTGGTCGCCGCAGGAACCTAAGCGGCGTAGCCTTCCACTATGAATGAGCCCAAGATACCATCTTTGTCCCACGCTGATTCACTTGCAAAGCCACTGGCTCCTGCGCACATTGCCATCATTATGGATGGCAATGGTCGATGGGCCAAAGCGCGAGGACTGCCGCGCGAGCTTGGGCACCAAGCGGGCAGCAAGACCGTGCGTGAAGTCACCACGTCCTGCGCGAAGCGCGGCCTCAAGGCGCTCACGCTCTATTCATTTTCCAGCGAGAATTGGAAGCGTCCGCCGGAGGAAGTAAGTGCTCTTATGCAACTTTTACGCGAGCACCTACAAGGCGAATTGTCCACCATGCTGACCAACAACATTCGCTTTCGCCGCGTTGGCCAGCGCGACGGCTTGCACGCCGACGTGCTTGATTTGCTCGATGCCACGGAGCGCGCGACCGCTCATTGCGACGGCCTAACCCTCTGTCTAGCCTTGAATTATGGCTCGCGCGCTGAAATTGTTTCGGCCTGCAAGGAAATTGCCAGCCGTGTTCAAAGCGGCGCAATCAAGGCTAATTCGATCAATGAACAAACCATAAGCGACCACCTTCACACCGCGGGGTTGCCCGATCCTGATCTGTTAATTCGCACCGCTGGCGAGATGCGCGTGAGTAATTTTCTTTTGTGGCAAATTTCTTACGCCGAATTTCATGTCACTCAAACATTGTGGCCTGACTTTTGCGAACGCGACCTTGATTTGGCTCTTGAAGACTTTGCCAATCGCCACCGGACCTACGGCGGACTGAGCGACGGGGCGGCAATTCCTCCTTTTGCCGCCAATCCTGGCTGAGTCACACAAGCGCAGGCAAGGTTGGGGATACGCAACTTCACTTGCTCCTACTCAAGACGTATCGCTATGTAAAAATTATTTCTTAAAAATGGATTGCAATTTACTTGTAAATACAACATTCACAGTCTGTGCCGAGTTCGACAAGGTTGTTGAACATTCAAAATCTTTCGCACGGACCGCGCACATGAACACCTCTTTTATCTCACATTTTCCGCCACTCGTAAAAAATTTCGAGTTGGGAATGTTTTTTCTTGGAGCCACGCTGGCTCTTGGCGTTGTGTTGTCATTGCAGGCTGTGGGAACCGCCATTGGTTCCTACAACAAGGGCCGCTTAACCATTAATGTCAAAGGCGTGTCCGTATCCTCGGCGCGCGTGGATGCGGTTCGAGACTTGCAACGCAAATCCTCTGATTTGATGCGCGATGGAGTGCAAATTATCTCGGACAGTCCAACCTACACCTGCAGCACCATTGAAAATGTGAAGATGACATCGCTGGAGAAGGCCACGCAAAATAGATACGACCGCGCGCAAGTGTTGGTAAAAAGTTCCGGCAGCACAGTTGGAACGCTGGCGAACGCATCGCAAGGCGTCTTTCAAATTGTTGCATACGGTGCAACCGACGTCTCCGACTACGGCATTAGCGATACGTCATCCATAAAAAAGAACGCCAAGGCCGTGGTGAGCATGGAATATTTCGTGGGAAAGTGAGCGCGGGCGCGCAATTTAAAGCCTGTGTTTACAGCCCATATTGAATAGATTTGGGCTTTTTTATTTTTGGTTTCAGGCGTGGTTGCGGACGCGGATCATGCTTGCCGGCAAATTAAATCCGCGGTGACAGCCTTTACATTTGGACAACCCGAAAGTGCCAGTGCCAGATCGAATTCGTGCGCAAGAATGTGCAAGACACGTTCCACTCCCGCCTGACCACCAGCGGCCAAGCCCCACAAGATGGGGCGACCAACTTGCACCGCGCTGGCGCCCATGGCCAACGCGCGCACAATATCAACGCCGCGGCGAATTCCACCATCAACAATAATTGGACCACGATCAGCCACCGCGCGCGCAATAGCGGGCAAGGCCTCGGCCGTTGGCGCGGCTCCATCAAGTTGCCTGCCACCATGATTACTCACCACCACCGCTGACGCTCCCTGGTCAAACGCCCGGCCCGCGTCATCGGCGCGAAGAATCCCCTTGACCATGATTGGAATATTGACCGATTGTCGAATGAGATCCAAGTCCTTCCATGTCAACGATGCGTCAATGGTCCACCCCAGTGCCTGACCCATGCCACTTCCAGAATGACCCGTAGGCTGACTCGGCCGCTGCAAATTCACAATCGACATTCCATGCGGAACGCAAAATGAATTGTGAATGTCGCGCTCGCGCACGCCCCACACCGGCGTGTCCACCGTGACCATGAGCGCCTTGCAACCGGCTGCCTGCGCGCGTTGTGCCAACGCCTTGGTGAAGCCTCGGTCGCTTGAAATATAAATTTGCATGACCATGCTGGCGTTTGCGTTGGCGTTTGCGTTGGCGTTTGCGTTGGCGTTTGCCGCGCTCACAACATCCTCCAGGGAGCGCGTGGACAAACTTGAAAGAACCATTGGAACGCCCGCTTGCGCTGCGGCGCGCGCCGTGGCCACTTCACCCTCTGGATCAGCCATGCACTGCATGGCGGTGGGCGCGATCAACAATGGAAACGCCATATGCATGCCAAGCAAGTCGCTCGCACTATTGCGCTGCGACACATCCACAAGGGCGCGCGGCAGCAAACGAATTTTTTTCCAAGCGTCCATATTGGCTTGCAAAGTCCACTCACCCCATGCGCCCGAGCGGTAGTAATCAAAAGCCATCTTGCTTAAGCGCGATTGGGCCACGGCTTGAAAACTTTCCGTATTCAGCAGTGAATTCAAATCTGGAGTCATTGAAATAAGTTTACTCGACACTTCAATAGAACATGGGTATTCGAAATATCAAAATACAAGTTGTTATGTATTCGTGTCAGTTTTTTTTGGCGAACAGCGGCGAGCGACTTGCCCCAAGAGCAACAATGCGGCGAGTGGAATCCACGACAAAATCCAAGGAGATAGGCTCTGCCATTTGGGGGGCTCCGGCGCGACCTGTAATTCCGCTTGCAAATTCATTTCTCCAAGCGCAGTTGCAACGCGCACCGAAATAGTCCACAGCGATGCGTCCGCGCATTGAATCAACGCGCGCTGCCCAAGCCCATCGGGGTCTGCGCTCATTGCGCATTCGATTGGCGTGGAGTCCATGGCACTGCGCGCCCGCAATGTGCATTGCGCCGGTTCCAGAGCGGGGCTGACGCGAACAATGACGGCGATCATTCCCACGGTTGGCTGAGATGGATTCACCATCATCACCACGCTCCCTTTTCCAATCGAACCAGTGGCTATGACTTGTCCGCCATCCCCTTGTGCGACACCAGTGATGGCGCACATGCAAAGCGCGCAAGAAATGATTGGGTTCCGACGCATCATCATGGCGCAAGCAACCCCCGCATTTGCATGGGTTGCAGCGCAATCCAAACGCCAAGCGCCCACCATGACAAGGCGGCCAACATGCCCACCGAAGCGCGCCACGCCACGGCAAGCATGCTTGGGAATTGACCGTCTGTGATTGGGGCAACACACCGTTGCGCGCGCCACCACACCAGCGACAAGCACGCCAACAAGCCCGCACCCAATACGCACAACTGCGCTGGTAGAAGCCATGGCGGCACGACGGCGCAGCAATTGGCGCTCCACTGTGGCGCGCCGAGCGCATCAACGCTCAAGTCTTGCGCCGCGCGTTGCAGTGGCGGCAACGCCGAACGAAACCCAGTGACCAAGTGAAATCCCAAATGCGCAAGCCACATGGCAATCGAGAGTGGAAAGAGCAACAATGTCGCATGCCCAAATCGCGTTTGGAAATTGTCAGATTTAGAGCGTGGACCAATCATGGCGACAACAACCAAGGGCAGCGCGATTGCGAACATGGACGCGCACACCATCAATGTAACGGCTTGGAAGTTGGAACCCATCCACCGCTCCCACTGTTGCGTCAATTCAAGCATGGGTTCTGTCATGGCGATCGCATTGGCAAAGGCGCCCACTGCGATGACTGCCAGCAACACCATGAAATCCACGCGCTTGGTCAGAACGCCAATGCTTGAGCGCCAGCCACTATGAACAATATCGACCGACGGAACGCGCGTGAGCAGGCCAATATTGTCATGCGGACACGCTGTCACGCAGTCCAAGCAAAATGTGCAATCCAAATTGCCCACTTTTTTGGGCATAAACAAGCCGGTTCCGCAGCCAGGCGCGCTGGCGTTGCCGCGCAGGCAATCCTGTGTTTGACAATTGGCGCACACATTGCTTGAACGCAGTCGAACCTCCAGCGGACTGGCAACGCTGAGCGCCATTTGGTATTGACCAATGGGACACAACCACTTGCAAAATGTGGCGCCCTCAAACAGCAAGTCCACCACGGTCACCGTGACAAAATATCCCGCAATGATCCATGCGGTGGCAAAACTAGAATCCCACAGCGACCAAATTTCGTAGCTCAACAACCACGCCACGATCAACAACGCGGCCAGCCATTTGGTGCCCAGCGCGCGCGGCCATCGATAGTGCGGTTTGATCCAGCGCCGTAAAAATGTGCGCGGTGCGATCAATGGACATGTCATGCACGCCAAGTTGCCACCAGCCACCAAGGCAATAGCGGTCAATCCGCGCCAATGCGTCCAGGTCCAAGTGCCGGCAATATTCGTGGAGGCCTCGCGCGGACCAAGCAACCCATCCGCGACAATCACAAGCGCGCCAAGCAACATGAGCCAGCGCATGGCGCTGCGCACGCGCGCGGATTTCAACGCCGCGCCCAAGACGGGCAATCCCAGCACGTCAAAGACATGAAGCCGAGCGCGCCGATTGAAATTGGAATATTGCGGCAGCGAAATTGCCTCAGAATGCCTGCGTGTCGAGCGCGTTCCAGTCAAGGCGTTGAACAGAATCACCACGGCGGGAATCAAGTACACCAGTTGCCCAGGAACCCACATAATGACGGCGGCTTGTTGCTGATCCGTGAGCGCGGAAACCCCGAAAGTTGGCGCGGTGGATTCGTACCAGGGGTAAATGGCGCTTGACGCAAACGCCAGAATTGCGGCCACAATTGTGTTGGCAACATCCGCGGTGAGCAAATACAACGGCACGGCAATGCGCGGCCATGGACTGCGCCACGGATAGGGCGCAACCACATACCACCAAAATAAAATTCCAGCCCACAAAAAACACATGTGCTCCACCAAGTGCCATGCTGGAACTTCCAAGGCGAATTGATACAGCACCGGCAAATGCCAAGTCCATGTCAACAACACCATGGCAAGCCAACCCGTCACTGGATGCGTGACACGCCTGGCAAACTTTTGCGCGCTTGACCAAGCGAGAATTGGACCCAATGTGTCGCGACTGAACCAGCGTGGCACTCCCGCCAACAATGGCGCCATGGGCCACCCCAACAACAACAATGGCGGCGCGATCATGGTCAACATAAAATGCTGCGTCATGTGCGCGGCAAGTAACCACGACGCGAACACGTCAATGGGTGATTGCAAGGCAGTCCACAATGCGACCATGCCCAAGCTAAAAAATATCCCGCGACGCCAACCCCATCGCATGGGCAACGCTCGGTGCAGTCGCCACCAACCGCGCCAGTACACAATAAGAATTGTGCACGCCACAAATGTGAATGGCGCCAGAACATGCCACGCCGACCACAGAGTGGCGGGCGTATTCATAGATTATTTCCCGGCGTCGCCCAAGACGGGCTTGGGCGCTTGATCGGGCGAGGATTGCCGCTCCATTGCGCCTGGAATAGTAGATTCGGGCGCACCATCGTTGCGCAGGGTTGTCATGAAGGCGACCACCGCGGTGGTCTCGGCGCTGGAAAGATTTTTTCCGTAAGCCGGCATGTTGCCGCCACCTTGTTGCACTTGACGCACAAGTTGGTCCCATGATTTACGCGATCCAACATTGTCAAGATTGGGTCCACGCATTCCGCCTTCACCACCCAAGCTATGACAGTTGCGGCATTGACTGTGTTGCATCACCAACGCACCTTGCATTTCAAGCGGCGTACGCCCTACCAAATATTGTGGCGGCGTGGGCAAACTTGTCCACGCATTCATCACAGGGCTCCATGCGCTGACTACGCCAAGCCATGTCAGTGTTCCCAACACGGTTGCAATAAGCACATACGAAATCACCGCGCCAGGCCGCCGGCTTGGCGCACGCTCGCCGCGATTGGAAAGCAGCGGCAAGCCAAGCAGGGCCAACACCACAATGGGCGGCGCAATAAGCAGAACCGCGGTTTCAATTTGCGGTGGCATAAGCGCCAAGGCCGTGAAGATCCACAGGAACGCGTAGTCAGGCCGCGGGTTGGCATCAATAATGGTTGGATTGGGAACGCCGCTTGGTCCAACGGGTCCCAGGTAGGCCGCCAACGCTCCAACAAGAATGAGCATCAATCCGCAGAACACCATGTCGCGCTGCGCCGCGTCGGGCATAAATGGAACGCCGGTCTTTTTGATGCGCTCCTCATATTCCGCGACATATGTTTTGGGATCAACCACCATGCCGGGCTTGGGCATCTCGCTAATTCCATTTTTCAAAATGAGCGCCATATGCGCGCCAATCAAGGCAATCGTGAGGCCAGGCAACACAAACACATGCAGCGCGAAAAAGCGGCTCAGCGTTGCGCCACCAATGTATGGACCGCCCAACATGACATTGCGCAATTGGTTTCCAATTACGGGCACGCGATCCATGATGGCCGCTCCAATACCAAGGCCCCAATAGGCGTCTTGATCCCAGCGCATGATTTGACCAGTGAAAGCCAGCGCCAATGTGCAGAACAGCAGCAGAACACCAACCATCCACATGAGTTCGCGCGGAAACTTGAACGAGGCGTGCAAAAACACCTGGCTCATGTGGATCACCACCATCAGAATCATGGCGTTGCTGCTCCACGCATGCAGGGCACGCAACATCCAACCAAATGGAACTTGATGATCAATATATTGCAGACTTTGATAAGCCTCTGCGGCGCTCGGCGCGTACATGGTGGCCAACAAAATGCCAGTCACAACTTGAATGCTGAAGAACATCAGCGAGGCGCTACCAAACACATACCACCACTTGGCGTCGCGCGGCACGCGGTGCGTGACAAGAGGGGCGACAAAGCTGACCAACCCGGAGCGCGACTCGGTCCATCCAAGCAAACCACCAACTATTTTTTGAATAGATCGGATCATTAGACTGTCTGCTCCAAACCAGGAAGACGGCCGGCATCGATCAGCAATCGCCCATTCTCTATCTTCCACTTGTATTCAAACAAGCCGCGTGGTGGCGGACCGCTGGCGCGGGTGCCGTCCTCGTAATACACGCCTCCGTGGCAGGGACACATGAACAATTTGCTTTGTTGAAACCACTTCACGGGGCAGCCTAAGTGCGCGCAATTGACGGCGAATACTTGAAATTGAGCGGGCTTGAAGGAGCGCACCCACACCGCTTGCTCGGCGCTCTCGCCATCGGTTGGTGCGGCGTTTGGATTGGTGAACTTGCCAAGGCGCGTTTCGCCCTCGGGAAAATCAGCAATACCTCCAAGATCAATCCATGAGTTCTTATATTTCTTCAACGCTGGTGTGATGGCGTAGCCAACCAGTGGAATGGAGGCGATCGCTCCACCAATGCCCATGAGGCCGATTCCCAATTTCAACATCACTCCACGGCGTGCGCTTGGTGGTGATGGTGGTGGTGGTTGATTGGATGGGGTGTTTGAACAGTCGCAACTCATGTGACGCTCCTATTGCTTTTGACTTGCCGTTGAACGAAGAAAGGCAACAACATCTGAAATTTCTTGGGATGACAATGTGCGATCTGGCGCTTGATTGGGAAACGGACCGCTCCAACTTGGCATGCCGCGATCGGGCCTGCCAAACAAGACCGCGGAACGAAGTCCTTGGTCCGTGATCAGGCGTAAATAGTTTGGATCAGTCACACTGCCGGCGGTGGATGCCAGCGTTGTGCCTGGCGCGCCGTGGCAGGATTGACACATGGTTGCATAGACGGCTTGACCGCTTGACGCGTTACCCGCTGGAGCCGAACGCACCGACCATGGAATAGAAATTGCGGCTCCATTTTTGCCCCACGCCTGCAGCAAACCGTCGACAAAATGTGCGAATTGTTCGGCATTTTTCTCTGCGACCGTCTTGACTCTTGTCTTGTCGATTTGCTCTGTAACTGTCTTGGCATCCGACTCGGAAATCCAATTGACCAAATCATTTGAACCAAATCCAGGGCAAAAACCACCGGGAACGCCATTGGTTGTGATGCTGATCAGCGCCTGGCGACCAACGCTGGCCAGGTAATTGGCATCGGCAAGTTGGCGTGCCGCGCCATTGACACCTTGAGCGCCGTGGCATGCGGAACAATTCTGGGCGTAGTTCATCAGGGCGGCTTGCGAACCTGTCAGCACCACTGTCTCCTCTGGATCAGTGGCGGACATTTTACCACATGCGCCCAAGAAACCCGCAGCCAGGATCACGCCAAAAAGCATCATGAATTTTTGAGGCGAGTTTGGCATTATTTTTTTACTTCCTTGTTGGCTTCAAAACCAAACCGCTCTTGCATGGACAAGTTCTGCATGGTGGGCACTTTGGTCCATCGACTAATCATAAATCCGCAAGTCACGCCAAAGGCGAATTGGCTAGCCACAAACCATGGCCACGACACAAAGGCCTCAAGTTTTGGATTGATGATTCCAATGCTGCCGTACAACACGCCGGTCCACAAAATAGGTGCAAGAATTCCGCCAAACAAAATAGGACGCCGCGGCGCAATTGGCAATGTGATGGCATACATCAATCCCACAAATCCGCATCCCACAACATGGATCATCAGCGCGATTAGAAACCAATCCATGTTGAACACTTTCAAACTGTCCACATTGGCCGCCTCCACTGATGGAAGAAAAACACCCGCGAGCAAATTAATGGGCAACCAAATACTTTTTTCTTTGATCAATCCCCAGGCCACGGCCACCAAGGCCATGGAAATGCCGCCTATGAAACCACCCCACATCCCGGCACGATATGGGTGAATATGCTCTGGCAGCGAAACGCGCGCCACTTCGGGATGCCGCGCAAATTGCCCGGTGGTTTCAGGAATTTCACTCCCACTTGGAAGCTCCTCAAGCGCCTCGTTAGGAAGGACCACTTTCACCCACCCTATGAATCCCACAATCATGCAGACAATTCCTACAAGCATGACCAAGCGGCTGGTGATGAGTCCCATGAACAGCAAGGTCAAGCCAAAAGCCGCGATCATGGGCGACGCGGTTGGCTCCGGCACGCCCCGCAAATAGGGAACCTCATGCTGGGTGGCTTCTGGTCGCACTTGCGTTCGCATTGGATCGTGGCTCATGGTCGCATTCCCACTATGTAGACGGTTGTGAACACCACAATCCAAACCGCGTCCACAAAATGCCAATACCAACTGATCAATTCAACGCGCAAATGATCGCGCACCACTTGGATGTGCCCCATCAGAGATAACACCAGAACGGTCGCCAATAAAAACAACCCCACGATCACATGGAACGCGTGGAAGCCAACCAAACTGTAATAGGTTGTGCCAAACAAATTGGTGCGGATGGTGAGATGGTGATCGACAATGAACCCTCTCCACTCCATGGCGGTGCCGAAAATGAAATAGCCGCCAAGCAGAATGGTGAGCAACATCCAGAAACGGAAGGTTCCCATGGCGCCGCGCGCCAAGCCACGCAACGCCGCGACCACCGTGAATGAGCTGGCGATCAGTGCCACGGAATTCACCAAAACAGGCTTGATATCGATCACCTCGCGTGGCAATGGGCCGGAGGAGCTTTTTCCAATGTAGAACAAATACGCCACGATAAACCCGGCAAAGAACCAGCACTCGGCGAAGATCAGGCACGCCATGCCGACCTTGCCGCGTGATGGCGCACTGCTGGGAATAAAATTTGTTTGTGGCATGGAGGTCATGGAATTCTTATTTCAAGTTATTCGTAGAAAAAATCTGGATCTTCAGGATGCTTGCGATCCCACAATGGCCGAGCGCTGGTGCAAGTTGGAATTTTGGGAAAGTTCTCGCTTGGTGGCGGACTGCTTGTGGCCCACTCCAAAGTCCACGCGTCCCAGGGATCAGGTCCAGCGACGCGACCATGGATAAGCGACTTGATGACATTGATCACAAACAGCAACACCCCAAGAATTTGAAACGGCACTCCGATGGTTGAAATTAAATTCCAGATTTCAAACCCTCGCCCAGGCTGGTAGGTGTACACGCGCCGAGGCATGCCAAGCATTCCGCTGAGATGCATTGGTAAGAACGCCAATGTCAAGCCAATCATGAGCAGCCAAAATGTCCACTTGCCCATGGGTTCGCTCAACATGCGTCCTGTGGCCTTGGGAAACCAATAGAAGATTGCGCTGAACACCGCCAAAATAGTTCCGCCAAACAACACATAGTGAAAGTGTCCAACCACAAAATAACTATCGGATAATTGCCAATCAAATGGCACAACCGCAAGCATGATTCCTGTCAACCCGCCAAACAAGAACATAACCAGGAAACCCGTGGCGAACATCATGGAAACGGTAAATCGAATTTGTCCGCCCCACATGGTGCCAATCCAATTGAATATTTTCATGCCCGTTGGCACGGCGATTAAAAATGTACTGGCCGCGAAGATGGAGTTGAGCCACGGTGGCATGCCAATTGAGAACATGTGATGCGCCCACACGCCAAGCGAAATGAACGCGATGGACAAGGTGGCCGCCACCATGAGCGGATACCCAAAGATAACTTTGCGGCTGAACACCGGGATGATTTCGCAAATCATTCCAAAGGCGGGCAGAATTAAAATGTACACCTCTGGATGTCCAAAGAACCAGAACAAGTGTTGCCAAAATATGACGCTGCCCTGCTGTTGTGGATCAAAGAAATGCGCGCCTAGAAATCGATCAAACAACAGCATGACTTGGGCGCCAGTGAGCACGGGTAGTGCCACCAGCACCAGCACTCCCACTGTCAACATCAACCACACAAAGAGCGGCATGCGCATCCATTTCATTCCAGGGCAACGCATGCAGACAATGGTGGCCAAGAAATTAATAGCCGTGGTCATGCTGCCAAACCCACTGACCATGATTCCAAGAATCCAATAATCGGTGGCGTGTCCAACGCTGAACGCCTTGCTGGTCAGCGGCGAATAGGCGAACCAACCCGTATCAGGCGCTCCACCCATTCCATACAAGCCATCGCCGCCAATAAATGAGTAGTACAAAAGTAATCCGCCAAAGATAAACAGCCACAATCCAAAAGCATTCAAACGCGGAAACGCCATGTCGCGCGCACCAATCATGAGCGGAATTAAATAATTTCCAAAGCCCAACAAAATGGGCATGCCCACTAGGAACACCATGGTTGTTCCATGCATGGTGAACATTTGATTGAAGCCCTGCGGCGTCAACACATCGTTGAGTGGCTTGAGCAATTGCAGCCGCATAAGCGTGGCTTCAATTCCACCAATGACAAAGAAAATCAGACCAATACCGATATACATCAAGCCAAGTTTTTTGTGGTCGACCGAAATGACCCAACTATGCACGCGACTACCCAGGCCCATGTCGGCTTCGTTGATTGGATGAATGGGTGCGGTAGTCATGTGTGGCTTAGCGTAGAGTTAAAAGATAGGCGGTGACCGCATCAAGTTCTTGTGAATCAAGTTGCAAACTCGGCATGTTGCACCCTGGCTTCAGCTCTTGCGGATTATTGATCCAAGCCCGCAATGTGGCTGGATCAAGCGGCGCCACCCCCGAGGCAATGGTCTGTCGGCTCATCAGATGGGTGAGATCCGGCGCAAATTGACCATCAGAAATGCCTTTGATCGTGTGGCAAGTGGAGCAGGCATATTCTTGGAAAATGTCGCGACCCATAGCCACGGAAGGGTCGTTCACGGTTGGTGCGATTTGCGTTTGCATCCACGCGTCAAAATCTGCGGGCTTGCTGGCTACCACGCGCAGCAACATACCTGCATGTTGATTGCCGCAATATTCGGCGCATTGACCCAAATACAAACCCTCGGTTTCAGCGGTGAACCATGTCTGATTCGTGTGGTTGGGAATCAAATCCATTTTTCCTGCAAGCGCTGGCACCCACCAAGAATGAATGACATCGGCGCTTTCAAGACGAAGCCACACTGGGCGATTGATTGGGACATGCAATTCATTGGCCACAATCACTTGTCCCCCTGGCACATTGGGGTCCAAGTAGCGATATTCCCACCACCACTGATGTCCAATCACCACAACCTGCAGAGCGCCTTCGGGAGCTTCGGTGAGCTCAATAGATCGAATAGCCCGCACCGTTGTGAGCGTGAGCACAAACACAATCAACAACGGAATAATGGTCCACGCAATTTCAACTGGATTGCTGCCATACACCTGGCGTGGCTCCGCGCCGTTCTTCTGGTTTTTTTTGCGACGGTACATAATCACGCCGTACAAAATCATGCCCTCCACCACAATGAACAAACCGCCAGAAATGCCTAAAACAAGCCACGAAAGCTCCTGAATCATGCGCGCGGGTGGGCTATGCGGATCAAATATATTTGGCAAAATTGTTTGGGTCATTGGCGTGGCCGCGTCGGATGCGCCCACTGAACCTGGCGCGCAAATATCCGTGGCGCCATACACGCCAGTACCTGTAACTATGGTGAAGGCAAGCAAACAAACTGCGGAAAAGAATTTGAATGGCATTTATTTCCTGATCTGAATAGTCACAGACGGAGTGTAGCTAGTTTTTTTTAAAAACAACGAGCCATTCAAAGAAAATGCCGGTGAAAGGAATCGAACCTTCACGCCCCGCGAGGGGCAATGGATTTTGAGTCCATCGCGTCTGCCAATTCCGCCACACCGGCGGCATTTTCAAACATTCCCAAAAGTAATCACGCGTCCATCAAAAAAAAGTTGATCAAGCAAAATAACAAATCAAGCATCGCAGTCTAGTCAAGTCCGCCAAATGATCCAGCGGAATAATTCACGGAATAATTTGGGCTTTCCTTTGTGATCTGAATAGAGTGCGGATGGCTTTCCATTAAACTTGCATTGGAAATCTTGACAAATCGAGCCTCTTTGCGCAACTGCGCCAGCGTTTGGCACCCGCAATAGCCCATGGCGGCGCGAACGCCGCCCACAATTTGATAGGTAAAGTCCGCCAACGAACCGCGATAAGGAACGCGGCCCTCAACGCCTTCAGGGACAAACTTGCGGCTGTCCGAAATAGAGCCCTGCCCATAGCGGTCGGCGCTGCCGTCGATCATGGCTCCCTCACTGCCCATACCGCGGTAGCTCTTGAAGCGGCGACCCCTATACAAGACAAGTTCACCAGGACTTTCATCAAGACCCGCAAAGAGTCCGCCCAGCATCACGGCCGATGCGCCCGCGGCGATGGCCTTGGCAACATCGCCCGACTGACGAATGCCTCCATCGGCGATCACGGGAACATTGCCCGCGCCACTTACGCTTTGCATAATCGCGCTGATTTGCGGAACACCAACGCCCGTGACAATGCGCGTAGTGCAGATGGAGCCCGGACCAATTCCAACTTTAATGGCGTCGCAACCGGCGTCGACCAGGGCCTTGGCGCCTTCGCTGGTTCCAACATTTCCCGCCACCACTTCTATTTTATAACGCTTCTTTAATTCCTTGACGGTATCAATGACATTCTTGCTGTGGCCATGCGCGGTATCCACAACGATCAAATCAACATCGGCCGCCAGCAGCGCCTCCACGCGCTCATATTGAGCCACGCCAATCGAAGCTCCAACGCGCAAGCGACCGCGCGAATCGCGGCACGCCACGGCGTGTTTTGAGAAATTTTCCAAATCGCGCATGGTGATCAATCCCGCAAGGCATCCCTTGGCGTCCACCAATAAAATTTTCTCCACGCGCCGCTGCACCATCAAACGCTCGGCCTCTTTGGATTGAATATCGGGCGGCGCTGTGACTAGATTGCCGCGTGTCATGACTTCGCCAATGGTGTGTCCATTGGGCGAGTCTAAAAATTTCATGTCACGACGCGTGAGAATGCCCACGACTTTGCCGCGGCGCGCGCCACCTTCGGTCACAGGAAATCCACTCACGCCCTGCTCGCTCATGAGTAACTTTGCCTTGGCCAGCGAATCGTCCGGCGCCAACACCACCGGATCTGAAATCACGCCATTCTCACTGCGCTTCACCTTGGCCACTTCGCGCGCCTGGCGCTCAGGCGTTAAGTTGCGATGGATCACTCCTAGACCACCCTCTTGCGCCAGGGCAATGGCCAGCGCGGATTCGGTCACGGTGTCCATCGGGGCGGAAAGAATGGGCACCCGCAACTCTATGTTTGTGGTGAGGCGCGTGCGCGTGTCGACCAAATTGGGGGTGACCTCGCTGTAGCGCGGCACAAGAAGCACATCGTCGAAAGTGAGGCCTTCGAATGAAATGCGGTCTGTCATTTGTAGACCTTCCCGCCTAGAAGCCCGATTGTCAATAGGCGCAGCGCGTAAATTATGCGCATTCCATTGGCGCCGCTCCCCGAAGCCGACAAGCCACATCGATCAATTCCCTTGTTACTCTTATCAATCCACAACCTTCTTTGGAGATTCACATGTCTGCTCCCGCATCCGCTGGCGATCCAAGTTCAAATCCAGTTCACCATGACTCTGGCACAAGCCCAGGTGAAGGCAAAAAGATTTGGGATAGTTGGCTCAAGGCCATCATTGCCATCAATGGAAGTGATTTGATTATCAAAAGCGGCATGGCGCCGCGCATTCGTCACAAGGGACAACTGCAAGCGCTGAAATGCCCCGCGGTGAGGCCCGAGGATTTATTTCAGATGGCAAAAGATGTGCTGGACAAGTCGCAGTACGATTTGTTCTGTCGCAAGGGCCAAATTGATTTCGCTTATGGATACGACCCCAAGAACCGTTTCCGCGTGAACCTGTTCATGGCGCGTGGCACCCCCAGCGTGGCGGCGCGCTTGATCTCCAGCAACATTCGCCGCTTTGAAGATTTGTATTTGCCGCCCATTCTTGGCGACATTTCAATGTCCGCCCAAGGAATGATTTTGCTTTCGGGAGTCACGGGCAGCGGCAAGAGCACCACGATTGCCGCCATGATGCAATTTGTGAACGAGCGTAAGAAGGTGCACATTGTCACTCTGGAGGATCCGATTGAATATGTCTTCACGGACGACAAGGCCATGATCAACCAGCGCGAGGTTGGAATTGATTGCGCCACATTCAACGAGGCGCTACGCGCGCTGGTGCGTGAAAATCCAGACGTGGTGCTTGTGGGTGAAATGCGCGATCACGAAACATTTGAGGCGGCTATTCGCGCCGCTGAAACCGGACACTTGGTGTTTGGAACCATCCACGCCTCCAGCGCGTGGCAGACTTTTGGGCGTATTTATGATTTATTCCCGCAATCCGAGCGCGATCAAATCTGCAAGCTTTTAGCCTTCAATTTGCGCGCCATCGTCTATCAAAAGTTGTTGCCCACGCTGCATGAGAACATTGCTCGCTTGCCCGCGCTGGAAATTCTCATCAACACGCCCGTGGTGCAAAAATATATCCTTGAGCGTCGCGAGGGCGAACTGTTGGACATCATGCGTCAAAGCGCCTCCGAAGGAATGATGGACTTCACATCAAGTCTGGTGAAACTGGTCGAAGGCGAATGGGTGCACACCAATGTTGCATTGCAGGCGACACCCAAACCAGAGGAGTTAAAAATGCGCTTGAAGGGCATTTCGTAAAGCCACATGAATGCAATGAATTTTATTCTCGCGCAAAATGTTTCCAGTGAATTTCTGCTTGACCCCATCAAGCCCGTGTTTCTTTTTGTGACCGCGTTGTTCGGGTCCATGATTGTTTCAATGCTTGTCAAGGATATTCATAAATGCGGATTGCCCTCGCACAAGTGGCATGCCATTTTGATTGGCGGACTGACTGCGGGCTTTTTAGCCGGAATTGCAGTGCCAACCTTTTGGATCAGTTGGCCGGCGCAAATCATCATCACGGTGGGTCCAATTCTTTGGTATTGGAAAAGCCGCAACGAGGTCGTTCCTGACAAGCAGAAGTTTGTCATTGGTGGCGACAAAGTGCGCGCGTTCTTCAAGAAGCGCGGAACAACCAAATCCCTGGCGGGGGCGCAACTTTCCTATAAAGATTTCAACAAAAAAGACCGCCCCAATCCAGCGAAAAATGATCCAATTTTGCCGGCATTTCAAGCCGCGGACGCCTTGCTTGGAAATGCCATTCAAAAGCGCGCATCCCGCTTGGACTTGGTGTTGAAGCCCGATGGCGTGAACGCGGCATACACCGTCGATGGCATTCGCAGCAAATCCGACTGCGCCACTCCAGAGATCACCACTGCCATGATCGATTTGCTTAAAAGTCTTGCCGGACTTGATGTGAAAGAGCGACGCAAACGCCAAATCGGATCGTTCTTCGTCGTGC
Organism: Planctomycetia bacterium; assembly: GCA_005787685.1. Taxonomy (GTDB): domain Bacteria; phylum Planctomycetota; class Phycisphaerae; order Phycisphaerales; family SM1A02; genus SYAC01. The sequence goes on from SYAC01000064.1 coordinate 45,983, forward strand.
ATGAAGAAAATATAATTCCAATTTCAATGACCATCGCAGGTTCATCCGCGGGACAGCAAATGCGGATTGATTTCAACCGCGCCGCAACCATGATGCGAACCATTGCTCAGGTTGGTTTTTTACCCGCGCAAGAAAAGGCCGTCCAAAACATCATGGATCCCATGGCACGCGGCGGCGTGGTGCTGCTTGGTGCCGCGCCTGGCAACGGATTGACTTCCACTTGCTTGTCCATGCTGTCAGGACACGACGCGTTCACCGCCGCGGTCAAGACACTAGAAAAAAATCTGATTCAGCGACTCGATGGCGTTGACCATCAAGTGTGGGTCGCCACGCCCGGCGGCGTTGATTATTCAACGCAGTTGCAATCCATCATTCGACGCGGCCCCGATGTGGTGTATGCGGATGACCCAAACGAAATAGGTGTGGGCAAACTCATTGCCGCGCCCAACAACACCGATATTCGCTTTTATGTGGCTTTTCCAAACGATGGCGTCGCGTCGATCATCTCCGAATGGACCCGCACCGTTGGGCAGGCCAATACTGCGGCGGCTCCATTGCGATTGGTCATTGCGCAAAAGTTATGCCGCAAATTATGCGTTGCTTGCCGCGTGGGCTATCAACCCTCCCCAGAGCAATCTAAAAAACTTGGCATTGCCGCGGGCAAAAAAGTTGAATTGTTCAAGGCCAGTGGCAAAGTGCAAATTCAAAACAAGGTTGTGGACTGTCCCATGTGCAACGGCACGGGATATGTTGGACAAATTATTATCAGCGATATTTTTGTTGTCGATGACGAAGCGCGCGCGTTCTTGATCAAGGGCGATTTGAAGAGCGCGTACAACTCATCCCGTATGCGCAACAAGTTGCCTGGCATGCAAGAGGCGGCACTGCTTCGCGTGCGCGATGGCACCACGAGTCTTGAAGAGGTGATTCGCATACTTTCACCCGCGGCCACCAAACCCGCGGCGAAACCACCCGCAGGTGCGGCGCCAACCTCCGGCGCAAAACCAGAAACAAAACCAGCGGCCGCTCCCAGCGCCGCCAAACCAACAACGCCCGTCAATAAGCCAAAGGCCGCACCATGATCTTGTCAATTCTTGTCACACTGCTTGTTCTGCTGATCGCCTATTGGTGGGGTAATCAAGGTCTTTTCGACTCCTTTATTCACTTCACATGCGTGGTGATCGCGGGCGTCTTGGCGTTCGCTTTGTGGGAGCCAATCACGGTTGGCTTTCTTCTCAATGGAGGCGGCTTTGATAGTTACGCGTGGGGCGTAACGCTGGGATTTATGTTTTTAATCTTGTTGTTCCTGCTGCGCGTGATCATCGATCTTTTCACGCCCAAACGACCAACGCTGCCACGCTGGGTCAACTTGTCATTTGGCGCGGTGCTTGGGTTGTTCAGTGGAATCTTGACCATGGGCATCACGCTGATCGCGATTGGACATATCGCATCGACCACCGAAATTTTGGGATATACAGGCTGGGTGCGCTCGCCAGATTCAAATGGCCGCCCGCTACAAAGTTCGCCCAACTCTCCCCCCACATTGGTTATGGGTTTCACCCAAGGCTTCTTCAACATGTTGTCCAATGGAAGTTGCTCGCCACTCATGGGCAATACCTCTATGGCTTCATTGCGACCAGCGGTGGCGCAAGACGGTGGCAGCTTGTTCAAGGATTCGCTTCGTGAGGGCCGCGGCAATTCCACATTGGCTCCAGGAACCTTCACCGTGGACGGATTTTATCATGATCCCAAATATGTCCTGCGCAACAACACCATGGGCGCCTATGCCGTCATGTTGACATTGCAGCCCGCGTCATTCGATCGCGGCGGCTCCTACAGCATGTCCTGTTCGCAAGCCCGATTGATCGCCCCCACCGCCAACGGCGCCATCGCTGAATTTCCAATCGAATTCAGTCAAGAGAAAAAAACCAACGATGGTCGCGCCATGATTCGCTACACCTTTCAAACGGCCACATCAACCGCGTCCTTGGAGGATTCAAGCGGAGAGGGAAAAATTTGCCTGATCTTCGCCGACAAGCCTTTCAAATCCGCCGCCCCAACCATGCTGTTGGTCAAGGGACTGCGCATGACTTTGCCGACGGTCAATCCAAACGCGCTAGCGTTGGGGCAAGCGGTTGAAAATGCGGGTCAGAAAATTGCAATTGCACCCGACGATAGTGCGCCCTCCATTCCTGCAAGCGAGCTTCGCATTGACAACCAACTCAGTTCAATTGTTCTGAGTAAAAATAGTTTGCCTGGCACGCTGAAAGAGGAAAATGGAAGCCTGAACGCTGGAGCTGCCACGCGGATTACAAAAAATCCGCAGGCTAAGGGCGATGTCAGAAGTATTGCGCAAAGCAACGACGAAAAGATTGTCAAACTCACCGTGTCCCGTGAAACCATCGCGGATTTGTTCAATGTCGATAAAACCAGAAAGGTTGCCGAAGCCGTTGGATTGAAAGGTGTGCCCACATTGATGGATCAAAATGGAAATTTATATGAGCCGTTTGGATACATTTGGGTGAATACAGTCAACGAGGAATGGGAAATTTATTTGGAAAAACCAGACGCGGGATTTACGGTCAAGCAATTACAACGTGGCAGCGAAGGCTATATCGATGTGTTGTACCGGCTGCCAATTGGCATTGAAATTCAAATGGTCATCTTGCGTGATCCAAGTCTGCCCTTGAGTAAAGCCAAGATTCTTGGCACCACCCAATTGAAAGTGGAAGGCTCCGGCAAGGCCAACTAAATGCGTTTGCGCACGCCGCTTTGTATGCGCGCTGTTTATTTGGAAACGGCAGCCGTCTCCTTGCTCTTTAACCAGCGCTCCACCCAGTGAATGTCGAAGTTGGCGTCCTGAAATTCCGGGCTATCCATGATGCGTTTATGCAGCGCAATGGTTGTGCGCAGAGGTCCAATCTTGAACTCGTTCAACGCTTGGCGCATGCGCGCAATAGCAGCGTCACGCGTTGGTCCATGCACAATCAACTTGCCAATCATGGAGTCGTAGTTGGAGGGAATGCGGTAGCCGGCGCGCGCGTGGCTGTCCAAGCGAACGCCTGGTCCACCAGGAGCTGAAAAAGTTTCAATGAGACCGGCTTGCGGCATGAAATTTTTGTCGGGGTCTTCGGCGTTAATGCGGACTTCAATGGCGTGTCCGTGAACTTGAATATCCTGCTGCCGAATAGGCAATGGCTCACCGGAGGCCACGCGGATTTGCATTTGCACAATATCCACGCCTGTGATCATTTCCGTCACGGGGTGCTCCACTTGCACACGGGTGTTCACCTCAAGCATGTAGAAATCCTGGTGCTTGTCCATGAGAAATTCAACCGTGGCCGCGCCGCAATACTTCGCGTTGCGGATCAGGGCGGCCGCGCTTTCGCAGACTTTCATGCGCTTGGCTGAATCAACGCCAGGGCTTGGCGCCTCCTCGACCAACTTTTGATGGCGACGCTGGCTGGAGCAATCGCGCTCGAACAAATGGACAGAGTGGCCGTGGTTGTCGCCAATGGTTTGCACTTCGAAGTGGCGGGCGTTCTCTAAATACTTTTCAACATAGACGGTTCCATTGCCAAACGAGGCCAGCGCTTCTTGGCGCGCTTTCTCCACATTTTCGCGCAGTTCGGCCTCGCTGCGCGCCACGCGCATTCCGCGGCCACCTCCACCGGCACTGGCCTTGATGATGACTGGATAGCCAATTTCGTTGGCTACTTTGACGGCCTCCTCAAGATCCTCAATACCCCCTTCTGTGCCCGGAAATACGGGAGTTCCTGACTGGCGCGCCATGCGCTTGCAATTCACTTTGTCACCCAGCAAATTCATGGCCTCGGGACTTGGTCCAATGAACGAAATGTTGCAATCGCGGCAAACCTCGGCGAAGTGCGCGTTCTCCGACAAGAATCCGTAGCCCGGATGAATTGCGTCAGCGCCCGTCACTTCCGCGGCCGCGATCACGCGCTCAATGCGTAAGTAACTTTCCTTGCTGGCCGCCGGACCAATGCACACCGCCTCATCGGCTTGCTCAATCCACGGGGCACCACGATCCGCAAGGCTGTACACGCACACTGGACTCACGCCCAACTCGCGACAGGCGCGAATCACTCGCAGCGCAATCTCTCCTCTATTGGCAATTAGAATTCTTTTAAACATGATGGTGTAGTGGATGTAAGAATTGTGACATTGGAAATTTTGTAAGGAGCAAATGGGTGAGCAACATCATTGCGACTATGCCGAACATTTAAGTGGGTCGCACTAGGAAAATCGCCTGGCCAAACTCCACGGGGTCACCGCTCTTGACAAGAATTTGCTCAATGATGCCCGTGGTGCTGGAGTTGATCTCGTTAAAGATTTTCATGGCTTCAATCAGGCAAACCACGGTATTGGGTCCCACGCTTGCGCCCACGCTGACAAAGGCGGGCTTGTCTGGCGAGGCCGAAGCGTAAAATGTTCCAACCATCGGGCTTTCAATTTTCACCAGGCCAGCCGTCACATCGATCGCAGGCGCGGGATTGCTTGGCACTGGAGCGACCACCGGAATCGTTTGTGCCACCGGTGCCGTATTGGCCATGGGAGCCGCGGAAATCGCCTGCGCCAGCCCTGGCGGTGCGTGCATGATTTGTGGCGCGCTATGAATGTTGGGTCGGCGAATAGTGACCTGCTCATCTTTGTCACGAAGATCTAATTCCAACAGCTCGTTGGCGGTCATAAGGCGTATGAGTTCTTTCAGCTTTCGTATATCAATCATTGGGTTAATCCTTCTGATTCCGAATATGAACAACCATAGAATTGTAGCGAAAACATTCGCAACATGCTGCGATCGTGTTCCCTTCTTGCAAGGATTTGTAATTGCAGCGTTTAGATTAGGCACGCAGGGCGATTGGCCGGGAAAGTATTTCCGCCATAATCACGCCTTGGCGCAGGCTTTGCGGATTCAGCATTCGCTTTGGTTTCAAGGCCTGTCCTGTCTTAGCCATGGGCCCAATTCGCTGGCTGAGTCGGCTGCTAAGCAATGAATCAATGGCGCTGATTGGTCTTTGGGTTGACTGGCCGAGCGCGCTCGTGACAGGAATGCTGGAGTTGCCGGGGGCTATTGCAACTGTGGGTGTGCCAGTGGATTGACCTGCACTGTTGCCAGAAGACGACGGCTTCGGCGCAAAGTCGGTGACTCCAATTGGTTTCTGCTGTATGCGCAGTGTCTTGGCTGGATTAGGTGGGACGGCAACAGGCGCGGAAGACAGGCGCAATGAAACATAATTTCCTTCCTCATCCACTAGACCAAGCGCGCGCGCTTGATCGGCGAATTTGCGGGCTGCCAGTTCAAGACTGGTTTGCGTCGACGCTATTCGAGATCTTAGATTGACCGCGGGTGAATCTATTGTTCGGGAAGCCGGCTGCAACTGTGGCGAGCCTGGTTTTGTATTCTCTAGGTTTGGCTCAACCTTGGGCTTGGAAGAAAACTTCTTGATCAAGAAATTGATAATGCCAAGCACCGCAAGAAGAATGAACATGTTTGACATGTCATAATCATAGCCGATCACATGGTGTTGATAGCGTCACCCCACATGGGTAGGCAAAGCGGACTTGCCGCAAGATGTTCCACCATGCGAAATGGAACATTGAAGATGGGCTGCAAAATGTGCGGCGTAAGAATGTCGCGCGCAAGACCGCAGGCGGCCACTTTGCCCTGGGAAAGCGCCACCACATCATCGGCAATGGCGCCAGCGAATGCGAAATCATGCGTGGCCACAAGCACCGCCAAGCCTTCTTTGGCACAGTGGCGCAATTCACTGGCAAGAGTGCGGGTCCAACTTGGATCGAGCGCAGAGGTTGGCTCGTCCACGATCAACATGTGCGTTTGCTCCGATTGCTGCGCCAACGCGCGGGCAAATGCAACTCGATGTCGCTGCCCCTCGGAAAGATGCCCCACGAATTCATCGGCCAACGCCTCAATGCCAGTGCGCCGCATGGCCTGGCGGACGCGCGCGTGGTCAGGGCGACGGGAAACTTGACCTAATTCCACGGAAGTCTGAACTGAAAAACCTGCCACCGATTCAGGTCGCTGCGGCACAAACGAAATCCAGCGGGCGCGTTGCGCGGGCACCACGCTCGCCAGTTCTTGATCAGTTGAGGCGGATCGTTCTAGGGACAACTGGGAACGCGCAGTGGTCAACACATCCGAAAGCTGCCCAAGAGGCTGAGGCAATCGAAAGCGAGCGCTTCCAGTGACCGCAGGCAACAAACCCGCAGCGGCGCGCAGAAGCGTACTTTTGCCACCACCGTTGGGTCCAATCACCACGGTTACCGCTGCGGCTCGAAATTGCACATCAAGCGGACCCAACACAAAGTTGCCGTTGCGTATGCAAGCCTTGTCAAATGTGAACATCATCGCATCCACGCTTTCGCGGCGCCGCGGCGCAGCAAGAGAAGAAAGAAAGGCCCACCCGCAAGCGCGCAAAGAACACCCACTGGCAAGCGGCCAGTGCTGGCCGGCGCGAAGTGACGCACCGCGTCGGCGGCGATGAGCAATGCGCTTCCAGACATCGCCGCGGCAAGCACGACCACGCGGTGCCTTGGACCAACCAAAGCGCGCGCCATGTGCGGACCAATCAAACCAATAAATGCCAATGGTCCGCACAACGCCGTTGCCGCCGCAGCAAGCACGCTTGAACCCAGCACCAAAGACAGGCGCACGCGCGCCACATGAATTCCAATAGAAACACTCTCGTCATCGCTCAGCCCCATGGCGTCTAATGTTGGGCCAGCGCGAATACCCATCAATGCACCGGCAACAACTGCCAACGCCGTCACAATCACGACGGATAGGTCTGGCACCTCCGGCACGCGGCCAAGCGCCCACCCTGCGAGCGCGGGACGCATTTCAAGCGGAAGCAACCACTCAATCAGCGACGCCAACGCGGCCGCCACGGTTCCAACAATCACTCCTGAAAGCACAAGTGAAATTGGATCAATGCCGCCGCCTTTGCAGCGACCAAAGTACAACGTGATTGCTAGCGCCAGAAGTGCGCCAATAGTTGCAGGAAGAATTGCGCCACCCATGAGCAACCACGGTCCGCCAATGGCGGCTATCCAATACGCCGCCGCCACGCACGCTTGACTACCGGCCGAAAGTCCAAGCACAAACGGCGATGCCAACGGATTGCGCAAGAGCGTTTGTAAAAATAGTCCGCCAAGCGACAAGGCTGCGCCCGCAAGCAGTCCACTGATCACAGCGCCAACGCGCCACTCAATCGAATCCAAGCCTGGCCAGGCAAATGTCCACTGACCCATGCCGTCGCGGCCAACCAGAATTCGACACGCCATAGCCGCGGCAAGAAGCAGCGTCAGAAAAACCCATCCATACATTGCGCGGCGCTTGGTCATGGAGTGTTTGCACCTTGACTTAAATTGAGATTTGAATTCGGATTTGAATTCGGATTTGAATGTGAACTTGCATTTCCCATATGGGCGGCTTCGCGTTCATCAATCGACACAAGTACTCGCGTAGGTGCCGCCGCTTCCAATGTCACAGGCGATGGCGTGGGCGCGTTGGCGCCGTTGCAAAACCGCTCAATTTCTTTGCGCAATAACTGCAACCCCGTGGTCAACTCTGGTCCTGGAAGCAACAATTGCGCGGCATGAACGGTGATCAACGCCACGGATCGATTGGCGCATGCCAAGCGCAACGCCTGCTGCGATTGCGTGCCCGTGTTGTCGGCGCCAGTGATCACAATGATTGACTTTGGACGCGTGGCGAACAATTCCTCCATGGACAAATTTGGATTTCCATTGCTACTCGAAGCCAAAGTTCCACCCATGGCACACCACGCCTGCGCCAAATAGGTGTCTGCGCCAAACGCTCCAATGGGGTCACTGGAGTACAACAACATTGCCGGAGAAAGTTTTTGCGCGGCCTCGCAACGCGCCAATTCTTTGGCAAGCGCGTCCACCAAGCGTTGTGGACTGACCGGCGCGGTGAAACCAACCGCCTTCTCCACGGCAGCGGGCAAATGCCGAATGTCATTCAAACTTGTGGCGGGAATAAATTCCACTCGCCAGTTCTGAGCGCGCGCCACTTGCTCCAACTGCGCTGGCGCGCCGGATCGCGTTTGCTGAATGAAGATCAAGGTTGGCTTGGCGCGCGCAAGCGTTTCCAAATCCACATCGTTGAAGGATCCCACAATCGGAGCGCTTGATGCGCACCATGGCGTGCGCCCAACTAGCGCATTTCCCCATCCAAGGGCCACCACTGTGGCGGTCAACGCGGGTGAAAAGCTGGCTATTCGCGGCAAGTTCTCGCGCGCATCAGCCAATGGTTTTTTTGCATCTTCTGCGTGGCACGCTGCCACAACAAGCGCCATGAACATGATCAAAATTGCTTGCCGCATGCCTGCAGGGTAGCACCCATTGCGCGGCAACCTGCCGCTACACTCTCGCATTGAAATGAAACTATTTCGTTCCATGGGTCAACTGCTGCTTGGTCCCCGCGAGGAGCCCGAGCAAGTGCAAACGCGCCGAGCGCCGGACGCCGCCGCGGTAGCGACGGCCATCACTGAAATTGCCGCGCGCTTGCACCAGGATGAACACCAGCGTGAAAATATAATACCGCTGCTGCAACGCTTGCCCGAGTCGCTGCAAGCGCTGCCAGAAATCGCTCGGCAACAAGCCAAGCTGGGCGAGGCCATTGCCACATCGTTAGTTCAATCGCGTCAACGCGATCAATCCATTGAATCTATTTTGGAGCGCATCGCCCAAGGCGTCGGCCAACAAACCGACACATTTGGCTTGGTGCAACAACAATTGGATTTAAACCATCAAGCGTCGCAGCGAATTGCCGAGGCTGCGGCCACTTTGGCCCAAGGTGTTGGGGATCTTTCAAGCGGCCAACGGCGCAACTCCGACGCACTGGTGGGCTTGCTTGATCGACTGCGCGACCGCGACGAGGCCATTGGAAAGATCCAAGGGAAATTGCATTTATGGCTGGTCTTTTGCACGGCATTGGCGTGTGGCTCCATGATTGCCTGTCTTTTGCTTGCGTGGGCGGCTCTTCGCGCGTTGACATCGACATGATGGATAGGGCGTGTACGATTACCGCCCGCACCTTGGTGGGGTGGCAGAGCGGTTGAACGCATCCGACTTGAAATCGGATAGGCCCGTAAGGGTCTCAGGGGTTCGAATCCCCTCCCCACCTTTTTGCCGCAATGCGCGGCTGACTGCAATGCGGGCAGTGCGCCAACAATAATTTGGAAATTTTTATTTTTGAATGACGGCTGGCGCAACAGTTGGCGCAACAGTTGGC
>SYAC01000065.1 GCA_005787685.1 Planctomycetia bacterium
GAGTTCGTTGGCGCGCTTGGTGGCGGCGTAAAAAGTCATGGGGTGGTCGGCGCTGTGGTGCGGCGAAAATGGCTGTGTTGTGTTCAGCCCATACACGGAGCTTGTGCTGGCGTAGACCAAATGCGCCACCTTGCCATGGCGGCAGCCTTCAAGAATGTTGGTCATGCCCACCAAATTACTTTGGGTGTAGGCCATTGGATTTTCAATGGAGTAGCGCACGCCGGCCTGCGCCGCCAAGTGAATCACGCGGTCAAACTTGGTGTTGGCGAATAAAGATTTCATTCCATCCGTGTCGCACAAATCCAATTGAGTGAATTTGAATTGATCACGAACTTGAAGCCGCGCCAAGCGCGCCTGCTTCAAGATGGGATCATAATAGTTGTTCATGTTGTCTAAGCCAACAACATGGTCGCCACGGTCAAGCAATTGATGCGCGGTGAATGATCCAATGAATCCCGCGGCGCCGGTAACAAGAATATTCATAAGCGCATTCTATGAGAGATCAAGCACGCGCAGAATTTCAGAGTCGATTGGCCGCGCGTTGTACTTTTCCTGGGCAATACGGCGGCCAGCCGCGCCCATGGCGGAGTTACGCGTTGGATCATTGGCTAGTTCCAACATAGCGGTGGCAAGTTCGGTTGCATTGTGGGTTGCAACAAGCAGTCCATTCACATTGACTTCGATTGGATCGCGGCAGCCAATCGCATCGGTTGCAATAATTGCGCGGCCAATCGCCATGGCTTCAAGCACAACCTTGCTGGTTCCTTCGCGGTAGGAGGGCAGAATAAATGTGGTGCATGCTTGAAGATGCGGGCGCACATCCTCCACCTCATCAAGCGCCTCAAAGCAACCTTCCCGTACCCAACGCGCAATGTCCGCGCGCGTAAAACTGCTGGGGTTGTCGTCCCATGCGCAGATCAAGGTGCAACGAATCTCGGGGTGACGCGCGCGAACCATTTTGCATGCTTGCGCAAATTCTGCAACGCCCTTGTCTTTGAGCGGTCGGCTGATCATGAGAAAGTGCGTGCGCACTGGAACAGGTTGCGCCGTAAAGTGTTCCAGATCAACGCCGGAGCCCGCGATCACGCGCACGCGATCGTTGCGCACATTGACCAGCACGCCCAGCGCGGCAAGTTCATCGCAGTCGATTTGATTTTGAAAGAACACCGTGTCGCATACTGCCAAAGAGCGGCGATACAAACGCGTGGAGAACATCCGGATGAATCGACGCGCCAATGTGTTGCCAGTGAACGCGAAACCAAGGCCGGTCAAAAGAGCGGCGACTTTTTTGACGCCCGCGCGCCGTGCTGCGATCGGCCCAAACGCCACGCACTTTGGGTTGTAGGCAAGCAGCGCGTCCACCCGCTGCACTTTTAAAATTTCAGTCACCGTGGCTTGAAATTGCAAATCCCGCAGTGGAGAAACTTTTCCGCCACTCAAAGGAGTATCAAAGTGCTCCACGCTAGCCTGGCTTAGGCGTTGCCTAGAACGCGCGCTCGCCGGTGAGGTGAGCGCAATCACGCGGTGGCCATTGGCTTGCGCCGCGCGAATAAGGCTGCCGCGAAACGCAAGCACGTGTTGTGCATTTTTGCCTAATAGGGCGAGTGTTTTGTGGGTCATGACGAGCGCTCCAAGCGCGTGGGCGCAGAATGATGCCTTTGCCTTGCGTGCGTGTATAGGTGGCCACTCATGATGTTGGCTTCCAATGTTGCACCCAAGCCATCCACATGAGTAACGCCCACACTTTGTGTTGATGCCCGCCGCCACCCGCGCGGAGTCGGCTCCATTCATGCGCCACAACATCCGCGTGTAGAAATTCTTGTTCGCGCACGCGTTGATCAGCAAGCAAGTCGCCCGCCCAATGTTGCAGTGGACCGCGCAGCCACGATTCAAGCGGAATTGCAAAACCCATTTTTGGCCGATCCATGAGCGGAGCCGGCACAAACCTGCTCAAGACTTGGCGCAGCATCCACTTGCCTTGGCCGTTACGCACTTTCATATTGGCAGGCAATGTCCAGGCGAATTCCACAAGCCTGTGGTCAAGCAGCGGAACGCGCGTCTCCAAACTTGCAGCCATGCTGGCACGGTCAAGCTTGGTCAAAATATCATCCACTAAATAGGTTGTTTGATCCAGCCACTGCATGGCGCGTAGAGGGTCAAGCATGTCGGCTTGCGCGGGTTCATTTACGCGCGCATCTCTTTGATTCGGATCAATTACCAAGGTTTGTGGATCGCTCCACGCGCTCACCAAGGAGGTGTACCCGTGTTGCCACTCTTGACACTTGGCCAACGACGCAATCTTATGTAAATGATCACCAAACTGGCTTGAGCGCAGCGTGCGTGGCAACATGGGCTGTGCGAATTTTCCAACAGCGTCAAGTTGCTTGGTGGAAAAAATGCGGATCATGGAGGCGGCGGTAGCGCGTAGCGGCGCGGGAATTTTTTGCAGGGATGGCCATAGATGATCCATCATGCGATGACGGTTATAGCCGGCAAAAATTTCATCGCCGCCGTCACCCGAAAGCGCCACGGTGACATGCTGGCGCGCAAAGCGGCTCATGAGATAGGTTGGAAGCTGGCTGGAATCCGCAAAGGGCTCGTCAAACATCTGCGCAAGTAGGGGAATAGCGTCGCGTAGTTCGTGAGACGCAACCTCAATAGAAGTGTGGTCAGTCTTCAAATGCTTGGCCACGTTGTTGGCGTGCGTGCGCTCATCGGATTGCGTTTCTTGAAAGCCAACGGTGAATGTGCGAATTGGTCGCTGAGACAGCGACTGCATGACGGCGCAGACAAGTGTGGAATCAATTCCGCCTGAAAGAAACGCGCCAATGGGAACATCCGCCACCATGTGCGTATCTACCGCCGACTGCACGCGCGTGAACAGAGCTTCTTCGGCTTGCGCGTCGGTTCCCACAAAAGGATCTGCCACGCCGCGCTGCGCAATAGCGCGCGCGTTCCAATACATGGTGGTTTGAGTTTCGCCGCTATCCACATGGATGGTCATCATGTGCGCGGGCGCAAGTTTGGAAATACCCTTCCAAATCGTACGCGGCGCGGGGACATATAAAAATTGAAAGAAGTCGGCTAGCGCGGCGCGGTCCACGGCGCGCTCAAAGTTGGGCACGCGCACAATCGCCTTCAATTCGCTGGCGAAGGCAAACACGCGCGCATTGCCTTGGCCAATCCAGCCAAAGTACAGAGGCTTTATTCCAATTCTATCTCGCACCAAATGCAGTACGCGCTGCTTGGAATCATGTAGGACAAACGCAAACATGCCAACAGCGCGTCGCGCCGCGTCTTGCACGCCCCAGGCTTCCACGGCGGCCAACAGCACTTCCGTATCAGAGTGCGAACGAAACGCCACGCCCAGCGCGCGCAATTCATCGCGCAACTCTTGATAGTTGTAGATTTCACCGTTGAAGACCAGCGTGAAGCGACCACTGTGCGAGTGCATGGGTTGCGCCGCGTCATTGGAACAATCAATAACTTTTAATCGCGTGTGTGCCAGGCCCACATGCGTTGGCGCGTGAAACCATACTGCAGATGCGTCGGGTCCTCGGTGCGCAAGTGTGCTAGCCAGGTCGCGTAGAACACTATCTGGACTCTTCAAACGATTTGAAAAGTCAACAAAGCCCGCTATTCCGCACATAGATCATTATTCCACAATTGATAGGGATTTGTTCGCCATAATGCATCAATTTGAAACTTCAATTCATGCCTATGGACATTCATGAAGTAAATAGTACAGAAGTCAAATCCATCAGTTTGAGATTCTTACTGGCGGCTTGATTTCAAATGGACATTCATTATTATATATGCGTGCGAAACTTACTCGTGCAAATGTCTGGGGCTTCCAAAATTTTATTGGCGGCCACAACCGACGCCGTGTTGTCTGCAGGGCTGTTGTTTGTCGCCTATTGGCTTGTGCAGGCGAATATTTCCTTGGCATGGAATTCATGTCAGGGGCTTATATTTTGGGCCGTACTTGGTGCGCCAATCTGTTTTTATTTTGCGGGGTTATATAAAGAAATTACTCGCTACATCGGCCCCATCTTTGCGGTGCGCGTGGTAGCGGGCGTTGCGTTACTCGCGACTTTGATTTTAATCATTTCATTTCTTACAACTCGAGTATCAAATCTTCCGCGAACCGTGCCGTTTATTTATTTTGCGCTCACCACGTTGGCGGTTGGTGGAACGCGTCTTGGGGCGCGTTGGTGGTTGCTCGGAAAAGGTGGTTATCCCAGCAAGTCTAAGGTGGCAATCTTTGGAGCGGGTGCGGCGGGCATAGGCTTGCACTCCGCGCTTATTCACGGCCGTGAGCAATCTGTAGTCGCCTTTATTGATGATGATCCAAAGTTGCAAGGCAGAAAAATTCGCAATGTGCCTGTGTATTCCAGCGAAAATATTTTACAAGTCTTTGCCAACTATGACATCAAGGCGCTGCTACTGGCGCTTCCTGGTGCAAGCCGCTCGCGTCGTTTCAAGTTGGTTCAGCAAGCCACGGCGCACGGCATTCGGGTACTCACTGTGCCAACGTTGGCGGAACTTGATGATGGCACCGCATCCGTTGGGCAACTTCGCCCCGTGAAAGTGGATGATTTGCTTGGCCGCACGCCCGTGGTTGCTGATGAGGAGTTAATGCACAGGCACATCACCGGCAAAAGCGTGCTCGTCACGGGCGCGGGTGGATCGATTGGATCGCAACTATGCAACAAAATTTTGCAGGCTAGCCCAACACGCCTAGTTCTTTTGGATCAGTGTGAGCACAACTTATATGTCATTGAAAAGGAAATCCGGCACCTGATTTCTAAGCGTGGTGGCGAAATGTTGTTAGAAACCGCGCTTGGATCGGTGAACGACCGAGTGCTGCTGGATCGATTATTGGTGTCGCAGCGAATTGAAACAGTGTATCACGCGGCCGCATACAAGCATGTGCCCATGGTTGAAAAACACGAGACCGCTGGCGTGGAGACCAATGTGTTTGGCACACTGACCATGGCAAAAGCCGCGCTGCACGCGGGGGTGAAAGCATTTATTTTTATCTCCACAGACAAGGCCGTTCGGCCCACCAGCGTCATGGGCGCAAGTAAGCGACTGGCGGAAATTATTTTGCAATCACTGCATGCAAGTTCAACTGCAAAAACCGTCTTTTCTATGGTGCGCTTTGGAAATGTGCTTGGATCTTCTGGCTCCGTTATTCCGCTATTCCAAGAGCAACTTGAGCGCGGTGGCCCACTCACAGTAACGCACCCAGAAATGGTGCGCTATTTCATGACCATTCCAGAGGCCGCGCAACTTGTTATTCAAGCCGGCGCCATGGCCAAGGGCGGCGAGGTGTTTGTGCTTGATATGGGCGAGCCCGTCAAAATTATTGATTTGGCAAAGAACATGATTCGCCTTGCGGGGCGCACTTTGCGCGATGAAGATCATCCCACAGGCGAAATTGAAATTCAAATCACGGGTGCCCGTCCCGGCGAAAAGTTGTATGAGGAATTGCTCATCAGCAGTAATTCGGTGGCCACTGAGCACGCCTGCATTGGTTTGGCGCATGAGCCATTTGAATCCTGGCATACGCTCGAAGCCAAACTCGATCGCCTGCAAACCGCCGTCGATCAGCGCGATGATGGAGTAGTGCGAAAGTTGCTTGGGGAACTTGTGGGTGGCTATGAAATATGCGGCGCCAAATCGTACTGATGTTTCGGGACATTTGATTTCCTTAAAACACCTCACCCCACGTGCCGTCTAAGCCAGGACTCCAAAATAAGCAACAACCATTGGCGCTGCGCCGAGTCACGGGGCGTTGCTGACGGACTAGCTAGCAAGCCACGCAACGCGATGCGGTTTGTGAATTGCGTGATCATGGATTGCGGCGTGAACAATATGGACTCACTCAGTTGCGCCAACGCAAGTTCGGCGCGCGCGGTAATGGTGGAATGATGGGTTTGCGTCAATCGCGCGATGAATTTTTCTGGCAAATATCCACGCAGTATATGTACAAGCACCTCGTTGCTTGCGCCGCGTAAGCCGGCGGCGACGTGGTGATTTAAAAATGGTGCTCCAACCGCAAGCGAGTGATGCGCACATAATTGATTCATTAAACCCATTTGGCATGGCCAAGTTTGCGCATCGGGCGCTACGATAGGATTTTTCCTTTGCAGCAACGCATTTAGGAAAGATGTGCGTGTCGCTGTCAATTCAGCCACGCGCGTGGCGCTGTGCACGCTCACTCCACACAAAGCATGTGAGGTATTGGCGCGCGTAAATGCGGCGTTGGCATTCCAGCAAAGTGAATCAAGCAATCCAATTGGCTCATCCAGGGCGTTGATAACTCGATTGAGTATCTCGGAAAAGTCTTCTAGTGATTCGCCCTGATGATGGATGGCGCCAATATGTTGATCAAGATCGTTTACAAAGGGGGTGTTAGGCGCATGCAAGGGATCCGTCACGGAGTATGTGTGGGTTTCAAGTTGCAATTCTAAGCGGCACATGGCGCTTAATAACGCGTCGGTTGGCTCATGGGCGCGCAAGATATGCACACTACTTGAACGAAAGCGCGACTGTTGCAACGAATCCAGCAAGGCGCGCCGCAGCAACTCACTTTGTTCCGCCAGTGTGGGTTGCGTCTCAACGGGCGTGGTATACGGTAACTGTGGATCATCTTCAGGCGCGTGAAAATTGGATGAATGCGGTTCACCGCATAAGGGCGCGAGCATAGTTATTACGCCACTAGCGGCGGGAGCATTTTCGTGAATAGAAATGAGATTGGCACTTGCCAACAACGGCGCGCAATCCAACTCCACAAATCCACCCGCAGTAACCTTACGCGCGCCCTGATACATACACCGCGGCGCAGCCACAAAGCCGTTGGCTAAATATTCATGAACCGCGTTTTGATCCAGTGCTGCATTGAATCCAGGAATCAATTTCAACGCGCGCAATTCGCTGGCAAAGGCGAACCAGCCGCGACCCCAAGAAAAATAGAGTGGCTTAGAATCAAAGGCGTCGCGTGCTAACAATAATTTTTTAAGTCGATCATTCCAAAGCGCCAGCGCAAATGGGGTTTCAATAGCTCGTAGCGCGTGAATGGGGCTCTTTATGGAATCGGCAAAAACGCGCGCCAATTCAGCCAATACTGGTGGATATTGATTGGCTTTGACCTCGGCGCCGCGCGTGGATGCAAGCGCGTCACCGTCATACACAATTTGTATTTGCGCGGCGGAGTTTGCAATGATCGCAGTACGAGAGGTGAGCAAGTGGCAGTCGGACAAGGCTACTTGTGTTTGCTCGCCCATCCAGAGCGAGTCGCGCTCAAAGCCACGATGAATCATGGTGTTTTGCATTTGCGCCATCAGCGCAGCGAGTTTTCCCCCAGTGAAGCCTGCCCCAAAATCAATCACTCCACAAATACCACTCATGGCGCGCGCTCAAGTGCAACCTCTTTGGCTGGAAAAAGATTCGCCGACAATAAGCCCAAATATTCCTTCAAGCATATTTCTGTTTGATCTAGCGCCGTTCCGCGTGGCAACATCATGCGCATAGAGAATTGCTCATCGATACCGGCCGTGAGATAATTGCAGGGCAATTCAACCACTTCAAATCCAAGCGCGCGAAATTGCAGGGCCGCGCGCGGCAGGTGAAATACGCTTGTGGCAAGCAAAATCTTTTTGGCGCCAAGGCCGCGTAATGTGGAAGCGTGTTGAATGGCCTCGCTTTCGGTATTTCGGGCTTGCCGACCAACAACAATGGCGCTTTCTGGAATTCCAAGTTCCAGCGCCATTTGCTTCTGAAATTGTCCTTCATTCACCGCAGGCTCGTCCGCTTTGCCGCTGCCACCCAACACCAACAGGGGTGCCTTGCCAAGTTTGTAGGCCGCAACTGCAACGCGAAATCGATCTGCGGAGGTGCTTAAAAAATATTTTTGCTCAAGGCCGTCGCGATGCCAACGGAAAGAACTTCCAAGCACAACAATCGCGTCGCACTTGGGTGCGTCCGTTGGTCGAAGCGGGGGAACCAAGCGCTCTAGACTTGCTGCAAGCCCCGTTGCGACCACGGGCGAGCATGCCAAATACAACATCACCACACCACTGGCGTTTAGCAGTGCCCCCACGCGCCAGGCGCGTGAAAGATAGCTTGCGCGATAGCGCCACATGAAGATCAGGCCCACGACAATCAACAAAATTGAAATAGTGGAGGGCATGAAGAAAGGTAGCCACCATCTTGGCGTGGTTAGAAACATGTTGATTGAAAGAGTAACTTGTATTCGCACGGAGTGAAATCTGTCCGTATGCTCTAAGACATGACACCGTTCATGGGCGAATTTGTGGGAACCGCACTCTTGGTTTTAATCGGAGATTCTGTAGTTGCCAACAATTGTTTGGCGCGCACCAAGGGCAACAATGCGGGTTGGTTGGCCATGTGCGCTGGATGGGGTCTGGCGGTTTTTGTGGGCGTGTATTGCGTTGCAGCCGCAAGTGGAGCTCACTTAAATCCCGCGGTGACGATTGGTTTGTGGTGGGCAGGCGTGTTTGAAGTAAGCCAAGTTATGTCGTACATCATTGCGCAAATGCTGGGCGCATTTGTGGGCGCGCTTCTGATGTGGCTTGTTTATTTACCGCACTGGGACAAGACGCTTGATGGTCCAACCAAGTTGGGCGTGTTCTGTAACGCACCCGCCATCCGCGCGCCGCTATCCAATTTTTTAACGGAGATGATTGCCACCGGCATTTTAATCTTTGGAATTCTGTCACTGAAAGACGCGCAGTTGAACATGGATGATGGAAGCGTTGTGAAGATGAGCTTGGGCGCTGTGGGCGTATTGCCGGTGGCGTTGTTGGTTTTTGCGATTGGCTTGTGTCTTGGTGGATCAACTGGCTACGCCATAAATCCCGCGCGTGACTTGTCGCCGCGTATTGCGCACGCATTCTTGCCAATACCAAACAAAGGCTCAAGCGATTGGGGCTACGCTTGGATTCCAGTCTTCGGTCCATTGGCTGGTGGCTTGATCGCCGCGTGGATATTCAATGTGCTGAATGCATCTGATACTGCGGCGAATATTGTGGCCAGCGTTGCCGCGGCGGGCTGATCCCGACCAAAGTTGTGTGGCGCGCGGCGCAATCCCAAAACCAAATATTTCAATCGATTGGAGTTGCCAACAATAAAAATCGTGCGGTGAAAGGATTCATGGAAAGTTTGTCGGCGCGTAGACCCGCGCGGCTGACATGTTGAAGAATTTCGTCCCGCAAAAAACCCTTGGCGACGCTTAGTCGCGCGTCGTGGCGCACAAAGTCGCTGGAAAATATGGTCAATGCGCGCACAATTGCGGCGCTGATGGGAGTGCGCCACAAATCATTCCAGGCCACAACACCGCGGCAGGCGCGCGCCATGGTTGCGAGCGCGGTGGGTACGTGCTCGTCTGGAAAATGGTGCAACATCATGGCGGCGTGCACCACATCCCATTTGCGTTTGCGCCAGTGTCGCGCTACATCATCCAGTCCGCATTGTGCAAGTTGAATAAAAGCTGCGTTTGGTCCAAACGCGCGCAAACATTCTTGCGCCGCAGCAATAGAGCCCGTATGTGGATCAATCGCCGTTACGCGAATAGGAATGTTGTGGCGCAGCGCCCAGGCCACAATGGCAATGGGCAAGTCCGCGCAGCCTGTTCCCACATCAAGAACTTCCAGCGGCTGCGTGCAATGCCCGCGTCCACGCATGGCCACACGAATCGCGCGTCGAAACGCCCAAAAGCCGCCAGCCAGGCGGTTGACACGTCGGATGAATTGAAAGCTGGCGTCCATGTCTAACTGCGACGCGTCTGGTTCATCCATGCCTTCAAGTTCAGTGGGGCGTGTCATCACAATCGTTGCGCACTCTATCATTATTGATATGAATTCATCTTGCATAAGCGGTTTGAAATCCGTGGGACAACTTGGCGCGACTGTTGCCTGTGTGGCGTGCGTGACTATGTTCGCGGCTACGCCGCTGACACTCATGCCAACAGCAGCGCAAGAAACAACTCCAGCCGCCGCCAATTCATTGGCGCAACAACAACCTTGGTGCGTGGAGCTTGGCCTTCGTGTTGCGGGCGTGGAGGCAAAAATTCCAACGCTAGATCGCGTGGTTCTTGTGAAAGACGAGGCTTCATTCTTGGATGAAATTTCACATTGGCGCCTGGAATCGCGCTGGCCAGTGTTGATCGAGGACGACATTTTCGCGCCGCAATTCATTCGTGCGTTCAAGCCGGCGCAAGTCCTGCGACGCGTGGAGCAGGCGCCCAATGTGGACGACCCCGCGGTATTGAAGGCCGCGATCGAAACTGCGGTATCAAACGCGTGGAACGCCACCGCGCCCAACACGCCGCCGCTCAGCGCAATTAGGGCGCAAACCTACACGCCGCCAGGCATAGCCATTATGGATCACACGGATCCCGCGTGGGTCGCGGGCGTGGCGCTTGCAGCGGGTCGTGGACTTGTTCCAGTTTTTATACAAGGCAACTATGGCGGCGCCAACGATGTGCTTGCCGCCGATCAATTTGACAAGCTTTCAAAAGCGGTTGACCAAGGCTTTATCACCACGGGATTGTCCTACGGCCAGCTTGGCGACGATTTGGAGACCGCGGTGCTGTGTAAGACCACTGCGCAAAAAACTATTCTTGATGTTCCGGCAACGCTTCGGCCAAGCGCACGCGGAATGCCCGCCATTAATCCCGCCGAACCAGTCGCGGTCACCGACGCATTGTGTCGCAACGTGAATGGTTCGCGCTACGCATTTTGCGGCGCAATCTTTGGCTCATCAAAATATTGTGCGTACGCAGCCATGAGCAGCTTATTTTTGTCCCGCAATTCCATTGGAGCCTTCAATAGTTATCAATCCGCCGATTTCGCCAAATATGGATTCTCCGAAATCACGCAAACACTTCCAGAGGCAGGATTCAAATTGAAAGTGTGGTCTGACACAACCGCGCACATGCTTGATTGGCGTCAAATTCTTTCCCAAGGATTTGATGGCGATGTCCTGTTTCTAAATTCGTCTGGCAATTCGGATTTCTTTGAACTTGGAACACCAGGCAAAACGCCTATCCAAGAGCGTGGCGCGCCTGGCGATATTCCAATTCTTTCAAAGCCGCTGGTGTTGCACATGATTCATTCATGGTCACTGACCGCGCCCATGTCTCACGCAAGTATTGGTGGTCGATGGTTGGAGTCGGGCGTGTACGCGTATGTCGGCAGCGTGCAAGAGCCCTATCTGTTGGCATTTAATCCACCTGCGGAAATTTTGGCGCGCTGCGCTCGTTTTGTTCCATACTTAATCGCAGCGCGCGTGTGGGAAGGTCCATTTTCTTTGCCATGGCGGGTTGCAACGCTTGGCGATCCATTGATGTTAATTCAAGCTCCAAAAGCATTGCAATTGAGCGCACGCAAAGCGCCGCCGCCACCCGTGCCTGGTCAAGAAGACTTGTTGGTGAATTGTAAAAACCGAATGATACAAAGCAAGCAGGACACGGATGGCGCCACAAGCATTGCGGCGCTGTATGAATTAATTCAGCGGGGTGAAGATAAAATTGCCACACAGTTTTGGCTTGCATGCGCCGCAAAATCCTTCGCGCCGCGCATGGCTTCTTTCGCCCTCGAACCACTTTTTCGTCAGCGCAACGCGGATCAATTTTTGAAGGCGTACAGCATGGTTGCCCAGCCCACACCACGCGCGAATGACATGTTGTGGCAACTGTGGGGGGATCAACTTGTGCAAATCAAGAACGGCGACACGATTCTGATGTTTGAGAAGGCGGTCCGCGCGCCTTGGGCTATCAATGATTGGCGCCGACTTTTGCCCGCGTTAAGCCGACTGACCAGCGCGGATACAGCGCGTGACATACTTTTAAAATCGGCCGCAAGAGAATCAGACAAGAACCAAAAAAAGATTTTGCAGGAACTCGCTAACTAACCTGAGTGGCACACCCATTAAGGAATGGATGTTGGCGAATGGATTGGCGGAGGTGTAGGCAAGGCTTCGGGCACCGCGGGCGCGTTTGTTGGTGGTTCGTTTGGTGCATCGCTATTTTTCTTCGCGGCGCTGCTCTTGAGTTTCGCAACAAAACCTTCGCGCAACACGGCGGGGTCAATTTCAAAACTTTTCAGCGCGGCGTTGTCGGTCCTTGTGTCTAACGCGTCAAGTGTGGCCGCCAACACCGTCACGGTTCCAGCGAATGTTGGATGTAAGCGATCTTTTTGCAGCAACGGACCAAGTTTTTTTTCATCCCACTGACGACCCGCGGCGTGGATAGGTTTCAATTGTAGAAGATCCGCGGTTAATTTTGAAAGCGATACCACGCACACATTTTTTTTAGTCTGCGCCCACTGCATCACGCGCGCGTTCAACGCCGCTAAGCATTCAACTGAAGGAACCATGGGCGCGACAATCATGCCACCACCAATCGCGCTGTGCATGTCAGGAAAATCACCAAGGACAACCGGAATATTCGCCGCGCAAAAGGGTTCAAGACATGCCAACGCGTTGTCCAGCAACTCCATGCGTTCCTGATCGGTGGACAATTTTTCGCCTTTCACATTGGTGATTCCGTAGCCATTCCAGAACAACCAATCAACAGCCAATACGCATGTCGGCATTTCCTGCGCGTTGGTGCCGAGCGCCCGCAAAGCGCTACTTTTGGCAGTACGCGCAGGATTTATGAAATACAAGCTACTGGTGTAATTCGCCACGACAACAGATAGATTCTTGCACGATGCCTTGACCAAATCCGCCAAATTCACATTCTCTGAAATCTTTTTTCCGTCATCTAGCGTAGTGGACACACGCACACCAAATCCGTCGCTCATACTGGCGCCAATCACTGCGATGCGCGAAAGCGTTTTGTTTTCTTCATGCGCGCGCCCAAGCACTGGCAGCGCAAGGCACAGCGCCAACACGCAATACATTCCAAATACGGTTCGCAATTTTTTCATAAGAGCCTCCTTCTGTCATGTATGCGCCACAGAAGCCATAGAATAGGTTTGCCCCGCGCTGAAACACAAGTTGCGGCTGAATATGCGAAAATTGATTCATGAACGCCACCCGCGCGCAACTTGATCAATCAGCGCATACGCCTGGTCGCGTGGAATTAAACCAAAACCGCTTGTAAACCAAGCGCCTTTGCCATGGTGCTGCCCAAATCCGCAGGACTTTGCGCAACATGCACGCCACACTTGCTGAGCGCGTCTATCTTGGCCTGCGCCGTGTCGGTGATACCGCCAATAATCGCCCCCGCGTGGCCCATGCGTTTGCCCTTTGGCGCGGTACGACCAGCAATAAATGCCGTCACTGGCTTCCGCATATTCACGCGAATCCACTCGGCGGCGTCAATTTCATCTTGGCCGCCAATCTCGCCAATCATGATCACGCCTTCGGTTTCCTGATCGCAGTTGAACATGGAAAGCGTCTCGATGAAATTCAAACCCTTGACAGGATCACCGCCAATACCAACGCACGTGCTCTGACCAATGCCAATGCGCGAACATTGCCACACGGCCTCATAGGTCAGCGTTCCGGAGCGACTTACAATTCCAACAGCCTTGCGCTGTTTTGCATCGGCGCGATGCAAATGAATGTAGCCCGGCATAATTCCAATTTTGCATCCGCCTTCATAGCCACCGCCATTGGGCTTTAAGCGACCAGGCGTAATCACGCCAGGACAATTTGGTCCAACCAGCGTGATGTGTGGATACGTTTCATCAAGCACGGCGCGCGTACGAACCATATCCTGCACAGGCACCCCTTCGGTAATGCAACAAATCATCGCAATACCTGCGTCGGCCGCTTCCAGAATTGCATCGGCCGCGAATGGCGGTGGAACAAAAATCATGGTCGCGTTGGCGCCGGTTTCGCGCACCGCGTGCGCCACGGTGTTGAATACGGGCAGACCATTGACGTCCTTGGTGCCGCCCTTACCGGGCGTGGTGCCGCCAACCATCTTGGTTCCGTAGTCAAGGCAACCTTTGGTGTGGACCGCGCCTGCGGATCCAGTAATTCCCTGACAAATCACACGAGTTGCTGCGTCGATCAAAATGCTCATTGCGCAAAGATAGCGTGATTCTGCAAGTACCATAAGGGCATGGCAACAGGACTCACATATGCACAATCTGGCGTTGATATGGACGCCGGCGACGCTGTGGTTGATCTCATCAAGCCCGCACTGCGGCGCACGCATTCCTCGCGCGTACTTGGCGCGTATGGAAGTTTCGCCGCCATGTTTCGCTTGGACTTCAAAGAGAAAATGTTCAAGCGCAATTACAAGGACCCAGTTCTTGTGGCGTGCACCGACGGAGTTGGAACCAAGGTTGTGCTTGCGGTTGAAATGGGCCGGCTTGATTCCATCGGCATTGATTGCGTGGCTATGAATGTGAACGATCTCATTGTGCAAGGCGCGGAGCCGTTGTTCTTTCTTGATTACCTGGGCCTGAGCCGAATTCGTCCGCAGGAAACTGCCACCATTATTCAGGGCGTCGCCGTGGGTTGCGAGATTGCTGGTTGCGCGCTGATTGGTGGAGAGTGCGCCGAGATGCCCGATATTTATAAGCCTGGTGATTTTGACATCGCCGGATTTGCCGTGGGTGTGGTGGATATGGACCGCGCAATTGATCCCAAGCGCGTGAAGAAGGGCGATGTGATTATTGGTTTGCGTTCTAGCGGCGTGCACTCCAACGGCTACGCGCTTGTGCGGCGCATAATCAAAGAAGCCAAGTTGGATTTGAACAAGGTCTATCCAGAATTATGCGCGCAGGAATTGCCGGTCCTTGCGGGCAAAAATAAACAGAAGCGCGTCAAGCAACTTGATGAAGCGGCGGATGACGACAAGGAAAATATTCCAACCGCCATCGCGCCGCCGACCGAAAAAACCTTGGGCGATATTTTGCTGGAGCCCACGCGCATTTACGCCAAGGCCATTACCAAACTTGTGCGTAGTTACAAATCAAAGCGCGTGGTTACGGGCATGGCGCATATTACGGGCGCAGGCATTGAGGGCAATTTGTGCCGCGCGTATCCCGAAAAGTTTGACGCCGTGGTTGATCGCGCAACATGGATTGTGCCGCCCATTTTCCGCTTCTTGCAAAAGAAGGGCGGCGTGGACGAAGCCGAAATGTGGCGCGTGTTCAACATGGGCGTTGGCTATTGCGTGATTGTGCGTCCAGATTTTGTGGACGGCGTAATGAAAAAGTTGAAGCGTCAGGGCGAGAAGCCCTGGGTCATGGGCCACATTGAAAAAGGCACGGGACAAGTTCGGTTTGAGTGATCATTGTAAATGCCATACTTACAAGGCATATCAATCCTCCATAAACACATCAGCATCCGTCCCCACAATCAATCACCGGCTTGCCAACCGCGATTTTGTTTTTTCTGGCCTTCGCGATGCTTTGAATCTAGGCGCCGCTCCTTGCTGGTCCGCGACGGCTTGGTCTTGCGCCGCACGCGCGGCTGAATTTCCGCCTTTCTCACAATGGCGCGCAAGTGATCCAAACATTCCTCGCGATTGGCGGCTTGGCTTCTATGTTGATGCGATGAAAAACTAGCCATGCCACTTGCTGACCGATGACCCATGAGTACATCAAGTCGTTGGCGCGCGAACGGATTCAATCCATAAATTAAATTTGTGTCCACGCGCAATAGCGCCTTGGTTGCGGTCTTGTTCACATGTTGACCGCCTGGACCTGGGCTGCATGAAAAACTCCATGTGAGCGAGTCGGGGTGAATCCACGCGCGCTGCCCTAACACAATTGCGTTGGGTGATTGCTCTGGATCTTGTGCACTCGGCGTTTCCATGGCGTAACAATACCCAATTGCAAAAATACAAGCTTAAAAACAAACAAGAGCAGCCATTTGGCTACCCTTGTTGTGATTCAATTGATACAGACATTCAGCGACGACGACGAGATATGAGCCCAGCCAAGCCCAACAGAGCAACTGCTCCAGGCGTTGGGACGCCGAAATAAAGAGTATCGGCTGCTGGATACATCATTCCTGCTGGGTCATAGGATGACACTTTTATTTGAGAGATCGCGACATCAGAAATAAATCCTACAAATGCACTGTTCGTTGTAAGTACCACTGATGAGGATCCATCTGCCAAGAAGACACTAATGAGTGCTGAAACTGGCGAATTGTTGGCTAAGCGCGTGAAAAAATCCCCGCCTACAGCGTACACGCTTGGAGAAAAATTGAAAAGTAAGACTTAATTCATCAGGTTAGGTGTGGTGACATTTCCCGAGTAAGCCATCACTTGATCATTGAAGTTGTTTGATGCTGTCCAGTGTGGTGCGGGAGCAAACTCAGCTGTGGAAACAGTTGTGGAAATTATCGAGCATCGTGAGTCGAAGCCGCGGCGCATTCCGTCACGATCGTGGCTCGAGCTGATCAAGAAGGTCTGGGAAGTCGATCCGCTTCTTTGTCCCACGTGTCATCACGAGA
>SYAC01000011.1 GCA_005787685.1 Planctomycetia bacterium
AATTTCGTCTAGGAACAGCGTGCCCTTGTCGGCGTATTCAAACACGCCCTCACGGTCGCGGTCGGCGCCGGTGAAAGCGCCGCGCACATGGCCGAACAACTGGTCCTCCAAAAGTGTTTCGCTTTGACCCGCCGCGTTGAAGGTTGCAAAGCGACGGTCCTTGCGTTTGGAATGTTTATGAATGGCGCTGGCGACAAGCTCTTTGCCAGTTCCACTTTCACCCGTGATCAACACCGCAATATTGCTGGGGGCAATTTGCCGAATGGTGGCAATGACTTGGCGGATGGCGGCGGACTCGCCAATGATTCCCTCAAACCCGTAGGCGGCATCGACTTGACCGCGCAAACTTGAATTTTGGTGGCGCAGCAACACCGTCTCGGCGGCGCGCTGCACAATATTGCGAAAAACAATCACATCCAAAGGCTTTTCAATGAAGTCATAGGCACCCCCCTGCAACGCAGCCTTGGCGGTGGGAACATCGCCATGAGCCGTGACCAAAATTGTTTCGGCATCGGGCTGATGGAGCTTGGCCAATTTCAACACATCCAACCCACTGGTCGGGGTATCCATGACAAGGTCCGTGACAATGACATCGAAATTGCCATTGCGCAGCTCATTTTCCGCTTGCTCCACATTGTGGACCGTGGTGCAAATATGGCCGGGGCGCTTCAAGGCGTCCGCCATGGTTTGGGCGTGCTCAACCTCGTCGTCGATCAGTAAAACTTGAGCCCGCACTGGGTCAGCCGATTCCGTCATGCGCCGATTGTACGGACAATGCGCCGGGAGGCGGCGGCGCAACACAAGAAAAACAATAGGTTTTCACCCCGCATGCCCCGCTCTGCCGATGGTGAGAACATGGCGCACAGTACACAATGGATGGACGAAATATCGACCAAAGTTCCTACGATGGTGGATGTGAAGAACGATTCATTGAGCGAGTGGTTTGCAAATGAGCGCGGCCTGCAAGGGCGGCAAATCTGGTTGATTGGCGCCGGCGGAACTGGCGTCAGCGGCTTGGCGCGCTTGCTCCAAAAGCGTGGGGCTTTGGTGAGCGGCGGCGATAGCGAGTCCAGCCCCGCCGTGAAAGCGTTGCAGGCGGAGGGCTTTGCGATATCCGTTGACCCGGCCACGCAGATTCCCGCAGAGTGTGAACTTGTCATCGCCACAGCCGCCGCCACAAAGGATCATCCTCAACTGGTCGCGGCGGCGAAGAAAAATATTCCAGTGCGCAGTTACGCTCAGGCGCTTGGGTTGTTGCAGTTGGCGCGAACTGCCGTATGCGTCGCAGGAACCCATGGCAAGAGCACGACCACTTGCATGCTCACCTGGTGCTTGTTGCGCGCCGGGTTGGATGCAGGGTTCATCGCCGGGGCAACCTGCAGTGCATTGGGCGGCAGCGCGCGCGCGGGCGCCGCGACTGTATCCAAGGGCGCTTTCGTAAACGCGCCCGGCTTTCTGGTGAGCGAATCCTGCGAGTTTGACCGCTCATTTCACCAACTGCATCCCACCACGGCCATCATTAACAATGTGGAGAGCGACCACTTGGATTGCTACAAATCGCTTGATGAAATTATTGAATCATTCCATGTGTTCGCGCTGCGTCTACCCGCCGCTGTGGACCGTGGGTACTTGTTGATCGCGCATGATGGAGCGCACAAAGAGCGCGTTACGCGTGGCGCGCGCGCTGAAATTGAAACTTTTGGCTGGCACCCCGGCGCCAATTATGTTGTGGAGATGGCGGTCAATGGGTTGGCGCGGGTGCACTACAACCACAAGGAAATTTTGCGCTGGCAACCACGCGTATTCGGAGCGCACAATGTGCTCAACGGAGCGGGCGCTGGAATTATGGCGCTGAAGCTTGGCGCCGATCGCGCGAGCGTGCAAGAAGCGTTGACCTCGTTCGCCGGAGTTGATCGCCGCCTTGAGTTTGTGGGGCAACGGGAAATGGGCGCGCAAAGCGTGCGCGTATACGACGACTATGGGCATCATCCAACCGAGGTGCGCGTAACATTGGAGGCCTTGAAAAATGCCACACATCCGCGGCGTTTGATCTGTGTATTCCAGCCGCATCAGCACAGTCGAACCCGCCTGCTGCTGGAGGATTTTGGAGCCTGCTTTGGCGCCGCGGACCATGTGCTTCTCACCGACATTCACTTTGTGCGCGACCCGCAAAGCGAGCGCGCGCTGGTGTCAAGTCAAGATGTTGCCGATCGAATTCGCAAACACGGCGGAACAGTGGAATGCGTGGGAAGCATAGAAGCGAGCGCGGCACGACTGTCTGAAATTGTTCAAGGCGGCGATGTTGTGGTGACCATGGGCGCCGGTCCGATCTACCGTGCCGCGAATATCTTTCTGGGCAAGTGATAGACATGAATGCCTCCATTTCAACAACGCTGGCCCAAGGATTAGACGCCATCATTGAAATGGACGCGCCCTTGGCCGGGCACACTTGGTTTGGGGTTGGTGGAAACGCGGACATGCTTGCGCGGCCAAGAACCCAAGAGGCGTTGCAGGAATTGCTGCGGCGTTGCCACAATGCAAATCTGAAAGTTCGGGTGCTGGGTTCGGGCGCGAATTTGTTGGTGCTGGATGAGGGCGTGGATGGAGTGGTGCTGAAGTTGGATCAACCGGCATTCACGCAATGGACATTCAACGCGGATGGCAAGGCCAACACAGTTCTTGCGCCCGCGGGCGTGGATGTTCTGAAACTTTTGAATGCCTGCGTGCGTCAGGGCCTGGATGGACTGTGCCAAATGGCTGGAATTCCCGCAAGCATGGGCGGCGCGACGCGCATGAACGCGGGCGGAAAGTATGGTTGCATTGGCGACGCCATCCACTCGGTGGCCACCATGAATCACCGGGGCGAGATTCAAGTTCACCCCCACAACGCCATTCAATTTTCATATCGACATTCCGGATTACCGCAAGATTTAATTCTGTGGACGCTGCTGCAATTGACACCAGGCGACCCCGCCGCTCTGCGAAAAAAAATGCTGGAGATTTATCAATTCAAAAAAGACTCGCAACCCTTGGCGCAACAATCCGCGGGCTGCCTCTTTCGAAATCCAATCGCGCCCGATGGCACCCGAACCAGCGCGGGTCGTTTAATTGACCTTGCGGGAATGAAAGGCTTCAGCCATGGCGGCGCGTTTGTGAGCGCCGAGCACGCCAACTTTGTATGCGCCCACAAAGACGGCCGCGCCAATGATGTGCTTGAACTGGCGCGCGTGATTCAAGAGCGAGTGTTCACATGCCACGGCGTGAGCATTGAAATGGAAGTGGCCGTGTGGGGGCGCTCCTATGAGCCCAAGGAGAAAAAGTGATGCGGGTGCTTGTGCTCAAAGGCGGTCCTGACGCGGAGCGAGAAGTCAGTATAAAAAGCGGCGCGCAAGTGGCCGCGGCGCTGGCGCGTGCCAATGTCCACGTGGAAGAAATCATTATTGATCGGCTCACTCTTGCTGAACTACGCGCGCTTGCAGGCGACGTGATCTTTCCGGTTCTCCATGGCCCATGGGGCGAAGGTGGACCATTGCAGGACATTCTGGAGCAAGATGGGCGCCCCTATGTTGGGTGCGGTCCCGCCGCCGCGCGCTTGGCCATGGACAAAACCGCGAGCAAGCATGTGGTTGCCCGCGCCGGTGTTCCCACCCCCGCATCATGCCAATTGAGCAAGGGACATGACATGACCATTCAACCTCCGCTGGTCATCAAACCATCCAACGATGGCTCGAGCGTTGATTTGCGCATTTGCCGCACGCCTGAAGAAGTTGTCACTGCGCGTCAACACCTTGAAGCAAAGCGTCAACAATTACTGGCCGAGGAATTCATACAAGGCCGCGAATTCACCGTCGGCATTCTGCATGGAAATGTTCTTCCTTTGATCGAAATAAAACCCAAGGGCGGCGTCTACGACTACGAGGCGAAATATTTGCGCGACGATACGCAATACATTTTGAATCCGGATATTGACGCCAAACTGAAAGACGCCATGAATCGATACTCGCTGATGTGTTGGCGTGAATTGGGCTTGCGCGATGTGGCGCGGGTTGATTTCATGGCCGACACGCGCGGACCTTGGTTCTTGGAGGTCAACACCATGCCCGGCTTCACCGACCATTCCTTGGTACCAAAAGCCGCAAATCATGCAGGAATATCAATGGAAATGTTAGTGGTTGACCTTGCCAAAGCCGCCCTGCTACGCGCCGCAAATGCGCCCGTAAAGTCCGTTTGAGCGTGGCTCACCTGGCCAATCGAAGCGTCCATATGGTGGACGCAAATTCATCGCCATGATTTCTTTACTTTCAAGGCGACTCTGACCGATTGAAAGTCTAATGGCCTCTCGCAAACGATCGTCACCCAAGCGAACCTCTGGCGCTTCTGGGTTTCTATGTTCATTCAATCTGGGCTGGTTGAAATCCAAACCCATGATCGTGGCAATCGGGTGGTCCGCGTCGTTCGCGCTCATGGCGTTGGCGTTGGGCATGGGCGTGCCTATTTTAAAGAGCGCGGCCGCCTCAAGAAAAAGTGACGCACCATTTCAAGTTATCTTTTCATCACGACCCGCATGGATGAGCGAATCGGATTTAACGCCGCTGGCCGAAGTGGTGGCCGAACGCTTGAATGGTTCGCCAATAGATCGCGACGGACTGACCGAGGCTAGTACCGCGCTCATGAACACTGGATGGTTTAGCGAAATAAGACAAGTCAAACGCGTCGGTATGAGCGAGGTGTATGTGGATGGAGTTTGGACCACGCCCTTCGCCGTTGTGCGCGAGGAAGGCTACGACCACTTGATTGATGTCGATGGAAAGCTACTGCCCCGCTGCTATCGCGCCTCAACCGCTCCGAGCACCATGATTCGCATTGAAAACCCATCCTTTGCGCGGCCGGCAACCTTTGGCGCCGATTGGGCTGGCAAAGACATGCGCGCCGCCGTGGCGTTGGCTCGCCTGATTGATGATCACGCATGGCGCGGGCAAATTGCGTGCATTGATTTGAAAAATACCCAAGAAGACGGATGTCTGCGCATCAAGACCCATCGTGGTTGCACCATTAAATGGGGACGCAGTCCGGGAAATGAAAGCGCCGCCGAGGTGCCTGCGCGCCAGAAAATTGAATATCTGCAGTGGCTTTTCGATCACTATGGTCGCATCGACGCAGGATGCGACGACGAATTGAATTTACTTTCCGATTATGTTGGCATTCGCTGATGCACGCACGCGCGCCAAGCACTCCAACGCCAAACGGCGTGAATTGCACTAATCTTATGACATGATTCTGCCCCGCGGACTTGTTTTTCTAACCACCTGCTGGATCTTCGCCGCGTGGTTGATTTGTATCGGTGTTCGTCCACCTATTCAGCCATCAATTGCCAGCTACCTGCCTGGAGTTCGCATATTCATAGCGATCATGGCAATGGGCTTGTGCGTGGGCTGGCCCATGCTTCGCCTGAGTGAGCGCCCAACACGCGCGCCCATTCGCCAAGTGCTGATTGATTTTGTCACCATCAGCGTATTGCTGCATGTGGTGCTGTGGCCCTTGCGTTTAGCCACCAATTGGTCCAACAGCCGCATGGGATTAATCGACCTCTTTCTGTTTGCATGGGGCTACATGATTGCGGCCATCTTGGCTCTGACCATTGGAAGCCGCAGCGCGCTTGAACGCGTGGCCACCATGATATTGATCATCATGATTTCATTGCTTGGACCCATGGCGTATTTTGTGTCCATGCGCATGCATTGGCCTGAGCCGCCGCGGTGGATGGATGGACCCCTTCTTGGCGTGCTCCGGGAAACACTTGGGGGCGGTCTGCATCCTGAAGAAACCACATGGCGAGCCACCTTTGGCGTTTGCATTGCGGCCGTTGCCGCTTGGTTCGTGGTCTTGATTGTTGGATGGATGGGCGCCCAAGCCCAGAAAAAACACTCGCCAAATCCGATCTAAGTTTGTATTCTCATTTTAGCCAAAGGCATCACCATGGAAATGATCTCCAAAACCGACAAAGAGCGGCTTGAAGCGCAACTTTTAGAATGCCTGAAATTTCGCCCAGTCATCGCTGGCCGAATTGCGGAGGCGCGCGCCCAGGGCGATCTGAAAGAGAACGCCGACTACCACGCGGCGCGTGAGGATCAAGCCATGAACGAGGCCAAGGTGCGTGATCTTGAAAACAAATTATCGCATGTGCAAGTGGCGGGTGAAATTGACGTTCCGCGGGACATGGTTTTCCTTGGTGCGGTGGTGGTGCTGCGCGATATCAAGAGTAATCGCGAGGAAAAGTACCGTCTGGTCGGGCAACTCTCGGATGATTCAAGCGATGATTACATTGAAGTCACCGGATCAAGTCCGATTGGCGTGGCGTTGATGAAGGCGCGTATTGGCGAGACGGTTCGTGTTGATTTGCCCAAGGGCGAGCGCCGATTCCTGATCGTGACCATTGAAGGCTAAGACCCGGCTTGCATGTAGCCATCGTCGATCCAATGCTTGTCGTTGGGGAGTTTGCCCTGCAAATTGGCATGGCTTGCGTGGTGCTGCTTCGAAAAGGCAATCGACCGCATGTGGCCATGGCGTGGATGGTGGTTGTGCTTGCGCTTCCCATTGTTGGATTGTTCGCCTATTTGCTCGTGGGTGAGACACGATTTGGCGCCTTTCGAATTCGTCGCCACGCGAAAATAATTTCCGAGGTGGATAACGACACCAATCATGTGCATCATGATGCGCGCACCCGCCAATTTCAATTGGAGCCAGAGCAACATCAAATTGCCACCGTGGCGCAATTGGCAAGCCATTGTGTGCCGCTTGCAGGCAACAAGTTGTGGCTAAGCGGGGATTCGCAAGAAGTCATCAACCGCATGTGCCAAGACATTGATGGAGCGACATTGCATGCGCACTTGCTGACCTACATTTTTTTGAATGACAAGGCTGGAAAACAGGTTGCGCAAGCGCTTTTGCGCGCGGTCAATCGCGGGGTGCAATGCCGGCTTCTGGTGGACGGCGTGGGCAGCAAAAAATTTCTCAAAAGCGACTTGCGCCAGACCCTTGAGCGAGGTGGCGTGCGTGTGTGCGAGGCACTGCGCGTGAACATGTTGCGTCTGATCTTCAGCAGGTTGGACATGCGCAACCACCGAAAAATTTTGGTAGTGGACGGCGCCATTGGTTGGACTGGCAGCCAGAACATTGCGGAGGCGGGCTTTGCGCCCAAGGCGAAGTACGCACCGTGGGTGGATTGCACGGTGCGCCTGGAGGGTCCGCTGGCCAAGGAATTACAAATGATCTTTATTGAAGATTGGTACATGGAATCGGAGGAGGATTTGGACGACTTGCTTCAAATTGAGCCCGCCTATCAAAGCGATGGAGTGGTTGCCCAATCATTCGCGACCGGTCCCAACTTTCAAAATGATGCGGTCACGCAGCTCATTCAGTCGGCGGTGCATATTTCCAAAGAGGAAATTGTGTTAACCACTCCCTACTTTGTTCCCGACTACGCAACAGTGTCAGCGTTGACCGTGGCCGCGCGACGCGGAGTGCGCGTGCATTTGGTGGTGCCCGCGCGCAACGATAGCTTGTGGGTGGGCTTGGCAAGCCGAAGTTTGTTTCGCAACTTGCTTCAGTGCGGTGTGCGCATTCATGAATTTCAAAATGGATTGCTGCACGCCAAGACCATTGTGGTGGATCGCTCCACGGCCATTGTGACCAGCGCCAATTTGGATCGGAGAAGTTTTGAGCTGAACTTTGAGGCTGGCATTATGGTGTACAACAACGATTTTGCTGGGCAATTGCGCTATTTACAAAGCAAATACATTGAGCAAAGCACGGAAATTCTTGAGCAACAATGGATGCGGCGCGGTTGGTCCACACGCCTCATTGACAACGCCGGCGGCTTGCTGAGCCCGTTGTTGTAAATGGTTTCACGGGCGTAATGCGCCCATGCGTTAATTCAGCTCATCAATCCATGCTTGCTGAATAGCCTCTAGAATTTTTTCATTGCTCGGATGGCCAGGTTGCGCTTGGAAATTTGGCAGGGCTTGCACCAAGGATTTTAATTTTGGAAATGTGATCGTGAGCGGATTTGTTTCCGGGTGGGCTTGCGCCAACTCCTGCGCGATCTCCAGGACATCAAGCCAATGGAACGTATGGTTCATGACCAAATTCACCTCATGTGGTAGTTCTTAAAAGCTGGCAAATCCATGCAGACTTGCTAATGGGGAATTTCCTTGACCGCGTTGCGATTCCACGATGGGACACGAATTTCAATCAGGCCGTTGCTGATGATCTCACATTGGCACGACAAACGGCTGTTGCGCTGCAGACCAGGCGCCTCCTCCACGCGATCCTCCTCGGCCTCGGTCGCGGGACTGAGATGCTCCATGCCTTTGACGACATAGATATGGCAGGTACTACACGCGCACACTCCGCCGCAAGCATGCTCAATATTGATGCTGTGATCCATGGCCACCTCTAGCAGGTGCTCACCCACACCGCCCATGAGATCCCACTTTTCCTGTGTGGTGCTGGTTAAACCAGCTGGGTCTTCGAGATGAAATACCACGGGAACAATTGGCGGACCATGCTCATGCTCGGATCGTTTCAGATGCATATCCAACATAGTAGAGAACACATGCACATTTTTCTTGCATGGGTTTTTGCGGGTTTGGCGTTAGGCTTGCGCCATGGATGTTCTTGGCTTGACCAGCGATGAATTTGCCCAACGTCTTCAAAGCCGCCGCGCGCGGCGAGAGGTGATGTTGAAGTACGCCGCGGTGTATCGACGCGATGCACAAGATATGGACGATGCGCGCGCCGACCTACCGGAGATTGGCAAGACGATTGTGGACGCAGAAACGGTGAAGTTCACGTTGCAAGTTGGCGGCGGCCTTGAAACTGAAAGCGTGATCATTCCCATGCCACACACGGGCGGCGGATTCAGTCGCACCTTGTGCGTGAGCAGCCAAGTGGGTTGCGCCATGGGTTGTGGTTTTTGTGAGACCGCGCAAATGGGTCTGCTACGCAACCTGAGTGCAGCGGAAATTGTGGCGCAGTGGTTCGCGGCGCGCCACCGAATTGAAAATACAATTGACGGTGGACATGGATTTCAAATCAAAAATATTGTTTTCATGGGGATGGGCGAGCCCACGGAAAATTTGGACGCGGTGCTGCATTCGATTCGTATTTTGACAGACCACTACGGCGCGTCCATCGCCTCCAGCAACATCACCATCAGCACCGTGGGCCGCGTGGCGGGCATACAAAAAATTGCGGAATTTGCTGGACAAGAGGGCTTTCACCGCTTGCATCTCGCCCTGAGTTTGAACGCCCCCAACGACGAAATCCGCTCGCAAATTATGCCCATCAACAAGTCGGAGCCCATTGCGGACATTGTGGCGGCGGTGCGCGGGTATCCAGAAGTCGCGGGTCCAACTTGTATTGAGTATGTGTTGATTCCAGGCGTGAACGATTCCATGGAACACTGCGATCAAGTATGCGCGCTTCTCAAAGATGTCCGCTGCTCGCTGAATATTATTCCCTACAACCCGCGCCGCAACAGTCCGTGGCCGGCGCCCAGCGAGGAGAGCGTTGTTGCGTTCATTGCGCGCGCAATTGCCAATAAACAATTTTGCAAGCGCCGTGGAACCAAGGGCCGCTGCGCCATGGCGGCGTGCGGTCAACTGGGCAGCGAGGCCATTCGCGCGCGCAAGTTTGTACAAGTGCATAGTGGCGTGGGTGTTCAATCTTAGAATTTTTCAAGCGCACGATTGATACGCGCGCGAAATCACCGCTCTGCCGCACATGCAACGCAAGTGGCGCTTGCCCCGCGCGCCACAATCCACATCAACTGCTGCCCTCGTGCATACGGGTAATGCCCTCTGGAAACGGATATTGCGCGAAGACTGCGGTCTTTGGCACATCCCACAGCGCCACCGGCGGATATATATCCCCGCTGAAACCTCCTTGATGCATGGCTTGCAAGACGGCCTCAAATGATGGCTCTTGCTTTTCATGGTCAAGCAATCGATTGCTCTTGGCACCTAAAAAACTGACGCTGGCAATGGGAAGACGATCACGCCGGCCTTCCACCATGCGGCTGATGGTGCGAAAGCCGCGAAAAATATCCTCTAATGTGAAATGCTCGCGCCCCGCAGGACGCAGCAACGCCAGAATGAGCAATTGATCCAGATCAAATTTCAGAATATATGGCTCGCGGTCGTCCTTGGCGTGCATGCTAATGGCGCTACGAAACATTTTGGCGAAACTAGTCGCGCTTGACAATGTCCACTGGCTGGTGGGAATGAGTTTTAACAATTCACCAAGCACTCCATGCGCGTTATCCATTTCATTGATGCCGCAGATGACCGTGCGGTAGCGACCTTCGACCAGATCGTTAAGAAGATGCTGCCCCCACATAATCCGAATGGAGCGCGAACCCGTCAGCGTACGCGGGTCGCCACGAGGAACCATTGTGACGCGTGGACCCGTGCTTGGGGCTTCAATTAATCGATCACCATCACCGTTGTAAATTCGAATGTCGCTCATGGCGCAAGCATGACGCAAATTGACTCACGGCGCAAGCATGCGGCGTAATCGGTGTGAAAAATTCATTTGTTGCGCGCCACTTGCATTAAGCGAGAAAGACGCACTATGCAAAGGAAATCATGGACGCGCACTGCGGCATTGGCTTGCATGCCCCGGGCTGGATCAACTTTCCAAAACGCGCCACACCCAGGGGTTCACTTGCTTCGTTGTCGAAAAGTTGCACCAATTTTTGAACCGCGCCCGCGGCTTCTTTGCTGATGACCGCGGCAGCTTCGAGCACTTTTGGCGGCAAAAAGAAGCAATCGCTATCAATGCCTTCCGCGAAAGCTTGCAACGAGCCGCGTTGCAACGCGCGCCCCGATGACATGAGTCCTTGCGTTGAATCTTGCGAGGCCGTTCCCAAAAGAACAATGGAAGTTCCGGCGCCCCAGTTGGACGCGGGACCAATTTTTTGCGCCAAGGCTGGCGAAGCTTTGGCGAGCGCTTGCAAAGCGTCGGCGCACTGCGCCGACTTGGCATTGGCGATGTATTTCACGCCAACTCCAAATTCGATCATGAGTCCCGCAATACTTTCTACGACCTTCTGGTCATTCCAGGCAGGATCAAATGCGCCACTTCCATTTGGTCGAGCCCAGATTCCGGAGCAGGCGGCTATGCCCCGTGTGGATGGCGGCTTCGCTTTGGAACTGACGCCAATGAATACTTTCAAAAACCACGGCTCGTTCTTTTGCGGATACAAAATTTGAATTGAACAACTGCTCGACATGGCGAGCGTGTAAATGCATTCAACAGCGGCGCCGATTTGAATTTTCAATGTCCGCAGTTGGTCCTCCTCGTACGCGGTTGCTTGACCCGAAAATGTGATTGAACCGGAAATATCCAAAGTCATTTTGAGCATGGAACGGCCTCCAAAATCGTCGCTCCATGCGCCCGCGAGCGCGAACGGCAAAATAGAGACTTCACGCTTGGCCGTGGAAACTGCCTTTTGCGAAGGATTTGGAGTGACCAACCCTTGCTGACCCAAGGCAGTTGGTGCCAGCACAAAAGCTGGTAAAGACGCCAGCAGATTGCGACGAAGTTGATTTGCGGGGGAATTTACGGATTCTTTCATGGATTCATTCTCATCAGGATGGAAGCAAAATCAAGTGGTGATCAAGGCGTGAAGTTCTAAATTTCAATCATACATCTTTTCGCAAGCGAAGCCCCCCGGCCTTTGCGTCCCAACGCAGCGCCAGTTCGCCGCGACCATCGATAAATTCACTGAGCCAATGACCGATACTTTGGGCGCGCCAATCGTTGGCCTGAAACGGAAGCGGCGCGGATTCCACGGGTAATCCCCTGGCCAATTTAAGCTCGCGGTCAATGCGCGCCGCCAACCAACTTGTGAAATCGGCGCGACTGGTCACCAAATTGGGCGCGATATTGGTGGCCATGCAGCGCGTTTGAAAAGCCAACCACATGGCGTCAATGCGCGCGCGCACCGCAGGGTCCTCCAACAGGCGCGCAAACTCTTCGCGAATGGGTGGCATACTCTTGGCGGCGCGAATGCATTGCACAATGCGCTCGCCATGACGCTTGGCGACATGCTCAGGAACAAATCGAATTTCACCAAGTGCGTTGAGGTTGTCAGGCTTGCGGCGGACCAATTCCATGAGGGCTCCGTCGGACAACACTGTTCGTTGCGGTTGATCATCCGCCTGCGCCAGCTCGCGCCGCAGCAACACCAACTCGCGCAGGATTGTTTTCACGGCGGGCTTCAACGGCTCACCACGCGAGGCGCGTCGCATTTGGCGATCGGGATCGAATTCGGGCTCGCCCGCCAGTTGCGTGGCGCTTTCTTGCATAGCCCAACTCAAGCGATTTTCACGCTCCAATTGCTCTTTGATGCGGCTCCACACCAGCGGCAAATAGCGCACATCATCCGCGGCGTAGCGCAACTGACTTTTAGAAAGCGGTCGGCGGTCCCACTCGGTGAAGGTGTGCGCCTTGTCAATATGAAATCCGGTGAGATGCTCAATGGTGTTGCCAAGACTGCTTGGCCACGGCAAACCAATCAGACTGGCGGCGATTTGCGTGTCCACCAAATGATTGGCGTTGCCATTGATAGCTTGCCTGACGGCCATTAAATCCTGCTCGCCCGCGTGCACCAATGTAAGCACCGAATGGTCGGCGACCAATTGATAGATGGGCATTGGATCAATACCCGATAGCGGATCAAGCAACGCCACGCGCTCGGCCGTTGCGATTTGTACCAGGCAAATCTTTGGGCGAAAAGATTCCTCGCCAATAAATTCGGTGTCAAAGGCGATCACTCCAACTTGGCGCACATGATTCACAAACTCCGCAACGGCCGCCGCCGTTTCCAAAAGTTCATAGGTTCCCTTGGCCACCATGGCGTGCTCCAACATGGGCTTGTCCAAGTTCTGTTCTTGGTCGCGCTCGGCGTTGGCGTGATGTTGGGCTCTTCGAGATCGATGATGCGACACGAGTGACTACTCCTTCTGTGCGCCAAGAGTAGCGAAGCCCTGCTGGCGCATTAGGACCGAGGTTTGGGTTTGGTCTTTGGCTTTGGCGTGATCTTGGGCTTGCCTTTGGACTTGGGATTGGCTTGGGCGTCAGGCATCAACCGCTTGCGCACCAAAAGATGGTGGTAATGCTGCGCAAATCGATGCGCCTCATCGCGAATGGCCTGGCACATCTTCAAGCCAGCGTTCTCGCGGCCCAACTTCATGGGTTCGCTCTCGCGCTGCACATAGATCAACTCCTCTTTTTTAGCCAAACTCACCACAAAGGGCGGCTTAGTTTCAAACTCCGCGAAGGCGTCTAGCGCCGCGTTCAACTGACCAACGCCGCCGTCGATTAAAATCACATCGGGATACAACTCGCTGCCCTTGCCTTCTTCACGATAGCGTCGGCTGACCACTTCGCGAATGGCGGCGTAGTCATCGTTGGCCACGGTTTGAATTTTGAAACGCCGATAGCGCTGCTTGACGGGACGGCCATTCACAAAACACACCAGGCTTCCAACCGTTTCGCCACCACCCAGGTGTGCAATGTCAATCGCCTCAACACATTCAATCTCCTGCGAAAAGCCCAGCGTACGCTGCAAGCTTTTACAACCCAACTTGGGGTCCTGAATTGAAATCGTTACTTCGGGTTGCCAGTCGTACTGCGCCTCGTCGCTGCGGCGCTCGCGCTCATCAAGGCGCTCAATGGCCTGCACTTGATCGCGCAAGATAGCGGCTTCTTCAAAGCGTTTCTCATCGCTGGCCTTGCGCATTTCGGCGCGCAACTCCTTCAACATCACGCTGCGCTTGCCCTCTAGAAAGCGGCAAAATCGATTGATGTCCTCGCGGTAGCGCTGCGGCGAAATGCGGTTGGCGCACGGCGCCGTGCACTGCGCCATGCTGTGCAGCAAACATGGGCGCACCGAACGATTGCGCGGATCGGTGGAATCAATGTCAAGCTCGCAAGTGCGATATTGAAATACGCGCTGCAGCAATTGCACCGCGTGGCGCAAACTGGCGCCACTAATAAATGGCCCGTAC
The DNA here is from genome assembly GCA_005787685.1 of Planctomycetia bacterium. GTDB lineage: Bacteria > Planctomycetota > Phycisphaerae > Phycisphaerales > SM1A02 > SYAC01. The sequence goes on from SYAC01000011.1 coordinate 14,076, forward strand.
AAACGCGCGTGTCGAAATCGCTGCGCCGATGGATCGCGCGTGACGAACACGCCGGGAAATTCATCGCGCGTGGTGATGGCCAGATACGGAAATGTTTTGTCATCAAGCAAGCGCGTGTTGAAGCGCGGCTTCAGGTCCTTCACCAGGCGCGCCTCCATCAGCAGTGCCTCCCACGAACCTTCGCATGGAATCACTTCAATGTCGGTGATCAACTCCAACATGGGTTGCTTCTTAGGGCCTAAGTCCGTGCTGCCCAGAAAATAACTGGACACGCGCTCGGGCAGGCAATTGGCCTTGCCCACATACAGAACTTTGCCGCCAGAATCCTTCATGAGATACACCCCCGCAACCTCTGGAAATGCCTTGGCTTTGGCCAGCAAACCCGCCAAACGCGCTGTGGTTGCGGCATTCAAGTCGCCCTTGGGCGCGGGCGTATTGGGGTTGTTCTGGGAGATGGCCACAAACAGAGTCTAGGAAATACTTGACTCTATACAAAAGATTGGTTTGAACCCGCCCAAGTGTGTGCTATTATGAATTCACTGCTTTCAAAGGCGAAGTTCGCCTGGCATATTTTATTCGAGTCATCTTTACAAAGGACTTTACATGAAACTTTTCGCAACACTTACGGCTGGTCTTCTTTTTGGTCTCGCGGCTTGTCAAAGCACCCCAACAACTGCGCCAGGCGCCGTCAGTGGTTGCTGTGGTGGCAAGTCTTGCAGCGCCAATGGCGCGTGCAACACTGATAAGAGCAAGTGCACAACAACGGCATGCAAGGACAAGGTAGCTTCGACAAGCCCAGGTGCTGTTGGCGAAACCAAGTCTGGTTGCTGCGCTGACAAGTCAGCCGCCGCAAGCCCAGGCGCTGTCAGCGAAACCAAGAAGAGCGATTGCGCTTCAACATGCTCCAGCAAGACCGCGGCCGCAAGCCCAGGCGCTGTCAGCGAAACCAAGAAGAGCGATTGCTCTTCTCCATGCTCCAGCAAAGCCGCGGCCACAAGCCCAGGCGCTGTTAGCGAAACCAAAAAGAGCGATTGCTCTTCTCCATGCTCCAGCAAAACCGCGGCCACAAGCCCCGGCGCTGTCAGCGAAAAGAAGTCCGATTGCAAGACATCATCTGGCTGCCCAATGACTGGGGCGGGTTCATGCCCATTCAGCGGCAAGACCAATGGCTAAATTCACTGCATGAATGCGCTTGCAAGTCCCAATGACTTGAAATCGCTTTCATTAAAGATGACTCGACTGGGCGGCTCGCACATGCGGGCCGCCCATTTTATTTTTACGCCAAATTATTTCAGCGAACAGCCGCTACCATCACCGCGCAAATGCAAAGCACCCAGCCTGCAATTTTGATTCGCGGTGGACAAGTGATTGACCCGTCGCGCAACTACGACGCGCGCGCCGATGTGTTGATTCAGAACGGTCGAGTAGAAAAAATATCCGCCAATCCCATCACGCAAAGTGGCGCCACCGCGATCGACGCGGATGGTTGCCTGGTGTGCCCAGGATTGATTGACCCGCATGTACATTTGCGTGAGCCTGGCGGCGAGCATAAGGAAACAATTCGTACGGGCGCGCAGGCTGCCATTGCCGGCGGCTTCAGCAGCGTGTGCTGCATGCCCAACACCACGCCCGCACTAGACCTGCCCAGCTTGGTGGATTTTGTGCGCCTCAAAGCCATGGAAGCCGGATTTGCGCGCGTATTTGTGGCCGCGGCTGGAACCGTTGGACGCGCCGGCGAAAGTTTGTCGCCCATTGGCGCCATGGCACTTGCGGGCGCGGTGGCTTTCACAGATGACGGCGATGGAATTATGAACTCCGCCGTGATGCGGCGTGTATTGCTCACTTGCAAAGCCTCGGGCCGCGCATGGATGCAGCACTGTCAAGACGCCGCGCTCACGGGCGACGCATCCATGAACGCGGGCGCCATTGCCGCCAAACTTGGATTGATCGGTTGGCCCGCTGTGGCCGAGGAGATTATGTTGGAGCGCGACGTGCGCTTGAACCGCGCAATTGGGTGCCGCTATCACGCGCAACATTTGTCATCTGGAGGCAGCGTTGAAATTATTCGACGCGCCAAGAGCGAAGGGCAACCCGTCAGTGGTGAAGCTTCGCCGCATCATTTGCTATTGAGCGACGATGCATGTGACGGCTGGAACACAATGGCGAAAGTGAATCCACCACTGCGGCGGCCTGAGGATATTCAAGCGCTGCGTCAGGGCGTTGCCGATGGAACCATTGAAGTGCTTGGCACCGACCACGCTCCGCACACCGCCAGCGAGAAGGCGAGGGACTTTTCCGCCGCTCCATTTGGCTGCATTGGATTGGAAAGCGCGCTGCCCATGTACGCCAAGGCGCTTGTTGAAAGTGGCTTGATGCAGTGGTCCAATGTCATTGAACGCATGACGGTTGGTCCCGCCAAATTGCTGGGATTGTTCGACCATGGATTTGGCCGCTTGCAAGAAGGCGGCATTGCGGATGTGAGCGTGATTGATATTCGCGCCAGAGTCACAATTGACGCCTCAACATTCCGCAGCATGAGCCGTAATTGTCCATTCAATGGAATGCAAGGAAACGGCCGTGCGCGCGCGGTGATTGTGAATGGAAAACTATTTGATCTCACGCGCGCGAACTGGTTTGAGGTGGCTTGAGTTTGAAACCTGCAACCCAAGATCGCAGGCGTGTGCGCGCTATGGATTGGCTGTACGGCGCAATCGCGGCGCGGCCCAAGTGGATTATCGCCACGCTGGCGGCGGCGGCACTGGTGTGCTCTGGAATCACCTACAACTATTTGAAATTAGACGCGGACACCGATTCGCTGATCGGTGAGAACCAACCATTTTTGCAGGATTGGCGGCGCTTTATTCGTGATTTTGGCGACTTGGAATATGTGATCGCGGTGGTTGATCCGCGCGGCGATATTCCCGCCGCCGACCGCGCGGTGCGCGCCTTGTGCGAGCGCTTGGCCACGCTGAAAAGCGTCGCCAAGGTATGCGGCAGCATTGACGCGCAAGATCAATGGCGACTTGCGCCGCGCGCCATGAGCGACGATAAACTTGCGGGACTTGCCGACGCCGCGGACGCACTTTCTATTTTGGCGGCACGGCCCGCGCTTGCGCAACTATTGCAAGCCGGGGATGCGCGCGTAAAAATATTGTTGGATGAAGGCACGAAAATGAATGCGGCCACGCAACAATCAACCGCCGCAAGCGCTTTCATGTTGCTGGGCACGGCCGCAAGTGGTCAGCCCAACGCAGCGACATTGCCGCTGGCCACGGCCCTGCCAACGCGCTGGCTGAGCAACGAAGGAGGCGCGCTGCGGCTGGTGTTGGTCATGCCCAAGAAAAATTATCAATCGCTTGCGGTGGTGGATGAATCGTTGCTGCATATGCGCGCCGTGATAGGTGACATTCAAAAGCAAGAACCCACCGTTGAGATTGGCTTGACCGGCAAACCTGTTTTGCAAGCCGACGAAATGGAAACCACCAGCTCGGACATGAATACGGCGTCCATTGTGGCGCTGTTGTTGTGCGCGATCTTGTTCATGTTTGTGTTTCGCGGAGTGAAGCGTCCACTGTTGGCCGTGGCGGCGTTCTTGGCGGGCGCGGCGCTGACCTACGCCGCGGCGACTCTTTTGATTGGGAGCCTCAACCTACTCAGCGTGGTGTTTATGCTGGTGTTGGTGGGTGTGGGGTTGGACTACGGAATTCACATGATTGCCCGCTATATAGAGGGGTTACGCCACATGGACACCGCGGCCAGCGTGCGCCACATGATGCGAACCGCAGCGCCCAGCATGTTGGCGGGCGCAGCCGTGAGCGCGGGAACTTTTCTGATCGCCATTGTGGTGCCCATGCAAGGGCTGCGCGAGCTGGGAATGATTTCCGGGGTTGGCTTGCTGCTGTGCGCGGCCACCATGGCGATTGGATTGCCGGCATTGCTGTTGTGCTTTGATCGCCGCAGCGCAAATGATTCAAAGCAACTTTCATTTTTTGCAAGTGGAAATGTGATCGCGCAAACTCGTTCAAGCGCACCACGGAATCGACTGCGTATTGGCGTGGTCATTTCCCTGCTGGCCATGGTGGCTGGCGTGTTGATCGCGTGGAGGCAGGTTGGCTTTGAAAGCAACCTGCTCAAATTACAAGCCGCGGATTTATCCAGCGTGTCTTGGCAGCGACGCCTGCAAACCGAGGGCGGTAATTCCACATGGTTTGGCGCGGTCATTACGGATTCATTCGAGGCCATCGCGCCGTTGGTGGAAAAGGCCAAGCTGCAACCATTGATCCGCAACGCACGCAGCGTTCTTGATTTTGTGCAATCTGATTCACCGCAACGGGCGCGCTGGCGCGCCGAGATTGCGGGAGCGAACCAGAGTGCGGCCATGCGCGACGCGGCATCAGGCGAAGTCAATACATCCACACTCGTTGAACTTGCCCAGCGCGCCAGCGAGCGCGTTGAATCATTGGCCAACGGCGCCAACACCGCCAACGCCCCCGCCCAGGACATTGCCGTGATTCGCAACCTGGCATTGTCGCTGCGCGCCCTGACAAGCGCGCTGGAAACCGATGAAAAAACTGCCCATCTGCGGGCGAATCAATCCATTGAGCTGGCTGGATTCGCGGCACAACAATTACAAATTGGCGCCGGACTTTCATTGCGCGATTCGCTGCCCCCCGCGGTGCGTGACTCCTTCATGAGTGCCGACAATCAATTCGCTATTTTGCTGCACCCGCAAGAAGATATCTGGGAGCCTGGAGCCATGGCCCCCTTTGTTGCCGCCATGCGGACGGTTGATCCAACCGTCACTGGCGCACCCATCACCGTGTTTGAAAGCATGCGAATTATGAAGGACAGCTTTCTGTGGCAAGGCATTATGGCAAGCATGTTTGTGTTGACACTGCTGTATGTGGATTTTCGAAGCGTGAAACTAACGCTCATCGCATTTTTAAGCTTGCTGGCAGGACTGGGCTGGACTGTTGGCATGATGGGCGTACTGCATATTCCATTCACGCTGGCAAATTTTTTCGCCATTCCAATCATGATTGGCCTTGGCATTGACAGCGCCATTCACATTACGCACCGCGTGCTGGAAGGTGGCTTAACGCATGGCTTTGGCAGCACGCGGCGGGCGGTGATTGTGACGGCCATCACCACCACGATTGGATTTGGAACGCTTTTGTTCGCGCAGCACACTGGCCTACGCGGACTTGGCGAGGTCATGACCATAGCAAGCGTGTGCTGTTTAATTTCATCGGTGTGGCTGCTGCCTTCGCTGCTTCGATTGGCGGGGTGCGATACGATGGCTTGGCAACACTAGAATAAAACTATGCAACATCAAATGATCCAAGCATTCTGTGCCAGCACAATCATGCTCATTCTCGCGCTTTGTGGCTGCGGACCAGAGGCCGACCCGCGCGTGAGCGCCAGCGCGCCAGTTGTGTATCAATACGCTATCAAAGGCATGAACTGCCAAGGTTGTGCGGATGCAATCACTGACAAGACCATGCACATAAACGGCGTGGTGGATTGCAAGGTGAATCTAAAGGAAAATTCCGCCATGATTGCCATGCGCGACAGCACGGTGGAGCCGCAAGTTCAAAGTGGCATTAAAAAATTGGGATATACCGTCACCCTAGTTCCCAACACGGGAACAAGCGCGGCGCTTTCAAGCCCCACCACAAGCTCCCCCGCTGTACCAAAGTAATTCAGAACGCGGCAGTCTGCGCGGCAATCTGTTCACGCATGACAAATATAAATTGTGTTGGCTGCAAGCTGAATTGCCAATTCAATCAAGTTCCGTAATGGCGCGCTCAATCACTTTGGCCACCTGCTGTGCAACTGATGTCATGTCGCCATTCACGCGCGCTCCCGCGGCGTGCACATGTCCGCCGCCGCCAAACTCGCCAGCCATGCGATTGACATCCACAAACTTTCCACCCGCAAAGAGAGCGGGCTTGCTGCGGAAACTTAACTTCACAATTCCCGCTTCGGTCTGTGCAAGCAATACACTGCATTCGGTACTACCCACTTGCATAGGCGCATTCACCACGCCGGCCAAATCTTCCGGGCTACCCGAAGCCGTGGCAAAATCGTCCGGCATCAGCTGCATTATGGCGGCGCGATTGTTGGCAAGCCACCGAATGTGGCTCAGCGCGCGGCCCAGCAATCCAAGCCTTTGCGGGCGCGAATTCTCCTCTAATTGCCTGTATAAACGATCTTTTTCAACACCCGCGCCCAACAAACGCGACGCCAATGTGAACACCGCGGCGTCGGCGCTTGAGAAGCGGAACCAACCCGTGTCGGTGGCAAGGCCGGCGAAGAGCGCCTCGGCGATTGATCCAAATCCACCAGTTCCTGGCATGTCAAACTTCACGCCAAGCGCTTCAATGATTGGCACCAACGCCTGCGTGCAACTGGCGCAACGCGTGTCCACAATGCGGTCGGCAAAATCAGTGTCGCCACTTCGATGATGATCAACTCCAATCAGCTTCTCACGACGCTCGCGAAGCCACGGACCCATGTGCTCGAGTTGTCCCCATGAACCCGTGTCAAGCACGGCCACCGCGTCATACTCCGCTGTGGGCAACTTCTCTGGCGCGCGGCCTGGTTGCTCATGTGCCATCAAGTATTGCAGGACTGGATCAAACGCACCTGAAAGCCAGACATCAACAAGACGGCCGCGTTGACGAAGCGCGCGCGCTAGAGCCAACACCGAGCCAATCGCATCGCCGTCTGGCTTGTCATGGGATGTAATCAAGACGCGCTTGGCGTTGACCAATCGATCCGCGATATGCCGTGGCGTTGATGTTGTGGAATAGGTCGCGGTCACTTGTGTCATGTCAAAACTACCTCGTGGGCAATTTCCTGGCGAGTTCGTTGCGTGTCCATGTTCATTTGTTCCTGCAACGCTTGCACGCCGTCAAAGCGCGTTTGTCCGCGCAACCAGCGCGAAAATTCAAGCGTGAGCGTCCAACCGTAGTCATCCAAGGGCGCCTTGTGATCAAGCAAAAAAGCTTCAACTGTGCGGGTATGCGCGCCAAATGTTGGCTTGGTGCCAACGCTGATTGCCGCAGGCTTACGCGCGCCGGTTGGCAGAGTGGCCACGCCGGCGTATACGCCGTCGCTTGGAAGCAAGCGCGCGCCCGTTTCAATATTCGCAGTGGGCCAACCCAAGGTGCGTCCACGTTGATCGCCCTTGTGCACAACGCCCGACAACTGATAGGCGCGACCAAGCACTGTGGCGACATCTTGCACGCGGCCATGTTGCAATAACCAGCGCAACAGTGAACTGCTAGCCACCGCGCGCGAGGCGTCGCCAAGAGCAACCTCAATCGGCGCAACTTGATCCACCTTGAAATTATTTTCCAAACCAATCACGCGTAGCGAATCCATATCGCCCTCACGATCTTTGCCAAAATGAAAATCAGGTCCTTCAACAATGCAATCAAATGCAATCTGCGCGCGCAGCCACGACATGAATTGCCGCGCGCTCATGGCCAATAATTCCTTGGTGGTATTGATCACATGCACATCATCCGCGCCGTATTTCAACAAGCACTCGCGCCTCTCCAGAAGCGTTTGTACGGCTGGCGGCGCCAATTCTGGCTTCAGCAACATGACAGGATGCGGATCAAATGTCACGGCTACAACTTGTCCGCCATTGCCCGCAAGAACACCAGCACGCGCAAGCAAGGCTTGGTGACCCACATGAACGCCATCAAAATTACCAATGGTGATGCAACGCAAGCGCAAGAGAGTAACCAACTTTGCGCCCGCATCCAATAGATAATAAAAAATAGGCACATTGTGGGCAAAAACCCTTGAGCCACAGCCCCAAAACGGGGATAGTGTCCCAATGCGTTCTTCCGAAACACCCGCCGCCACAAACGCCCTGCCCACACACGCGCTCATCACTGAGTTGTCGCAACAATTCAAGGCGACCGCTGAAAGCGTGGTGCCGTGGTTCGTGGCGCAAATGCCGCCGATGTATTTTCAAGACACCTCAACGGCGCGCGTGCAAAATCATTTACGCGCGATCATTGCCGCCAAGGCCAGCGGCACACCACTTGACTTGACCATTCGTAGCGACGACGGCAAGGAGTGGACCATGATCCGCCCTGGCAACCGCGTGGGCTTACTCTCGCAAATTGTTGCGCAGTTGCCAATGAACGAACCACTGCGCGCCGCCACCATGCATGCGTCGATTGATGGCTCATTGGTTGTGGACACATTTGAGCTGGGCGAGCGTGTGGCCTTTGACCCCAAGGACCCAGTGCAAGCGGCGAAGGTTGACTCCGTAGTGCAGTGGGCTTCAGAGCACGGACTTGATTGGAGCGAAAAGGAAATTCGCGGATTTGTGGCGGGTGCCAGCGCCGACTATGTGCTTACGCTCACGCCACTGCGACTGAGTCGCCACGCCGCCCTGTTCAAGGAAGTCAGCGGCAGTGACGGCGCGCGCACCGAGCTTGAGCAGGAATCAGATCCAACACAAAGCAGAATCTCCATCGCGTTCTCAAACGCGCGCACGCGCACCATGTTGGAGCGCGCGGCCATGGTGTTGGCGCGCGCAAAAATCTCTATTTTGCGCGCATATTTGGATCAAGTGAAGGATCCGCCGAATGGGCAAGTCACCTTCCTTGCCTTTGTTGTGCAAACCGTCGACGGCAAACAACTTGATCCCAAAAGTGCGATCTGGAAACAAATCTCACACGATATTGCGCGCGCCAAGTGGATCAACTACGACATTTTGGAATTGGCCAACAGACATCCTGGCCTTGACCTCAACCGCGCCGAGGCCGTGATGGGCTTGTGCCACTTGGTACACCAAATGTTGGTGCATCAAGATCGTCTGGCGTTTCAAAGCCAAGTCATTCTTGAAGCCGCCGAGGAGTCCATGGAACTTTCTTTGCGGATTGTTGATTTGCTTGTGGCACGATTTGATCCAAAGAAACCAATGAGCGACGCGGACTTTGAGTCCGGCGTGAAAGTGTTGCAGACATCGCTTGAGTTTGTTCGCCCGCCTGGTTGGAACACGGTGCTCATGGGAATGTTGCACGCCGTGCAAGCCACGTTGCGCACCAATTACCACCTGCAGAATAGATTTGGTTTTGCGTTGCGCCTTAAACCAGAATTGTTGCAGGACGATTTGCGCCCCAACCTTCCATTCGGCGTGTTCTTTGTTAGCGGCCGCGGCTTCAACGGCTTCCATGTTCGCTTTAAGGAAATCGCACGCGGCGGTTTGCGTCTGGTGCGTCCGCGCGACGCCGCGCAACACGCGCGTGAGAACGATCGTTTGTACGACGAGGTCTACGCATTGGCCAACGCGCAACAGCAAAAAAACAAGGATATTCCAGAGGGCGGCGCCAAATGCGCCCTGCTGCTGGAGCCGCCTTCGGACCCCACTCGTTGCGTGAAAAGTTTTGTGGATTGCATTCTTGATCTCATCACGCCGGAGCCCGGCACCAAAAGTCAAGTGATCGACAAGCTTGGCATTGAGGAATTTATTTATCTTGGGCCAGACGAAAATATTACGCCTGACCACATTGAGTGGATTGTGGAGCGCGCCAAGCGACGAAAGTATTCTCTGCCAACCGCGTTCATGAGCAGTAAGCCAAACGCCGGAATTAATCACAAGGTGTACGGCGTGACCAGCGAAGGCGTGAATGTGTTCCTAGAAGTCGCCCTGCGCGCGCGTGGCATTGATCCGGCCAAGCAAAAGTTCACGGTAAAAATTACCGGAGGCCCTGACGGCGATGTCGCGGGCAACATGATCAGCATTCTCAAGCGCGACTACGGAACCAACGCGCTTATCACTGGCATTGCCGACGGCAGTGGTTGCGGCGAGGACCCCGAAGGCTTGAACATGGATGAGTTGCTTCGCTTGTTCCATGAAGCGAAACCGATTGCGTCATTCAACAAGAAAAAATTAGGCGCGCATGGACGCATTGTTTCAGTGGATGAGCTAGATGGAACTCGTCTGCGCAACACTCTGCACAATCGCCTTGTCACCGACGCGTTTGTTCCCAGCGGTGGTCGTCCCAGCACCATTGATGATCGCAATTGGAAGGAGTATCTTCAACCAAATGGCAAACCTTCCAGCCCGCTGATTGTGGAGGGCGCCAATTTGTTCCTGACCGCCGAGGCGCGCAAGCACCTCAGCGCGGCGGGCACCACCATTATCAAGGACAGTTCCGCCAATAAGTGCGGCGTGATTTGCTCCAGTTACGAAATCATTGCGTGCATGTTGTTAAGCGAGGCGGAGTTCGTTCGCATCAAGGCACCGTTTATTGAAGGCGTGCTGGGCAAGTTGCGAGAAATGGCGCGCACCGAGGCGGAACTTTTGCTGCGCGAAGGCAAGTTGCATCCAGAGACATCGCTTCCAGAGATCAGCGTTCAAATTTCCAAGTGCATGAACGACGCCGCCGATGTGATCCACAACTCCATGGCAACATGGAGCGCGGCGGACCACGCGCTTTCACGCGGACTGGTCCTTGAACATTTGCCGCAGACTTTGCTTGACACAGTTGGCGCGCGCGTCTTCAAAGATTTGCCGGCGCCGTACCTGAAGTGGATGATCGCCAAGAAATTGGCAAGCACCATGATTTATTCCGGCGGCATTCAATTCTTGCATGGCATGAGCCAGGAGCAAGCGGCCGCGAAGGCGCTTGAGTTCATGCGCAACAGCAAGAACATGAACGCGCAAGCGGAGCGGGCGAGATTACTCAAGTAAGAACCCGGCAGAACTCTCAACTCGCGCTCAGGAAATGCAAAGCTCCTAGCGCTTGGTCAACTCGCGTTGAGCAAATAACGCTTCTCCAAGCGATCATTCGCTGAATGAGATTGGCACTGGAGATGTGGCCTATCTGCTGCTGAACTTTGGCGAAACTGCTCCATCTATTGACCTCAACGGAGATGGAGTTTACGACTTTGCGGATCTTGGAATCTTGCCACTAAAATTTGGCCCACTCGAATAATCCCTCACAGAAACGGCGCAACCGCCCCGCTTCTTATTGCACGACACACACCGCGCCACGCAAGTGGCGCGGTTTTTTTGCACCACATGACTACTTTTGGCATATTGAATTGGCCCAGCGTGATTGCTGCAAACCCCGACACTTGCAACAACTATTTGCAGAAATTTTAACTTTCATAATCAAAATGGCATAATGATCTACAATCAACATAGATGACCCCGCTCCTTGTGTTGACATCCATGGCCAGCCTCATGTTGGCAGCATTGAATTCATCCACCGTGGCGAAGTTGCCCATGGACTCGAAGCGATCCACTTCGCGCGCCATGGCGCACCAGGCGCCAACCGAAGATCCAGTACCAGTCTGGGTGTACTTTCAAGAATTGCGCGCGCAACCATGCAACGCCTGCGAGACCGCCATCACTGAATTGGCCGTGGCGCGCCGATTACTGCGCCGCACGCTGCCTGGCGTGGTTGACATTCACGACATGCCGCTGCCGCAGGAGTGCTTGAACGCGATCGCGGCCACAGGCGCGACTGTGCGCGTGCAAAGTCGTTGGCTCAACGCCATCAGCGCGCTCGCCACGCCCGCGCAAATTGCAGCGCTACAAAATTTGCCACAGGTTGTGCGCGTAGAACCTGTTCGTCGCGGTCAGTCGATTGCGCGCCAGGACATGTCAAGCGCCAAGCCGCTGACACACTTCGCAGTTCTTGAGGATGTGTACGGCACCGCCGCGATGCAAGTGGATCAAATTGATCTTCGCCGTCTGCACAACGCCGGCTTCCGTGGCAATGGGATTGTGATAGGGGTTCTCGACAGTGGATTTCGTCGCGTGCATCAGGCGTTTACCAGCGCCGTGCATCCACTACAGGTCATTGCCGAGTGGGACTTTGTCAAGAACGACAACAACACCGATATCCAAACCGGTGACCCCGCCACGCAACACAAGCACGGCACTTGGATTCTTGGCACCATGGCCGCGTATTTGCCCAATCAAATCATTGGCACCGCGTACGAGGCGCGCTTTGTGCTTGCAAAGACCGAGGACATTTCATCTGAAACTCCGATCGAGGAGGACTTCTATGTCGCAGGCCTGGAATTTGTGGAGGCCAATGGCGCCGATATTGCGACCAGTTCCCTTGGCTATCTTGCTTGGTACACGCAAGCCGACATGAACGGCGCAACGGCGGTGACCACTCAGGCCGTGAACATTGCCACTGCCAACGGTCTGGTGTGTTTAACGGCCGCGGGAAATAAAGGACACGACGCAAATCCCTTGACCAGTTCGCTGCTTGCGCCAGCCGACGCAATGCAGGTTCTTACATGTGGTGCCGTTGATTTCGATGACGGCATTGCAAATATTTCTTCCAGTGGCCCCACCGCTGATGGTCGCGTGAAGCCAGAAATTCTAGCTTTGGGCGTAAACACCGCCACCATTAACAGCACCGTCACCACTGGTCTAAGCAATGTCAGCGGCACCAGCCTGAGCACACCGCTGCTTGCGGGTGCTGTGGCATGCGTGTTGCAGGCCCGACCAGATTTTACCGTGGATTCGCTGCGTACGGCGTTGTTCGCAACGGCTAGTCAATCCGACGCACATGGCGCGCGCGCCGACCCATTATTTGTCACAGGATACGGAATCATAAGAGCATTTTCCGCTAGTCAGTTTGTCGCACCGTGTCTTGGCGATCTTGATGGCTCGCGCGAAGTGGATGGCGGCGATCTATCAATGGTAGTGCTTGATGTTGGCGCGTGCGTTGGCTGCCTGACGGACTTGGATAACTCTGGCTCCGTGGACAGCGGCGACATTTCTCTGGTGTTGCTCAACAGCGGTGCGTGTCCCTAAGACGGCGCATGGCAAACTTTGAGCGTGCATTGGTATTTCCAAACCCAATTGACTTGGCAGCAACCGCTTTCAATTTGCGCTTTCAATTTGCGCTTTCAATTTGCGCTTTCAACTTGCGCTTTCAATTTGCGCTGTCAACAAATGACGTGTGATACGCCGTGGCCTATTGGCTGCCGCTCACACCCACCACGGCTTCGCGGCCTTCTCGTGAATCACGCAATCGTGAAGAAATTCCGCGGCTTTCACAAAGCCTTCCTCGGTGCTCATCAGCGCGTCCTCATGCTCAATGCTTAACACATGGTCATAGCCGTAGCGGCGCAACATGGATACAAACGGTTTCCAAAATTCATGACCATGCCCATGCCCACAGGCCCGAAAGTTCCAGGCGCGCTCGTTCAACTGACCATACGGACGCGTATCCAAGTAGCCATTGCGTGGACCTTCATGCAAATCAAGTTGCGTGTCCTTGGCGTGAACATGAAACAGCAAACCAGCCTCGCCCAGATCGCGCGCGGCAAGCACTGGATCAATACCCTGCCAAAATAAATGTGACGGATCTAAGTTCACACCCAAACGACACTTGCCCTTCACGCCCGAGGCCTTCATAGCGGCGCGCGAAAGTTTGATCATGGTGTGCGAGTTGTACACGCAGAAACCTGGATGCGGCTCCAGCGCGGTGCGGACATTCAACTTGGCGCAATACTTCATGGCGCGCGCCCAATAAGGCACAAGCACTTTGTTCCATTGATAGTCCAGAATTTTTAGAAAGTCCCCGGGCCACGGACAGGTCACCCAGTTGGGCGTAGTGTCGCGCGCGCTGCCACCAGGGCAACCACTGAAGGTGATCACAATATCAGTGCCAAGTTTGGGCGCAAGTTGCACGGCGTTTTCCCACGCGCTGTGATGGTCGCGCGCGATTCTTTTATCTGGATGAATTGGATTTCCATGCACGGAAAGGGCGCTCAGCGTGAGCCCGAATTCGCGCAAGATGCCCTTGATGCGGTCTTGCTCCTTGGCGCTGGCTAGAACTTTCTTGGCGTCAAAAAAACCTTTGCCTGGGTAGGCGCCCGCGGGCAACTCAATGGCATCTAGGCCGTGCTCCGCCAGAAATTGACAGACTTGCTCCAGTGGCCGTCCAGTGAACAACGCGCTCATGACACCTAGTTTCATATGGTTCTCCTGCGGGAACGCTACCCGAAATTGCGCGTGATTGAGATTGCACGCGCCAGGCTCATGTGATTGCGGCGGCGCTCAAACTGCGGTGCGACCCTTCGACAAGCGTCGCGCGGAGAGTGTTGCCGCCTAGCGCATGGCAGTTGGCATGCGCCCAAATCCATGTCATGATGCACGCCCATATGTTTCTTTGCCTCTTTCCATGTTTGATATTGGCTTGCATTTTGGCGCAAGATGCTAGCGCGCCTACTGCGCCCCCAACTGCGCCCCCAACTACGGCTCCAACTGCGGCTCCAACTGCGCCCCCAACTGCGGCGCCAGTGGTGCCACCCGCTCCAACCGACAAACCCAAGTCCTCCAACACCGCGGATTCCTCCATGCCCGAGTCCGCGCCAGTGGCCGCACCCGCGCCGCGTCGAGTACGCGTGTTGATTGATCGCTTCAAGGAAAGCGGCGGCATAATTGTGCGCCAAGATGATTCCGTGCTGACCATTCGCACGCCCGAAGGCATTGAAAAGTCATTTGAGAAATCGCTGCTGCTCGGAGTGTTTCCAGTTCTGGACGCGCCCGAAGGCACGCTTGTGATTATTCAGTTTCGCGATGGCAGGCGCGTGGAGGCGGAATTGGTGCGCGACGAATTGCATCAGGCGCGTGTGCGCATTGCCAAGGTGGAGGTTGTGCTGGCGCGTGAAACTTTTTGGGCGTTGGAATTGGCTCCGACCTTTGAGGAATTATTGGCGCAGTATCGCGCGGGCATTGCACCGACCGCCTGGGCGCAACGCGTGAAATTGGCTCGGTGGATGCTGGAGGAAAATCACGCGCAAATGGCGAAGGAAGAACTGGCTGAAATCTTGCGGACCTATGACACGCAAGAAGCTCACGACTTGATGGCCCGCGTGGAATTCACGCTGCGCTCGCAAACCAATGGCTCGCCCAACCCCGCCAAAAGCCCGTCAAATCGTGCGCCCATGGATCAACCTGCTTTGCCAACACATCGTTTAAGTCCCGAAGATGTCAACATTATTAAAGTTTTTGAAGTGGATTGGGAACGCCCCCCCCGCATGGAAGCGTCGCCCGAACTGGCCAACAAAATCGTGGCGCGCTATTCCGACAGCGACTTGTTGCCAGCCGACCCCGAAGCACGCAAGGCCATGGACTCATGGGCTCCTGAGCAACTGTTGAAATTACTATTTGCGCTCAAGGCGCGCGATCTTTATCAAGACATCCACATTCTTGGCGAGCCTTTGGCGCTGGAGCAATTCCATAAACGCGTGCATGACAATTGGCTTGTTCCAAATTGTGCCACCAGCCGCTGTCACGGTGGCATGGATGCCGGAAATTTTTTCTTGTTTTCGGCTGATTATCGCAACGAACGAACGCGCTACACCAATTTGCTCATTTTGTTGCGCTCATCCACACTGCCTGGCAAGCCCCCAATGATTGACTTTGAGAATCCAGAGCAATCGTTGCTCATTCAATACGCGCGCGCGCGCATAGACGCCAAATTTGCGCATCCTGATGTGCCGGGGTGGAAACCAATCTTTACTGCTGGGCGTGAATCCCTGCAGAAAGACGCCTTGGCTTGGATACGCGGCATGCACCAACCGCGCAGCGAGTACCCGATTGATTACACCCCACCCACATTCAAATTACCCGCTCGAAATTCGCCAACCAACCCACCCGATCGCTGAAGCGTTCTAAGTTAGAATCACCCAATGCAATTTCTTAGCCAAGCCCGCGCGCAAATTCGCCTTCAACCACACTGCTTGCGAGAACGAATTTTATTTTTCGGGGCGCTGCTTGTATCGTGCGTGTGCGTGACGGGCTGCATAGATGACGCCGCGTTGGCGCAGCGCGAGGCCACCAAAAAATTTAACGCCACCATTGCCGCCGCCCAAAAAGCCCTGGCGGAAGTTTCGGCGAATGATCCTGAGGCGAATCGAACAAGCGCGGAATCCTTGCGCAGGGTTGCGGCTTCGGCAAGTCCCGCGGCGAGCTCAAGTGCGGCGCAAAAAGCCTCAATGGCGTTGATTGCCTCGCAACTGTATGTGCAAGCCGCGCGACTGGACGCGGTCGCCATTGAGCGAATTGAAAAAGTTCGCCGAGTGCAAGCGGACGACGCCATGTTTCGCGGCAGTTTGGCGCTGCAATTTCAGAGTCTTGCCAAGGGCATGGAGGTTGAGGTCACAGCCGAGGGGCGCGCCGTGTTGGAGAAGGATCGAGCCGCCAACGAAGTCATTGTCAAATCCATGGCTGATCAATCTGGCATGCAAAGAGAAATTATGGACCAAGCCACCAGCGCAATCGCCGAAAAACAAAGCCAAGCGCTAGCGCTGGAAAAGTCGGCCAGCGAGCTGAAACAAAAAGCCAGTATCACCGGACCAGTTCAGGGATTCAAATTCATCATCGAGTCTGAAAAATCGCTGAACGAATCGCGCAAACTGCAAAGTGAGGCGGCGAACTTGGATTTGGATTCACAATCCGCGGCGTTGAATTATCGCATGTCGGTCCTGACGGGCGCCGCCTATCAATCAAGTTTGGATCGCAACCAAATCAGTATGGGGGCGATTTCTGAAATTGAGGCCATAAGCGAAACTGCCAGGCAAGAATTCGCGCGCCTGGGAGAGACCTATGAAGCATCGGCCATTGATTCGGCAAAAGCCCTCCAAGGATCGGCTGAAAGCGTGAACACCTTGTATGACGGCGCCATTGAAGGGTTGGAGAAAGCCGTCAGTTTGGCTCAGCAGGCCAGTAGCGGCGACTCATCTCGGGGCGCCAAAAATAATTTATTGAACACGCAACTTATGTTGGCGGGAATGTTGGAGCGCCGCGAAAGCGCATGCTCTCTGGATATTTCCGCATACACAGCGACCGCCAAAATTGACCCCGACGGCACTTGGAGTAAGGACGCCTCCGCATCGCAAGTCATTCGACGAAACGCAAAGACCAAGGCCATTGAAGCATTTGAAGCGGTGTTCAACGGCATTCCCGAAGGCAGCAGTGATAACTCACAAGTCAAATTTCGTAAGAGTATTCAAATTGCCAAGGCGAAATTGTCCGGGGAAAAAGTAAGCAACGACACGGACTCCAATAAAGATGCAAGCGAAACCCCTCAAGAGAACGACGCACCAAGCGATGAGGCGCGTGAGCAGAAAAGTGGTGAGCCTGTAAATGATGCCCCCGCCACTGATGAGCCATCTTCAGCGCCAACACCAACTGATCCGCCAGCCGATCCGCCAACTGATCCGCCAGCTGATCCACCAGCGACTGATCCGCCAGCGACTGATCCGCCAGCTGATCCATCTGCGACTGATCCGCCAGCTGATCCACCAGCCGATCCACCAGCTGATCCGCCAGCTGATCCGCCAGCTGATCCGCCAGCTGATCCACCAGCTGATCCACCAGCCGATCCGCCAGCCGATCCACCAGCCGATCCGCCAGCCGATCCACCAGCCGATCCGCCAGCCGATCCACCAGCTGATCCGCCAGCCGATCCGCCAGCCGATCCACCAGCCTAATTATTGAAAGCGTTGAACGATCCGCATGCACGAATCGTGGGTGTGAGTTCATCAACATTCTTTGGAATGCGCTTGCAACAGCAATGCCGACTTTTCTCGCAGCCAGCTGTCTGCGCTCGGATCTGCTTGCAACTGCTTCAAGGCGTTGACAAGTTGGGTCGACCACGACTGCGGGCGCGTGCCTAAGACAATCAACAACGCATTGCGTTTCCACATTGACAGCGTGGCGCGTAGCAACACTTTGGAAAGTTTCAGCGCGGCTTGACTTGACTCTGTCCAAGTCAACACATCGGCCAAGTCAAAGTCGCTGTGAATCGCTTGATATTGGGGGTTGGGCTTCACCAGTGACGCACTCTGGCGTGGTTGCGAATGCGGACACGCCTGCACGCACGCATCACAGCCAAAAAGCCAATCATCCGTGCGCTGTTCAAACCACTGAGCGGGCATAGACCGATGTTCAATGGTGAGATAGGAAATGCAGCGCTCGGCGTGCAACTTCCATGGCTCAATCGCCTGGGTGGGGCACGCGTCAATGCAGCGCGTGCATGTGGCGCATGGATCGCCGTCTACTGGCTGGCTGGGAGCCAAGTTGAGTGAGGTCACAATTTCACCAAGCACAATCCAACTACCCACATTGTGCTCGCCAATCAGCAGCGTGTGTTTGCCGATGCGGCCAAGACCCGCGCGCTGCGCATGCTCGCGCTCCAGAATAGGTGCGGTATCCACGCACACGCGAAAGCGATTGCCGGGAAATCGTTGGCGCAGATCATCCGCGATGGGCTCAAGTCGTTCACGAATCACCCGGTGATAGTCGCGGCCACGCGCGTATCGGGCAATGCGCCCGCGCGCAGAAGCGTTGGAATGGGGCGGATCAATCTCGCCACTCGCATAACGATCGGCCACGCAAATAATGGAGCGCGCCGTGGGCACAAACACTTGCGGATTCATGCGCTGCTCCAAATGCTCGCCAAGGTATGTCATTTCTGCGCAACCGCCGCGCGCCAGCCATTGCGTAAAGTGTGCGCCATAAGATGTTTCACTGGCACGACAAATGCCATACAACGCAAAGCCCGCGCCACTCAGCGTTGCCAAAATTTCGCGCGTCAACGCATGGTTAAATTCCCCATGATTGGCGCTGTTTTGTTCACTCATGGCAGGCGGTTGGATTGGCTCAGAACACTTGATGAGATTGACATTTTACTTTTGCATTTGAAAAAGTTCAACGAGAAGTCCATGCAAAGCGCATCAGCCTAAGCCCGCCACGCGCGCCAATAGAGCGGCGGGTAATTCTCGTTGCAGCGTATTGTTGTTTGTTATGGCGTCGGCCGCGGCGTATCCCGAGCGCACCGCGCCCTCCATGGTGGCGGGCCAACCCGTGTCGCACCAATCCCCCGCCAAAAACAAATTATCCACGCCGCCCATCGCGCTTGGTCGAGGTCCAGGCCGCAACGCCTCAAAGCCCGGCACTGCGGCAAATGTGGCGCGCTTCTCCTTGACCGATCGAACCTCCATTGGCTCAAGCGCGCGCGCGCGCGGACACGCCCAATCAATATCTTCACGAACCCGTCGCGTAATTTCGCTCTCATCCAAATCCATCCACGCATCGGCCGCGGAAATGACGGCGTGAATATGCTGGCGACCGGCATTGTCCACGCCTTTGTTGAACAGCCATTGCGTGGCGCGCGCGGGCAACACCAAATGAGGTTGGTCGAGCACTTGCGTTGCGTAGACCAAGTGCACCCCCAAAATTGGGCTGGTTGTGATTTGATCAAGGTTGCGTAAACGCTCGTCTTTTTCCCGCAACGAAGGCGAACACAATTTGAGCAAGCGATCAAATGGAACCGCGCTGATCACCGCGCCGGCTTGCACCAATCCATCGTCGGTCACCACGCCAGTCACACGCGTTCCATCAAAGGCAATGGCTTTGACGCTGACGCCAAGTTTCACTTGCCCGCCCGTCTTGGCAATGATGGCCTCGGCAGGATCATATAAATCAAGCAGTGGAACAACGCTGAGCGCCATGGCGCTTGCGAATCGGTGGCTAAGAAATCCCTCTTGAAAAACTTTCATGGCCACGGGCGCGTCCACGCGCGCCGATGACAAATTACAGGCGCTCACCACCACGGGTTCCCAAAATCGATCTATGGCGCGCTGGCTTTGGCGGGTTTGTTGCAAGAAGTCAAGGAACACGCGGCCGCGCCATCGCTCGCGACCGGCGTAACCCATGCGCATCAATTTGAACATGGCAAAGGCAATGCCGACTTTGTCCTTGAATGAAATCATGCGCATGCGTAAAAAACTTCCCGTGAATTGCGCGGGCGCGGGGAACCAACCCGAGCACATCACATCGGGCTTGTGCGGTGGATTGGCCCAAAAGGTTTGTGGATGCCATTGCATGCGGTCCAGCACACCCAGTTGTTGATAAAAATCCAGCAAGTTCACACAACAACCCATGGCGACATGCTGGCAGTTGTCCAAAATTTTTCCATTGCGGGGGTCCACAAAGCTGGTGGCGCGACCACCCAATTTAGCTCGTGTTTCAAGCACAATTGGCGTGAATTCGGCCTGGGACAGGCGCAGCGCGGCTGCGATTCCCGCAATGCCGCCGCCAATAATGGCGACCTTTCTCACCAGGAGCCCCCATTGTTTTTGGACGCGTCGTGATCAGGCTGATCCGTGGCCGTTGAGTTGGTGGCGTTGGTAAGACCCGTGTCCGCCAGACCCGCACCCGCATCATGGGCGCCAGAACGAACACGAGTCGAGGAATGTAGAGATAGAAGTTTTTTTGGATTTGAATGTTTGGCGCGTAGCGCGATCCATACCTTGCGCAATGTGCTTAGCCGCGCGCGTCCACGCACCGCCAGCATTGGTTCTGCCTCAATCTTGCTCAGCACGCCTTTGTAAATCTCCGTCATTGCCCATAGCGTTGACAAACACGATGTATCAACCATGGCATCAAGCGGCGCGCTGCGATCGTAATGCGCGCGGGCCCGCTCACATTGAGCGCGGATGAATTCAACGCATCGATCCGGCGCACTCCAAGCACGCACCATTTCGGGGGTGAGTTCCATCGCTTGAAATTCCGCAAGGGGCAAATAGCAACGGCCGCTGTCCAAGTCCTCGCGCAAGTCGCGCAAAATATTGGTCAGTTGAAACGCAATGCCGCGCTCCACCGCTAACTTGATTGCGTCTTGTCCGCTGTAGCCCCAAATGCGAATGCACACCAAGCCCACGGTGCCGGCGACTTGATAGCAAAATTTGCGCAACTCCGGCCAAGTCTGGAATTGGGCGGGCAAAAGGTCGCCCACTTGCCCATCCAACATGTCATGAAAGTCCTGCTTTTCCAGGCGAAATCGCTTGCTGGCCTCGGTCAAGGCAATCAAGGCCGGAGTGTGGGTTTGCGTGTGTCCCTCCAGTGCGGCGTTGGTGGCGTCGCGATAGGCCTGCAAGCGGCGACTGCGCTCGTTGGGATCACGCGCGGGGTCGTCCACCAAATCATCGGCCTCGCGCATCCAGGCATACACCGCGTACATGGCCCAGCGTTTGTCTGGTGGAGTTAAACGCAAACCATAATGAAAATTTTTCGCGCGCTCGCGGGTAATGGCTTCGCATGCGTCCACGGCTTCTTGCAACAATGGATTCATGCCGAGCCCCTGTGCAAATGCACACTCAACCACGCTTGCGCAACTAAAAAAAGCTTTTCCACGCGACTCATGTTGGGTCGGCGGATGCAGGTTTCAAAATCCCACTGGCGAATATGCCGCAAGACGCCGCGGCCACCAGCGGTGAACAGACCAATGACGGGGCGCGACACCGGTGAAATTTCGCGCAACAGCGCTTCGCCGCTATCAAAGAGCCGCTGAGTGTGGTCGCATAATGTCCTGAGCATGTTGCGGTACGCCGGCAAAAAATCTAGATCCGCGGCCCAACCGCGACGCGCCGTGATCAACAGTCGTGATTCAAAGTCGGGTATGTCGCGCCACGCCTCGCGCGGCAAGTACACGCGATCACGCTGCAACAGATCGCGGCGCACATCCTGCCAGTGGTTCACCAACTGCAACGCGGTGCATGTGCAATCGGAAAGTTGGGCAGTGTGTTCATCCCTCGCCTCACCGAGCACGGCAAGCACCAGGCGCCCCACGGGATTGGCACTCAGCGCGCAGTAATGCGTCAATTCCTCCGTAGATTCCCAGCGTGTTTGACGATTGTCCCATTCAAAGGCCTGGATCAGTTGGTCAAACCAATTTTCAGGCAACGCATGGCGCGCAATGACCGGCTTCAGCGCTATGAAGATTGGATGGGTGGCGGCGCCGTTGTAGCACTGGCGTAACTCCTCGCGCCACCATGCCAAAAGTTGCAAGGCCTGCTGCGGACTTTGCGCCTCATCGCCCAAGTCATCGGCCCAACGGCAGAAGGCGTAGATGGCGGCGAAGTCCGCTTGCGATTTCTCCGGCAACAACGAACTCAGCACGGGAAAATTTTCGCTGCGCGCATGAGTGAGTTGCGCGCACCATGCGGCAGCTTCGCCCTGCGACATGGACACACTGGCATTGGGACCCCACTGCCCCAAAAGTTTGGTGGCGGGTTGAGCAAGCGCTTGACTCACGCGTGTTCTCCATCAATGTGCCGTCGGCGGCGGCGCGCGGGTGGAATTCCCATTTGCTCGCGGTACTTCACAACGGTGCGCCGTGCAATGGTAATGCCACGCTCCCGCAGTTGCTTGGCGATGGCCTCATCCGAAAGCGGACGCGTCTTGTCCTCCGCGTCCACAATTTCCTGCAGCACGGTGCGCACCGCCTCCCAGCTCACGCTTTGGCCGTCGGCATTTTCCGTGCCACCAGTGAAGAACTTACGCAACTCAATCAGACCTCGCGGAGTTTGCATCCATTTACCGGCGACGGCGCGGCTTACCGTGGCCACATGCACGCCAATGCGATCCGCGACATCCATCATGGGCAGCGGACGCAAATGTCCAGCACCCTCATCGAACCATTCGCGCTGCTTCTCAAGCACAATGTCCACCACTTTTAAGAGCGTGTTTTTGCGCTGTGTAATGGCGTCTAAAAGCCAAGTGGCGGAGCGAATTCCATCCTGCACAAATTTTTTGGTGGCGTTGTCGGTTGAATCTTGCTCCACCATCAGCGCGTAGCGCGGACTCACCCGCAGCGGCGGCACGGAGCCCTCGCAAATGGCCGCGACATAGCGGTCCTGCTCCGCGTCAAATTCAACCATGACATCTGGCACAATTGGACGCTCAGTTTCATCGGTCAAATCCCGGCCAGGCGAAATGCTCAAGCGCCGCAAGCGCTCCTTGGCGGCCTCAATACGCTCCACATTCATGCCACTGCGCGCCGCGATTTTTGGCAACCGGTTCTCAAGAAAATCTTCGTAGTGATCCTTCACCAGAACGCGCGCATCGCGCCAAGCGACTTCATCTAGCGCGCTTGGTTGCTCATTCCATCTCTGTGCATCCAACTTGGCGTCAATTTGAATAAGCAGGCTTTCCTGCACATCGCGCGCAGCGACTCCCGCGGGCTCGAGCCACTGCTGCAACAGGGGTAACACACGCTGTAATTCCGGCGCGGACACGGCGGCCCCCTCTTTGGCGCTGTGCGCGGAAATAGCCTCCAAATCCGCCGAAAGCAAGCCATCGTCATCCACAAAATCAAGAATGGTTCGACCCGCAAGCAGGGTGGCCGCATCGGTTTCAATCATGTCCCATTGGTGGCGCAATTGCTCGCTTAATGGCTCGCGCCGCGCCGCAGTTTGCGACAGCATTTCATACTTCGCATCGCGCTCCCCATCGAGGTGGCGCGTGGATGGCTGGGCGCTCTCACCATAATCGCGTTCAAACTCACGCGCGCGTTCAAAGGCCGCGCCCGTTTCGGTGGTCTCGCCACTTTCCAGCGGCTTCTCTGGAATTTCATGCTCAACTTGTTCTTGCTGCTGCGCGCGCTCCTCGTCGCTGGCTTCAGGCTCCACTTGCTCAATTGCAACATTGCGCTCAAGTTCCTGCTCCACTCGCTCTTGCAATTGCGCCAACGGCATTTGCAATACCTCCATGCTTTGAATCAGCCGCGGCGCCAAGCGCAGTTGCTGTGAGGTGCGAAGTTTTTGTGAAAGATCAAAACGCATGCGTATATACTACGGGGGAACGCCTTCTCAATAACTGATGTGATGCGTTCACTCCTTGCAAATATGCGCCAACATTGTGTGTCAACTCATACGCCGTCGACCCGCAATGGCGTCTGCCAAAGCGGCGCGATTGGCGAATTCAATTTGGCTACCAGCGGGCAATCCGCGCGCCAAGCGAGTGACATGAACCCCCAAAGACTGCAGCGGATCCGCTAAAAATAGCCCAGTGCTGTCGCCTTCCATGTCGGGGTTCAGCGCTAAAATAACTTCTGTCACTTTGACACCTTGCGCGTTGTGTGTGGGATTGGATACGCGCCGCAGCAAATCATGCACAGTCAAAGTGTCGGCCCCCACGCCCTCAAGCGGAGAAAGTCGTCCCATTAAAATATGGTAGACACCGTGAAACATTCCAGTCTGCTCCAAGTTCCACAAATCTTTGGGCTGCTCCACCACCATCACCATGGAGGCGTCGCGGCGCGGATCGCTGCAAATCAAGCATGGATCATCGTCGGTCAAATTCCAACATACGCCGCAGTGACGCACTTGCGTCTTCACATCCACAATGGCCTTTGACAATCGCAGCGCAATCTCGCGATCGACCTTGAGTAAATGAAATGCCAAGCGCTCCGCGGTGCGTCGACCCACACCAGGCAACTGCGACAACTCATGAACAAGCCGCGTGACAGGTTCGGGTTGCGCTGAATTGTTGTTCTGAAATGCCATGGATGAATGCTATGCCTGCGCCACATCGCTTGGCGGATGTTCATGAACCAGTTGCGCGGCGGGCCGCTCAACCTTGACCACAATGGCGTCAAAGGCCTCCATTGCAGCTTGAATAATGGGCATTTGCATTAAATCTTTATCCAGGCCGTGCATGGGAGCAATCGTCTGCGGCGGCGGCGCTTTCGCTTGAGTTTCAAATTGTAATTTCCAACCCGGACCAAGCGCGCGCGTCACCATGGACTGCAGCATTTCACTTTTACGCGCGGCATAATTGGCGGCGCCACCCGCATTTTCGCTAGCGCGCAAAGTGAGCTGGCGCTCCCCCACTGAAATAGGCACGAATGACTCGGCAAGCACGCGCTCTGGCGTGCTTGCGGCAATGGCTGTCACGCGTTGCCACGCCTCGAGCGCGGTGGTGGCTGACTGTGTTTGCTGCTGGGGCGTTTGGGCCATGGATGGCGGCGTGAAATGGTTGACGCTCTTGATTGGATCGGATGCGACGGTGGCCGACGCGGCGACACTGGACTTGGAAGATTGTGCGCCAGAAGTCTGCGCCGGCGGGCGCGTGGTCAATCCACCATCAGTGGCCGGAGCCATGATCAGTGGCTTTTTTTTTTCAAACTCGCTGGGTCGGGCGCTTTGGGCGGCGGCAATATCGATGCGTTGAAATTCACGGTGCAAGCAAAGGCGCGCAATGGTGGCGTCAAAGATGGTGCGCGGCGCACCACTGCCACGCAGGGCGCGAATGGCGGCCTCGCAAACCGCGACAAAATGCACCAATTCATGCGGCTCAAATTGCTGAGCTTGATCAGCTGCCAGATTTTTTGCATCCGGCGAAAGATCCACAAGCTCCGTGTCCTTTCCACATGTTCGCAGCACCAGAAAGTCGCGCCAGCGTGCCGCGAAAAATTCCAGCGCCTGTTCAACCGGACAACCCGACTCCAACAACGCGGCGGCGGATTCAAGACCCGCTTTGGCGTCGCCGCCAGAAACCGCCGTAGTCACGGCCGCCACCAGGCCAGCGTCGGGTAGACCCAGCACTTCCTGCGCCATCTTGTTTGAAATGTTGCCGCTAGACGCGGCGATCAATCGGTCAAGCAAACTCAGTGCGTCGCGCATGCTGCCATTGCCCAACTTTGCCACCAAATGAATGGCAGCGTCGTCGGCCTGCAATTTTTCCTGCGCAAGCACCCTGCGTAAATGTTCGGCAATGCGCGCCGTGGCGATGGGCTTGAAATCAAATCGCTGGCATCGGCTTTGAATGGTGGCGGGAACTTTGTGCGCTTCGGTGGTGCACAAAATAAATTTGACATGCGGCGGCGGCTCCTCCATGGTCTTCAACAGCGCGTTGAAGGCGGGCGTTGTGAGCATGTGCACTTCATCGATGATGTAAATTTTGTAGGGACTGCGCGCCGGCAGAATACCCGCCTTGGAAATCAAGTCGCGCGCGTCGTCCACGCCGCGATTGCTGGCGCCGTCAATTTCGATCACATCCATGTCCTCGCCGCGCAAAATACTGCTGGCAATGGCTGCGGATTGCGTCAAATCTGTGGAGGCGTTCAACGCCCTGGCCAACACACGCGCCATGCTGGTTTTGCCCACGCCGCGCGTGCCGCAAAATAAATAAGCGTGCGCGATGCGGTTCATGGCGATCGCATTTTGCAGCGTGCGCGAAATTGTTTCCTGTCCAATCAATTCGTCGAAGTGCTTTGATCGATAGCGACGCGCCAACACCGTGTAGCCCGCGGTGGAATGGGTGTGAGCATCGGTGACACCAGCGAACAGCGCATCGGAGGCGGGTTCTTTCGACATGGCATCACTGGAAGGGCTTTGGTGCGCATGATCTGTATTGGGCGCGCTTGAAGTGTCGCTGGATTTTTGAACGGTTGATTTCTTGGCCACGAGCAATTCCTATTTCAATGCTGTACTCATGCACTGCCACGCGTACGCACTGCTTTGAAGGACGGCCAGGCTTGCGTCGGCATGGATGCCGCTGCTTATGGCTGCTGCGGTCAAGCTCTGACCAGGTTCACATGACGCCCACCCAACGGGCCCGACCGTCCTTTGAAGCAGTGAACTTGAATCCTAGCTTCGCGCTCCGCCGCCGTACAATCCCAAGATGCCTTCAGAAACGCCTTCGGAATCGCATCCCGAATCAAACCAGGACTTGGCGAATATTTCCCCGCAAAGCGAGGGCTATTCCAGCGTGACAAGCGATCCCCCGCTCGTAGGCGTGGATTCCACCCATGCGCGTTCGGGTCGATTTCTCATGCAAGTTGTTCGTCTTTTGTTCATCACTCTTTTGGTCAGCGTGGCATTGCTCACGGTGAGCAGCGTCAAAACAAGTTTTGACTACAGCTTCGCCATGGTTCTGGGCGTCGCTATTTCCACCACGGCGGTTGGCGTGATCGTTGTGGTGCTTGACGCTCTGACTCCAAACAAGCGCATTGCGGGAGTGGTGGGAATTTATATTGGCGTGTGCTTTGGCCTTATTGGCGCGGTCGCATTTGGCGCGCTGCTGGATACGGTTGCCAACGCCTGGGAATTCAACGACCCCACCACTAAAATTTATTTGAACTTGGGCAAGTCGATTGTGGGATTGATCGTGTGCTATCTCAGCGTCAGCGTTGTGTTGAACACAAAGGATGATTTTCGGCTGGTGATTCCCTATGTGGAATTTAGTCGCACGCGCCGCGGGGTTCGTCCCTGGCTTGTGGACACCAGTGTGTTGATTGATGGCCGCATTATTGCGCTGGCCAACACAAAGATGCTGGACGCGTCTTTGGTCATTGCCAATTTTGTGGTGGATGAATTGCAAAGACTCGCTGACAGCGCCGACAAGACCAAACGCGCGCGTGGCCGCCGCGGGTTGGAAAACCTTCTCAAACTGCGGGAAAATGCTTGGACTGAGGTGTCGCTTCAGCATTTTCGCCTCAGCGGACTGAGCGTTGATCGTCTGCTGATTGAAGCCGCCAAGAGCGAGGGTCTGCGCATTCTCACAACCGATTCCAATTTGGAGTCGGTTGGAAAAATTCAAGGCATCACTATTATCAACTTGGCCACCATGGTGGCATCGCTTCGCCCAACGATTGGCGTGGGCGACATTGTCACGGTCACGCTCATGAAGGCTGGCGAAACCGCGGGTCAAGGGGTTGGCTATCTACCCGATGGAACAATGGTTGTTGTTCAAGACGGCGCAACGCGCATTGGCGCCAGCGTGGAAGTGACCATCGCCAATGCCGTCAACACCAATTCCGGACGTTTGCTGTTCGCCAAATTAGAGGGCATGCCCCCCGCGACTCACGCCAGTATGGCCGCCGCGGCAACGCAACAAGCCAAAGCTTCCGCGCCGCCAACCATCAGCGAAACGGATGTCAGACGCAATCCAAGACGCGGATAAATGATTGCGCCGCACGCAACGCCTGGTCCTGCCCGTGCGGATGAATGGCTATCAAAGTAAAAGAGATGCGGCTGAGTCGCAAATATTCCCGCGCAATCGCTTGATTATGCGGCGTTTCGCAGGGAAATCATGGCTTCTGCAAGCGCCCGCACCTGCTGCGCGCAGGCTGGCGCGCCTGGATATTTAATGGCTTCTTCAAGCACATCAATTGAGTGATTGGGTAACACGGCAAGAATTCGCTCAGCGGCCCAAGGCTCCAGTTCCAACATCATTGTTGCGACATCTTGACGAAATGATGGGTCCCCCTCAAGGCGTTGCACAAGCGTTGCCGCGATCAACGCTGGTTTTTCCGCCACACATGTATGTAAGGCACACGCCAGAGGCGCGCTCCAAAATTCAAACTTGCCCAGTGCGGGCGCGGCGTGTTGGGGGTTGACTTGATTCAGCGCCGTATTTTCTAAATTCCGCGACAAGCAATTCAACCCCTTCGCAGCGCGCGCCCAGCGCTTACGCCACAGGCCAATGCCCACCACTACTCCAATCAAAACTATGGACGCAACTATCCAAATCCAAGTGGATTGCCAAACTTGCGTGCGCCACGGCACATTCGCCGGCGCATAATTTGCCAATTGATGCGAGGCCGCGTGCGTGAAGTCTGTGCGGGCGCTTTCTTTGGTATTCAAGGCATGCCCTGGGGCCACGGCGCTGGAATTCAAGGCCAGTTGCAATTCTTCCTGCTCACAGTCCGCCGCCAACATGAAATCTGCGCGCGCCTCAAGCGCGGCGCCAGCATCCAAGGTTCGCGCGCGTATGCGGGCACCAGTGCGTTCATCAAGAACTTCAACATCCTCCGCGTTGACATGCACAAGCGCTGCGCTCACCAATGAACCCGCGGCGTCCGCCAATACCACTGGCAATGATCCCGATCGCATACGGATGGAAACCACCGCCTTTGGCTTGTTCGCCAATAATTCCTGCTTACTGAATTGGCCATCATGCGCCAAAATAAAAACATTCTCCACATCGCCGCGGCGCATAAGCGACTGCTCCACTTGGGCTAAGGCATCTTTTATTTTTCTATCCTTGGCTTGCGCCGTTGTCAGAAACGGATTGGTGCTGCCCTCTAACCACGCTTGAATGCCCCCCAAAGAATTGGACCGCGTCCCTGTGTCTGTCAGTGCATCGGATTTCCTGACTTGGGGGAGCGTCATAGAGGCGGATTGAAATTGCCCAAGCGATGTTTGCTGCGATGCTTGCGCGGCCAAGGGGGCGCTTGTGCTGGATCGATAGCTCTTCCACGCCACGGCCCCAATGGGAACAGTGGCCGCAAGCACGGCGCCAAGCACCATCTGCGGTTTCCATGAGAATAGATTTGTTTGCAATTTCACTTCCACATCGGGCCTCCATGCCCTTTCATTCGTTCACGCCCGGCGCTTTCAACGCCGCACAACGGCACGCAAAAACCACCACGCTTCTTCGGCTGAATTACAATCAAAACGCCAAAAATTTATGCGGAACGCGGGTTGTGTTTGCCCCCTGCTCAACGACGGCCTGTCCATAATGAAGTCGCACGCCGCACACGCAGCCAATGTCCCGCCAAAGACACCTATTATTCCTGCAATGACTCGTCATCCACGGTGACGCCCTCAACTTTGGTTCTTGAAATCACATCAGGAATTCCCTCACCCGTTGCGCTCAGCAAACTAGGGATTGCGAGCACTGGCGAAAGCAACACCAACCCCTTGAGAAGATTGCGCACTATGTGCTGCCACCATGCGGCGGGTTCGCCATTGATGCACACAACGCGCCCACCCATGAGGCGCTTACCCATGCTGCGGCCAAACAGGATTTCTTGCAACATGGAGAACGCGATGGCCGCGATAACCATGGCTAAATATGGAATAGACAATTGAATGTCGGCGCTCCACAGGGGCGGAATAAAAATCTGAACCGAATACGCTTCGAATAGGACAATCGAAACAATGGCGAATGGCAGCACATCAATGCCCGTTGCCGCCAGACGCCGCCACTTTTGGAGGGGCGTTGCAGGCGTATACGCAAGGGCTTGGCGATCCATGTCGCCATCAGTGGAACGCGTATTTTCCGCGGGATTCCCTGGCGAATTCAAAGAGCGCACCAAGAATGCCGCAATGATTGCACCCAGCGAAAGCACGCCCAGGATGGGCAGGTGATACCAGCGGCTGGCTTTTGAAACTTGTGTGCGCAGCACAACGGGTTGGGAAAATTGCGTCGCACCCGATGGCAGCGACGCAATCATCGATGCGCGCTCTATGGAGTTTTCAGTGCCATGTATCTGCAAACCGATCCATGCAAAGCTATTGCCGGCGCCAAGCGCGTCAGAAGTAAAATTTTTTGTCATTGGCAAGGCCACAATGGGAACGACCTCACCCGCTTCCACCCAATTCAATGTCTGTACTCCCGAAGGCTGACCAGTCACGCAAGCGAATCGAACCGCATGATCAATGGGGTATAAAAAATCCGCAACCTGGATGCGCGACTCAATCCATGCTTGTGATTCACGCTTGAAGCGCCTGATTGATTTGTCAGGGGTTTGGCCAAGCACATTCAATACGCCGCCAGCAACCACCAACCTTCGGTGAGCGCAATTGTTGATGAGCGTTGGAAGTTCGACCGCATTCCACTGTCCCCCGCGCAACACGCGGGCCACTGTCTCGCCTTTGACAATGACCCAGGGTTCGCCGTTGAACGCCGCCAACGATTCCAGCGAATTTCCCACAATACTTGGGCATAACTGCAGCGCACCGCCCTGGGTAATGAACCACAATTCACTTGCGGGATTCAGTTGCGTCGCACCTGAGACCACCTCCATCTTGTCATTGTGCGAGTCAAACACCACCCATACTTGCGCACCATCGGCGGCCACGGCGATTGGCTTGTCTTGAAAGATGGACGCCACTTGAAATTGCCGTTCATCATCGGAGAGTGCGTGATGATGCAATTCAAATTGATCCTTGGAGCCGTAGCTCTGCGTGGCAATCCACCACAAATGCGAGCCACCACTTGCGACCATGGTGGGCGTCGCGTCGAAGTTGGTGTTGGAGTTGGAGTGGGGCAATTGCGAAGCCGCCAACAACACCATGATCACCAGACACAGACACCGCACGAGATAGGTCATGGTGTAGGTTTGTCCTTGCTCACATCAATCACCTCCGCAGGAAGCATTACAGAGCGAATCACTTGGACATCAAACAAGCGATCCTTCAATCGATCCTCGCGCGCGCCGGGCTCATCCCAAAAGATTTGCCACACGCCAATATTCGACATGGACTTCAACGTGATCTTGCTCGCCACCATTGGTCGGTCCGCCATGGGCAAGTGGTTCATGTTCGCCATCACGGGCTCGCTCAGTTCACTTTCCGCAAGCACATTGCCTTTGGCATCCACAAGCCAAATATGGCTTGGAAATCCAGCATTTCGCTGTACTTCAACGCGCGTCCTTACCCATTGGCCGCGTGGCGCGCGGGCAAATTCAACGGTGAATGTTTGGTCTAGTTGCTGGGTCACGGCCACCTTGGCGGGCCACGGCGATGCGGCAAGCAACTCAAGCAACGCGTCGGGTCCAGCAAATGGTAAAAGCGAATCAGGCATGGGCATCGCGCGCGGACCAAGCCACAAGCGACTGGGTTCGCGCTTTGGTTCAAACAACCACCACTGCGTGGAGTTGGCACCAGCCCACGCAAGTCGCTCGCCCAACTTTTCAGCGCGCAGAGAAATTTGCTCCCCACCATTTCGCCACGCCAGATCAATTTGAGCCTGCTCAAAGTGGTCGCCCTTCTCATCATGCCAACGCAACTCAGCGCTGCCGCGCGCGGCGAATTTGCGTAAACCAGCCACGCGATGATTTTGTTGCGCAACAATCTCCAACACATCAAGCGTTGGGGTGGGAGCCGGCGAAGTGGAACCACTCTTTTTTGGAGACGCAAGCTCGGATGCCTCGGAGGTGGATTCGCCCGCGATGGAGTCGCTGGATGTCTTGGTTGAATCGCAAGACACACACAGAACCGTGCAGATCAAGGCAATCCATTCAATGAAAGAATAAATGACGCGGGCCATGAAAGAGCGCTCATCAAGCATCAAAGGCCGCGATCTCGCCCAACTCGTCCGCCAGGGCCTGCACCGCCGACTCGTCCAATTCTGGCCGCAACACTTCCACGGGTGCCGCGCCTTCCACGGCGCCGCGGCGCGCGAACAACCAGAATTCCTTTTCCTCCCGATGCTCCACGCGTAATTGTTTCAATCGACGCTTGCGCAACAAGATCATGGCCAGCAACCATCGAATGGCGATTCGATTTGGACGATCGTCACCCGCAAGCCTTTCAAAAATTTCCTCCACCGCCTCGTCATCGATCACAATGCCGCGCTTGTGATCCGCCGCTGGCATAATGGTCTTCCAAAAACAGATCATGCCCTCGGGGCGGGCTCCATCAAGCCAAGCCGTCATGGAAAAATCAAGGCGCTCAAGATGACGCGTGGCATTTTCACGGATGGCGGACATACATGGCGTGCCCGCCGCAAGCACCTCGCCGCTGGCGGCGCAAAGGTAGGTTGCCTTGCCAATAGACAGTGGAGTTGCTTCACGATTCATGATTGAATCCTATCGCCTTGCCCCGCTCTTGGCGTTGCCTGCGTGGTACAGTTTGCGCGTGTTCGACAGACTCACCCAACTCTTTCACGGCGGGAACCCGCTCTCGATTGCCATTGAATTATTGTTGATTTTTTGCGGCGTCATGCTCATTCTTCGCTTTCTGCAGGGCACCCGCGGCGCCGGCGTGTTTAAGGGAATTATTGTGCTGATTGCGGTGCTGGTGCTTGGCATCCGCTTCGCCGGACTGTTCAGCGAGACTTTCTCCCGCCTGCGGTTTCTAAGCGAGGGGCTTTTGGGAACCATCGCCATTTTCATGCTGGTCATTTTCCAACCTGAATTGCGCCAAGCCATGGTTCGTATTGGTCAAACCATGTCGCCGAGCGAGCGCCGTCGAATTGATCCAGTTGTGGACGCGCTTGAGGGCGCGGTTGAATTTTTAAGCCGCAACCAATTTGGCGCGCTGATTGTGATTGAGCGCGGCACTTCGCTTGCGGGGTTGGCGGGCCAAGGCGTTGCCATGGATGCCACGATGAGCGCCGAACTTATTGAAAGTATCTTTTGGCCCTCAAGCCCGCTGCATGATTTGGCGGTCGTGATTCGTGGCGAACGAATTGCCGCGGCCAGCGTGCAACTTCCACTGGCCGACCCCGTGGCTGGAATGAAATTGGGCGCGCGCCACCGCGCGGCCATGGGGGCAACATTGGAAAGTGATTGCGTGGTTGTTGTGGTGAGCGAGGAAAACGGCCTGATTCGATTCGCCGAACGCGGAGAATTATCTCAACCCGTTCAATTTGACGAATTCGCCTTGGGGTTGCGCCGCCGACTTTCGCGTGGCTTGCGGCAGCCCACACAACGATCATTGTTTGGTCGCTTCATTCGCCGCGTGGGTGGTGTTGATGCGCCCATGGTGAATCTGCCAGACCACTCTGAGCATTCGGAATTAAACGCCGCGGCAACATTGGCCGCCGCGCAAGAAGAACGCGCGCAAATTGAACACAGCGAGGATTATTTCAAGGACAACGACCACCATAGAGGCGGCGATGATGCGCACGAAGTGGATCCAACCAATAGCGATTCCGATGATCGTCCAAACAGGCGCAACAACTAATGAGAAATTGGAGCGCAAATCTATCAACATGGTTCGTGGCAGCTATCGCCACACTTTTAATTTGGACTTGGGCCGCGGATCGAACCCGTGAGACCCGCGAACTCAAAGGCACAATTTCATTTCGCTCATCCGATCCCAAGCAACACTTTGTGGATCCCATCAAACCGCTTGCCATCACTCTTTCAATCAAAGCCAGTCCCGCAAGCATTGATCGCATTCAAACATTGCTTGAAGAAAACTTAATAATCCCCAGCGGCACCCCTGGGTTTCCAACCAGCCCGGGCGTCCACAACATCATGCTTGTGGAGGCGCTGAATAATTTGTCGCAAATTATCGCCACCGACGCCACCATTCTCACCTCGCGGCCCGAGTCCGCAAAAGTGGCCATTGGCGATCTCACCACCACGCAATTTCCATTGTCCGCGAAAATTTCTTTGGCCGAGTATGAATCCGCGTCCATCAATCCATCGGTGGTCTTGGTCACGCTGCCAACTTCCGCCATTGATGCCATGAAAAATTTGCAGGTGGAAGCCGTGGTGGACACCAAGGATTTGTCCACCGGAAAAAATACCGCTCCAGCACGATTGCAATTACCCGAATCTGTGGGTGTGAAATCGGATCAAGTGACATTTGTTCCCGACCAAGCGGTCGTCACATTCACCCTGCGGCGCAAAACCGACAATATCAAGTTGGCGACTGTGCCCTTGCAAATTGCCGCCTCGCCCACGGATCTCAAAGGTTTCGACATCATATTTGCGCAAGACGACGGTGTTCTGCGCGATGTGATTTTGATTGGCCCGCCCACCGCGCTGAAGGACATTGAGAGCGGCAAGTTCGCCGTAGCCGCGATTGTTCCACTTAACAGCGGTGATCTTGGCAGCAAAGTCGCGAAGAAGGCTATTTCAAATTGGATTCTGCCGCCAGGAGTCAGCGTAGAAAGCGTGGGCGGGAAGCAAATTGTGAATCCAGAAATCGCGCTCAAGATTGAGCCGCGCACATCCCAGGCAATTACGCCAGAGGCGGACACCGAACCTCCGCTACCCACTCCCAACAGTCCTTGATTGGCGTGGCGCGGGCGTATTTGAAAACTTTTTTTGGGCGCGCTGGCAAACTTTCCGTCAAAGCACGCCGATTATTTTTCAACGCGCAACGCATGCCACTGCTTTTTACCGCGGCGCAGCAAGATGGTGCAGCCATGCAGCACATCTTTGCCCGTCACCTTGGCGTCGGCAGCGGCCTTCTCGCCATTCACGCTCACGGCGCCCGCAGCCAAAAAATCGCGCGACTCGCGCTTGCTTGCGGCCAGTGGCGTGGTGGCCAACAGATCAAGTAACGCCACGCCGTCGCCCTCAAGCGCGCTGGCGGGGATTGCCGTGCTGGTTAAATCGTGAGTGACTTCGGCCAACAACTGCGCGTCCAGCGCGCGAATATCACCAGAAAAAAGCGCCGACGCTGCTGCTTTTGCGCGCGCCACTTCGGCGTCGCCGTGGATCATTTGCGTGGCGGCGTCGGCCAACGCCTTTTGCGCCGCGCGCTCGGAAGGATTGGATTTTTGCGCGGCTTCAAGCGCCTCAATGGTGGCGCGATCAAAAAATGTGAACCAGCGCAGCAACTTTCCAACCTCCTCGTCGGAGGCATTGAGCCAGAACTGGTGAAAGCGGTACGGCGAGGTTCGCTGCGCGCTCAGCCACACATTTCCAGATTCGCTCTTTCCAAATTTCGTTCCGTCGCTTTTGAGCAACAGCGGCGCGGTTAGGCCAAATCCCTCGCCTTGCGAAAGCCGACGAATTAAGTCAATGCCACTAAGAATATTTCCGTATTGATCGCTGCCACCCATTTGCACCGTGCAGCGATGTGCCTTGAACAAATGCGCGAAGTCATACGCCTGCAAGATCATGTAGCTGAACTCGGTGTAACTTAACCCCTGCTCACGGCTTTCAAGTCGATTGGCCACGCTGTCGCGCGTGACCATTTGATTCACGCTGAAATGTTTTCCCACATCGCGCAGCACCTCGATGTAGCCCATCTTCAACAACCACTCGGCGTTGTCCACAATGACGGCCGCGTTGGGCCCGGTGAAATCAAGCAGCTTCTCAAAAATCTTACGCTGCCCCGCCACATTTTTTTTCACCTGTTCGGGATCAAGCAGTTGGCGCTCGCTGCTTTTCCCGCTGGGATCGCCAATTAAACCGGTTGCGCCACCCATGACCACAATGGGCTTGTGGCCGCAGCGCTGCAAGCGCGCCAACAACATGGCGGACACCAAATTTCCAACCGTCAAACTGTCAGCGGTTGGATCAAAGCCCGCATACGCGACTCGACCAGGCGTGGCCATGTGCGCGGCCAGCCCCTCGGTGGTTTGATGCACCATGCCACGCCACGACAATTCAGCCACGAAGTCCGATTGATTCATGCGCTATATCCGCTCACAATTTAGTGCGCCATCGCCGCGCTCTTGGATTGAATACTGGCCATCAACTCCGTCCAGCTACTCACGAATGAAGCCGCGCCTTCTACTTGCAATTCATTGCCAACTTTTTCAATGGAGCAACCGGCTTTCTCCAAGGCCGCAACGGTCGCTGGCCCTGTTCCACCGTCGGTTCGAATCACGCCATCGAGCGAGCCATGATCAAAGAAATCATTCAGCGTGGACTCTGGCATGGTGTTCACCGTGCGCGCCGCGGCGAGTGCCTTCACATACATGATGTCGGCCAGCTTTGGATCCTTGGTGCTGGTGCTGGCGAATAGAAATCGCTGCGGACGAGCGCCGGCGGCTTGCAACTTCAAGAAGCGATCACTGGCATAGAGCGCGCAATATTCCTTGTAGCAGACTTGCGCTACGGCAATGCCCGCGGTGTTCTTCAAATTGTCGGGCAACATGGGAGCGGTCTTCTTGTCCCATCGGCTCACAAACATGCTGGCCACGCTCTCCACGGTGACGGGTTTGCCCTCTTTCATGCGGCGTTCAAGGCCTTTCAGGTATGCGTCGGCCGCGGCCAGATATTGCTTGGGGCTGAACAGCAGCGTGATATTTAATGAAATTCCGCGATAGGTCAGTTCCTCAATCGCAGGCAACCCTTCGGCGGTACCTGGGACTTTTATAAATAGATTTGGCCTATTCGCCTTGGCTTGCAAAGTCACGGCTTGATCGATTGTTGTCTTTGCGTCGCGCGCGAGCAACGGACTCACTTCAAGACTGACCCATCCATCCACGCCACCAGTGAGCGCGTAAATTGGCTTGAACAAATCGGCGGCCTTGGTGAGGTCGGTGATGGCAAGTTCAAAGAAAAGATTTTCGCCATCGATGCCCTTTGCAAGCAATTCACGAATTTGCGGATCGTAATCATTGGAGCCGGTAATGGCCTTCTCAAAAATAGTTGGATTGCTCGTCAAGCCGACGACGCTGTAGCCATCAATATATTTCTTTAGTTGCCCACTCTGCAACATACTGCGGGTGATGTTGTCGACCCAAATACTTTGTCCTGCGATTGAAAGAAGCGCTGTCGCTTTCATGAAAATCTCCTTGAAAGAAAGAATATGATATAATTTAGAGATTAGCGCAATTTCACCAACGCGCCAAAGGCAATATGAGTATTGCGTCTAGTTTTTGTTCCACTTGATTTTGGCTTCCACGCTCACTTTACAGCCTATCCCAAAAGATATACCAATGACAATTTCCACCACAACCGCATCGATCACGCCTTTAGATAGCCGCCCTGAATGGAAGGCGCTTGTGGCACACGCCGAGAAAATCAAGGCAACTCATTTGCGCGACATCTTTAAGCAGGACCCAAAGCGCGGCGGCGAGCTCGCCGTGAACGCGCTTGACATGCATTTTGATTTCAGCAAACAGCGCGTGACGCGCGAAACCCTGCAACTTCTTTTTGCGCTGACGCGAGCTTGTGGACTTGAAGCGCACCGCGACGCTATGTTTCGCGGCGACAAGATCAACAATTCTGAAAATCGCTCGGTTCTGCATGTCGCCCTGCGCGCGCCGCGCAATGCGGTCATCAATTCGGATGGCAAGAATGTCATGCCGGATGTATGGGCGGTGCTTGACCACATGAGCGCGTTCGCTGAAAGCATTCGCAGCGGAACATGGACTGGCCACACTGGCAAGCGCATCAAGACCGTTATTAACATTGGTATTGGTGGCAGCGATCTGGGTCCAGCCATGGCCTACGACGCGTTGCGCAATTTCGCGCACCCCTACGTGGATTGCCGCTTTGTCTCCAATGTGGACGCCAACGATTTCTATGAGAAAACCCGCGGTTTAGACCCTACAGAAACCCTGTTTGTCATTAGTAGCAAGACCTTCACCACGCTTGAGACCATGACCAACGCCAACAGCGCGCGCGAGTGGAGCATGAAGGGCTTGGGCGGCGACGCCAAAAGTGTGGCGCGTCATTTTGTGGCCGTCAGCACCGCGCAAAAAGAAGTTGTGGAGTTTGGCATCGATCCCAAAAATATGTTCGGCTTCTGGGATTGGGTCGGCGGTCGCTACAGCATGGACAGCGCGATTGGTCTTTCAACCATGATCGCGGTTGGTCCTGATGGTTTCCGTGAATTGCTTGACGGCTTCCATGACATGGACGAGCACTTCAAGAGCACGCCACTAGAAAAGAATTTGCCCGTCATCATGGGCTTGATTGGTTTGTGGAACAACCAATTCCTAGGCGCTGATGTTCTTGCCGTGCTTCCGTATTGCCAATACTTGGATCGCTTCAGCGCGTATCTGCAACAGTTGGAAATGGAATCCAACGGCAAGCATGTCACGCGCGATGGCCAGCACGTGAAATGGCAAACATGCCCCGTGGTGTGGGGCCAGCCTGGCACCAACGGACAACACGCCTTCTATCAAATGATTCACCAAGGCACAAAGTTGGTGCCATGCGATTTCATTGCTTTTGCCCAGCCTTTGCACGATATTGGCGCGCACCAAGACACGCTTACCGCCAACGTGTTGGCGCAGGCCGAGGCACTTGCGTTTGGTAAGACCACCGCGGAAATTGTGGCCGAGGGCGTGCCGCAATGGTTAGCTATTCAGAAAACCATGCAGGGCAACCGACCATCCAACACCATTCTGTGCAAGAAACTTTCGCCACGCATGTTGGGTCGATTGATCGCCTTCTACGAGCACAAGGTGTTCACGCAAGGAACAATTTGGGGCGTCAACAGTTTCGATCAATGGGGCGTGGAACTTGGAAAAGTTCTAGCCAAGCGAATCATTCCAGAGTTGTCCGGAGCGCCGTCGAAGTTGGCGCACGATTCCAGCACCAATCAACTGATCGATACCTATCGCTCGTGGCGCGGGCGTTGATGAGGTAATTTGTACAAGCGTGCCATATTGCATTTTCTACCACGACACGCCGCATATGTGTTTTAGAGTGAAAAAATTTTACTGGTAACAATATTGATTTCGCCATGATTCCTGTCTCACCTCCACTCTTCTTCTCCGCTTGGCGCGCATCATTTCGCGCGGGCATGAACCCGAAATCGGTGTCGCGCGACATTCTTGCGGGAATTGTGGTGGGCACCACCTCGCTTCCGTTGTCCCTGGCGTTCGCAATTGGTTCTGGCATGTCTCCGCAATCCGGTCTCTACGCCTCCATCATCGGTGGATTCATCGCCGGCTTTCTGGGCGGGTCGCGCTTTCAAATCTCCGGTCCCACCGCGGCTTTTATTGTTATTTTACTGCCAATTGTCAACCAATTTGGCGTGACGGGCTTGCTCCTGGCAACAATGCTTGCGGGCTTCTTGCTTTTGCTCATGGGGCTCTTTCGCATGGGCAAACTCATCGACTTCGTTTCGTTTCCAGTGATCGCGGGCTTCACATTTGGCATCGCGCTTTCGTTGATCATATTGCAGTTACGCACACTGTTTGGCGTGACCGCGCCCGCCACCACAAATATCGTGTTTGAGTTGACCACGGTGTTTGAAAACATGGGCACACTGCGCTGGTGCGACACAAGTGTTGGAGCGTTCACGCTGATCGGACTTTTCACATGGCGACACTTCGTACGGAAAGTGCCAGCTCCGATTGTCATTCTGCCGTTCGCGGCGCTGCTGAGCATTGTCATGGTGCGGATCAATCCTGCATGGCAAGTGGCCACTGTTGAAAATAATTTTGTAACCATGATCGATGGAGTCAGGGTGGCGGGTATTCCAGGGGGCGCGCCCCAATTTATGCTTCCTTGGGATTTGGTTGATTCAAGTAAATTGAAATTCAATTTTGAACATGTGCGCCTGATCGTGCGCGCCGCCGTGGCCATTGCCTTGCTGGCCTCCATTGAAACACTGATCACCGCGGTGTGCGCGGACCGGCTCACCGGCACGCGCCACAATCCCGACGGCGAATTGGTGAGCCACGGCCTTGCCAATATGGTGTCGCCCTTCTTTGGTGGATTCGCAACTTCCGGTGCAATTCCACGCACATCCGCCAATATTCAAGCTGGTGGAAGCAGTCCATTGTCGTCGGCAATGCATTCCATTTCTTTGCTCGCGGTAATTTTGTTCATACCAAACTGGCTGGGCTACTTGCCCATGGCGGGGATGGCGGGCTTACTTATCTATGTTGCGTATTACATGAGCGATTTGCGCAAGTGCTGGACCATCATTCGCACATCGGAGCGCGCCGAAGGCTTGACACTTGTCATATGCGTTGTGCTGACGTTGTGGTTTGACATGGTGGTGTCCATCGGCGTGGGCGTGGTGGTGACCTCAATTGTGTTCATGCAGAAGATGTCCAACTTGGCGGTGACGGACAACATATTGCCCGCCTCCAATGCCAATGACCAAACGCTTTTCCAGGAAATTTATTCGGTGAAAGTACCTGATGGAATATTATATTTCAAAGTGCAAGGCGCCTTATTCTTTGGCGCGGCGCAACGAACCATGAGCGTGATTGAACCCAAAGCGGGCGCGTTTGCTGCTGTGATTGACATGCGTGAGGTTTTATTCATTGACTCCACCGGGCTGGATATGCTCACCACTTCCATTGCGGGGCTGATGAGCGCGGGATTGACCGTGGCGTTGGTGGGCGTTCAGCCAGAACCCAAAACTGTTTTTGACGCGGCGGGCTTCAGAGAAACCAATCCCAATGTGCTATTTTTAAATGTTTTACACAATGCTTTTCAGGTTTTGCTTGAGACCAAAGACCAGCACGCAAAAGCGCGCCGCAAACCTCAGGCTTCCTCGTAATCCAAATCAACCGCGTAGGTCTCATGCACGCCGAGCAGCGCCAGCATGGAGACAATCATCACTGCAGCGCTCGTAACCACGGCGGCTTTCCACGCCGCGCCTGGATCATTCACAAACCACTTCTCGCTCCACAACCACAACGCCGCGCTGCCGCCCGCGCTCCAGCGCACCAGGTTGGGCGCCATAGTTGCGGCCGTGGCACGAATATTGGTTCCAAATTGCTCCGCCGCGCTGGTGGCAAACACCGCCCAATATCCGCTACCAATGCCAAGCACAAAGCAACACACATAAAACATATTCAGGCTTTGGCCCCCAATGCAGAAGTACAACACCATGCCCGCAATGGTGAGCAGATGAAATAATAAGATCGCCTTGCGTCGACTGTGCATCCACTGG
Organism: Planctomycetia bacterium; assembly: GCA_005787685.1. Classification (GTDB taxonomy): domain Bacteria; phylum Planctomycetota; class Phycisphaerae; order Phycisphaerales; family SM1A02; genus SYAC01. Next base: position 55,170 of record SYAC01000011.1, read on the forward strand.
CTCAGCATTCCGCTGGATAAATCGCCCGCGGCCAGTCCGATGTAGCACCACATGATGCTGCGCCCAGGATCTGACTTGGCGTCAAGTGGCAAACCTAAACTGGCGCCAATCACATCGCCATATTTCACAAGCGTTCCCACCACGAACCAAATTGGAATGGCCGTAAACACCACGCACGCGAAGCGCCTCGCGCGCCGTGGTGAACACAACAAAAGACGCAAAGACCCCTTTTTTTCCTGTGATTTCAAATGATTCCACATTCCACTTTCCGCCACGCCCAAGCGCAGAAACAGCAGCGACAAGCCAAGCACGCCGCCTACCACAAACGACATGCGCCACGAAACCCACTGCGTGACAAAGTACGCAGCGACCGCGCCCAAGATTCCAAGTGTTGCAATGAGCGTGGTGGCGTAGCCGCGCCATTTCGGCTCCGTCAGTTCGCTGACCAGTGTCATGCCCGCGCCCAGTTCTCCAGCTAATCCCACTCCGGCAATAAATCGCAGAACCTCATATTGTTGTATGGCGCTCCCCACGCCAACCATATGCATGAACGCAAGCGGACCATTTGGATCAATGTCCGTGATGGCGGCGTTGAGCAAGTTCGCAACGGAGTACACCAGAATGGAGCCAAATAAAACAGTCAGTCGTCCAAGGCGGTCACCAAGCACACCCCACAACACGCCACCTACAAGCAGTCCGCTCATCTGCAAAATGTTGTCTAACCACACTCCCCAATCTTTCAGCAGCAGATCATGTTGATCCGCGGGCAAAGCGGCGAGTTGCGGGGCAAGCACCTCGCGCAAACTGGTTTTACGAATCAGCGCAAAGAGCAGCAAGTCAAAGACGTCTACGAAATAACCAAGTGCGGCCACAACAACCGCAAGAATGACCACCGAGCGTGGCTGCTTGGTTGCGCTTTGTTTAGGGCTTTCCATTGGGTGGCGTTTCTGGCGGCGCAACCGCTGGCGTCGCGGGTGGCGCAACCGCTGGCGTCGCGGGTGGCGCAACCGCTGGCGTCGCGGGTGGCGCAACGACTGGCGTCGCGGGTGGCGCAACGACTGGCGTCGCGGGTGGCGCAACGACTGGCGTCGCGGGTGGCGCAACCGCTGGTTGAATTGTCAAATCAGCGTTCATGGTCGCAACAAGTTCCCGAATCAATGCCGTCACTTGGGTCGAGGCTGAAGCGTCATTGACCAAACTAATTCTCTGCTGTCCCCACACGGAAACTTGCTTGGACAATGCCTCGCCTGGGACTTTCACCACGCGTGTCACCAACAACATCACCCCCAATGCGCGCCGCGGTTGATCTTCGCTCAACGAAACAAGTGCCATTATTTCAATGAGGCTTTGATCGGCGCAAGTCATTCCAGCGTTTGCCAACGCTTGCGTCAGAGCATTTTTTGTAGACATGTCGTCTAGACCTGGGGCAGGTGTGCGCAATGAAACAGTGGCCGAACAGCGGACCGTTTGCAAGGCGCTGATTGCCTTTGATAAATCCGCGCCTGGCAATGCCGCCGGATTCGCGTCCAAGACCCTGATTTTGTCCAATTCGGTGCGTCCCGCTGTCGCAAATGCGCGGGCCTCATCGCGTTCGGCGCGCACACTCGACGCATCATTGCGCGCCATGCCTAATTGCCGCGAAGCCTCATCCGCTTGACGGGTGGCATCAGCCATTTTTTTCTGCATATCGTCCTCAAGTTTTTTCGCATCACGCGCCACTTGCTCATTGGCATCAATTTTTTTGGCCAACTCGTTCAGATTCTCCACCGCACGAGCGCGATCACGCTCTTTGTCGGCCAGCGTGGCCCAATTCACAATCCACGTGAGAAGCACACCCAGCCCAAATCCAAGTGCAAGCATGAGAACAATCATGCCACCCGACATGGTTTTCTTTGCCGCTTGTGTTTGCAATTTGTGGGGCGACGCTTCATCACTCCACGGACTTGGATCTGTCATTGAAATTTTCTCGCGTAGGTAGGTATTCTTAGCATGGCGATATTCGGCGGATCGTTGCAAAGTCTAACCAACTTGCCACCTTGCCGAGCAGCGCCAAAGTCGCCCGCCATGTCACTCAACACACCACCCAATCACATGAACAATGACGAGCTTGATCTTTCAATCGACGCGACAATTGACCTAGGTCTTGATGGCGAAACCCTGCATGATCAAAGTGGCAGTGTTGCCGCGCCCCTGATTCTTCACAGCGATGAAGAACCCACGCGCGATCGAATTGTCATTTTGGGTCGCACCCGCGCCGGCAAAACGATCTATCTCTCTCGGTTGTATGAACAATGTTGGCGTGGTAATGGCGTGCTGCACATGGAAACAAGCTCGGGCAAGACGCATCTCATGCTCTTGAACGCCGTCGCGGAAATGAGCGAGCAGCGCCGCTGGCCAGCCGCGACCGAAGAATCAACCTATTTGGATTTTCAAATCACATGGCAAGGACATTCTTTCACCATGGTCAGCCTTGATTATCCAGGTGAAGTTTTTCGCAAGGCCTTCGTCCAACAAATCGAGGACGCCAACACCGCCGAATTGATCAACCATGTGCAACGCGCCGCGGGAATTGTTCTGCTGATCGATCCCAAAGTGCTTGCCAGCGGAACCATTGGCGACGCCGCCGATGATGATTACGGAATGGTGCAAGCCCTACGATTTATTCGCGGCTTACCTGGCGGCGAAATTGTTCCAATTGGTTTGCTGCTTACGAAAATAGACGTCAACGCGGATCTGATTCGCCATCATGGTGGATTGCGCGGATTTGCGGTGAAATATTGCAATAATCTGCTGCGGGTTGTTCCCACGCTCACGCTGTTTGGAACATGCGCCGTGCGCTCCCGGCGCGACGCACTTGGAAAAGATATTCCCGATCTCACCAAGCCAGCGCGCGGCCTAGAAAATCCCATCGTCTTTTGCCTGCGTCAAATTGTGGCGAACCGAATCAAGGCGCGCACGCAGACAACGCAGCGCGCGCAAATACAATTTATTCAACGCGAAATAAAAGAGGATGAAAAAGCGCAGACGCAGGACACACAATTTTGGCTTTGGGCCAACTTGGTCTTGTTCGCCGGAATTATCGCGGTTGGCGTATTGACCTGGGTTATTGTGAGACAATTTTTGTGATCGGTGTTTCAACCCATCTCTTTGGCTCGACCGATGGGTACCACACGCTGACCAAAAGCGACGACATCAGCGCAGCCGATGATCATGCCCTGTCTATCTTTGGATTTGGCTCGCCCAAATCCCAAGCCGAGATTGATCAACTTCCGAGACACCCTTCGGTGGCCGGAAGATTTTTACCAAGCGGACGCTTTGCAATAACTCGATTGTTCCCCGGCCAACCCGATGTCGCGGGACGCGAAACAGTGGAGCGCCGCAGTATAATTTTTACCGCTCAAGATTGGAAAAGTGTGGTGCGTTGCAATCTTGAATTGCTGGTGCAAAGTGAACATGCGTTTCATCGTGAGGCCTTCACCAACACAAGCGCGCACGCAATCGAAATCACTGATAGCGAAGATTTATTGCCTGTCGCTGGCGAATTGGAGCGCCGTTTGTACGACATCTTGTTGTCCACGCCACGCAAAAATGCGTGCGCGCTTATACCTGACAATGACCAAAATCGCCGTGGATTACTGAAATTATTGCAACTGATGTCAAACACGGAAGCCAGCCAACTTTCATGGGGACTGGGATTGTTCGCTGCAACACCCGGAGTTCGCATTGCCACGGCTTCGACCTCCGTCGCGGCGGGACCCAATGCGCGCTGGGCATCGCTTGTTGGAAATTTGGCATACCCAGAAAAAGTTGCCACACTGGGCTTGCACCAAGATACGCATGCAGCAATGCATCAAACTGGATTCAACAACCCAAGTCGTTCGAGTGACGACAAACTGAAAAAGTTTGCTTTGAAATATTGGCCTTGGACTTTTGCAACACTTGCCATTCTGATTTTAATTGTGAGCCTCATCTATTCCTTGCGCGCAAACAAGCCAAGCGCGCCGCCCGCAACTTCAGCCGTGGCGCCGCCAGCAACTTCAGATGTAGCGCCGCCCGCAACTCCAGCCGTGGCGCCGCCAGCAACTTCAGATGTAGCGCCGCCCGCAACTTCAGCCGTGGCGCCGCCAGCAACTTCAGATGTAGCGCCGCCCGCAACTTCAGCCGTGGCGCCGCCAGCAACTTCAGATGTAGCGCCGCCCGCAACTTCAGCCGTGGCGCCGCCAGCAACT
>SYAC01000012.1 GCA_005787685.1 Planctomycetia bacterium
GTCCAACATCAAGATGATGCCGAACACCATTGTGGTTGCGCCCACAACCGCGGTGCCAATGAGCACTGGCTTGGCGGTTGCCTTGAACGTGTTGCCGGCGCCGTCACCCTTCTCAAGAAGGTGCTTGGCGTTTTCAAAACTTGGCTCAAAGCCGAAGTCGCGTTTCACTTCCTCGCGGATGTTGGGAATCTTCTCAATTTGGCTTAGTTCAAACACGCTTTGCGCGTTGTCTGTGACTGGACCAAAGCTGTCCACCGCAATGGTGACAGGACCCATTCCAAGGAATCCGAAGGCGATTAAACCGAACGCGAAGATTGGCGCGGCGAAATCATATTTCGCTGGCATCAAGTTTTGAATGTCCGGATTATTGCTGGCCCACCAACCCAAAGCCATGAGCGAGGCAAGAACCAAACCCTTCCAGAACGCGGAGAAATTTCCCGCCACGAAACCGGATAGAACATTCAAGCTTGCGCCACCTTGCGCGCTGGCTTGCACCACTTCACGCACATGTCGGCTGTTGGTGCTGGTAAAGACCTTTGTGAACTCAGGAATCAACGCGCCGGCGACGGTGCCCAAACTAATGATGATGGAGAGAATCCACCACAAACTTGTGTAGGCATATGTGGCCGTTTCAACCACGGTGCCGGCAACGGCTTGGCCAGTTGTTTGGTTCGTCAGAACAGCGGCGGCTTCACCCAACACCACGGTCTCGCTGAATTGACCAAGCAACGCCCAGCTGGCAAGGAAGGTCACGCCAATCGAAACGATTGAGGTGATCCACACCAAGCTGGTCAGCGGGGCTTCTTCATCAAAATCTTTCTTAATGCCAAAGCGACTTTCGTTCCATACTTCATTGATGAAGTAACTCAACAAGCTGGTCACGATCATCAACGCGCGCATGGCAAAGAGCCATACGATCAATTTGGCGCACACAGTTTGACCTTCTGGTCCAGTGTCACCAATGGCAAGCGCCAAGAACGCGATCAGCGCCACGCCGGTCACGCCGTAGGTTTCAAATCCATCGGCGGTTGGACCAACTGAGTCGCCCGCATTGTCGCCGGTGCAATCCGCGATCACGCCTGGATTCTTCGGATCATCTTCTGGAAGCTTGAAGACAATCTTCATCAAATCAGCGCCAATGTCGGCGATTTTTGTGAAAATGCCGCCGCAGATGCGCAGCGCGCTGGCGCCCAAACTTTCACCAATGGCAAAGCCAATGAAGGCTGGACCCACAAGTTCGGTTGGCAGGTACTTCAAAATGCAAATCATGAAGAACAATTCAACGCTGACCAACAACAAGCCAACGCTCATGCCGCTGCGCAAAGGAATGCTCAGAACTGGAAGGCCCTGGCCCTTTAAACTTGCGAAGGCGGTGCGACTGTTGGCGATGGTGTTGATGCGAATGCCGAACCATGCCACGCCGTACGAGCCCAAAATTCCCAGAATGCTGGAGGACAGAATGATAAATATAGAGAAGGCGTTCTTGTGCTCCAGATATCCAAAGTAGTAATAAATGCATGCGCCAATGAGAACCCACAACAGGGCCAAGAATTTGCCTTGTTGCCAGAGATAGCTCTTGCATGTCTCCCAAATAATGTTGGAGACCTCTGCCATACTCTTGTGCACGGGCAGATTTTTAGTTTGTGAATATTGATACCAACCGAACAATCCCGCCAAGACGCAGACCAACAGTCCCATCATCATGAGGTAGTTGCCTTGGATGATCGAGGTTCCAAACTTGAAGTTGGCACTGTCAACCGAAGGCACCTTCAGGTCGGCTTCGCCAGCAAGCGCAGGCGCTGCGAACACGCTAAGAAGTGCGAAAGTGGCGATCAGGTTCAGGCTCCGGCGGAGTCGGTTCATCATGTCAATAGTTCCTATGTAGAGTTATGGAATCCCCCACGGATTCCGCGAAGGGCTAGAAGACTAACCAAAGTGGGGCAAATGGGCAAATGGGGGTTGAATAAGGCTTCCAATATGGTTATAAGACTCAAATACGGCGATTATAAACTCCTCTATCGGTCTTTTTTAGAGTTTACAAGTAACTTTTACGCGTTCGGCCACAGGGCGCCTGGCTGCTTTGTCAAGTGACTTGGGCTAGGGTTGGCGCATGTTTGCCAATCGGCTTTCCAAACGACTGCGCCAGTTGAAGAAGTGGGCGGCTAAGGCTGGCAACGATGCCTTTCGTTTGTACGAGCGCGACATACCCGAATTTCCAGCCGTGGTGGATTGGTACGCCGGTGAAGTGGTGGCGTGGTTGCATCCGCGCACCAAGGATGAAACTGAGGCGCAGCAAGACGCGCATGAGGCGAATTGCATTGAGGAAATATGTTGCGCGCTTGAGATACCGCGCGAGAAACTTTTTGTGAAGGAGCGTCGGCGCCAGAAAAATCGCCGCGAAGGCGCGGATGACGGCCAAGGTCAATATCAAAAGGTGGCCGCAACGAACAACGCGGCAAGCGCGCTGCGAATCATGCGCGAGCAAGGTTTGCGCTTTGAGGTGAACTTGAGCGACTATTTGGACACGGGATTATTTCTTGACCACCGCACCACGCGCGACATGGTGCGGCAGCGCTGCCAAGGATTGCGCGTGTTGAATTTGTTCGCCTACACCGGAAGTTTTACTTGCTACGCAATTCAGGGCGGTGCCGTTGCCACCACCACCGTGGACATGAGCGCCACCTATCAAGCGTGGACGCTGCGTAATTTGCGTCTGAATGGCTTTGACAAGGGTGACGCGCATCGACTTGTGGAGGCGGATTGTTTGGCGTGGCTTGATCGTGGCCCCAAGGCCGGTGAGCAATACGACATGATTGTCTGCGATCCGCCCACATTCTCCAATTCCAAACGCATGGAGGCTTCCAGTTTCAGCGTGGACCGCGATTGGCCGGCATTGATTGGTAGTTTGCCCAAGTGGCTTTCGCCCCAGGGAACCATTTGGTTTAGCAGCAATTCACGGCGTTTAGAGCTGGATCTGGCGCGCTTGCCAACTGGGTTTGCGGCGCGTGACATGAGCAAGCGCACGCATGCGTTTGAATTTCGCCAAGGTTGCGGGCATCAAGCGTGGTTGTTGGCGCGTCAAGCCACATTTGATGAGTGGCAAGCCAAGCGCGCAAAATAAACAACGCGCTCGTACCAAGCGCATTTATTTTTTGGATGGATCGACGGGTGGAATCACATGCAGCAAAAATTCAGGATGGTCTGGCAGCGTCACATAGGACTTGCTGTCAGGCTTACCCGTTGCAATTTCAAAGCGCAGAACTTCTTTGGTCAGGCGGCTTCCAACATAAAGCCACTTGGCGCTCACAACTAGAGCCGAAGGCGCCTTCAAGCCGCCCGTGCCGCGGGGAATGAACACGCTCGACACGCCGCTGTCCATATTCAGGCGCAGCACTTGCTCGGTTTCATCGTCGCCCACAAATAAACTTTTTCCATCCTGGGTGAAGGCCACTTGAATTGGTTTCTTCAAGCCGTTGGCTTCGCTCAGCACAATCTTCACGCGCTCGCCCGTCTTGCGGTCGTAACTGCACACACGCGAACTGTCGCGGTCGACCACATATAAATAGCCGTCGGGACCAAAACAAATGCCACGCACCGCGCTCAAACCAATTGGGCTCACTTGTGAATTTGCAATGAATACGCCTGCTGGAAGATTGCCAAAGCCCGCAATCGAATCTGGATGCGGCAGCGGCGCGCCGGGAGTGGCGCGGCCAAGTCCCGCGTAGCGAGTGACCGTATTGGTGTCTTGATTGCTCACATACACATCGCCATCGGGCGACAGGGCAATGGCGTAACTGTGAAGCATGGCTGGATTGGCGGGACCTTGCTTGGTGAAATCACTGAGGTACGAGCGCACATTGTTGGCGTCCGGCGGGCCAAAGTGCAAAATGCGCGAGTCCTTCATGAACGCGTTCACGGCAAGAACGCTTTGATCAGGAAGTATGGCCATGCCGCGCAGGTCATGCGGCGCCAGACCGGCCGCGCCATCTGGAACGGGTCCAGTGCCAGGACCTTTGATTTGTCCCAATCCATTCACGGCGATAATTTGTTGCGGCTGCCCGTCAACACCATGCAGAGTGATGAGCCAAGACACTTCGCTGGGCGAGGCTTCATGGTCATGCGCGGCTTTGCCAGGAACACCTGATTTGTCCTTGCTGTCCGCGCTGTTGTCTTTGTCTTTGTCTTTGTCTTTATCTTTGTGATGCTTGGTTTCCGTGGGGGCGCTGGGCTCGTTTGGATCTTCTTGACATACGGCCATGCATGGAGTGAGGACGGTCAAAATGGCAAGTAAAGCCGCCACCCGCGCGGTGGTAGCCAATAGGGCACGAGAGCGGGTGAAGCAATTGCTATTGAATATCTGCGCGGCAATGATCATGGGGACTCCTGGAGTTCAATATTTGAATTCAATTTTGTACTCACACTTTCAACTTTGAATATACTCTACCAATCAAGAGGTCATCAATCCGTGAAGCTTTTGCCAACCATATTTATTGTCATTTCAATTCTGTGCGTTACTCAATTCGCGTTCGCCGAAAAAGATGTTACTGAGTTGTTGCACAAGGCGACCACAACCACAACGCAATCCAATGGTGGCGCGTTCAATGATATTACGCAGTCCTTTAATCGATTCATACACACCTGGTTCATTGTTAAGTTGTTCTCCGGGTTGTTGCTCAGTGTGTTGCTTGCCAGCTTGATCGCGCAGCATCCCCGCCGCAGCAACAGGCTCAATCCGCTGTCCGACCATGAGGAGCGCAAGTCACTGGTGGTGTTGGCGGTGGTGGGCGCCGTTGTGGCGGAACTAGTGCAGGTGAATTCCTCTATGGCGCTGGTTATTTTCGGCATTGGTGGTTTGATTCGTTTCCGCACCGTGTTGGACAATCCCAAGATCACCGGCAAGGCGATCTTGTGCGTGCTGCTTGGTCTGGCGTGCGGGCTAGGTCAATGGGCGACTGCCGTGTTTGTGACCGTGTTCGCATGGTTGCTGATTCTTTATTTGGAAATGCATCTCAGTGCGCGCGTGAAAATTCGCGTGGGTGAAAAGGGAAATGTGCAGGACACCTACAAGGCGGCCATTGACGCGTTGAAGGAGTTGCGTTGCCGTGTGAAAAGCTCGAGCATTCTCTCTGAAAAGCGCCAAATCATCGCGCTGGTGCTGATTCCAAGTGGAGTGGATCCCAAGGAACTGGAGAATCAAATTGAAGCGAAGTTGCCTAAATCATCTAGCGAATCCAAAGTGGACATTGAGGTCGAGTGATACACTTGGCAACCTTGAACATTGCGAGCGCATATGTATGCGCGGGTCGCTTGGAATTTTTGAATGCGTAGCCAAGAGCCTGACCAAGTGACAAGCGAATCAGTTCCGGGCGCTATTGGCGTGGTCGCACGCGCTGTGCGCCACAGTTTCAATGGGTTGAATGTGATCGCGCATGCGGATGTGCAAGTGAAGCCCGGCGGATTTCTGGCTATTGTTGGCGATTCGGGCGGCGGTAAAACAACATTGTTGCGCCTGATTGGAGGGCTGATCGAGCCCACAAGTGGGCAAATTCTTTTAAGCGCGAATGATCAGTCCAAGCAATCCAATAGTTATTCCCAAAGTGGCCATGTCGCCCCCGTGGCAACCCTGAATATGGGAACCATCTCGCCGGGTAGCGACATTAGTTTTTGTTTTCAAGAGGGGCGCTTGCTTCCATGGCGCAATGTGCTTGACAATGTCGCGCTGCCACTAGAAATGCATGGAGTGCGGCCGCAAGAAAGGCGCGCCGCGGCGAGCGCCATGCTGGCCAAGATGCAATTGTCCGATAGCGAACATAAAATGCCTGCTCAACTTTCTGGCGGCATGCGCATGCGCGTGGCCATGGCGCGCGCGCTTGTGACGCGGCCCAAACTTTTATTGTTGGACGAGCCATTTGGCGCGCTCGATGAAGTCACGCGCTTGGCTCTAGATGAGGAGTTGCGCCAACTGTGGCAGCGCACAGGAACCACCACCATATTGGTGACGCACTCCATCCAAGAGGCCGTGTCGCTTGCCAAAGAAGTGTTGGTCATGCGCGGTAAACCCGGCCGAACCTTGCCCACCATTGCCATTGATCTGCCCACAGGCGCAGTGCAACGAAACAGCATGCAGTTTGTTTCCTTGTGTCAAGATGTGTATCAACAGATGACTGCGCAAACCACGCAAGCGCCGGAGCAAATGCCATGAGCGTTCTCAAGGCGTCCCGACTCATGGCACAATTTTTAGCGGCGCTTGAACGGCTCGTCATTCAGTGGCGCGATACAAAGCGCACAGGGGGAACGCCATGAAAAATATTGTGCGCGTGGGTCTACCGCCCATCCTTACGGCCATCGCGCTGTTGGTTGCGTGGGAAATTGCGGTGATGGTCTTGAAGCCCGCGGCGTATTTACTGCCCTCGCCGCTCATGATTCTGCGCGCCGCCATAGCGGATTCGCGCCAGCTCCTTACGGCCACGCTGTCCACCGCCATCAGCGCAAGTCTTGGGTTTCTGATCGCGGCCGTGGTGGGAATGGTGGGCGCTAGTCTGTTGTGCCAAAGCGCATTTTTGCAGCGCGGCTTGTATCCGCTGGCCTCGCTCTTTCAAATGGTTCCACTGGTTGCCATTGCACCGCTGTTGGTGATTTGGTTGGGTTATGGACTCAGCGCCACCGTGGCCAGCGCGGCCATTGTTGCGGTTTTTCCTGTGCTGGCCAACACGCTTGACGGACTTCGCAGCGCCGATCCCGGGCTGCGTGAATTGTTCCGCATTTACAAAGCCAATCGTTTCACGCGTTGGTGGAAGTTGGAATTGCCAAGCGCCACGCCCAATATTGTCACGGGCTTGCGCATTGCCGCGGGCTTGTCGGTCATTGGAACGGTTGTTGGCGAATTTGTCTCTGGCTACGCCGGCGAGAACGCGCCGCTTGGAATGGTGGTGCTTGCAGCCATGCGCAGCGCGCGCACGGATTTGGTGTTTGCCGCCGTGGCGCTTTGCGCCGTGGTTGGATTCGCGCTGTTTGGTGTCGTCAGTTTTTTGGGATGGCTCTCGCTTCGATCGTGGCACGCGTCTACGCTTTCGCGTCAGTCATAGTGGGCTTTGCTCACCGAACGCATTCCTACTCTTTTCAATGAACCCATAAACTGTATAACACCATGAGACCCGAATTTAAAAGAAACCAACAGATAAGTGCGACATCTAGGCGAATTATACAAAAGAGCATTCAATGCGCCGCGTTGTTGGTGGCAATTTTGTGCGTATTGGCGTGCGACGGCGGCAATGGCGCAACCGGCGCGGTGAAAGTTCGCCTGCAATTAAATTGGGTTCCAGAGCCTGAATTTGGGGGTATTTACGCCGCGCAGCAGGATGGTTTATTCAAGGAGCAAGGTCTTGATGTTGAAATTATCAAGGGCGCGGCTGGAACCTCCGTGTCGCAACTCATCGCGCAGGGCGCGTGCGAAGCCGGCGTGGTCAGCTCCGATCAAGTGCTGACTTTGCGCGAGCAGGGCGGAAACATTGTGGCGACATTCTCCATCTTTGAACATTCACCCATGGGCTTCATGGTGCATGAGCAGTCCAGCGCCAACTCTTTGGAGCAAGTTTGGAAGGGCTCCGGTAAGCTGGCCATTGAACCAGGCATGCCATTCTTAAAGTGGATGGAGAAAACTTACGGCGCATCGAGTTGCACACAGATTCCCCACGGAGGCTCGCTGGTGGTCTTTCAAAGCGACATGGCCGCTGCTACGCAATGCTTTGTCACCGCGGAACCCGTGGAGATGGACGAGAAAAAAATTCCCGTGAAAGTTTTTGATATTTCCGAAAGTGGCTACGACCCGTACACAGCCGTGGTGTGCAGTTCGCAAACATGGCTGGACAAAAACCGCGAAACCGCCACCAAGTTGTCACTTGCCATGCGTGAAGGGTGGAACCGCTATATGAACGATCCCGCCAAATACAACCCCGCCATCGCGGCGTTGAATCCAGCCATGACGTTGCAAGCCATGAACATTGCCGCGCAGCGCATGCGCAAATATGTACTTGGTTCGTGGACGCAGGCCCACGGATTTGGCTCAATGGATCCGGCGCGCTGGACCACATTGATGGGGCAGATGCAATCCATGGGACAACTCACCAAAAGCGTGGATCCCGCGCAAGTGATGTTGAATTTACTGCCACAACAATAAAAAAGAGCGTCACCCTGCTCTTGAAGAGTAGAGTGACGCCCACATACACATCGGTGGTGCGTTCACCGACGACGGCGTGAGGCAAGCCCGGCCAACCCAAGCAGCGCGAACGCGGCGGGTGTTGGAACAAGATTCGTTTCAACCCACTCGGTCGCGGCTTCATGGTCTTCCTCGCTCATACCAAGATTGAACACCGCATAGAACACTTCGCTGCTGACCATGCCCACGGATTGATAGGTGAACGCGGCAAGGTAGATGCCATTGTTTGGATCTACACTTGGTATCGATGTTTCCAAGCTGTACTCCGGATGCACATGCGTGGTGGGAGTGGCCTGGAAAGATAACGCGCCACCAGTAATACTGGAGGCGGTTTGCCCGCCGTAACTAAAGTTCAAGATATTCGCCGTCGTGTCAAAGCCAGAGCCGTTCCACATACGCAGGCCTTGAGCCATGTTCATGGTGAATGTTAAGCCAGTCATGAGATTGGTTCCAAAGCCAGGTTCATCCCCGCTGAACGGAAATATAGGATCAATGCCAAATTCCGCCTCAAATACAAGAGTATTCAGGGAAAGAATTTCGCCAGTGGTGTGGTCGTAACTACCAGTGACCAATTGATTGCCATTGGCATAGAGCCAGATATCGCCATGAATTTCTTCGGCCAGGGTGCTTGAGGCAAATACAGAAACGCAAAGTGAAACTACGCTAAGTAAAGATTTCATTCTGAAACTCCATAAAAGGAAAGAAATAAAGAAAAAACGATTTAACATATGCTTTGTCAAATGGCGGATTTGAATAGTTGTGGATTGATTCATTGGCAAGCGCCCGTGTGTAAAAGCACCAACGCTATATCGCCGGAGTCAACTTCGTCAGAGCCATCCAAGTCGGTGATGCAACCCACGCAAATTCCAGTATCAAGAAGGACCAGAGCTACATCGCCAGAATCAACTTCACCGGAGCCATCTAGGTCGCCATAGCATGGCGTGGAGAGCAGATTCGCTTGCGCCCATTCATACGCGGGATCAAAGTCCGCGCTTGATAGTCCATCATTGAACACAATCCAAAACGGCTCGCTGAGCGCCGCGGTTGATCCTGTTGAGTACAATTCCAATTCGATCAAGTACGCGCCGGTGTTTGCAAGCGGGGAGGTATCACTGGCCACGGTCATGTTCAAATGCTTGTGAAATCCGCCGTTGCTTTGCACTTGCAAGTCAAAGCCGTTTATGGCGCTCGTGCGAATATTAAATTGCAAAGTGAGATAGCGAATGTTCATCCGTAAGCCAGTCGCCAGCACAAATTCGCTACCGTTCCATTGTTTCAGTCCAGCCAGCGCGTTGAGGCCAAGACGCGTTCCAGCGGCAAAATTTCCTGGCGCACTGTCGTAGCCAGGGTTGGATGTGAAATGTTCAACGCCTGTGTCGGCGAAGTCGCCGCGAAAAATACGCCGTAATTGTGTATCGCCGGTTGCGTTGTATTCACGCGTTTCAATCACGGCACCATTACGAACGGGAACAATATCGCCCACATGTTGCGCATGGGCCGAAGCGCCGAGAAGCGACAAGCCCAGCGCGGCCAGGAAACAGAGCGATCCATGTCTTACACATTGCTTGCGTGCGCGCGTATTCATATTATTTTTTCTCCCATGATGTCTGCAGTTTGAATGAAACCCAAGGATCAAATTGATTAAATGTCTCGTTGAGATACAGCGCGGAAAATGAGTCGGTTGAAACATGTCCATCCGCGTAGCCCCAAGGACTCATGGATTCGCCGTGATCGGACATCCCCGCGCCGTTGTAGGGCTTGCCGCTCGCGGCGTTGATTTGTAATTGCGTGGAGGCAATCTTGATCGCGCCTGGACTATCTCCCCATTCCTCCACATGTGGATGGTCGGCGCCTGCGAATACGCCAGTTTCAGCCATGCATAGGGTGTGCACGGTGGCCGCTGGATTTTTTATACGCGACATTTTGTCGCATAGACGGGCGGAATCAATGGCACCCCATGCCGAGAATTCACGGCAAAGATGGTTGTTGATCCCGTAACTGGTCTTGCGAAATCGGTTGGTGGAACCAGACACGGGCACGCCTTGACCGCCATCATTCACGGACCAATGCGCGCTTTGATCCAGCGGACTTTTGATTGCGGCAGTTTGCTCAAAGTAGGGAGACAGGGTGACTACAAAACATTCCTTCGTTTCATGTTCACCGCCACCGTGCGGTAGTCGCGCGTCGGCAAGAAATCCTTTGTTGCTTTCGGCGTACGCCAAGTGCGCCCGTTCCAATGCGCGTATCTGCGACAAACTTTTATTCACGCGCGAAGTCTTCATCACGCTGTTCACGCTTGGAATGAACAGCCCAATGAGCAGCGCCAAAATGGCGATGACCACAAGCAGTTCAACCAGTGTGAAGCCGCCCAAACGCCGGCGGATCAATTGAGTTGGCATATCGCAGTCCTTCCACAATTATGGATAAGAAGTCAATGAATACATAAAATTCAAACAACACAAGACAACGCGCAAATGCGCGGCGTCTTCCATGACCGCTTACAAGCGGGGTTGTTCGATGGTGGGTGGCGGGTTCGCCAGCGCGACTTTGGGCGACTCAATGGCGCAAGGCAGTTGCGCCCGGGTCACATTCCTTGCAGGGTTGTCCCGCGCAAATACCAGTGGCGCAAAGAATAATCCCGCGTCCGAGTTGGTCGCGGCAAGTTCACTGCAAATGCCGCAGTGATGTTGCGTGGGTGGAGTATCTGAATGGTGGTCTTGCTCATCTTCATCATGTGGCGCATGATGTTGGGCAATGTGTCCCAGAATTTCATCATGTTCAGTGGTTGCGTGATGGTGGGCTTGGCAGCCTGTATGCGCCCGTGGAGCATTGTCCACATGCGCCATGGAATGCAAGGAACGCAACGTAATGCTCCCCATGATGAGCATGCTTAGGCACAAAAATTTGATCAAGCGTAAATACACTTAACTTATAGTATTCATAAAAGGACAAAATGCAACAATTATTTTAATTTTGGAATTTCAATAGACTTGCCACATGAAGCCTCCGCCCCGCCCCTCACTCAAAGTCTTTGCCACCACATTGTGGGAGTACCCTAGCCAACACTATGACGCCGTCGATAAAGAGGGTTTTAAGGTCACAATGCAGGGGGATAAGGATTATGTGGGGGCCACGCCGTCCTGGGTATTGTGGCAGTTATTGACCAAATACACCCGAGTGGGCGACCGCGTGCTCGATCCCATGTGCGGTTCTGGAACCACTATTGATGTGTGCGCGCATTTGGAACGCAAGCCAGTGGCATTTGATTTGGATCCCTCGCGCGAGGACATTGCCCAGGCCGACGCGCGCAAGCTTCCGATCGCGGATGCAAGCGTGGACTTTGCGTTTATTGATCCACCCTATTCAACGCATGTGAATTACTCGCAAGATCCGCGCTGCATTGGCAAGCTTGACGCGGGCGATGAGTATGGCGGTCGCGACTATTACGCTGCCATGCATTTGGTGCTGAAGCAATTACATCGCGTGCTTAAGAATCGCCGCTACATGGCAATTTATGTCAGTGATTCTTGGCGCAAGCGCCGCGGCGAGACGGGCAAGGGTGCCGGCATATTCATGCCGATTGGATTTGAATTGTTCGCCATGATGCGCGAGTTGTTTCAGCCCGTGGACATCATTTGTGTTGCGCGTAAAAATTCAAAGTTGGAGAGCGGCGCATTCCGTAAAGGCGCGCAAGACGGAAACTTTTATCTTCGCGGTTTCAACTATCTCATGATCGGCAAGAAGGTTGACGATTCAGTCGCGTGAATAAAACCAAGGTGTTTCTACCCACTGGGTCAGTTTGTCCCAAGCCTTGGAGTCCGATCCCGCGAGCAGCGCCATTTCGCGCAGCGTGCGAACATTGATTTCATCGCGCATATTCAACAAGAGGGCAAGCACGGGCGCGCGCCGTTGCAATTGATCAAAATTATCTTTGCTCATGTTGAAGTCGTCGTTGCTCCACAGTTTGCGCGCGTCAATGATGCGGTTCAACAAATCATCTTGCGCTTGCTGGCGGGTATTCAGAAGCGTTGTGGCTTGCTCACGGCTTTCAGTCTGGGGTAATTCCGCCATGAATTCATTCAATAGGGCGTCAGCGGGATGGCGATCGTAAAAAATTTCTGGATAGGCGAAGCGCCAATAGGAGCATTTCAGTTCACGCGCGTCATCGCTGCCAAGGGCAATGGATGTGTCATTTAAAATTTCCTGATGTATCGCAACGCGGGCGCGTGAACTTGGCTGCACGCTCTTGGCGGCTAAGGCAAGGATTTCCCGCAAGCGTTCCTCAGAGGCATAGGGGTCAATCTCTGCATCTTTGGACTCCAAGGACAATCTTTTCATGTTCAAAACAAAGCTGCGCAGCGCATCAATGGTGTCGGTGCGTAGGCGGTCGGAACTTTCCACCAGCGCAACCGCCGCGTCCCGAATGGCGACATCCGTAATGGCGCTGGCCGCGGGGGAGAGTTTGGCTTGCGCGAATGCGGTTGGAAGATCAATAGTGGCTTCGCGGTCAATTTTTATCAGCGAGCCCATAGGAACTTTTCGCCAGTCAATATTAGACGCCGCCACCATACGTTCAATACGCAGCCGCTCAACCCGCGGATGATCTGGGTCTAAGCCAAGCACCGCTGCAAGTTCGGCTATGGTGTCGTCCTCAATTTGAGTGAGCGCGTTACGCGCGGCATCCACTTGCGACACAAGTGTGCGTAATCTGCGCTGCAACTCCAGGACGGAAATATCTGATGAACCGGCGTTTTTCATGCGGTCCTCGGTCTCTTTGATTTTGACAGAGTGGTCTTGGAAAATTTTTTCCCAGTTTTCAACGCTGTCCGCAAGCAACATAATTGACGCCGAATTTTCCCGGTCGTTATGCGGCAGTAACATGCGAAGACGGCTTTGAGCCCAAGGCTGAAAGTCGGGCGGTAGGAACAATGCGAATGTCTCGGCGCTTTTACGAATGGGCCAGCCATCCGCATCGGCATCGGGTGGAGGTTGTGCAATGACCGCAAAGACATCGCTCAGCGATTCATTTGGCAGCAAGGCGGCAATGCTGTCCAGGAGCTGCTGCCCCGATTGCTTGCGAAGTGGAGACAGCGCGTCCTTGTATTCATCGCCCGCGGCTTTGATCATGTCCATGTTGCGTTTCTTCAATAATTCCTTGCGCGCATCCTTGGCCAGTTGTGCGCGGGGATCATCCTTGGATCGCACCATGGCGCTTGCAATTCGCAGCGCGAGTTCGCGATCATCTTTCTCCCACTCCAGCACAATCTTGGCAATCTTAACCCGCTGTGTCTGCGGTAAATTTGGCAAGCGCACAATCAACAACGGGGCGACCTTCTGCCAATCGGTTGGTTTCCATGACTCCTGGTTTACAAATTCAATTTTGAAACGATCCGCAAGATCCCGGTCGGCTACGCCTTGCATCATTTCAATCGTGCGCGCATTCAACGCCACAATTTTGTCACGTGCCAGGTTGGTCGCAATGTCGTTGCCATCCATCGGCCGGCGAATAACCGCCTCCGCAAAGGCTTTGGCTGCGGGAAGCAGATCGCGGGCGTAGGTTTTCATATAGGTATCAAACAATGCGCGTTGCTCTACCTCAACAGTGATTGCGCTGAACACATCGCGTAAATCAACGAACGATTGATTGGCTGGATCAGCGACACACTTGGCGCACGCAATAGCGCGGTCTAGTGAAAGATCCTCCATCATGATTGCAAATTCCGCGCCGACGCAGTCACCCCATTGGGCGAATAATGCTTGATCCAGCGTCGTAAGACGCGTCAACAATGATCCGTGGCGCTTTCGTATTTGCTCCATGAATTCCATATCCTTCATCCATGCGCCTTGCATGCGCGCATCAAGTGGGGAGCTGCGTTGATTGATCGTGGAAAGAATGCCTGTCATTTCAAGTTGCACGGTGGCTTGCCACTGGATTAAATATTCGTCGTGAATCTTGTCAATGCAAGCCCAACTCTTTTGATCACCGTGATAGCCGGCTCGAATTAAACTGCTGCTGCCAACAGGCGGCGGAATAACATCAAATCGAAATGGATTATCTTTGCACGCGGGTAGTGCCAACACGCACGCCGCAAGCAGAGTGGCCAGCCGTGCAAATTGCGGGAGCCATTTGAAAGATTGCGTGCATACACCATGCATTCGCGCATCTTCGCAATATCTTTTGATAAATAAACTTCAGTCGGGGGAAAATACGGTCGAATTTGCAAAAAGAGTTGTTTTTTCACTTCGAAAGGCTTTATTTAGAAATTTACGCACAGGAATTTGCATTTTGAAAATTGAATTCGATATTTATTTCAGTGCAAAACGAGCCACGGAGGGGTGGTTCGAAAGGCACTTTGGAAACGGCCTTGCTGGCGTAAGGAACCCGCAAGGCTGGAACGGCATTTGCGTTTGGGAAGACGCGAATGTTGGAAAGAACTCACGGTTGGGGCCCCGTGAGAGTTGCAAGGGGACTTGCGTTTGGGAAAGCGCGAGTGTTGGAAAGAGATCGCGGTTGATTGAAGTTCGACCGCAAGTTGCATCGGCTCGCCGCGGAGGGAAACCGCGAGCGAGTGAATGGAAAGAGGTTGGACGCAAGAAGGGTCGCGCCCAACTGGACTGCGGGACAGTGGTTGGAGGTTTGGAAAAAAATAAAATCAGCGCGTTGGTGTTGGAGTTGTGTTGCGTGACGCATGCCACGCAAAGTCGAGTCAACTTTCAAAGGCGCTGATCATGAACAACATCAATCCAACACATCAAATCGTTCACGGTTCAAACAATCAACAAGCAATTCTTGGCGCACTGAGTTTGGCTTTGGTGGTGGCCGCGTCATTGGTGGCGTTGTGGCGGGGATCGTTTGTAAGCACATTGAGCGCCGACACCAACCCCATGCCCGAAACCATGTCCGCCGACATTGACCAAGATTCTGTGGGCAATGCCACGGTGATCCTGGTTCCTGAGCAGGTTTCAACCATTCAAGGCGCTATTCATCAATCAACCAATGGCGGCGTGATTTTCGTGTCTGCCGGAACATACCGCGAGAACATTCGGATTCAAGGGAAAAATATCTCGCTGCAAGCCCTTGCCGCAGGCGCGCGCCTGCTTGGGGATGGTCGTGAAGGGCCGATTGCAATCTTTGAAAATTCCCAATTCTTGATCGATGGATTTCACATAGAAAATGCTCGTGGTGAGCATGGCCGCGGCTTGGTGTTGCAGGGCAGCCAGGGAAACATTTCAAATTGCCACATCAAAAATAATGTGGGCGGAGTCGCCGCCATAAATTCCAAGGCGCAATTTGAACGCTGTGAGATTGCACACAATACCTCGGCGGTGGAAGGCGGTGGTATTTGGGCTTGGCAATCCGATGTGCGCCTGAGTAATTGCAAGATTTCTAAAAATATCACGCAAACATGCGGTGGCGGCATGTGCGTCTTTGGCGGATCAGTGCAATTGCTCAATGTTGCATTCACCAGCAACAGCGTTGTCAGCGGCGCGTGGGGTGGTGGTTTGTATAGCGATCGAGGCCATGTGGACATGAACACCTGCGTAATGCAAGACAATTTCTCGCAGGATTCTGGAGCGGCCATCTATGTGTTGGACGCATGCGCCAAAATTCGCGCCAGCACCTTCAAGCGAAATAGTTTCACTGGCGCAGCCACCGTGGTTGGCGCACAAGCTGAATTTGATATAGCGGATTCCGAATTGGAGACATTTGGCGAGAACATGGCGACGACGGGAGTTCAGGAAGCGGTCATTGCAATGGCTGACGCGGACCAAATGACGGACATGGGATTGATGGCCGCGGCGAAATAAATCGAGATTTTCAGCGCGCGTTTCGGTGTGCGCATACAAACAACCACCGCAGGTCCGCCTTGAAGGAAACTTCAGGGCGGACTTTTTTAAGCTCATTGCGCGCGCGAAAGCCACGAGTGCTCGCAGGCTTGATGGCGGGCCACCAATTTTTCACGGTCCGCCAAAAGCGTGGAGAGTTTTTTATGATCGCGCGCGGTCTCAGGCTTGGCGATGGTGTTGTCTAGTTTCTCAAGATCCGCCGCCAACTTGGCGGTTTGCGCTTCAAGTTCCTCAAGCGACAACGCCGCGAATGGATCGCGCGAGGATTGTGCCTTGTTATTCGATTTGGATTTTGACGAGTTCTTCCCAGTGGCGGCCGCGCTCGATTTACTACTTTCGCTTGACTTTGTCGCCGCAGGTGGGGACTTCTGGGGCAAGGCCGCCGCTGATTTGGCAAGCGCGGCTTGTTTGACAACCCATTCGTCGTAGTTGCCATCAAACACGGTGGCGTTTCCATTGCCATCAAGAATGATCAAGCGATCGCATGTGGCCGCAAGCAGCGCGCGGTCATGGCTGACAAGCAGAAGCGCTCCGTCGTAGCCGCCCTCATCGGGATCAAGTGAAAGCGCGTCCTCCAAACGCTCGGCGCTTGGAATATCAAGATGGTTGGTCGGTTCGTCCAGTACCAGCAAGTTGTGTCCGCCAGCCACAAGGCCGGCGAGCACCGCGCGCGCTCGCTCGCCACCAGAAATTTCACCCAGCAATTTTTCCTGCTCATAGCCAGAGAATAAAAAAGCGCCAGCCAAGTCGCGCGACTCTTGCTCGTTCAACTTTCCAAGACCGGGGCGCGACGGAACGGTGCGCTGCAAATATTGCCACACATTCAGCGTGTAATCCAAATGCTCATGCGTTTGCTTGAACCAACCCGAATGCAGTTTTGGACTTTGGCGAACTGTTCCCACATCGAATGGAATTTCTCCAAGCAGCGTGCGGATCAGCGTGGTCTTGCCCGCGCCATTTGGCCCGATGATTCCAATGCGGTCGCCCGGCTTGATGGTGATGGACAAATTCTTGAAGAGCAAACGATCGCCCAAGGTTTTCTGCAAGTCCTCGCACACCGCGACGGAGTCGCCAATGCGCGGACCCTTGGGCAGTGAAAGCCGCATGGAGTCAAGCTCGATTGGCCGTTCAACCAGACTGTCTTCTTTATAACGCGCTAAGCGAGTGGCTCGACCGCGCGCTTGCTTGGCGCGTTGACCCGCTTTGTAGCGCAGAATGAATTGCTCCTCGGAGCGAATCTTGTCCAATTGCTTTTCATGCACGCGCATTTGCGTCAAGTGACGCTCCATGCGCAAATCAACAAAGGCGTGGTAATTGCCTGGATAACTGCGCGTTCCACCTTCGTGAATTTCCTCAATGCGGTGCACAACTTTGTCAAGCAAACGGCGATCATGGCTAATGATCACAACCGCGCCTTGATACGTGTCGGCCAGAAATGTCTCAAGCCATTCGCGCCCAACAATATCCAAATGGTTTGTGGGTTCATCAAGTAGCAGGGCGTCGGGCTCCTCTAGAAGTAGCCGCGCCAAACCAAGCCGCGCTTTTTGTCCGCCAGAAAGTCCGCTCACTGGAATAGTAAATTGCTCGTCGGTGAAACCAAGTCCGTGCAGCACGGCCTCCACCAAGTGGTCGCTTGACCAACCGCCGGAGCGCTCTAGCTTTTCCTCCAGCGCAATCTGGCGCTCGAACAGTTTTTCCAATTCAGCGCCTTGCGCGGTGGCCATTTCTTCAAACACATGGTCAAGTTCCGCGCGCGCGGATGTGCCTTCGCGTAAACCTTGCGCCGCCACTTCTTGCAATATCAGCGATGGATCAAAGCGTGGCTCTTGCTCCAAATATCCCAGGCGCGCGCCGCGCAACAAACTCACTTCACCGCCCTCGGGCTTTAATTTGCCGCAGAGAATTTTAAGCAGTGTGCTTTTGCCGCAACCATTGCGGCCAACAAGTCCAACGCGCTCGCCCGGTTCAATGGCAAATGTCGCGCCATCAAGAACGGTCTTGGCGCCAAGAGTGATTCGAAGATTGGATGCGCTGACTACTGGCATGGGCGTAGAAGAGTAGTGTGTTTTGCCCAAATCACGAAATGCGCTTGGATAAAAACTTCGGGCCAGCAAATTCACCTCAAACGCGGGCGATTCGCTTCCAATAGTTGTTGGCCGCGGCGATGGTGGCAAATTCCATGGCCACCGTCTGTCCGATCGCGATCAGCATTGCGGCATCTTCGGCGTACACCGAACGAAGTCGTTCACGCACTGCGGCGTCTGGTTGCGTGACTTTGATGATCAAGCGCGACATTTTGATCGCGAGTTGTCGTCCTTCCTCTGGTGTCTTGGTGATCAGCGAATTGCCTGGAACAAGTTGAACTGGATCGTTGGGAGTGTTCATTGACGAATTTTACAGGCTAATTGGAATATGTATTACGGCTTGTTCAGCGGTATCCAGTCATACATTGGCAGCAGCGCACGACTTCAGCGGGCAGACATCATTGCGATGGAAAAGATAAATCCCCGCAAGCGCGGGGATATTCGGAGAATTCATTGGACTTCCATCAACGCACGCGGTTGGATTCGAACCAACGACCCTCGGTTTCGAAGACCGATGCTCTATCCAGCTGAGCTACGCATGCAATACAACGGGGGATTCTAACCACATTCACGGCGCAATGCGCGTCAACGCCGCCGCGCAATCTTGCGCCAACGGTTCAATGGAAAGCGGCGCGCCCACGGCTTGACGCATCCATTGGTCTGGCGTCAGTCGCCCCAAACTTGTGATGCGCTTTGTTTCCGCCGCCAATTGCTTGCCGCGCATGAACGATCGAATCTGATGGCTCATGACATGGCCAATGGTGTAATCGGCCAAATACAACGGATGCGCCACCATGTGTTGATAGGCGGCGGTTAAACGGTTGTGATCTTTTGCATGCAGCGGCTCGTAATATTTTTCCCACACTTGATCCGCGATCGCAAGCACTTGATCGCGCAACTGCTGCGCGCTTGCCTTTGGATTGGCGTAGATCCAGCGCCATGTATACAGCTCCAACAAACTTGGTCCCGCAATTTGGCAGGCCGCCAACATGGTGCCAATAGAATCCAAATCAAAGCTGCGCTTGACTTCGTCGGGCTTCTCCAAGCCAAGCACGCGCCGACCAAGCGACTGATATAAAAACGCGAACGCCTCGGTGCACGCGGTGTTTGGAACATTACGCAGCAGTGGCCTTGGCGCATAGTGCGTGCTGCATAATTGCTCCAAGTTGTGGCCAAGTTCATGCATGGCGGTGTCAAAACCATCCCAGCCAAATTCCTTATCAAGACGGCTGGTGCGCAACCACGCTCCGTACTCCGGCAGGCCGGGACGCATGGCGTGACCAGAGCCGCGCGCAATCTCAACGCGAATTTGTCCGCCCAAGAAATGCGCGTCATCCTTGTTGAAACCAAGTGTCTGCAAGATCTCCGGCAGTTTGCGCTCAAACACCTTCTCGTCGGGAAAATGCGCGGCAACGCTGGCGTTCATTTCTTGCGGCGGACGCGTCTCTGCAATGTCCTCAAAATAAACATCGTGCGGCTCCAGAGCGCGACCAAGGCGCTTGGTCATCCACGCTGCAATGTCCACGCGCACCGGGTGCTCCAGCAACGCAATCAGCAGCCGCTCCACTTCGCTTTCTGGAATCTCGCGCGCCAAATCAAACTTGCGGGCGATGGCGGTTGGTGCCTCTGGATACAGCGGATCAAATTGCGCCGCAAGATCGCGCTGTGAATTCCAAAATTCATAACGCACCACGCCCAAGGTTTCGCCGCATGGCGCGCCCCCAATGGTGTTGGTGTCGGGGTTCCAATCCTCAGTGCCTTTGCATTCCATCACGGCTTTGGGAATTGTTCCATCAATGTGGCGACCCATCACGCGCATCAACGCGCGTTGCTTGGCAAGTCCATCGGGGTCGCCGTAACCAGCCTTTACTTCTTCGCGAACCAACCAGTGCGCCAGTAACTTGCGGTCACTTTCAAACCAGCGCTTGCCGTTGGCATCAACCATTCGACCAACTGGAATATGAAAGCCGCTCACAAATTGATTGGCCTCATGGCTGATCTTGCGAGCTTGATCCGCAAGCGCGACAGGGACTCGCGGGCCAAAGGATTGCGCCAATCGCACTTGCGCCCATTGCGTTGTTGACCATGAAGAACCCTTGGCCAACATTTCCGTCAAGGTGCTGCGGTCAAAGTTGAGCAGCGCAATGAATGCAATTTTTTGCCTATACAACTGATCGCTTACATCAGGCGCGGGATCAAACTTGGCAAGCACATCGTCCACACCCGCGAAGGAATCGGTTTTCACATCGCTCCACCAGCGAAGGTCGCGGCGAATTTCATACAAGTGTCCGCTGACGCTCACCAACACCTTCTCAAGCCGATCAAGCAGGCGCGTGATATCGCTTGGCGTGGCAACGAAGTTGGCCACGCACAATGCCGTGAAGTCTTGCGCCGTTCCGTCCGCCGCGTTCCAGCGCAGCGCCACTTGGCGAACGCCAATATCTGCGCGCGCGGTTGCGCCTTCTCCGTGCTGCTTGGTCAGCAATACCACGGTTTCCTGCGTGGGAAGTTGCATTGTGTTTGAAGCGACATGTGATGGGGCAGCCGAAGTATGCGCGGTGTTCATGCCGCGATGGTATGACCCCATGGCATGCAAAGCGAATGACGCCGTAGCCATTGATGATCGAGCCAGCATTGTGCACGCCAATAGGCAACCGCAAGAATGCGTGCGCCCAAGTCAGGCTTGTGATCACGCATAAATACCTCCACTATCAAACACTATAATTTGCGAATGAAGTTGTATTTTTCAACACCCTGGCGCGCGCGCGCGCGGTTTGTGTGCGCGACCAGAATGTGTCAATGCACCATAGCGTTGGCATTGCTCGCGCCGCTGTTGTGCGTGCTTGGTTGTGAAACCAAGTATCAGGACAATTGGGGCAAGGTGCATACAGGTATGAGCAAGCAAGAAGTGGAGGCGTTGCTTGGTCCCCCAAGCAGCAAGTATGACGCCAAAGAAGTGGACGGCGAGGTGATTGTGGCGCAGGATCGCTGGCAATATGGCGATAATCTCAGCACGCTGGCCACGGGCGCGCTTTTCCCCTCGCAGGCGCATCCGCGGGCGTGGGCGATTTCATTTGGTCCGTCGGGGCGCGTATCGCACATACAGGCCGCGGACTTGGATAAATAATTTCTTAAGTCGTTGAGTATCCCTGTTACATAATAAATAAAAGCGTTAATATCTAAGTGTGAATTCGGCGTTTCAACTTCTACTTGAACGACTTGAGCGATCTGGATTTGCCAAAGAAGCGCAGCACTTAACTCAAAGCCACGCCGTAATCAATAGCGACCATGCCAACGCGACCAGCGAGCAGCAGGACATGCCAACCAGCCTTGGCGCATTTGAAATTCTTGGCGAGCTTGGCGAAGGCGGATATGGCTTTGTGTATCTGGGCGCGCAACACGCGCCAGTGAAGCGTACGGCCGCCATAAAAATGCTCAAGAAGGGTATGGATAGCCAAGCGGTGCTGACTCGATTTCGCGCCGAGCAGCAGGCCATGGCGCTGATGGACCACCCGAATATTGCAACAATTTTTGAAAGCGGCACTTCGGCCGATGGGCGCCCATGGTTCGCTATGCCTTTGGTCGCGGGCTTACCTATCAACGCGCATTGCGATTTAGAACAACTCAGCATTCATCCGCGGTTGCAGTTATTTATACAGGCTTGCCAAGGCGTATTGCACGCGCATCAGCGCGGCATTTTGCACCGCGACTTGAAGCCCGCGAACATACTGATCAACTATGAGAATCACATGGCAGTTTCTAAAGTGATCGACTTTGGGATTGCCAAGGCCGTGGTAGGTGCGGATCCTTTAAGTTCATTAACCACGCAAGCCAGCACGCCGCTGGGCACGCCGGCGTATATGTCGCCGGAGCAATTTCATGGTGACGCAGATGTGCGCAGCGACATTTGGGCGCTTGGAATTATTTTGGGCGAGTTGTTGTGCGGTGTGCGGCCGGTTCGCCGCGATCCCGTTCGCGAAATCGATGGCCGCATAAGCCAGCCACAACCAGAGCGGCCTTCCCAGCGCTATGCGCGTCTTTTGTTTGAGGAATCCCAGGCCGCGATAGAGGTTGCGCAGCAGCGGAGCGTGAGCGTGAAAATGTTGCAATCCCAATTGCGTGGCGACTTGGACGCGATTGTGTTGAAGTGTTTGGAAATTGACCGCGACCGCCGCTACCAAAATATTTCTGAATTGCTGGATGATCTTGCGCGCCACATGGACGGCGGGGTGGTGGAGGCGCGACCGCCAAGCTTGCTGTATCAAACGCAGTGCTTTGTGCGGCGTCGGCGCCTGCAAGTGGTAACGGGCGCCATTGTGCTCTCAGCCATGGCCACGGCCACCGTGATCAGCGTTCGCTCCGCTGCGCGCGCCGCCAATGAAAGAGATGCCGCCACGGCGGTGACAAATTTTCTGGTGGAAACAATCGTGGCCGCGGATCCGTTTGGCGCCAGCGGTTCAGAAAATATTTCGTTGCGCGAAGTGCTTGACGCCGCCGCCAAGCGATTTCAGGCGCACCCACCCGAGCAACCCGCGCAAGCCATCGCCATTTCAACCGCTCTTGGTGGGACTCTTACGCAGGTCGGTCATGCCGAGGCGGCGATTCCGCTGCTTGATCAATCCATCAAATTGACGCGCGCCAATTTGGGCGATCAAAGCCCCGAGTATTTAGTTGCCGCGGAGAAAAAAGCGCTGGCACTGCAGGCGCTGGGCAAGTTTGATGAGTCGTTGAAGTTGTACGAGTTTGTGCTGCAAGCATCGCGTGCCAACTGGAAGCCGAACGATGTGGCCGCAGTCACCACGCTTATGAACAATGGTTTAGTGCACAAAGATAAGGGCAATGTGCAGCAGGCTGAGAGCTTGATCCGCGAAGCCAACGACCGCGCGCAATGGTTACAGGGCAAGGATCGCGTGCAAACCGCGGCCGCCATGGGCAACTTGGGAATTATTCTGCAAACCGCTGGCCGTTATAAAGAGGCTCAACCATTGCTCGAAGCCGCGCTTCTAATGGACCGCGAGTTGCTTGGCGACGACAACGCCACGGTGGCGGCGGATTATCAAAATCTTGCCGTCCTGCAGCAGGAATCGAATCAACTTGAGCAATCAGAAATCAACGCGCGCTTGGCCATTGCCACCATGCGCAGTTTCGCTGGTCAAAACCATCCCACCACCTCGTTGCTGATGAACAATCTTGCCCAGACATTGCAAGAGCGCGGCAATTCAGCCGAGGCCGAGAAATTATTTCGCGAGGCGCTTACAAGTTATTTGGCTAAATTTTCGCCCGATCATCCAGATGTTGCGCGCGTGCAAAATAATCTTGCGTTCTGTTTACGCAATCAAGGCAACTTGCCCGAGGCGGAAAAGTTGTTCCGCGAGTCGCTTCAGACCAATCAAAGCCGCCTAGGTGTCGACCACGCGGATGTCATTATTTCGCTGAATAATCTGGCCAAGATTCTGCAAGATCAAGGCCAACTTATCGCGGCGTTGGACTATTCAAATCAATCCGTGGAGAAGGCGCGGCGCGTGTTTGAAAAATCGGATCCCAAGTTGTGGGTATTCATTGGGCGGCGTGGCTCCATACTTGCAGCACTGCAAAGATGGTCCCAAGCCGACGCCGATTTACAAGAAGGCTTGAACGGCTTGAAAGCCATCGACGCGCCGCCGGCAAGAATACGCATGACTTTGGGGGATTTGGTGAAATTACACACTGACTGGGCCGCCGCCGAACCAGGTTTGCCACAAGAAATAATAGAAGCCAAGAAGTGGCAGGACGCGCTTGATCAGTTCAACGCGGCTCATCCCAAATAAATAGTTGCGGGCAAAGCGTGCCCAGATACCACAACTTGATTTCGGGCTGCTTGCACGTCACGCGCGGGAGGCACTCCATAGACATACTTTTGCCACACGCACACCACCACAAGCTCAATATATTTTAGCTGCGCGTGGAGGTCCCCAAATAGTTGTTGGTCACTCGCGCTTGACACCACAAGCACAATTTATTTCAAGCGCTTGCTCAGCCACTCGCGCGCGGCGCGAAGTTCGCGGTTGAGCGTTGGCACGGTCATCTTTAACTTTTTGGAGGCCTCTACAATAGTCATTTCTTTCAAGCACACAGCTGTGATCACCTCGGCCTGGCGTGGGCGCAACGCTCGCAACGCCTCTATGGCGTTCATGATGCCAAGTTCCTGCACTTTAGATTTTACTTCCTCTGCTTTCAGAAGATCACGCGGATTGCCACTGCGTTTGAGGGCGCGGCTCTTTCGCGCGCGGTCTGACAGGACGCGCTGCATGGAAATATTGGCTAAGCCATGTAGATGATCATTGCCTTGAATTTGTACGCGTTGCGCCAAGAGGTGCAGCGTGGATTCAGCCACCAACGATGTTGGTGACATGTCACGATTGACTTTGGAACTATTGGTGAGGCGCTCGCTGCGCAACATTCGACTGGCCATTTTGCGCAATGCTTGGTACTGATTTGATAACAAACTCGTGAGCGCAGGAGAATGGGATCGACTGTTGCTCGTCCCGACAGAATTTCCGTTTGATGTTTTGCCGCTATTTGAGGCGGACAAGTTACGGTGCGCATCCAAAATATTTTTTACAGAAAAGCTCTTTTTCACAAATAAATTTCACAATTGCGAGGATGTGTTGAAGTTAGGAATAGAAACCAACCCCCGTGAATAAGAGAACGAGTATTTCAAAGAAGTTTGTATCAAATAATTTTATTTTTTTCTTTAATTCAGAAATTATGAATTAGACCATCGATTCTGATTTCACTGATAAAACATGGTAAAAGCAACGAAAGCCGATCCAGTTGAAGGGAACGGCTTTCGATTGAGTCGTAAGTATTTGTAAATAAGCGGCTTGTAATCAGACCGCTGCAGCCATCTTTTCCGCCTTCTTGCGGGCGTCATCCAAAGTGCCCACATACATAAAGGCGCTTTCAGGCAAATCGTCGCCTTCGCCGTTGGCGATGCGCTCGAAACTATCAATGGTCTCCTCCAGCTTGCAGGTCACGCCTGGGTATCCCGTGAAAATTTCCGCCACATAGAACGGCTGGCTCAAGAAGCGCTCCATCTTGCGTGCGCGCGCCACGGTGAGCTTGTCGTCTTCTGAAAGTTCGTCAACGCCCAAGATGGCGATGATGTCTTGCAGATCCTTGTAGCGTTGCAAAATTCCCTGCACGCGTCGCGCCACTTTATAGTGACGCTCGCCCAGAACTTGCGGATCAAGAATGCGGCTGGTGCTGGAGATTGGATCAACGGCGGGATAAATACCCTTCTCGGAAATTTTTCGTTCAAGCACAATGAACGCATCCAAATGGCTGAAGGTGGTGGCGGGCGCGGGATCGGTTAAATCGTCGGCGGGCACATAAATAGCCTGCACACTGGTGATGGCGCCTTGCTTGGTGCTGGTGATGCGCTCCTGCATCTGACCCATTTCCGTGGCCAATGTTGGTTGGTACCCCACGGCGCTTGGCATGCGGCCCAAGAGCGCGCTGACTTCCGAACCAGCTTGCGTGAAGCGGAACACATTGTCAATGAATAGCAAAGTTTCTTTACCGCTCTTGTCGCGGAAGGCTTCCGCCATTGTGAGAGCGCTCAGTCCAA
>SYAC01000013.1 GCA_005787685.1 Planctomycetia bacterium
AACACGCCGCGTGTCGTATCCAAATTTTATAGGCAGCCAATATCCCTCATAGAACTTTGTGAAACGAGATTCAAAGTGCTTCTGCGGATACGGCAGCCAGCCAAATTTTTCCGCCAACAACTTCATGGCCTCCTCTTTTTGATAGGGGACATAGTTCAGGGGAGTGACCACGCGGATCTTGCGGATGTAGCGCAAATACACCTTGTGCCGCAAGATGCTGGTGATTGGATAGTTGATGAGAGGTTTCGTACCGAACTTGTTTTGGATGTCCTTGAGTTGCACGGAGTCAGACTGGTAGTACATCCATTCGAGCGGGTTTCGTACGCATTCGGTGGAGTAGTTGGCGCCGGTCAGAATATGGCGGATCTTGTATTTCTCCGCAAAGTTGTACATCGTGGCAAAAAAGGCGTGATCTTGCGGACTATCAATATGTGAGACGCCAGATTTAAAAAAGGATAATTGAAGATCTCGCATTTCCGTCCAATCGATCACTTCGGTGAATAGATCTAGACCCAGCTTGTCCACAATCTTCTCTATGTTGTTGACAGCTTCCTGTGAATTCCAGCCAGCATCCACATGGAACACAAGCGGGCGCAAGCCAAACTGCTCCTTGGCTAAGTAGGTCAGATAGGAACTGTCGATGCCTCCACTCATACCAATGATGCAGTCGAAATCTTTGCCAACGCCTTCTTTCTTGATCTCGTTGATGACAGGCATCAACGACTTCAGACCGAGTTCGTCGGTGTGCCAATTCGGTTTAATATCCTTGAAGAAAGTGTTGCAGTGATCACACACCCCGCGAGAGTCGAATGTAATTTTGGAATCACTCGTGTCCATCACGCAATTGGTGCAAATTTGATATGAGCGTTGGGTCATTGTTGTGGTATTTGGATTGAGTGGCCACTAAAATAACAGAATTGAACATAATAAACCCTAATACTGCGATTGTGTTCGCTCAATCCAAGACGAATTTATTTTAAGTGAGAGCAACAAGCGGCCGCTTTTTCTTGCGAATTGCAGGGCGTTCTACGATAAACCAGGAGCAGGCTGCGATAGCAGCCGTGAGCGCGATGGCAATGGTTGCGTAATAGAATGAATCATCCATGTCGTAGTACAACATGACATTAATAATTGGCATGTGATAAATGTAAACACCGTACGAAATATCATTTTTATGCAGAATTTGGTCGCCAAGTTGGGGCGCCGTATAGGCCACCGCAAGTACGGTTACCGCGACCAATGGAAATAGCGCTGGATGAATCTCATTGCCGGTTGACCAACCAAAGAAGTTGACCGTGATGTATGCGACAATGGCGTAGGCAATCACAATAGGTAAGCCCCGACCGCGTACAAATCCATAAATCCACATGAAGTTTTGTTGAGCCAAGATTCCAATCAGGAACATATAGACCCATGGCAAGAATGAGACCTGGGCGAGTTTCATAAGCAGGTGGTCAGAAAATTGATCGTTGAGTTTGAGTTGTTGAAAAATTACATTCGGCACAATGAATAGCAATATCAACACGCACAGCATCGTCATGCGCTGGCCGCGACTTTTTGAGGCGCGAGTCAAGATCCAATAGAGCAAGGGAATCAGAACATAAAACTGCAATTCCACCGTCACCGTCCAAAGGCTGCCGTTCAGTGCGCCGGAACCAAAGCCGCGAATAAAATCCGGGCTGTAGAACTGGAAGAATGTGATTTGGCCAGCAATCCATGCGACCATTTGAGCAAGTGACCATGATTGGCTCGCTAAATAGCCAGTTGCAAACACGCTGATAAGAGAGAGCGCGGTGCACACGATCAGCGCGGGGTAAATGCGCAAAGCTCGGTTGCGCGCATACTCGCCAATACGCGAGTTGCTTTCATAAGACTTGCTTATAAGAAATCCACTTACAAAAAAGAAAATTGGGACTCCAGGGAGCCAGGAAGTGGAGTGAAATAGCCAATTATCATGCAGTTCAAAGTGATGGAGCGTGTGGTGAATTGCGACCTCAAGCGCGGCTAGAAGTCGGATTAGATCGAAGTTGTTGGTTCGAAATAACTCTTTTTCCGTCATTGATCGTGTCCTGAATTCGCCGGCAATTCATGACCAGCGTCACGCAAAGTCTTTTCGCGGCGAGCTTGCTCAAGATCGGATTCCACCATCATGCGCGCAAGTTCTTCAACCCCAACTTTTGGGGTCCAATTTAAAACTTTTTTGGCTTTGGAAGCATCGCCTTGCAACTGCTCCACCTCCGCAGGCCTGAAATAGCGCGGGTCTATTTCAATAAAATCTTTTGCGTCCAGGCCTACATGACTAAACGCGAGTTCACAAAACTTCCGGACCGAAATCATTTTGCCTGTTGCAATGACATAGTCGTTTGCTTTGGGTTGCTGCAACATAAGCCACATGGCCTCTACATAATCTCCGGCAAAACCCCAATCGCGTTGTGAGTCAATGTTTCCTAAGTACAACTTCTTCTGCATACCAAGCTTTATGCGGCCAACCGCGCGCGTGATCTTGCGGGTAACAAATGTTTCACCGCGACGAGGACTTTCGTGATTGAACAGAATGCCGCAACTTGCGTGCATGTTGTAACTCTCGCGGTAATTCACAGTGATCCAATGAGAAAATACTTTTGCGCAACCGTACGGCGAGCGTGGATAAAACGGTGTCGTTTCTTTCTGCGGTATTTCCTGTACTTTGCCAAACATTTCGCTGGAACTTGCTTGGTAAAAACGAATTGACTTGCCTGAAATTTCTTGGAATGATCGAAGTGACTCAAGCAGGCGCAATGTTCCTGTGGCGTCTGTGTCTACCGTGTAGACAGGCTGATCAAAACTTACCCGCACGTGGCTTTGAGCACCCAGGTTGTAGACCTCATCTGGTTGGACCTTGCGAAGTACATCCAACAAACCATTCGCATCATTCAGGTCGCCGTAGTGCAGACGAAGGCGCGCGCCTTTTTCATGTGGATCTTGATAAATGTGATCCAAGCGTTCTGTGTTGAAACTGGAACTTCTACGAATAATTCCGTGAACTTCATAGCCCTTGCCAAGCAAAAGTTCAGCCAAGTAACTTCCGTCTTGGCCAGTGATTCCAGTGATGATTGCCTTCTTCAACTTAGTAACTCCTTCTTTGGTGAACTTAATACACCCACTCATACGAATCACCCGATACTTTCAGAATAGAGTATCGCCAATATGACGCCTTCACCTTTGAATCATTGGGTACCTTAATTGAAATGACTTCTCCCTCCGTACAACCGTTTCGCGGCAAGCGCATTGTGGTTACTGGCGGTGCTGGTTTTTTAGGTCAAGTTGTCGTTGCCAAACTTAAGTCGCGCGGCGCGAGTGAAATTCTAATTCCAAGGCAAACAGACTTTGATTTAACTACTGAAGCAGCCGTTGCCCGCATGTACGACACCATGAGGCCAGACATAGTTTTTCATTTGGCGGCTGAAGTTGGTGGCATTGGTGCAAACATGAAGAATCCTGGTCGTTACTTTTTTGCAAATATGGCTATGGCGCTTCATTTGATTGAGCACGCCCGCCAACGCAACTTGGATAAGTTTGTTCAGGTTGGAACAATTTGCGCCTACCCAAAGTTCACGCCTGTGCCGTTTCAAGAAAATGAACTTTGGAATGGGTACCCCGAGGAAACCAATGCCCCGTACGGCATTGCCAAGAAAGCGGCCATGGTGATGTTGGACGCGTATCAGCGGCAATATGGTTTGAAGTCCACTTATGTGTTGCCCGTGAATTTATATGGACCGGGCGACAATTTTAATTTGGATACTTCGCATGTCATTCCCGCGCTTGTTCGCAAGTGTGTTGAGGCCGTGAATGCAAATACAGAACATATTGAATGCTGGGGCACGGGTTCCGCAAGCCGCGAGTTTTTGTATGTGGACGATGCCGCCGAGGGCTTGATTCGCGCGGCTGAAGTACTTGATACACCTGAGCCGATCAATTTAGGCACAGGCATGGAAATCACCATAAAAAACCTAGTCACGCTTATTGCAAAATTAAGCGGATTTAAAGGCGAAATTCGCTGGAATACCTCCAAGCCAGACGGTCAACCGCGGCGTTGCCTAGATATTGACCGAGCCGCAAGTTTGCTGGGTTGGCGCGCCCAAGTTGGATTTGAGGAGGGCTTGAAGCGAACCATTGAGTGGTATCGGGCTACCTCACGATAACTTAACGACCGAGTTTTAACTTTAAGGTTTAAGCCAAGGTTGGGTTGTGACGAATAAAAGAAGTTATCTTTCATTACCTTTGGACTTCAACAATTATTTTATTTCCATCGCCGCCCGCCTATGAAACAAATTCTCCAAAATCTTAAAGATGGTGATACCGAAGTCGCCGAAGTTCCCGTGCCGCGCGCTGGGCGAGGTTCATTGCTTATTCATTCTTCGCGCACGCTTATTTCCGCTGGCACCGAGCGCATGATGGTGGACTTTGGCAAGGCCAATTTTCTGGACAAGGCCCGCCAACAACCCGACAAGGTGAAGCAGGTCTTTGAAAAAATTCGCACCGACGGTCTGGCGCCAACCCTGAACGCGGTTATGAACAAGCTTGATCAACCACTCGCCATGGGCTACTGCAATGTTGGAACAGTGGCTGAAATTGGCGCTGGTGTAATCGGTTTTGCTATTGGTGATCGCGTGGCTTCAAACGGCAAGCATGCCGAAGTTGTGAGCGTGCCCGTGAACCTGAGCGCGAAAGTTCCCGCGAATGTTTCCGATGACGCCGCCGCTTTCACGGTGATAGGCGCGATTGCATTGCAAGGCGTGCGCTTGATTCAGCCAACTTTGGGCGAAGCGGTTGTGGTGACGGGCATGGGTTTGATTGGCTTGATCACGGTTCAGTTGTTGCGCGCGCACGGTTGTCGCGTGCTTGGAATTGATTTTGATTCCAAGAAACTTGCCATGGCCAAACAATTCGGCGCCGAAATTGTTGACCTATCACAGGGACAAGATCCAATCGCAGCGGCAGAGGCATTTTCCCGCGGTCGCGGCATGGACGCGGTCATTGTTACTGCCGCCACCAAGAGCAACGAGCCAATGCATCAAGCTGCACTTATGTGCCGCAAACGCGGGCGTATTGTCCTTGTTGGCGTGACGGGGCTTGAATTGTCGCGCGATGATTTCTTTAAGAAGGAAATTACTTTCCAGGTTTCTTGCTCCTATGGTCCTGGTCGTTACGACCCGAATTATGAAGAGAAGGGTCAGGATTATCCCGTTGG
The DNA here is from genome assembly GCA_005787685.1 of Planctomycetia bacterium. Taxonomy (GTDB): domain Bacteria; phylum Planctomycetota; class Phycisphaerae; order Phycisphaerales; family SM1A02; genus SYAC01. Next base: position 5,231 of record SYAC01000013.1, read on the forward strand.
ATTTGTGCGCTGGACTGAGCAGCGCAATCTAGAAGCCGTGCTTGACATGATGTCCGACGGCCGGCTTGATGTGACAAGTTTGATTTCTCATCGCTATCCAATTCAAGAGGCGGAGAAAGCGTATGAAGTTGTGGGTGGTTCCGAACCATCGCTCGCAATTTTGTTGGAGTATCCCGGCGCGAACGCGAAGAATGAAAATCTGACTCAGCGAACCGTGAAATTTGCGCCGACCACCAATGCCACGGGCGCAGGTTTAGCGATCAACAATATTGGAGTAAGTTTCATTGGCGCTGGTAACTATGCCACCGCGGTCTTGATCGATGCATTTAAAGCAAGTGGCGCGCGTCTTCGCAGCGTGGCATCAAGCGCGGGAGTAAGCGGCGTTCACGCGGGGCGAAAATATGGTTTTGAAGAAACCACCACTGACACCGATAAACTTTTTACAGATGCGGGCACCAACGCCGTTGTGATCACCACTCGGCACGACAGTCATGCCGGCTTTACGCTAAAAGCGCTTGCTGGGGGTAAGCATGTATTTGTGGAAAAACCCCTATGTTTAACGCTGGAGGAGCTGGCGAACATTCATGCCGCCGCGGCTTCTGACAAAGCCCTTGTAATGGTCGGATTCAACCGTCGCTTCTCGCAGCAAGTTCAAAAAGTAAAGCAGCTTTTGAAAGCGGCAACAGGTCCTAAGTCATTCGTGATGACCGTGAATGCTGGCGCAATTCCTGCCGATCATTGGACACAAGATACCGAACAGGGTGGCGGTCGAATTATTGGCGAAGGTTGTCACTTCATTGACCTGCTTCGCTTTCTTGCGGGCTCGCCCATTGAATCACATACATCTGTCGCTATGAAGAGCGCGACTGGCGATACGGTGACGATCAACCTGAAATTTGCCGACGGCTCTTTGGGAACCGTTCATTACTTTGCCAACGGCAGCAAGGCCTTTCCAAAGGAGCGTCTTGAAGTATTTTCTGGCGGCGCCGTTTTGCAATTGGACAACTTCCGCAAACTGAAGGGTTTCGGCTGGAAGGGTTTTAAGAAAATGAATTTATGGAAACAAGACAAAGGTCAAGTCGCGTGCGCGGCGGCGTTTATAGATGCGGTGAAGAAGGGCGGCCCCGCCCCGATTCCGCTTGAAGAAATTATAGAAATTACTCGCGTGAGCATTGAGATTGCTAAGGATTGCCAATGACACAACAAAATATTTTAATCGACATTATCGCCGGTGCCCGTCCAAATTTCATGAAGATTGCGCCGATTATTCGCGCCGTGAAGGAAAGTCAAGAAAAAGGCGGACGACTTAAGTATCGACTTGTTCACACTGGCCAACATTACGACGCGAAGATGTCCGGTGACTTTTTTACACAACTTGGAATTCCAGCACCAGATGTGAACCTGGAAGTTGGTTCCGGAACACAGGCTGAACAAACCGCCGTGATTATGACGCGCTATGAAAAATTGCTTCTAGATGCGCGCAGTGATTTATGTCTGGTTGTCGGTGATGTGACTTCCACCATGGCTTGCGCCATCGCCGCGCAAAAGTTGTGCGTGCCAGTGGCGCATGTGGAGGCTGGTATTCGGTCCGGCGACTGGACCATGCCCGAAGAAATCAATCGTATGGTGACTGACTCAATTACAAACTATTTTTTTACCACGAGTGATGTTGCCAATAATAATTTGAAGAACTCTGGTGTGACAAGTGAAAGAATTTTCTTTGTCGGCAACACTATGATCGATACTTTGCTGGCCAACATGGATCGATTGCAGCCGCCTTCGTTTTGGAAAGAAATGAATCTCTCCAGCGGTCAATATTTAGTGCTTACTTTGCATCGGCCTAATAACGTTGACGGTGAAAATAAATTGGCTCAGTTATTGACGGCGGTGGGAACTGGCGCAAGGGGGTTGCCCGTGATTTTTCCAGTGCATCCACGCACCGCAAAAACACTCAAGGCCATTGAGGGCCTTCCAGCCAACCTACATTTTGTGGATCCGCAGCCGTATCTTGAATTTAATTATTTGGTGAAGCATGCCAAAGCTGTCATCACGGATTCTGGCGGAATTACCGAAGAAACCACGGTAATGGGCGTGCCTTGCATGACATTGCGTGATTCCACCGAGCGGCCAGAAACTGTGACTGTTGGTACCAACGAACTCCTTGGAACGAATCCTTCAGTGCTTGCTCCCGCTCTTGAGAAATTGTTTGCGGGTAAATGGAAGCGCGGGGCAATTCCGGAAATGTGGGATGGTAAGACTGGGCCAAGAATTGTAAAGCACATAGAGCAACTGCTCGCCAAGTAAGCCTGCCAATGCACTTCCAACAGTTTGCGTTTGCCTGATACCTTTTGCATCTTGCAACGGATTCTTCGATATTGGCACACGCTACGGCACTTGAAGCTAGTCCAGATTTACGGACGGCTTTGGTTTCGCTTGTATACACCCAAAATTAATTTTGATGAAGCCCCAAGACTGCGAGTGGTTGGTCACGCCTGGATTCAACCGACGGCGAAACACCAAACACAGTTCGGCGCAATGACATTTCGGTTTCTGAATCAGCAGCATACGCTTACTGGTTCCAATACATGGAATGACGCGAACTGGGACAAATTATGGCTTTACAACTTGCATTATTTTGACGATCTTTGCGCGGCGGGTGCGAGCGATCGTCTTGCATGGCACACACAATTGATTAAGAAGTGGATTTCAGAAAATTCACCCGCAAAGGGAAATGGTTGGGAGCCCTACCCAACATCGCTTCGCATTGTGAATTGGATCAAGTGGGCATTGACTGGAAATCAATTATCAAACGACGCGCTTCAAAGTTTGGCGATTCAATCGCGTTGGCTTGCAAAGCGTGTCGAGCACCATTTGCTCGCAAACCATTTGTTTGTAAACGCGAAAGCCCTTGTCTTTGCAGGAATGTTTTTTCAAGGCAACGAAGCTGATTCCTGGCGTAATCAAGGTCTACGCATTCTGAACCACGAAATTCCAGAACAGATTTTAGATGATGGTGGGCATTTTGAATTAAGTCCCATGTATCACGCCATCATTCTTGATGATGTTTTGGATTTAATAAACGCCTGTCAAAGTTGGCCAGGAGTAATTTCTGAACAACAGGCCAATATATGGCGTGACACGGCGCGGCGAATGTTGTCATGGCTTGAAATCATGAGCCACCCTGACGGTGATGTTTCATTTTTTAATGACGCGGCATTTGGTATCGCGCCACGCTTGATGGATTTAACCCAATACGCGAAGCGATTAGGTCTTGATGTGGGGCAATCTAATCCCATAAAGGAAATTCAATATCAACAGCAATCTGGCTATCTGCGCGCGCAGAGAGGCGCGGCGGCTCTACTTGTGGATGTTGCGAAAATTGGTCCCGATTATCAGCCTGGTCATGCCCACGCGGACACGCTCTCGTTTGAATTTTCCCTAGGTGCGCAAAGAGTATTTGTGAACAGCGGAACTTCCACCTATAAAACGGGCGCACAAAGATCGCTTGAGCGATCAACCGCGGCGCACAATACCGTAGAGATTGATAAATCAGATTCATCCGAGGTGTGGGGGGGGTTCCGTGTAGCCAGGCGCGCGACACCATTTGCGATTCAATGCGTTGATGGGAAGAACGCCCTCGAAATTTCGGCTTCCCATGATGGATATCAACGACTTATTGGCCGACCAATTCATCGGAGGAATTGGCAACTTACATCAAACTCGTTGACTATTACCGATTGTATTAAAGGAAAATTTCGAGGCGCCGTTGCGCGATTTTATTTACACCCATCTGTCAACGCTTTCGAAATTGGTTGGTTGACGTTGGCAAACGGACAGCGGTTAGGATATTCCACTCGTGGGGCAATCGTGACCATTATGGATTCTGTTTGGCACCCAGAGTTTGGTAAAAATGTGAGGAATACATGTCTGGTGGTTACATTCGTCGGATCAGAATCAGTGTTTGAAATAAAGTGGTCTTGAAATGCATATTCTTTTTCTCACCGATAATTTTCCACCAGAAGTAAACGCTCCGGCATCGCGCACCTTTGAACACTGCCGCGAATGGGTGAAAAGTGGTGAACAGGTGACAGTGATTACTGGCGCGCCCAACTTTCCAACCGGAAAAGTTTTTGAGGGGTACAAAAATAGGCTTTGGCAAACCGAAACTATTGAAGGTATTCGCGTCATTCGGGTGTGGACCTACATAACAGCCAATGAGGGATTTTTAAGACGCATTTTGGATTACATCAGTTTCATGGTGAGCGCCGTTATTGCCGCCGTATTTGTGAGTAAAGTCGATGTTGTCATTGGCACTTCGCCACAGTTTTTCACAGCATGCGGCGCTTGGATTGTGAGTGTGTACAAAAGGCGCCCGTTCGTCTTTGAGTTACGCGACTTGTGGCCCGAATCAATTCGAGTGGTGGGAGCCATGAAAGATTCTTTTGCCTTGGATTTGTTGGAAAAGCTGGAGATTTTTTTGTATCGCCGCGCCGACAGAATTATTTCTGTAACGCACGCGTTTAAAAGAAACCTGATCAAGCGCGGCATCAATGGCGATAAAATTAAAGTAGTCACCAACGGCGTTGATAGTTCGCGATTTATTCCGCAAATACGCGACGAGCAATTAGTGCGGCAGCTTGGATTAGATGGCAAATTTGTTGGCGGCTATATCGGAACTCACGGTCTTGCTCACGCACTTGAAACATTGCTTGATGCCGCAAAGATGGCGCAAGACCAAGGCGATGACTCTCTTGCGTTTGTGTTTTTGGGTGACGGGGCGAAGAAAGCCGAATTAAAAAATCGAACCGCCGAACTGGCCTTGAAAAATGTTCACTTTGTGGATTCCGTTGCCAAAGAACAGGTTCCTCGATATTGGGCGTTACTTGATGTAGCAATTATTCATCTTCGCCGCACGCCACTTTTTGAGACCGTGATTCCTTCTAAGCTTTTTGAGTGTATGGGAATGGGCATTCCTGTATTGCATGGCGTAGCCGGCGAATCCGCTGAAATTGTGGAAACCGAAGGTGTTGGAATTCCATTTGTTCCAGAAGATGCGACCGCATTGTTGGCATCCATGCGCAGGTTACAAAAGGACAAGCAGCTTTACGACACATTCCGTGACAACGGATTGCTGGCCGCTAAAAAATATGATCGAAACATGCTGGCGCAAAATATGCTTAAAGCGCTGCGCAGAATTCGAGTGTTGATGTTGAATCAAGCCTTCTGGCCAGATGTGGTTGCAACAGCGCAGCATGCCGACGATTTGGCGCGCTACTTGCGCGAAAATGGTGACGATGTAACTGTCGTGGCAAGCCGCGCCATTTATGGCGAAAGTGGCGCGACATTGCCTAAACGCGAAACACGCCATGGAATAAGTATTTACCGCGTGGGCTTGCAATTCTTTGGCAAGCGTGGCATCACGCCGCGCGTTTTTGATTTCACCCTGTTCTATGTGGCCGCTTTATTTCGTTGCATCATATTGCCGCGCCACGATGTTGTGATTTGCTTCACAACGCCACCATTTATTGCCCTTGTGGGCGTGTTGTTGAAATGGATCAAGGGTACGCGCATGGTTTACTGGACCATGGATTTGTATCCCGAGGTCGCCGGCGCTGCCGGCGTGATAAAATCGCGCGGCATGCTTTGGAATATTTTTCGTTGGATAGATCGCATTTCCTTGCGTCAAAGTAATCGAGTGGTTGCGCTTGGCGATTACATGACAGAAAAAGTGATAGAGAAGGGTGCATTTGCCGAGCGCGTGACAACCATTTCTGTTTGGAGTGGCGCTGAAAAGTTTGCAACGCGAAATAGGCAAGATAACCCGCTGCGCACAGAGTGGAACATTGGCGATCGATTTACTGTTTTATATGTTGGCAATTTTGGTTTGGGCCATGACATGGATGCCATTGCTGGCGCAGTTGAAAAGTTGAAAGATGATGATTCTATTCGCTGGCTATTTATTGGCGATGGCAAAGCAAAAAGCGATTTGGAAAAACGTATTACGAATTGTGGAGCTAAAAATATATTTATCAGCGGTTATCAAACTCGCGAGCAACTTGCAGATGTGTTGGATGTTGGTGACACCCACCTTGTCACATTGCTGCCGGGTTGGGAAGGATTAATTCTGCCGAGCAAGTTTTTTAGCGTTCTTGCGGCGGGTAAGCCCGTGCTGTGGGTTGGCCCAGAGAAATGTGAATGCACGGTTATTGTCAAAGAGAATCAATGCGGTTATCAAAGTGATCCAGGAGACGGTGTGTCATTAGCGCGTGAAATTCAATATTTGGCTTTACATAGAAATGAAGCCGCACAAATGGGTCGTCGCGGACAAATTGCCTATGAAACGAAATATGAATCCGCCCATGCTTGTCAGACTTGGCAAAATGTTTTGCATAGCATTGTTCATTCGAAGTAATCAGCGATTCGCAGACATTAACTCCAAAATCTTCAACCTCATCTGCCAAAAATAGATCATCTTCATGCGCGCAAACGCATAACCAGCGCGACCATCTAAGAAGCCAAGTTTGAAAATGAAAGTGTAAAAAAAGTACGCGGGTGCCAACCACCAGCGCGTTAAGTTGTTGTACTTGCGTCGCTGGATAGCCGTGAAATGTTCACCACATGTATTGGGGTTGTTACCTGGAGAATTTGTCGCACGGTTTGTGTTCTGTGTATTGCTTTCTAGCCCGCCCGTATCCGCGCTCCGCAACTTCATATACCGTCGTGCTTCCCAAGAAGAATATTCATTGTGCTTTGCAATGTATGAGTGCAGACCCTTGAAATCATTGTGGTCAATCTTGGACTTCAATTCGCCAATGCTCCCTTGCAGCACCGGATGTTCGTGCACTTCCATGTCCAGTGAACTCCAAGCGTCCTCATCAATACGCTCGTACAAGCCCGCCCCAACTTTCAACAGGGGCAACTTGAGTTGGGGTACGCCGTGCTTGAGTTCTTGCCCCAGGAAATAATTTGTGTAGTTCACCCGAAATCCAACGTGCGCTGTATGGACAATGGCGCGTTCAAGCTCATTCACAAACGCGTCGGTGACATATTCATCGGCATCTAGAAAAAAAACCCACGGTGTTTGCACGCGATGATTCAGCAAATACCAATTACGCTTTTTGGGATAGCGGCCATTCCACTTGAACGGAATAAATTCACAGCCAAACTTCTCAGCAATAGCCTGCGTTTGATCCGTGCTGCCAGAATCAACCACAACAATTTTTATAAAGCGCGATAGGCATTCCAAACACCGAGGCAGATTTCGCTCCTCATTTTTTACCGCAATAACCACGGTGACGGGCAATTTCGCTGTATTTGTGGTCACGCACATATCGTATCGGCATAATTTCTATCTCTTGTTCAAGTTCGCGGGCTCTGTACGATTTCTAAACTTTCTTACTGTGCAAATAGCTTTATAGTTACAGGTGCGGTTTTCACACCCGTGATTGGGCAATCACACCACTCGCAACACGCTTCACATCAACGCAACTCGTCTCAACCTCAACCTCATCCCCAACCCCACTACATCAAACCATGAATGAACAAATCGAAACACTCCAGCGCATTAAGAACAACGGTATTGATCTTCTTATGGAGTTTGGACCAAAAGTTCTCTCCGCCACAGTGATCATGGTCATTGGATTTCTTGTGGCGCGCTGGATTGGCAAAGTATTTCTGCGCGCGGTGCGGCCACTGAAATTTGACACCACATTGCAAACACTTTTAGCGCGCATTATTCGCATCATCGTGTTGTTGGTCTTTTTATTAATGGCGCTACAAAATCTGGGCGTGCAACTTTTGCCACTCATTGCCGGTCTAGGCGTTGCCGGCGCAGGTATTGCGTTGGCCATGCAGGGGGTGCTTGGAAATCTAGTGGCGGGTCTTACGATTATCTTCACGCGCCCTTTTCGCGTGGGTGAATATGTTTCCATGCAGGGCGTAGAGGGTCGTGTGGAGGTCGTCACGCTGTTCTCCACAAAACTTAGCCACGCTGATCGCTCGATTGTGATTGTGCCCAATCGAAAAATTGTGGGCGAGATATTGCACAATTACGGCACGCTGCGTCAACTGTCACTGAGCGTATTGGTGGCTTATGGAACCAATATTTCGCAAGCCATGCAGGTTGTTCAAGCGGTTCTAGGCGCCAACACGCGCGTACTGAAAGACCCCGCGCCCGCTGTTGGAATTGCCAACTTGAAAGATGTGGCGATTGAAATTGCGATCAAGCCGTGGACGCAAGTGGCCGATGCGGGCGCCGCTGGCCCCGAGATTTACAATGATCTGCTAGAAAGTTTCCGTGCGGCGGGCATTCAGATTTACACACCCGCCACGCGTGTTGTGGCCGCATAGATTTAGACATTTCTCATTTGCACTTATGATGGCAATATGCCCGCCGTACACATTCACAACACGCTCACTGGTGAACTTGCCGAAATAAAACCCATCGCGGGCGCGGCTGGTCCCGTCACTTTTTACACATGCGGGCCAACGGTGTATGACGACGCGCATATTGGCAACTTTCGCTCGTTTTTAAACGCCGACATTTTGCGCCGCACCATTGAACTCACTGGCACACCCGTGCGCCATGTCATGAACATTACCGATGTTGGCCACATGACCGACGACACCAATGCAGATGGTGGCGGCGAGGACAAAATGGCCGTGGCGGGGCGCCGTCTAATTGAGGCCAAAAAGTCAGGCAAAATTCACGCCGACGTCGCCATTGACGCCAACGATCCAATGGCGATTGCGGATTTTTATGCCAACCGATTTCTTGAAGATGCGCGCTTGCTTGGCCTGAAGGTTGCCATTGAAGCGCAAAGTGATCCATCGCTTATGCCGCGGCCAACCAAGTGGATTTCACAAATGCTTGACATGATCAAGCAACTTATTGAGCGCGGGCACGCATATGTGGCCAGCGACGGCGCGGTGTATTTCAATGTGAAAAGTTTCGCTGACTACGGCGAGCTTTCCGGCAACACACTGGAGAACTTGCGCGAGGGCGAGGGTGGTCGCATTAGCGCGCAGCATCAGGCGGTCAAGAAAAATCCGGGCGACTTCATGCTGTGGAAGCCTGACCCACACCATGTGTTGAAATGGGATTCGCCTTACGGCGCGGGTTATCCAGGTTGGCATTTGGAATGCTCCGCAATGGCCGCGGGTTTGCTTGGCGCCGAAATTGATATTCACTCTGGCGGCGAGGACAATATTTTTCCGCATCACGAATGCGAAATTGCGCAGAGTCGCTGCGCGCACAACAAACCAAGTTTCGCGCGCTTGTGGTTTCATACGCGCCACCTGATTGTTGAGGGCGAGAAAATGTCAAAGAGCAAAGGCAATTTTTTCACCGCGCGCGATTTGTTTGCCAAGGGCGTTACACCCGCCGCTCTGCGCCTAGAAATTACGCGCACGCATTACCGCACCAACGCCAACTTCACCATGCAGGGTTTGGCGGATTGCCAACGCATGATTGATCGGTGGAGTCGCGTCGCTGAAGCATTGCAGGCGAAAGTTTCGGCGAGTGGTGGCGCGCAAAATTCCGCGTACGCCAACAGTGCCAGCACAACTTCGGCAAATTCCAAACCAAATCACGGCGCGCCCGCTGGTCCGTTTGAAATTGCTCTGCCGCGATTCACCCAAGCGTTGTGTGAAGACCTGAACATGGCGCGCGCAATCGCGGTGCTGAACGAAGCAGTCGCCGTTGAAGACAACTCTGCGTGCGCGCATCGTGAAGTTGCGGCGCTGCATAAAATGGATTCCGTGCTTGGCGTTCTAGAGCGCAATAAGCGTGTTGCTGCGAGTGGTGACGGCGACTTTGAGGCCAAAGTCAACGCTTTGATTGAAGTTCGTGCCGCTGCACGGCGCAACAAAGATTTTGCCGCAAGCGATCGTGCGCGCGACGAACTTGTGTCGCTCGGCGTGCAAATCAAAGATGGTGCAGCAGGGACCACCTGGACGCGCGCTGTTCGCGGCTAATTGAATGGTTTGAGCTTCGTTCTAGCGCGTAGCAAATGACCAGCCCACATTGCAATGCCCATGTAATGCGTGGCGCATTCAGCCCTCGAACTGTTGATCCTTAGTGCGAAAATTCCAAAACAATTTTGCCACTATCATTTTTCAAGCGCAATAAGCCGACCTGCAATGAAAAGCTTCGAACGCTTTCCAGCGCGTCAAAATAAGCTTGTTCGGTCTTCATAAGTTGCGCTGAGCCGCCCATTTTGGTGGACACAAGTGGGCCAAATTTCAATTGCTCAGTTGATGTTGTGCAGGTTCCGGAAAATCGATTCACGCCGCCGAATCCTGACACAGCGTTGTCCGGGCCAAACTCAAGACTCAGATTTGAGTTCCCTGATGCTCCGTTGCTATTCATGCTGACTAAGACCCACTTGCCACCACCAAGCGATTTGGGATCAGTGCGCGCTTCAGTTTGTTGTTTTTCCCAAGCTGGCTGTGGCGTTGAATTGCAACTAGCCAACAATAAAATTGAAGCAATTGAAATGGCACGCCAGATGTGTGTCATAACTGTCCTTGTTATTTGAAAAGATGATTGATGAAACAAAGGTTAGTTTAGCACGGCATAAACGCTACTGTGAACAACCACTCCCCACATCCCGCGTCCACAAAGAGTTCACATTTGCGAAAATCGGATCCGCCCAAGCGCTCGTCGCTATCCTTGCAGCATGTCGACCAAGCTCCGACTGCCAGTGATTGGACTTGTTGGGGGTATCGGCAGCGGCAAAAGCGAAGTGGCCCGCATATTGGCGGAAGTTGGTTGCGTGGTGTGCGAATCGGATTCTTTGGTGCGCAAAACTTTGCGCGAGCCAGCGATCAAAGACAAACTTGTGCAGTGGTGGGGGCCGACCATTCTTGATGCTCACGGAAACATCAATCGCACGGCCGTGGCGCACTTGGTATTCGCTTCAACAGAAGATCGCCAACGCCTTGAGAAACTTATTCACCCGCGTGTTGAAGTGCTGCGTCACAACATATTCGCGGCGGCACCGTCCACCACTCCGGCACTGATTATTGATGCGCCGCTTCTACTTGAAGCTGGCCTTGGTCCCAAGTGCGATCGCATTTGGTTTATTGACACTCCGCTCGCAACCCGTCTTGAACGCGTTCAGCGCACCCGAGGTTGGACCGCGCATGATTTAGAACGCAGAGAATCCGCCCAGTGGCCGCTTGACCGAAAGCGTTCCGCAGCGCATGATGTACTTCGTAACGATGGTGATTCAGCTTCGTTGCAAAGACAGGTACTACAGGTTCTGCGGGATCTTCCGCCGGCGACCTCCACTGAATCAAAGCTCTAAACATTCGGCGGGCGTCCGCTGCATTGGTTTAAAGTTTCCGTTTTCAACCGCATTCATGGCATGAGCCATGACGCAAGATATGGATAGACAGCCATTACACAGCCTCCACAACAACAATCACAGCCGCAACAGCAGCATCAACAAAGAGATCAACACCAAGGCAAGCGTAGACGCCGTCGAAAGGGTGGCGGCGGTGGTGGACATGGAGGTCACGGTGGACATTCGCATGCGCCCGTGATGATCTTGGCACCAGGCAGTTTGCCAACGGATGATGCGTTAAATCAAGAAATCCAGGAGCTTGAAACGGAGCTTGGCGGCAAGAAACCACCCAAGCGGGAAGACCTTGATGTGGCCGGCATGCACAGACTTGGCGCCGAGGAAATGATCAAGCTTGCGCGCGCCGAAGGTCTTGAAGACCAAGCCGGCATGCCCAAGCAAAAATTGGCGTTTGAAATTCTAAAGGCCCGCGCCAATAAGCACGGCCTCATGAACGCCACCGGCACGCTTGAAATTATGAAAGAAGGTTTTGGTTTCTTGCGTAGCGCGGAGTACAGCTACATGGATAGCCCTGATGACATTTATGTAAGCGCGCTGCACATTCGCAAGCTGGGTTTACGCAAGGGCCAAGTGCTGACTGGTTTGGTGCGAGCGCCCAAGGACACGGAAGTGTTTTTCACCATGCTGCATGTTGATCAAGTCAATGGCAAACCACTCAGCGCGCTGCGGGATTTGCCCACATTTGAGGCGCTTACACCGCTGCATCCAGACAAGCGAATTCATTTGGAAATGGTGGGGCAGCCCACCAAACTGGAGACGCGAATTATTGACATGGTCACGCCGCTTGGTTTTGGTCAGCGCGGTTTAATTGTTGCGCCCCCGCGCACCGGCAAGACCGTGATTCTGCAACAAATCACCAACGCGATTTGCGTCAACCACTCGGATGTCCACGTCATTGTGTTGTTGATTGATGAGCGCCCCGAGGAAGTCACGGATTTCCGCCGCAATACTCCGCCGCGCGTGGAAGTGATCGCCAGCACATTTGACGAGGAAGTGTCGCGCCATATTCAAGTGGCCGAAATGGTGATGGAGAAGGCGCGTCGCATGGTTGAGTTTGGCCAACATGTTGTGATTCTGCTTGACAGCATCACGCGGCTTGCGCGTGGCTACAACAATGGCATGTCTGGATCTGGAAAAATTGGCTCAGGTGGCGTGGACAACGCCGCGTTGATCAAGCCCAAAAAATTCTTTGGCTCGGCGCGCAATATTGAGCATGGTGGTTCACTCACCATTCTTGCCACCGCATTGGTGGACACAGGCAGCCGCGCTGACGAAGTGATCTTTGAAGAGTTCAAGGGAACCGGCAACGCCGAACTTCACTTGGACCGCAAGCTGGTGGAGAAGCGTATTTATCCAGCGATTGATGTTGGCGCCAGCGGCACTCGTCGTGAGGAATTGTTGCTTGACCCCAAGGAGCATGATTTAATTGTGCGTCTGCGCAAAGTGGTGAGCGATATGAATGTGGTTGAAGCCATGGAACTTCTTAAGAGCAGATTGGGCAAGACCAAGAGCAACGCCGAGTTCCTGATGACCATGAACATGGGCTAAGCCAACGCACCCGCAACGCATTGAACTGCGTATATAGAAACGCCTTATTTCACAATACAATTTAAGCAAATCCATGAAAATCCAAGGAAATTCAATGAATTCCATGCCCACCCGCAGCCTTGCCACCCGCCATGGCTTCACCATGATTGAAATTCTGGTGGTCGTCAGCATTATTGGAATTTTAATCGCGTTGCTTTTGCCCGCGCTGAATTCCATTCGCGGCAATGCCGGACGCACAGGCAGCATGTCGAATATGAAACAAACTTTCATGTTGATGCAGTCCTATGCGCAAGCCAATCGCGACATCGTTGTTCCTAGCGCTTTTGATTTCTCCATTGCGGCTGGATATCAAGAAAATGGAAAAATGAAGTCGCGCGGAAATTTTAGAAGTGAACAGTCCCCGCCCATGGGCGATCAACACAAAGGAACTTGGGCTGATATTTTGTGGACCGACGCTGGCTATGGACCCATTGCTAATTTTGCGTTTGATGACAGTGGCAGCGGAGTCACCAGCACCGAATACCAATATCGATTCGATAATCCAGATGACACGCTGTACGAAAAATTGTCGGACTATGACAAGACTCCATTTCGTTCAAAGTTGCCGCTCCTGACCCCCTACACCACCTATCCGGAGACGGGCAGTGATCCCGAAAGGAGCATGAGCCTTGACTCGGAGATCGCCACAAATAGATTGGGTAGCAACGCAATGCGGCAAGGCGTTCCGGGCATGTTTGCAGCGAACAATTTCTTTGATTCGCGCATGAATATGTTGTCAACCGCCAGCGACAAATTTGCTTTTCGTAAAAAAACAAATCATCCTTACGATGCCACCAAGGGACCCTATTTCACATTTGGTGAAATGACTCGTCCAGAAATCAGCGCGTATCTCATTGATTCATGTGCTGGCGAAACCATTGATCCAGTAGATAGCACGGATTCTGGACCACTCGCCGTTCGCCCATTGAATTGTGAATTTACCGATGGTTCGGTGGATGCCGATACTGGTTCAACCAAAACAAGCCTGGGTCAAGTTGACTTTCGCTATCCCGGTGAAACTTGCCTGATTCTGCTGTTAGATGGGCACACTCGCACCGAAGCCAGGTGGGCAAGTATGTTTGAGTTGGAAGGCGGCGCCAACAATCTTAAAGATGATGGAACCCTAAACACGGGTGAAAGTGATCCAAGCGATCATGGTCGAGACATAAAGTTTCGGCATTTGGACATGCGCTAATTATTTTGTAAAAAACGGGGTTTTATAGGCGAATTCTATGTAAACCCTTGCGAACTCCGAAATTCACTCTCCAATTTAGTAAAACCTCAATTTCAGCAAATGAACTGGAGCGTTGCCGGCGCTGAACCCGCTTGAGTGGACAACCCCGCTGCGGTACAAAGCCATTCGTCCACAGACTGTCCCCCACTTGACCAACGTCAAAAAATCGGTACTCTTACACATTCACCGCCCGTTTCTACGGGCGGTTTTTAATCGGTAAGTGCCACCGTAGCT